>NZ_JAESFE010000002.1 GCF_019646055.1 Sodalis sp. CWE
AGAGGGAAAAATATGTTTTTTAAGTTCTGAAGGAGGTTTTTAAACAAAAATTTAAAGGAATTTTAGTAAATTTCTTATAGTTTTAAACTAATTGCACTGGTTTGTAAGCCAACTGATTTTAGTTTAAACAAAAATTTTTAAAAAACTCGAGAATTAGTATAATTTCAAATTTACTTATAGTTAATTTGCTCGCATAAATAAAATAGTCACTTCTTAAGTTTATAATTTAATTAATCAAAATAAGTACTAAGCCTTTCAAAAAGGTACTTGTTGGAAAAATAAAATTCTATTTTGTAAAAATAAAAATACGAATACCAAAGTATATCTAACATTCAAATAAGTAAATTCTTCCCCAAAAAATTCGATTTTTGATAATTAGCTCACTAATATTACAAAACTTATCAAAATTGACCTTATAATCAAGAAACATTTTAAATAATAAAATTTTCTAGAATCTTGTATATATTTTAATAATAGCTTTTAAGCTTAAAAGTTTAACTATTTTCTTTAGAAAATCGCAACAAACTATTGCAAAATGCAATAATTTATGCTTGAATGGGTCGCGGTATGATGGAAAATAGATCATTAGATTTTATTCAAGCAATTTGCTCTGTATTCAAAAAAATGTAAAAGATGTGAAGGCCGGCATAGCTTAATTGGTAGAGCAACTGACTTGTAATTAGTAGATCGAAGGTTCGAATCCTTCTGCCGGCATTAACAATTTGGTGGAGTTCCCGAGTGGCTAAAGGGAGCAGACTGTAAATCTGCCGTCGTAGACTTCGAAGGTTCGAATCCTTCCTCCACCATTTCAGTTTAACTTGAATTTATAATTATCGAAAAAATTTCTATTACTAACTGAAATCAAATTTAAAAAAATTCAAAAAACAGCTAATGCAGAACTCCAAATTTTAATACTTCTATTTCTCAAATAGAAATGTTAAAAAATAGTCAAAAGGCGGGCGTCGTATAATGGTATTACCTCAGCCTTCCAAGCTGATGAAGTGGGTTCGATTCCCACTGTCCGCTCCAATGGGCTGATATAGCTCAGTCGGTAGAGCATACCCTTGGTAAGGGTAAGGTCGGCAGTTCGAAACTGCCTATCAGCACTTGTAGTTTAGTGCTCTTCCGTTTCCATTCAAACCAAAGCTGAGCGTTTTTTAATTGTTTTCACATAACAACGTTACAGCGTACTCACATTATGATAAAGGAGTAATTCATGTCTAAAGAAAAATTTCAACGAACTAAACCTCATATTAATGTTGGTACCATTGGGCACGTGGATCACGGTAAAACTACTTTGACTGCCGCTATTACTAGCGTCTTAGCTAAATCTTATGGTGGTAGCGCTTATTCTTTTGAACAAATTGACAATGCACCAGAAGAAAAAGCTCGGGGAATTACTATTAATACCTCACATGTTGAATATGATACTCCAGTTCGTCACTATGCACATGTAGACTGTCCAGGACATGCTGATTATGTAAAAAATATGATTACTGGTGCCGCACAAATGGATGGTGCTATTTTAGTAGTAGCTGCCACTGATGGCCCAATGCCGCAAACCAGAGAGCATATCCTTCTAGGTCGGCAAGTTGGAGTGCCACATATTGTTGTATTCATAAACAAATGTGACATGGTTGATGATGAGGAATTATTGGAGCTAGTTGAAATGGAAGTGCGTGAATTACTTTCACAATATGACTTTCCAGGAGATAAAGTTCCAGTAATTCGCGGTTCGGCACTAAAAGCGTTAGATTACGACGATAATTGGACTAATAAAATAATTGAGCTGGCAGAAGCTTTAGATAATTATATTCCAGAGCCGAAACGTGCTGTCGATAAACCATTTCTTCTTCCTATCGAAGACGTATTTTCTATTTCTGGTCGTGGCACAGTGGTAACTGGTCGAATAGAACGTGGCATTATTAATGTAGGTGAAGAAGTAGAAATTATTGGTATAAAAAATACTTCTAAGACAATCTGTACCGGTATTGAGATGTTCCGTAAGTTGCTAGATGAAGGGCGAGCCGGAGAAAATGTAGGTATACTTTTACGTGGAATTAAACGTGAAGACGTTGAACGTGGTCAAGTTTTGGCAAAACCAGGCTCTATTAAGCCGCATACTAAATTTGAGTCAGAGGTTTATGTCTTAAATAAAGAAGAGGGAGGAAGACATACGCCATTTTTTAATGGTTATCGACCCCAGTTTTATTTTCGTACAACTGACGTAACTGGCACCATCGAATTACCAAAGGATGTTGAAATGGTTATGCCTGGAGATAGTATTAAAATACTGGTTAATTTGATTGCTCCAATTGCTATGGATGATGGATTGCGTTTTGCTATCAGAGAAGGAGGTCGCACAGTCGGAGCTGGTATCGTTTCAAAAATTATTAATTAACACACTAACAAATGCTAATAAAAATATCAACTGAAGTTAAATTTTTCTGTTTAAAAACTGAAAATCAATCTCTTAAGAAGAGGAGGAGTAATGGTTTTAAGCTTTTTTAAAGAGGTAAACTTTTTAGTTTACTAAGGCATTTTTGAAAATACTGTTTTGTTTCTAGTTTATTAAAATTTTTACAGTATGAGTTTAAAGGAATGTTGCGAATTTCAGATTTTATTAAATGGTCTATCATTATAATGTTATTGACGACAGCTATTATTGGCAATCATTTTTACTGTGACCATAATTTGCTATTACGAATAGTATTGACTACAATTATCATTGTTATTGCTGGCAGTTTAATTTCAATGACAACTAAAGGAAAGTCTATTATTTCATTTATAAATGAGGCACATATTGAAGTACGTAAAGTAATTTGGCCATCCCGTCAAGAAGCTTTTCATACTACTCTCATCATCGCTGTTGTAACCATTATAACGGCGATGCTTTTGTGGGGGTTAGATACTATTTTAGTCCAAGCGGTATCTTTTATTACTAATCTAGACCTGGGGTCCTAAAGATGTCTGACGTAAAAAAGCGTTGGTACGTTATTCAAACATTTTCTGGTTTAGAAAGTAGTGTGGTAAAATCACTTTGTGAACATATCAAATTTAAGAATATGGAAAAGTTTTTTGGAAAAATTTTAGTGCCAAAGGAAGAAATAGTTGAAATTCGTGGTGGTCATCGCCGAAAAAGTGAAAGGAAGTTTTTTCCTGGTTATGTTTTAATACAGATGACAATGAATGATGCTAGCTGGCACTTAGTTCGTAACGTACCACGCGTTATGAGTTTTATTGGCGGTGCTGGGGATCGACCTTCTCCTGTCAGCGATAAAGAAGTAGATGCAATTATGAATAGTTTGCAAAAGGTTGGAGATAAGCCGCGCCCTAAAACTATTTTTGATCCTGGAGAATCAGTACGCGTTACTGATGGTCCTTTTGCTGATTTTAACGGTGTTGTAGAGGAAGTTGACTATGAAAAAAGTCGACTGAAAGTGTCAGTGCTAATATTTGGTCGCGCTACACCTGTAGAGTTAAATTTTAATCAAGTTGAAAAAAGCTAGCTTAGAATTGTTTAAGAAACTATATTTAGTATTTTTTTTATTAAATTTCTTTGAGTTTTTTAAACTGAAAGAAAAATTCTCTCTTGAGAGGTTATGCTTATGATTAAAAAAATACAAGACTATGTTAAGCTACAAATTGCTGCAGGAATGGCAAGTCCCAGTCCACCAGTAGGTCCTGTTTTAGGACAAAAAGGTATTAATATCATAGAATTTTGTAAAGCTTTCAACAATAAAACCGAAAATATTGAAAAGGGATTGCCAATTCCAGTTGTTGTTACTGTTTATTCTGACCGTTCCTTTACTTTTCTCATTAAAACTCCACCAGCTGCAATTTTGCTAAAAAAGGCTGCAGGTATTAAGTCTGGGTCTTCAAAAGCAAGCAAGGAAAATATTGGGAAGGTGACTCATGCGCAGATTCGTGAAATCGCAGAAATTAAAGCGATGGACATGACTGGTAGTAATTTAGAAGCAATGTCTCGTTCCATTGTTGGTACCGCGCACTCTATTGGTTTAATGGTAGAAAACTGAAATGACTAAATTAACTAAGCGTATGCGAGTGATGTTCGATAAGATTGATGTTACCAAACAATATGATCTCACTGAAGCAATTTTACTGTTGAAAGAGATCACTGTTACTAACTTTATTGAGAGTGTTGACGTTGCTATTAATTTAGGTATTGATCCTCGTAAGGCCGACCAAATTATCCGTGGCACTGTTGTATTACCGCACGGTACTGGACGTAATATATTAGTTGCTGTATTTGCTCATGGAATACAAGCAGAAGAAGCAAAAGCGGCCGGAGCAGATTTAGTTGGTATGGAGGATCTGGCTGATGAGATTAAAAAAAAGAAATTTAATTTTGATTTGCTTCTCGCTACTCCTAATACGATGCATATCGTTTATCAGTTAGGACAATTGTTGGGTCCGCGTGGGCTAATGCCAAATCCAAAGTTCGGAACTGTAAATTCGAATATTGCTGAAGCAGTTAAAAACGCTAAATCTGGTCAGATACATTATCGTAGTGAGAAAAATGGTATAATTCATGCTGCCATTGGTAAGATAAACTTTCCTCCTAATAGATTAAAAGAAAATCTAGAAACTTTCTTATCTACACTGAAAAAATCTAAACCAATACAGTTCAAAGGAAGTTTTATTCAAAAAATCACTTTATCTACTACGATGAGTGTAGGTCTCGTTATAAGTCAAAATAGTTTGTCAGCGACAATTACTTAATATTCCTTTACTTGAATATATTTTTTGTTAAAATACTGGAAAATACTGATACCACTCGAAGTTTTCTATATAAGTGGTAAAAAGAAGTTAATTATTAATCTAGTTTTCAATCGTGCCTTAAAGTTCTTGCTTTAAGTAATCATACAGCTATGAAGCATAGCATAATGTTTGGTCTTTTTTCGTGAAGAAGAATCACTTTAAGTAAGTTAGTTAGTGTACAATACTATTTTATGTATTTTTAACTCGCAAAAGAAAGATTTTCTAAATTAACTTAAACAGTGTTATTAACCATCTTTCAGCTAATTAATTTTAGAAGGATTAATAAGTTAATGGCTTTAAATCTTCAAGATAAAAAATTAATTGTTTTTGAAATCAATAAAATTGCTAAGGTTGCATTATCCGCTGTTATTACAAACTTTTACGGCATTACAGCAAACAAAATGAATGAACTTCGTAGAATAAGTCGAACTTATGGAATATACGTAAAAGTTATTCGAAATACTCTTATAAATCGTATTATTGAAGGAACGAATTTCGAATGTTTGAAAGGTGATTTTCCAGGATCCATCCTTATCCTATTTTCTAAGGATCATCCAGGAGTTATTGCTCGTTTATTCAAATTTATTGCTAATAATAGGGAAATAAACATTACTTTGAACATCAAGACTGTAGCTTTTGAAGGTCAAATTATTAAAGAACTATTATTCGATCGTTTGGCTACGGTATCAGATTTTAAAGAAGCAATTTCGTTCTTAATTTTTGCTTTAAAAGAAGCATCTATAGGAAGATTGATTCGAATGCTAACTGTTTTAAGAAAACAGAAGGAAAAATAGATCAATTATATTGGTTTCTGAATTTATCGAAGTGCGTACATAAACATTTTAATATGCAGGATAAGGTCTGTTATTATGTCCCTTACTAAAGAAGAAGTTCTAGACACAATTGCTAAAATGTCCGTTGTAGATATAGTCGAACTTATTTCCATGATGGAAAAAAAATTTGGTATTTCTGCTTCTTCTGTTGCTTCTATACAAGCAAGTCCAGCTTCCATAAAAGAAGAAGTTAAAGAAGAACAGACTGAGTTTAATGTTGTTCTTAGCGCAATAGGAGAAAACAAAATTTCTGTTATTAAAGCAGTACGAAATGCCATGAATTTAGGTTTAAAAGAAGCTAAAGATTTAGTTGAGTCTGCACCAGTCTCTTTAAAAGAAGGTGCTAGTAAAGAAGAGGCTATGACACTTAAAAAGACTTTGGAAGAGATAGGTGCTTCTGTTGAAATTAAATAAATTAAAACCTCAAATTATAAAGTTGACTCTTGCTGTAATGGCTGGCAACTTTTAGTAGTAGTTACCAGTCTTTTAAGCCGCAAAAGGAAGAGGCCTTCTCACTTGGCGGTTAGAAGTATATTATTCGATGAGTAAATCTACTAATAATGCTATTGATCATTTGGTTTTATTCAAAAAAATGATAACGCAAATCCTTATATGTCAATCCATAATTGGTAATAAATTCGAAACAGAATGATCTTCTTTGTTAGAAGAGTCTTATTAAAGATGAGGAGCTCGCTGTGTTGTTTTCCTATACCGAGAGAAAACGAATTCGTAAAGATTTTGGAAAACGTCCAAAAGTTTTAGACGTTCCATATCTTCTATCTATTCAACTTGCTTCTTTTCAGAAATTTATTAAAAAAGACCAAAAAGGGCAATGTGGATTAGAAGCAGCATTTCGCTCTGTATTTCCTATAAAGAGTTATAGCGGAAATTCTGAATTACAATATATTGATTACCATTTAGGTGATCCAATTTTTGACGTTAAAGAATGTCAGACTCATGGAGTAACGTTTTCTGTACCTTTACGAGTTCAGCTTCGCCTTATTGTATATGATCGCGAAGCACCCGAAGTAATAAAAAACATTAAAGAACAAGAAATCTATATGGGTGAAATACCGCTTATGACTGATAATGGCACTTTCATTATTAATGGAATTGAGCGGGTAGTTGTTTCTCAGTTACATCGCAGTCCTGGTGTTTTTTTCGATAGTGACAGAGGAAAAACTCATTCATCTGGGAAAGTATTGTACAATGCGCGTATTATCCCTTACAGGGGATCTTGGCTAGATTTTGAATTTGATCCAAAAGATCACTTATTTGTTCGCATTGATAGACGTCGTAAATTACCAGCAACTATTATTTTGTATGCGTTGAGTTATAATACCAGTCAAATTTTAGATGAATTTTTCGAAAAAACAGTTTTTGATATTCAAAGCGAAAAATTACAAATGGAGTTAATTCCTAATCGATTACGGGGAGAAACTGCTTCATTTGATATAAATGCCAATGGTGTAACTTATGTCAAGAAGGGAAGGCGAATTATCACACGCCATATTCGTCAATTAGAAAAGGATAATATCTCAAAAATTGAGGTTCCTGTTGAATATATTGTTGGCAAAGTGGTTGCAAAAGATTATATCAATAAACATACCGGAGAAGTTATTGTATTTGCTAATACAGAGCTTACATTAGAATCCTTAAAAAAACTCAAACAAACAGATAATAAACGTATTGAAACATTATTTACTAATGATTTAGATCACGGTGCATATATTTCTAATACACTTCGCATTGATTCTAGTAACGATCGGTTAAAGGCCCTAACAGAAATTTATCGTATGATGCGTCCAGGAGAACCGCCAACTCGAGAAGCGTCTGAGAACTTATTTGAGAATTTGTTCTTTTCAGAAGAACGCTATGATCTGTCCGTAGTAGGCAGAATGAAATTCAATCGTTCATTATCGCGTAAAGAAATCAAAGGTCCTAGCACTCTAAGCAAAAATGATATTATTGATGTAATGAAGAAACTCATTGATATCCGTAATGGAAAAGGAGAAGTGGATGATATTGATCATCTAGGAAATCGTCGTGTTCGTTCTGTAGGTGAAATGGCTGAAAATCAATTTCGTATTGGTTTAACTCGCGTAGAACGTGCGGTAAAAGAGCGATTATCTTTAGGTGATTTAGATGAATTGATGCCACAAGATATAATTAATGCAAAACCAATTTCAGCAGCATTAAAAGAATTCTTCAGTTCAAGTCAACTTTCTCAGTTCATGGATCAAAACAACCCTCTTTCTGAGATTACTCATAAGCGTCGTATTTCAGCATTAGGTCCTGGTGGATTAACTCGAGAACGGGCAGGTTTTGAAGTAAGAGACGTACATCCAACTCACTATGGACGCGTATGTCCTATTGAAACTCCAGAAGGACCAAATATAGGCCTTATTAATTCTTTGTCTGTATACGCACAAATAAATGAGTACGGCTTTTTAGAAACTCCTTATCGACTTGTTAAGGATGGTATAGTTACTGATGAAATACACTATCTTTCAGCAATTGAGGAAGGAAATTTCGTCATTGCGCAAGCTAATACAAAATTGCTTGATAGCGGTCGATTTATTGATGATTTAGTTATCTGTCGAAGCAGAGGCGAATCAAGTTTATTTTGTCAAGATCAAATTAATTATATGGATGTTTCTACTCAGCAAATAGTTTCTGTAGGAGCTTCATTAATTCCGTTTTTAGAACATGACGACGCTAATCGTGCTTTAATGGGTGCGAATATGCAACGTCAAGCTGTCCCAACATTACGTACTGATAAGCCATTAATAGGCACTGGTATGGAACGATCAGTTGCGGTTGACTCTGGTGTTGCCGTGGTAGCCAAAAGAAGTGGAATAGTACAATATGTAGATTCTTCCCGTATTGTAATTAAGGTTAATTTAGATGAAATAAGTATAGAAGAATCGGGTATCGATATTTATAATTTAATAAAATTTGTCCGTTCTAATCAAAATACATGTATTAGTCAAAAACCTTGCGTCTCTCTTAACGAGAGAGTTCAACGTGGAGATACACTTGCTGACGGTCCTTCTACTGATTTAGGCGAATTGGCACTTGGTCAAAATATGCGTATTGCGTTTATGCCATGGAACGGTTTTAACTTTGAAGACTCAATGCTAATTTCAGAGCGTGTAGTACAGGAAGATCGATTCACTACAATTCATATTCAGGAATTAGCTTGCATATCTCGTGATACCAAGCTTGGTCCCGAAGAAATCACTGCAGATATTCCAAATGTTGGCGAAGCAGCACTTTCTAAATTAGATGAGTCTGGTATCGTCTATATTGGCGCAGAAGTAACTGGTAACGATATTTTAGTAGGAAAGGTAACGCCAAAAGGTGAAACTCAGCTTACTCCAGAAGAAAAGTTGCTTCGTGCTATTTTTGGTGAAAAAGCTTCTGACGTGAAAGATTCATCGTTACGTGTACCAAATGGTGTATCTGGCACGGTTATCGACGTTCAAATATTTACACGCGATGGAGTGAAAAAAGATAAGCGTACATTAGAAATTGAAGAGATACAACTACAGCAAGCTAAAAGAGACTTAACTGAAGAATTAAACATTTTTGAAAATAGTTTACTTTCCAGGATCCGTAGCATGTTGATTTCTGATGGAATTAAAGCAGAAAAACTTGATGCAATGGATTATGAACATTGGTTAAAACTAGAGCTCATTGATAAAAATAAAAAAAAACAGCTTAAACAACTTTTTAAAAAGCATAAAGAACTTCAGCTGGAATTTGAAAAGAAATTGGAAGCTAAACGTCGAAAAATCATACAGGGAGATGACTTAGCTCCAGGAATACTAAAAATAGTTAAGATTTACTTAGCCGTAAAACGACAGATTCAACCTGGTGATAAAATGGCGGGACGCCATGGAAATAAAGGCGTTATTTCTAAAATAAATCCAGTAGAAGATATGCCTTACGATGAAAAAGGTATTCCAATAGATATTGTCCTAAATCCACTTGGTGTTCCATCAAGGATGAATATTGGTCAAATTCTCGAAACTCACTTAGGTATGGCAGCAAAAGGAATCGGAGAAAAAATTAACACTATGATAGTTCAAAATGAACAAGTAAGAAAGCTACGCGAATTTATTCAAGAAGCATATAACTTAGGTGATGATGTACAACAAAAAGTAAATTTAGATATCTTATCTGATGAGGAGATACTTTGCTTAGCAAGCAATCTGAAAAAAGGGATGCCTATTGCAACACCAGTGTTTGACGGTGCTACAGAAAAAGAAATTAAGGATCTATTGCAATTTAGTGGATTACCGATTTCTGGCCAGATTGTTCTATTTGACGGACGTACTGGTGAAAAATTTGAACGTCCAGTTACGGTAGGTTACATGTATATGTTAAAACTTAACCACTTGGTTGATGATAAAATGCATGCACGTTCTACAGGCTCTTATAGCTTGGTCACTCAACAACCGCTTGGTGGTAAAGCTCAATTTGGTGGTCAACGATTTGGAGAAATGGAAGTATGGGCTCTTGAAGCTTATGGAGCAGCTTATACACTACAAGAAATGCTAACGGTTAAGTCTGATGATGTTAGTGGTCGAACTAAGATGTATAAAAATATTGTAGATGGCAACCATACAATGGAACCTGGTATGCCAGAATCTTTTAATGTCCTATTAAAAGAAATTCGTTCACTTGGTATTAATATTGATTTGGAAGGTTAATTCTCATCTGGAAAAAATTCATAGTAAAATTCATTTTTGGTAATAAAAATATTTGTATGTTCAAGCACTTACTATAAGTCTAATCCCGATAGGAACGAATTTGTGAAACACTTACTTAAATTTTTGAAGGAACAAACTAAAATTGAAGAATTTAATACAATTAAAATTTCTTTAGCTTCACCAGATATGATTCGTTCTTGGTCATTCGGTGAAGTAAAAAAACCTGAAACAATTAATTATCGAACTTTTAAACCAGAACGAGATGGATTATTCTGCGCTCGCATTTTTGGACCCGTTAAAGATTATGAATGCTTATGCGGGAAATATAAGCGCCTAAAGCATCGCGGTGTTATCTGTGAGAAATGCGGAGTTGAAGTCACCCAGACCAAAGTACGCCGTGATCGTATGGGTCACATTGAACTAGCTTCGCCTACTGCTCATATTTGGTTTTTAAAATCCTTACCTTCTCGTATTGGTCTATTATTAGATATGCCTTTACGTGATATTGAACGTGTATTATATTTTGAGTCTTACGTTGTAATTGACAGTGGAATGACCAATCTTGAGAATCGTCAAATTTTGACTGAAGAGCAATATCTTGAAGCTTTGCAAGAGTTTGGTGATGAGTTTGAAGCGAAAATGGGTGCTGAAGCAATTCAGATTTTACTAAAAAACTTGGCGCTAAAACAAGAATGCAACCAATTACGCGAAGAATTGGAAGAAACCAACTCTGAAACTAAACGAAGAAAATTTACTAAACGTATTAAATTGTTAGAATCTTTTATTTATTCTGAAAATAAACCAGAGTGGATGATTTTAACTGTTTTACCAGTACTGCCTCCAGATCTTCGTCCTCTGGTACCGTTAGATGGAGGACGATTTGCAACTTCAGATTTAAATGATTTATATCGTCGGGTAATAAACCGTAACAATAGATTAAAACGTCTGTTGGATCTAGCAGCTCCAGACATAATTGTCCGTAACGAAAAACGTATGTTACAGGAAGCAGTGGATGCGTTATTAGACAATGGTCGAAGAGGTCGTGCCATTACTGGAGCTAATAAACGCGCACTAAAATCGTTAGCTGATATGATCAAAGGAAAACAAGGACGTTTTCGTCAAAATTTACTTGGTAAACGAGTCGACTATTCTGGCCGATCAGTTATTACTGTTGGTCCTTATTTACGTTTGCATCAGTGCGGTCTTCCAAAACGAATGGCACTAGAACTTTTTAAGCCTTTTATTTACGGCAAGCTAGAATTACGCAATTTTGCAACGACTATTAAAGCAGCAAAAAAAATGGTTGAACGCGAAGAGGCAGTTGTTTGGGATGTTCTTGATGAAGTTATTCGGGAACATCCAGTTATGCTAAATCGTGCACCAACTTTGCATCGTCTAGGAATTCAAGCATTTGAACCAATATTAATTGAAGGTAAAGCAATTCAATTGCATCCTTTAGTATGCGCGGCTTATAATGCTGATTTTGATGGCGATCAAATGGCAGTACATGTTCCATTGACATTAGAGGCCCAATTAGAGGCTCGTGCATTGATGATGTCAACTAATAATATTCTTTCTCCTGCTAGTGGAGAGCCGATTATTGTACCATCCCAAGATGTTGTATTAGGAATATATTATATGACTCGTGAACGGATAAATAGTAAAGGAGAAGGGATGGTTTTGTCTGGACCGAAAGAAGCAGAACACGTCTACAGCTTAGGAATAGCTGATTTGCATGCTAGAATTAAAGTTCGTATTACCGAATATGAAAAACATAATAGTAAAGAATGGGTAAAACATACTCATTTGGTGGACACCACGGTTGGTCGAACTATTCTTTGGATGATTGTTCCAAAAGGATTGCCTTTTTCACTTGTAAATCAAACATTAGGTAAAAAAGCTATTTCTAACATGCTTAACACTTGTTATCGGGTATTGGGTTTGAAAGCAACTGTAATTTTCGCTGATCAAATTATGTATACAGGTTTTTTCTATGCCGCTCGTTCTGGTTCATCAGTTGGTATTGATGATATGGTTATTCCAACTAAAAAGATCGAAATTATTCATGAAGCCGAAGATGAAGTTTCTGAAATCCAAGAACAATTTCAATCAGGTTTAGTAACTTCTAGTGAGCGTTATAATAAAGTTATTGATATTTGGGCTGCTGCTAATGAACGAATAGCTAAAGCAATGATGGATAATCTTTCTACTGAAACTGTGATAAACCGTACAGGACAAATGGAACGTCAAGTTTCGTTTAATAGTATTTTTATGATGGCTGATTCTGGCGCACGTGGTTCGGCAGCGCAAATTCGTCAACTAGCCGGTATGCGTGGTCTCATGGCTAAACCAGATGGTTCAATCATTGAAACACCAATTACTGCAAATTTTCGAGAAGGATTGAATGTACTTCAGTATTTTATTTCCACACATGGTGCGCGTAAAGGTTTAGCAGATACCGCATTAAAAACTGCGAACTCTGGCTATTTGACTCGTCGTTTAGTTGACGTAGCACAGGATTTGGTGATTACTGAGGATGACTGTGGTACTTTTTCTGGTATTATTATGACGCCAATTATCGAAGGAGGTGATGTTAAAGAACCACTACGCGAAAGAGTTTTAGGTCGTTTAACTGCAGAGGATGTTTTAAAACCAGGAACTTTAGATGTGTTAATTAAACGTAACACATTATTAAATGAACAGTTATGTGATACTTTAGAAGAAAAGTCTGTCGATACTGTTAAAGTACGTTCAGTTGTAACTTGCGATACCAATTTTGGTGTATGCGCCAACTGCTATGGACGCGACTTAGCGCGTGGACATTTGGTTAATAAAGGTGAGGCAATTGGTGTTATTGCTGCTCAGTCAATTGGAGAACCAGGCACACAACTTACTATGCGCACCTTTCATATTGGGGGAGCTGTATCTCGTGTTGTCGCTGAGTCCAGTATTCAGGTTAAAAATAAAGGAATTGTTCGTCTCAATAATGCCAAATTCGTGATGAATAGTAATGGAAAATTAGTAATAACTTCACGCAATACTGAACTGCAATTAATTGATGAGTTTGGTCGTATCAAAGAAAGTTATAAGGTTCCTTATGGGGCTATAATGGAAAAAGGTAACGATGAAGAGATCATGAGTGGCGAAACTATTGCTAATTGGGATCCACATACCATGCCGATAATTTCTGAAGTAAGTGGTTTCGTTCATTTTATCGATATGATTGAAGGACAATCAGTTACTCGTCAGACTGACGAGTTGACCGGACTGTCTTCTATTGTTCTACTAGATACTTCTGAACGTACCAGTGCTGGTAAAGATCTTCGTCCAGTCCTTCGCATCACAGATGCTAATGGTGAAGATATATTTTTGCCAGGTACAGATACACCAGCGCAGTATTTTCTGCCTGGAAAAGCAATTCTTCAATTAGAAGATGGATCTAGAATTACTAAAGGTGATACGCTTGCTCGTTTGCCGCAAGAAACAAGCGGAACTAAGGATATTACTGGTGGCTTACCAAGAGTTGCTGATTTATTCGAAGCGCGTCGTCCGAAAGAACCAGCAATTCTAGCAGAAGTTAGTGGTGTTATTTCTTTTGGAAAAGAAACCAAGGGGAAGCATCGACTACTTATTTCTCAAGACGAAAAAATTATTCATGAAGAGATGATTCCGAAATGGCGTCAATTGAATGTATTTGAAGGAGAATATGTAGAAAAAGGAGATGTAATTTCAGATGGTCCAGAGTCCCCACATGATATTTTACGATTGCGTGGTGTACATGCGGTTACTCGTTTCATTGTTAATGAAGTTCAAGATATATATCGTTTGCAAGGTGTAAAAATTAATGATAAGCATATTGAAGTTATTATTCGCCAAATGTTACGTAAAGCAACAATAGTAAAAAGTGGAAGTTCAGAATTTTTAGAAGGCGAACAGGTAGAATATTCACGTATTAAAATTGCTAATCGTCAGTTGAAAGATCAGGGAAAAGAAAAAATTAATTATGTGCGAAATTTACTTGGTATTACTAAAGCATCACTGACAACAGAATCATTCATCTCTTCAGCATCATTTCAAGAAACCACGCGAGTTCTGACTGAAGCTGCTGTTGCTGGAAAGCAAGATGAACTTAGAGGTCTGAAAGAGAATGTCATTGTCGGACGATTAATTCCTTCTGGAACTGGTTATGCATACCATCATGAACGAAAGCGTTACCGAAATAAAAATGAAGTAACTACTAAATCATCACAAATTATTCCTGAAACAATTTGCGACAATTTTACTGAATTACTCGGTGTGGGTTTAAATAATAAAAAAAATTAGCTATTATGTATACATTGATTAAGACATACTAAACCAACAAGTCTACTTACCTAGATTTGACTGATATGTGATTATAAAATCTAACTAAATTTATTATAGAGAGCTAATATCTGATCTAAATCATTCTCATTAAAAAATAAAGTAAAAAATTTAAATATAGCTTGTTAACTATTCATTAAACTTAGCAGTATTCTTCATAAGAAGATTAAGAATATTTTTATAATATAAAAGAACAATTAACTTGCAAAACGATTACTTAATGTTAGTGATATTTACTAAAAATTCGACAAAAATTACTAAAAACACTGGTGAAATGCTATTTCATTTAAGTTAAAAGTAAAAATCAGCGCGAATGAATATCTTAAAAAGGATAAAGTAATATGAATAAAACTCAATTAATTGATGTTATTGCAAATAAAGCAAATTTGTCTAAAACACAGGCTAAATCAGCGTTAGACTCTGCCTTAGCAGCAATTATTGAATCTCTTAAAGAAGGTGATATAGTACAATTAGTTGGTTTTGGTACTTTTAAAATTAATCGTCGTAGCGAACGCATCGGACGTAATCCACAAACTGGAAAAGAAATTAGAATTGCAGCAGTTAATGTACCAACTTTCATTTCTGGAAAAATCTTAAAAGAAGCTGTTAAATAAAAAAACTAAGAAATATTAATAATCGTTTATAAATTTCATTAATCAAAAAGGGATTAATAACAAATTCGATTCGAAAGAAAGTAACATATTTATGCTATTCAACTTAATATAAAGTTTTATAAAAAGGAAAATACAGTTGAAGAGACGTTTTTCAAAAATTTTAATAAGTATTTTTTTAAAAACTGAGTCAGTATATACAATAGATTTATATCTTAAAACTTTTTATTAAAAAATGAGACCACAAGCAAAGTATTTATGTAACTTACGTTTCTAATCACGATTAACTTAGTAATTTACTTCCAGATTTAGATGTCTGTATGACCTCCTTTGATTATACTAAATAAAAAGTATTTAATAAAATGTTAATTGTAATCGTTTTTGATAATGTTAAAGTCTAAAAGAAGCATTTATAGATTTACATCTTTTTCATGAATTATGATAAAATTACATTTGCAAGTAATTAAACATTGCAATTGAGTTTGCAAAAATATATGCCTAAATAAAATTGGTCATATATACGAGTAGTTTCAATTACTATATTTATGGAGAAAAGCATGAATGATAAAGTTTTGCATTCTGATGACAAAAACTTCGAAAAAAATATATTGCACGGCAGGGGATTTTTTCTAGTCGATTTTTGGGCTCAATGGTGCGGTCCTTGTAAAATGTTAACTCCTATTTTAACAAAAATAGCCGATGAGTTTGAAGAAAAGGTAACTTTCTTTAAAGTAAATGTTGACGAGAACCCAATTATTACATCAAAATATAACATTCGCAGTATTCCAACTTTATTATTATTTCAAGATGGAGTATTAGTAGACACTAAAACTGGCTCTCTAACAAAAAAACAATTAGAAGACTTTCTTAACAAGAATCTTAAATAGTATTATGAAGATTTCTTTCTCCTTTTCGCTATTCTGTTAGATAAAAGCTATTTTAAACATTTCTTAATAAATTATTGTCTAATAGATAATACAACTTCGTCTGATATATCCCTATCAGGGTCAAGACAGGATCATACTAAGGTATGATAATTAAAATGCATTTATTCAATTGGAATTCATTTATGTTTTAATCCATGCATTTTATCCTCTGCCTATTCGCCTCTGCTTGAAGATAGAACACAAATACGTTTTTAATTTTAAACACTGGTCCACTCGCAAGTTCAATTGAGCCGAGTAATATCCTAAAATAAATTTCGAGTTTAAGTTTAAGAACCACATTATGAATCTTACCGAATTAAAAAATATGCCGGTTCCAGAATTAGTAATTCTTGGCGAAGGAATGGGATTAGAAAACCTAGCTCGAATGCGTAAACAAGATATTATCTTTACTATTCTCAAACAACACGCTAAGAGCGGCGAGGATATTTTTGGAGATGGAGTGTTAGAGATTTTACAAGATGGATTTGGATTTTTACGTTCTAGTGACAGTTCTTATCTTGCTGGTCCAGATGATATTTATGTTTCTCCTAGTCAGATCCGCCGTTTTAATCTTCGTACTGGCGATACCATTTCTGGAAAAATCCGCCCTCCAAAGGAAGGAGAACGTTACTTTGCTCTATTGAAAGTTAATGAAGTTAATTATGATAAGCCAGAAAACGTTCGTAATAAAATTCTATTCGAAAATTTAACTCCATTACACGCCAATTCTCGTTTACGCATGGAAAGAGGCAATGGCTCTACAGAAGATTTGACTGTACGCGTTTTAGACTTAGCTTCTCCTATTGGAAGAGGGCAGAGAGGGCTAATTGTAGCACCTCCGAAAGCTGGAAAGACCATGTTATTACAAAATATTACTCAAAGTATTGCATGTAATCATCCAGATTGTGTCTTAATAGTATTATTAATTGATGAGCGCCCAGAAGAAGTAACTGAAATGCATCGTTTAGTAAAAGGCGAAGTGATTGCCTCAACCTTTGACGAACCGGCTTCTCGTCATGTACAAGTTGCTGAAATGGTAATCGAAAAAGCTAAACGTTTAGTTGAACATAAAAAAGATGTCATTATTTTATTAGATTCCATCACGCGTTTAGCGCGAGCTTATAATACTGTTGTGCCTGCTTCCGGAAAAGTTCTAACTGGTGGTGTAGATGCTAATGCACTTCATCGTCCAAAGCGTTTCTTCGGCGCTGCAAGAAATATGGAAGAAGGAGGTAGTTTAACTATAATTGCAACTGCGCTTATTGATACCGGTTCAAAAATGGATGAAGTAATTTATGAAGAATTTAAAGGAACTGGAAATATGGAATTGCACTTATCTCGAAAAATTGCTGAAAAACGAGTATTTCCAGCCATTGATTATAATAGGTCAGGAACTAGAAAAGAAGAACTGCTTACTACTCAAGAAGAGCTACAGAAAATGTGGATTTTACGTAAAATTATCCACCCTATGGCTGAAGTTGATGTTATGGAATTTCTAATGAATAAGTTGTCAATGACAAAAACAAATAATGAATTCTTTAATTTAATGAAGAGATCGTAAATTATAGACAAATTAAATATTTTAATTCAGCACCAAGATTCTATTCTAGCGCTCTAGAGAAGAAAAGTTATGCTTTTACATTAAAAAAACTACATATAATCAGTTATTTTGATACTATATTTATCAACTATTTATTTCATAAGTTCATATAATATGATGTAAATACTGCGAGTAAAGATAAATAACTGAAATTATTAATTCAACTACTATATTCTCTGACGCAGAAATAGAACTAATCACTCAATTAATCATTAATAAAAAATTTTTTCAAAAATTTCTAGAGATTTAATTCTTACTTAAGCTTTTGAAGCAAGGGTTATATTTTGTTTTTATTTCGATTTCGCGTCTGTAGCTCAGTTGGATAGAGCACTGCCCTCCGAAGGCAGAGGTTTCAGGTTCGAATCCTGTCAGGCGCGTCTCTTTTCTTACCAAGAAATTATAAATAACATTTGTATTACGCACTTAATAGCTTTAATATATAACAAAACAAGAAAGTTTACATGGTGATTGTAGCTCAGACGGCAGAGCCCTGGATTGTGGTTCCAGTTGTCGTGGGTTCGAATCCCACCAATCACCCACACTTCCTCCTATTTGTAACGAAGAAAGCGAAGATGGCGAAATTGGTAGGCGCGCTAGCTTCAGGTGCTAGTGTCTCTTTATGGCATGAGGGTTCGAGTCCCTCTCTTCGCATTATCTTTTGATTTTATTTTAACAATTTCCATCGGCGAGTAGCGCAGTCTGGTAGCGCAACTGGTTTGGGACCAGTAGGTCGGAGGTTCAAATCCTCTCTCGCCGATAGAAATTTTTAATCAACGTGCAACTAAGAAAGTACTTCTCTTTATATTCACTGAAAACTTTCAATAAAGCTAAATTTTTTGTTGTAAATAACTTTTTTAAGAAATTTTCTATAAAGATTTTTTAAAAAAATTAAGTAATCTCATCATTTTTAATATTTTTATTCTTTTTATTTAAAGAATGCGATTCTTATTTGAGATAATTTTTAGATTAAATTAACTTAATTATTACTGTTTGATGATAATTAGGTATATATTTTGAATATATAAATTCATATGTTAAATTTGATAAATATCTAAATTTGAAAAAACGTTTCAGTTTCAGCCTTTAAGTTTTTAAATAAAACATCTGTTGTAATTACAGTTTTAATATTGAAATGGAAAAACAATTACATTTCCATTCAAAGTTAGAATAGAAAATAAATTATTATATTAAGTATAATAATATTTTTTATTTAACTAAAGTTAACTAATCAAATTTAATTCTTAGTTGCATTAATAATTGATCTAACTCTAAGGATAAGCAACTCAATAATTAATATACGACGAGTTTTCTTTCTTTCTGAAGAGAGTTTTTCAGATTTTGATTTCAGATTATGCGTGAACTCATACAACCTTTTTATCAGTAAATGATTTATACGGATATTTTTAACAATTTAAATTGTTTATTTTTTCTGCACTAAAAGTCATTCTAAGAATGATTAGCTTCCTTTTATAAAAGGGTAGTTTCTATATTACTTGGTAGATTTTTTCTACGCAAGACTTTGTATATGTTCTAAATTTTTACTTTACATAAGTAAAGAGATAGTAATTATTTCTTTTTAATGTCAGTTATAAAATGTCTGAATATGTACTATAATTTCGCACGAAATACTTGTTTATTAGCCTAGTGTTAAACTGGTACATCCGAATAATAATTATGTTACATAAACTGAAATTAATATTGTTAATACTAACAATTGGACTGTATGGTTGTGGTTTAAAAGGTCTTTTGTATTTTCCTCCAGAAAAGGAAACAAATAAAATAAATTAAAATTGAAATTAAAATTTCTTAACTTGATTTAAACAAGTTAATTAATTAGTCTCGTTAGACTTTTATCAAAAGATAAATAAAATTAATTATAATATTTATAGAGTCTAAATGTTTTTGATGATTCTATTTTTTAGACAGGTGTAGCATGTGGTTTTCTAAAATGCATGGATTAGGTAACGATTTTATGGTCGTAGATGCTGTAACGCAAAGCGTATTTTTTTCACCGGAAAAAATTCGTTATCTTTCAGATAGAAATTGTGGTATTGGATTTGATCAGTTATTGATTGTGGAACGATCTAAAAACATAACAGCTGACTTTCATTATCGTATTTTTAATGCTGATGGAAGTGAAGTGGCGCAATGCGGTAATGGGCTTCGTTGTTTTGCTTATTTCGTTCGAATGAAACATTTAACTAATAAAAAAAGTATTTGCGTTAGCACCGTAAATGGAAAAATATTGGTATTAGCCTTTATCAAGGATAATTTAATTCGTGTTAATATGGGCGAACCAAATTTCAATCCACAGATGATACCATTTTTTTCAGAAAAAATTAAAAAAACATATGTTATACGTACAACAGAAGGACGCATAGTTCCTTTTGGAATGGTTTCTCTAGGAAATCCACATTGCGTTATCGTTGTAGATAAAATAAGCAACACTTTGCTTAAAAAGCTTGCTCCAGTACTAGAGAAACATAAACGATTTCCAGAACGAGCAAACATTGGGTTTACGCAAATATTAGATAGAAAACATATTAGGTTGCGAGTATATGAACGCGGTGTTGGAGAAACCAAAGCTTGTGGTAGCGGTGCTTGCGCTGCAGTTGCGGTTGGTATTCAGCAAGGAAAGTTAGAAAAAGAAGTAGAAGTAGAGTTGATTGGTGGAAAACTTCTTATTAATTGGCTTGGACCTGGTTATCCACTTTACATGACTGGCTCGGCTACTCATGTTTATGATGGATTTGTTTAAAACAAGGGTACACATTTAATTTATTTTAACTAACAACTCTTTTTTTTAAGATAAAGAGGCTATTGTAAAACTAGTATTACACAGTAAAAACATTGCTTTTATTATTTTTTCAAATAAATAAAACAACAACTAATTTTATTCGATTGAACCAAAAAGTATTAATAATAAAATAGTTGAAATAGTACCAATAGTTATTAAAAATCGAAAAACAATTAAGTTTCTTAAATTGGATAATTTCATGTATCTGAATATTTGATATGTATTTTTTAATCTATTGCTCATTAAATTTTTTCATTTAAAAAATTTGTATTTAATTGTTTCAGAAATCTTTTCTTTAAAAGAAAACCTTTTTTTATAACTATTATATGCTTGTGAATAATGTACATTTATTGTAAATAATTTTACTCCTTTTATCAAAAAAAACCATTCAAATACTTTTCTTTACATTAAGATTATTATGATCACTCCTAATTTATTCAAAAATTTAAATGATAAACAACGGGAGGCTGTAGAAGAATCAAGTTGTAATTTGCTAGTTTTAGCAGGTGCTGGTAGTGGAAAAACGCGAGTTCTTGTGCATCGCATTGCCTGGTTACTTTCAGTAAAACTTTGTCCATCTTATTCAATAATGGCAGTGACTTTTACTAACAAAGCAGCAATGGAAATGCGAAATCGTGTAGAAGGTTTAATCGGTACTGCTATCACCAATCCGAATTCTATTTGGATTGGTACCTTTCATGGATTAGCTTATCGTATTTTAAGGATACACTATAAAGATGCCAATCTTCCTAAAGATTTTCAAGTTATTGATAGAGATGATCAGCTTCGTTTATTAAAACGTTTGATTCTTTCTTTAAATTTAGATGAAAAAAAATGGTCTCCATACCGAGCAATATGGTATATCGAGAAAAAAAAAGATCAAGGACTTCGTCCGCAAAAAATAGAACAAAATAAATTAAATTTAACTGATGTTGTTTGGAATCGCATCTATCACTCTTACCAAGAGGTGTGTAATCGTACTGGATTGTTAGATTTTACGGAATTGTTACTATGCATACGTGAGTTATGGTTAAGCAAACCAAATCTTTTACTTCATTATCAAAAACGTTTTACCAATATTTTGGTTGATGAGTTTCAGGATATAAATCGACTTCAGTATGACTGGATTCGTATACTAAAAAGTAAAGAGCATAATATAATAATCACTGGTGATGATGATCAGTCAATTTACAGTTGGCGTGGAGCGCAAGTAGAAAATATCCAGCTTTTTTTAAAAGATTTTCCAAAAGCTAGAGTTATACGATTGGAACAAAATTATCGCTCTACTGGAAATATTTTACGAGCGGCTAATATTCTAATCGCTAATAATAATAGCCGACTCGGGAAAACATTATGGACCAATAGTGCCAAAGGAGAACCAATTTCCCTTTATTGTGCTTTTAATGAATTCGATGAAGCATATTTCGTTACAAAGTGCATTAAAGAAGCTCAAGAAAACGGTAGATCACTTAAGGATTATGCTATTCTTTATCGAAATAATTATCAATCACGTATATTCGAAGAGTCAATGCTTCGAATGAGAATTCCTTATAGGATTTACGGCGGAACACGTTTTTTTGAAAGACAAGAAATAAAGGATGTACTTTCCTATTTACGTCTTATTGTTAATCGAAACGATGACGTTGCTTACGAGCGCATCGCCAATAGACCCTCTCGAGGTCTCGGTGAACGCACTATAAATATTATACGTCAAATTGCTCATAGCAGAAAAATAACACTGTGGCAATCAAGTTTATTCTTACTTAAAGAAAAACTTTTAATAAAAAAATCTATTTCTGCTTTACAAAAGTTTTTAAGCTTAATTGATGTTCTATCAAAAAAAATAGAAAAATTCCCTCTGAATGTCCAGATTGACTTGGTAATTAAAAATTCAGGATTATGGAATATGTACAAACAGGAAAAAGGAGAAAAAGGACAATCGCGCATAAACAATCTGAAAGAACTAGTTTCAGCTGCTTGTCAATTTAGGTATCTTTCTGATGAAGATCAAAATTTATCTCCGCTACAATCTTTTTTAATTGTTACTACTTTGCAAGATGTAAGTAATAGAGCTGATTTAAATCAAGATGCGGTACAATTAATGACTTTCCATTCTTCTAAAGGACTTGAATTTCATCAAGTATTTATGGTTGGTATGGAAGAAGGAATTTTTCCAAGTCAAATATCATTAAATGAGCCTAGACTTCTTGAAGAAGAGCGTCGCTTAGCGTATGTTGGTATTACTCGAGCAATGGATAAGTTAACTATTACTTATACAAAAAATCGTCGATTGTATGGAGAAAAATCCTATCGTCGACTATCTCGTTTCATTAATGAATTACCAATAGAATGTATAGAAAGAATTATCTCAAAAAACATTAATTATACAACCCATGTTTAACTAATTAATCAGAAACCTACCGAAAAAATAGTAAAAGATAAAATCAGAAAGTTTCTTTCGGTTAAACGTATGACATTCAAAATTTTGTGAACGAATAATAGTTTATAAAAAATAAAGGAAAAGAAAGATATTTAAAAACCACTTTCAAGATAAAGAAAATAAATAATGAACTATTAGTATTAAGCATTATTTTAATTTTTAAAAAGGACGAATAAATTACTGAAAATTATATAAGTAATGTTTTTCCTACTCTTCTTTAAATAAATTTTTCCTAAAAACTTAGGAAAGTTAAGAAAGACCTCAATAGCCTTTATTAGATTTACATAATCCTAATTTTTTGATACGCTTAGAGCGGATGCAATATCACCCTTTTCTTTATGTTTCTATAATCAGATATATTTTCCGTTTACTATCAGACAATAAAGAAGCAAGGCTTATGCTAAATGCATTTCAATTGAAAAACCATCGTTTGTTGCGCCTTGATATCGAAGAGTTAGGAACACTGCCAAAGGCAGTTTGGATTGACTTGGTTGAACCTAGCAATGATGAACGAGAACGAGTCCAATATGAATTAGGACAAAAGCTAGCTACGCGTCTTGAATTGGAAGATATTGAAGCTTCTGCTCGTTTTTTTGAGGATGAAGATGGACTACATATTCATTCTTTTTTCTTTTACGCTGACACTGAAGATCATACTGGCAATGCTACAGTAGCGTTTACTATTCGTAACAGTAGACTTTACACTTTGCGTAAACGAGAACTTCCGGCTTTTCGCTTATATCGAATGAGGACTCGTAATCAAATTCTAACTGACGGTGATGCTTATGAGTTATTGTTGGATTTATTTGAAACAAAAATCGAACAATTAGCAGATGAAATTGAAAATATTTACAGCGATCTAGAATCACTTAGTCTGGTGATTATGGACGCAAGACAAGAAAATGAGTATGACAAAGCTCTTTCTATTCTCTCTACACTTGAGGATATAGGTTGGAAGGTTAGACTATGTTTAATGGATACACAGCGAGCTATAAATTTTTTAGTTCGTAAAGCAAAATTGCCATCTGGTAGATTAGAACAAGCTCGTGGAATTTTACGTGATATTGAATCACTTCTCCCTCACAATGAATCTCTCTTTCAAAAAGTAAATTTTTTGATGCAAGCAGCTATGGGTTTTATAAACATTGAACAAAATCGAATTATCAAAATATTTTCGGTAGTTTCAGTTATTTTTCTTCCACCTACCCTTGTTGCATCTAGTTATGGAATGAATTTTGAATTCATGCCTGAGCTCAAATGGTCTTTTGGTTATCCTAGTACTATTTTACTAATGATCCTTGCTGGATTATTACCTTACTTATATTTTAAGAGAAAAAACTGGCTATAAACACTGCAACAGTATAAATTTTATAAAAAATTATTAATGTTAGATAAATTAAATTTTATATAACTACAACTAAATAATAATTTTATTTTAAATATAAAAATTATTAATCAGTTAATAATTATAGATCTAACCTACCCTCTAAAGTTCGTTGAGTTTTACTTAATTATGAAAATTTCTTATCAAGAAATAAGAATATTCCAAACATATAAATCGCTGATTAAATTTTCTTATTTGTTTCATGTTCTTTTTGCTTAATTAAAATTATAATAATTTCATTTATGAATATGATAAGATTATAGATTTACATGGCTTTTTATCACATATTTGAAAATAGTGATTTCGTAAGTAGTAAGTCTTAAGAAATTTCTTTATAGAAATTTACGTTAACTTCAATTAATTTCTTTCTGTAAAAATTTTGCGCAATAGAGGTTTTTTCTATGTTTCATATTGTTGCGTCTGATTTGGATGGTACATTACTTTCTCCAGCCAGAAGATTAACTCCTTATACTAAAAAAATCCTGCAGATGTTAACTTCGAAAGGAATTCATTTTGTTTTTGCTACTGGAAGGCATCATGTTGATGTTGCAAAAATGCGGTCTAACTTAGAAATCAATGCTTATATGATAACTTCTAACGGAGCACGTATACACAACATTGCTAGTGAACCGATCTTTTCTTACAATTTAGATAAAGATATTGCTGCAGAATTGTTAAGTATGGTAGATCGGGATCAAAGAATCCTCACGAACGTTTTTCGCAACGATGAATGGTTTATGAATCGAAATCGTTCTGACCAAAAGGACTTTTTTCTTGAATCTTCTTTTAAATACCAAGTATATCAACAAGGAACATTACCTACGGATGGTATTTGTAAAGTTTACTTTACTTGCGAGGATTATCAACGACTCTTAATACTCGAAAAGACGCTTAATGCTAGATGGGGTGATCGGATCAATGTTAGTTTTTCATTACCTGGATGTTTAGAAGTTATGGCTGGAGGTGTTTCTAAGGGGCATGCATTACAACAAGTAGCTAGTTTACTGGGCTATCAATTACAAGACTGTATTTCTTTCGGAGACGGAATGAATGATCAAGAAATGCTATCAATGACTGGAAAAGGTTGCATTATGCAAAATGCGCAGAATCGCCTTAAGAAAATATTACCGAACTTAGAAGTTATTGGAAGCAATGAAGAAGAGGCAGTACCTCGTTATCTTTACGACATGTACTTCGGTAATCCCTTCAAATAAGGATTTTCATTGAAAGCAACCACCCTTTTGAAGGAAAATCTTCTTGTTAAGAGGAGGGAAAGTATTAAAAAAAATAATTCGCCACTTAACTTCTATTAAATAGAAATTAGAGATAATATAAGATAAGATCTTTGGATCTAAATTCAAATTCAGATAAGATGTATTCTCTTTAACTAAAGATTAAAACGATACCGTTTTACACTCTTGTTATCATTAAACTCTACCATTACTCAAGAATTTTATGCAAGTTCTCTTTACTATGAATCATAAGATTTTCTATTAAGAAATAATTGACATTATATAATGAACATATCATGTATTTAATGTGATTTTTTTCAAAAAAATAAAAAATGTTGTAATTCTTCCTTTTGAATTTCTCTTGTTTAAAAGAAATTGATAATTAAAATGAATTCCAGAAACGAAAATAAGAATGAACACCATCTAAAAACATTTGTATAGCAATCATTAATAATAATAGCCCCATCAACCGTTCGAAAATAATGACACCTTTCTTTCCTAAGAAATGTAAAAAAATGTTAGATAACATTAATATAAAAAAGGATATTCCCCAAGCCGCCAATAGCGCCAATGTTAATTGTTTAATTTGGTGAGGATACTGACGCGATAGTAATAACAATGTTGCGAGGACAGATGGTCCAGCTACTAACGGAGTTGCCAAAGGTACTAAAAATGGTTCTTCTTCCTTTGTTGAGAAATCAAATTTATTATGATCTTGCTGCGTTATGAAAACCATTTTTATAGCGATTAAAAATAAGATAATTCCGCCAGAAATTGATACGACTTCAGTGCGCAAATTTAAAAATGAAAGTACTTGTTCTCCAATAAGTAAAAAAGCTATCATTAGTAACAATGCTACTAACATTTCTCGAATAATAATAACTCGACGTCGAATTGGACTAAAGTGTTTTAGTATTGATATAAAAATCGGTAAATTCCCAAAAGGGTCTATTACTAAAAATAGTAAAATAGAAGTTGACATCATTTCACTCATCTACTTTCTCTGCTATTAACATTAGCTTGTGATATAATAATAATAAATAGGAAAAAATTATAAAGTTATTACTTCTAAAAATTTTTTAATTAAAAGACTGTCTTTCATATAACATTAAAAAGTTTGAAGAAAAAGTTTATTTTTTAATAAAGTATTAACATGAAAAAAGTTGGCTTTATCGGTTGGCGCGGTATGGTTGGTTCAGTACTAATACAACGTATGATTGAGGAAAATGATTTTGATACTATTTTCCCCATGTTTTTTTCTACTTCTCAATACGGTCGATTAACTCCATTTTTAATGAAAGGTCGCCGAAGTGTATTGCAAAACGCGCGAAATTTATCAGCATTGAGCAGTTTAGATATCTTAGTTACTTGTCAAGGAAATAGTTACACTAATGAAATTTACCCAAAGCTTCGGAAAATAGGATGGCAAGGTTACTGGATTGACTCCTCTTCATCTTTACGAATGAAAGACGATGTAATCATTATTTTAGATCCTATCAATCAAACTGCAATTCAGAAAGGAATAGATCGCGGTATTAAAACTTTTGTGGGAGCAAACTGCACTGTAAGCCTCATGCTGATTCCGTTAGGCGGTTTGTTTGAGCAAAGGCTGATAGAATGGATATCAGTAGCCACCTATCAAGCAGCATCTGGTTGTGGCTCACGTTGTATGCGTGAATTGCTAGTACAAATGGGCCAAATATATGGCAAGGCAAATAAATTACTGCAAGATCCAGCATCATCTATTTTGGACATTGAGCGCCAAATCACCAGTTTGGTACAAAGTCGCGATTTGTCAACAGAAAATTTTGGTGTTCCTTTAGCTGGTAGTTTAATTCCTTGGATTGGAGAAAATCTAAAAAATGGTCAGAGCAGAGAAGAATGGAAGGGTCAAGCTGAAACAAATAAAATTCTTAATTCTTCGCATCATGAATTGGTATTCGTGGATGGTCTATGTGTACGTATAGGCTCTCTTCGTTGTCATAGTCAGGCACTAACGCTAAAATTAAAAAAAAATATTCCAATAGCAGAAATTGAACAACTTCTTTCATCTCATAATAACTGGGTCACTGTAATTCCTAACGAATTCGAATTATCTATTCGAGAACTAACACCAACAGCAGTAACTGGCACGTTAAGAACGCCTATTGGTCGTTTAAAAAAATTGAATATGGGGCCAAAATATCTTTCAGCTTTTACTGTCGGTGATCAATTATTGTGGGGCGCAGCAGAGCCTATTCTTCGAATGATACGTCAACTAACTCGTTAAGTTTTAAAAGTTTAAAAATAACTGAGTAAATAAGTATTAATTTTCTCAGTAAGATTTTTAACTAAAAATCATATAATTTTAAACTATATCTAAAGATATAATCGTACTAGGTAGAAAAACTATTTCAGTTAAAGCAACCGGGATAAAAGCAGTTAGATTTAATTACTTGTAATAAGAATGCTCTCCTCGTTGGTGTTCAGTAAAATCAGATACCCCTTTTAGTTCAGGGAATCGAGCTAATAGTTTTTTTTCAATTCCTTCTTTAAGAGTGTAGCCAGCCATTAAACATCCATTGCAACCACCACTAAATTTTAGAACAGCCAACATATCGTTATTAATTTCTACTAATGTTATTTGACCTCCATGAAAAGCTAATTTCGGATTAATCTGTGAATGAATAAAGTATTCTACTCGATCAGCAAGCGAGAGATTAGTATCTGCTTTATTCATTAATTTGATGTTAGGAGCTTTGATGGTTAATTGAGATTCTAAATTTTCTTTAATTAAATCAATTTTAGCATCTTGTAAATAAGGAACAGATAGTTTGTCAATATAAACAGAAAACTTACCAAATTTTAGCTCTATATCAGTATTTTCTACTGTACCTGAAGGGCAATAAGAAATTCCACATTCTGCATTAGGTGTTTCAGGATTAATAACAAAAACACGAATATGAGTACCTGGTTGCTGATTAACTAATAATTTTATAAAATGTTCTTTAGCAACTTCTGTAATTTGAATCATAATATCTAGTTAGCGAATTTTTAAATTAAAAATTCATTATAAAGCCATATTTAATTAATAACAAAATTTAATATAATAAATTTATACACACTTAATTTATTAATAAAATAAATATTTGCTTTTAATAAAGATTCCAAGATTTTGAATTAATTAGCCAATAATCTTACTTTTTACTAAATTAACCTAACTATAGATAATACTAATTTATTAATTAATAACTAACTTTTAATATGTCAAAAAATATAGCGTCAATTTTTTGGAAAACTATTGGTAATGGAAATAATGACCTCATTATGTTGCATGGTTGGGCGCTAAATTCTTCAGTGTGGACTTGTATTATTCCATATCTATCCTCTCGCTTTCGACTTCATTTAGTAGATCTACCAGGATACGGAAAAAGCTACAGCTATGGTTCATTAACCCTTGATGATATGTCAGAAAAAATTGCATTGCAATTTCCTCAAAATGCTTTCTGGTTAGGTTGGTCGCTTGGAGGGCTTATTGCAACCAAAGTGGCATATAAGTATCCTAATATAGTTTCAGGACTAATAACTGTTTCTTTTTCTCCACGTTTTTGTGCAAGTAATGACTTCTGGCCAGGGGTAAAACCAGAAGTGCTAAAAAATTTTTTATCTAGGTTAAATAAAAATTCTCATCATACTGTTAATCGATTTTTTAGTTTACAAACGAAAGGAACGGCGTCGTCAAAACAAGATGCCCGTAAACTGAAAAATATATACTCTTCTAGTCCTGTCAAAAACGAGGTTTTAATCAGTGGAATAGACCTTTTATACAAAAGCGATTTGCGTGCGATACTTAGTCGATTAAATATGCCATTACTTCATCTATATGGACTTCTTGATAATATCGTTCCAAATAATGTAATACCGTTAATCGATAGATTAAACCTTTCTAGTCAGAAAGTCGTGTTTTCCAATGCAGGGCATGTTCCATTTATTTCTCATTCAGAGTTATTTTGTCAAGTTTTATCCGATTTTATTCAAAGTAATTTTGAAGGCTAAAGAAAATAAATTAAAAGGTTTTACCTTTTTCAGTAAAGGCGTAGAAATATAGTGGAGCTGGCGGGATTTGAACCCGCGTCCGAAATCTCTACGTTCTCTGCACTACATGCTTAGTCATATCTTTAAAATTTATTCACTCGTTAGTCTCAGATAGACATGCTACTATCAAGTTATCCTGATTAATTTTTTAACGTTTTGTTCTCAGGAGGAACTTTTACGCGATCTCTTTAATTAAAAAGACCTCTTTTCTCTTTCTCAAAGAGAAAAGATATAGAGAAAGAGGGAACCTTTAGTTTATTGGACTAATTAAGCTGCTAACGCAGCAGGTTCAAGTCGAGAGTTATTTGCAACTATTTTTTTTGAGGTTTTTTACGAGGATTACCTCACCTCGACATGCGCTTTGAATTTCATAAACCTCGTCAAATCCAAAAAATCAGCCCCGTAATTATCAAGGTAAATTCATTTAGAATGATTATCTTAAATTTACTAAAAAGTTTACTTAAGATTGATATTGTTTATTTATGTACTTCTGAAATGGAGACAAATAAACGCTTATATTTATAACTAATAGTAATTAATTAATCAACTAATCATTTGTAAATACTTGATTAATTTTAATAAATTATATAATTTCCCTTTGAAAGGGGATTGCTTTTTTATTATAAAATTCAATGGAAGAAATATTTAATATTTAATTTTTTTAAATTAGCGATAATTATCTATGGCAAATAGCACAATATATTATGTTGTTCAGTGACATTTTTTAAAAAAATTAAGTTGCATACTAAAAGTAAACTAGCAAAAATTGCCATAAATAATTCAATTTAAGATAATCACTGTTACTAATGTAAAAAATAGACACATGGAATATTTTGTTATACCTGTAACGGCATTTAATCAAAATTGCTCTCTAGTTTGGTGCAAGGAAACAGGCAATGCTGTAATAGTGGATCCCGGTGGAGAAGCAAAACGTTTACAAAAAAAAATAGCAATGCTTGAAATAGTAGTTAAGGAGATATGGCTGACTCACGGTCATTTAGATCATGTTGGTGCCGCAAGCGAATTAGCTAAATTTTATAAGGTTCCTATTATAGGACCACATCATAATGAGAAAATTTTAATGACAAGTTTACCTTGGCAATGTCAAATCTTTGGTATGAAAATTATTCAACCCTTACTTCCAGATCGTTGGTTGCAAAATGGCGAGATTTTAAAAATTGGAAAAACATCGTTTCATGTCTTACACTGTCCTGGCCACTCTCCTGGACATGTGGTTTTTTGGAATAAAGAAAAAAAATTTATTTTAATGGGTGATGTTTTGTTTAATGGTAGAATTGGTTGTACTAATCTTCCTGGAGGTAATATATCTACCCTACTAGAATCAATTCATCGTCAAATTCTTCCATTAGAAGACAGCACTGTTTTTTTACCGGGGCATGGTTTAGAATCAACATTAGGTAATGAAAGGAAAACTAATCCTTTTTTGAAATAACAGAAGTAAAAAATTTCAATCAGATTGAATTAAAAATAAAGTATCATTGTTTTATCAACAGTCGCAATAAACTGTTAAGAAACAAATATTATAACTTAATAACCTGCAAAAGTATCTCTCAAGTTTCTATTTTTTTAGGTTTTATTTTCAGAAGTTAGCGCATTAAGAAGAAATAACAGCTAACATTCTTTTTTTTTCTTACTCGCAGAGAATTTATACAAATCAGCCTTAATTAGTTTTAAATGGATTTTAAAAATTTGCATTACGTGAACTTCGTGGAAACGGTATTGTATCACGAATATTTTTCATTCCAGTAATGTATGCTATTAATCGTTCAAAGCCTAATCCGAAACCTGCATGAGGAACACTTCCATATCGACGTAAGTCACGATACCACCAGTAATTTTCTTTATTAAGTCCTGTTTCTGTTAGTCGTTGATCTAATAGATTTAATCTTTCTTCGCGCTGCGAACCACCAATAATTTCGCCAATATTAGGCATTAAAATATCCATGGCTGCAACTGTTCTTTGATCGTCATTCATTCGCATGTAAAATGCTTTAATATCCTTTGGATAATTTTTTATCACTAACGGTGATTTGAAATATTTTTCAACCAAAAAACGCTCGTGTTCTAAAGATAGATTATGGCCCCAGAAAATTGGTTTTTCAAACTTTTGGTTATGTTTTTGAAGAATTGTTATTGCTTCAGTATAATTAATTTTGGCAAAATCTGTATTGATACAATAAACAAGATGACTGATTGCTTCTTTATAAATTTGTTTTGCAAAAAATTGCATATCGTCCTCTCTTTCCTGCAAAATTGTTCGAAACAGGTATTTCAGCATTTTTTCTGCTAAATTTATTGCATCATCTAAAGTGGAGAATGCTATTTCTGGTTCTACCATCCAAAACTCAGCAAGGTGACGACTAGTATTAGAATTTTCTGCACGAAACGTTGGGCCAAAAGTATAAACTTTTGACAGAGCACAAGCATAACTTTCACAATTCAATTGTCCTGAGACTGTTAGGAAAGTTTTTTTTCCAAAAAAATCTTTGCGGTAATCTACTTTACCATCTGATAAATATGGTAAATTTTCAAGATCGAAAGCAGTCACATGAAACATTTCTCCACTGCCTTCTGTATTAGAAGTGGTTATTAATGGCGTTGATATCCATAAAAACCCTTGTTTCTCCATAAAACGATGGATAGCTTGTGCCAAAGTGTTTCGCACTCTAGTTATTGCACCAATAAGATTGGTGCGTGGACGTAAGTGGGCCACTTCTCTTAAATATTCCACGCTATGGCGCTTAGTTGCTATGGGATATGTATCTGGACTCTCTACCCAACCGATCACTGTGATTGTTTTCACCTGTATTTCATAATTTTGCTTTCTTCCGAAAGACCTAATTACTCGACCTACTACTGATACAGAGCAACCTGTCGTCAATCGCAAAACATCTTTTTTATAATTAGGAAGAGTACTGCTGATAACAGTTTGTACTGCATCGAAACAAGAACCGTCATAAATAGTAAGGAAAGAAATTCCAATATTTGAATCTCGACGAGTCCGTACCCAACCTCTTAGGATTATTTCCTGATCGGACGAAATGGATCCTCGTAAAATATCGGTTACATATACTATATTCATGAATAAACTTTATTCTTTATAAGTAAATAATTAAAGGTTTTTAATGTTTTGAAAAATTAATCTATTCTAGAAATAGAAGTTCATAACAATTATTTTTAGGCTGAATAATCAATGTATTTTACGTACACTAAACACTAGTTATCAATAAACAGTATTAATATTAATATGTTAAAAAAATAAAATATAGGAAGCTTTTTCTTAACTTTAGAAAAAAATTTTAAATGCTTTTAGATAAAGAGTAAATGCCAAATGCAACCTTTTAATTTATTTAAATATTTATCTAAGTTAAAAAATTTAACTATTTATTTTATAAATGGCTAACAATAGTTTGTTTCTAAAAACTTTTATTTAAATTATGAACTAGTGATTTTTTTATGTTAAAAATAATACTTTTGTAATAAAAATTGTAAATTTTTTATTGTTAGAGTTTAACAAATTTTGCTAGAGTAAAGTTATCGTCATTGGATTAAGTATGCATGACTAGATTTTTTACTTAAATTAGCTCAACTTTTTAGTAAAAAAAATTGTACAGTCATCTCCTCCTCGTAAGAGGAGATAAGCAAGCAGTGTCTACTTCAAATATTCATATTCAATAATATTAAATTATATGTGGTATTTTCATCAAAATCTTCTTGCTAAAGAGTGCTAATAGTTAGATATAATTAATAATGAACTTTTCAAACTAAAACTAATTTTCAATAACTTATATAAATTTCAAAAAGAGATCACATTTAGAATATACACTTAAAAATCAACACTTAATGGATTAACTTTCCAATTTTTTGAAAAAAAATAATTCTCTTTAAGAAAAATTTTTAATCATACATCATGCATGCTATTCTTAAATAAACCTAACAGACTATACAGTTTAACCTACTATTTATTTTTTTATAAAATGCAATTTTTTAAATGAATAAGAAAATTACTTGGCAGGATGTTCTTGCAAAAGAAAAAAACCTTCCTTATTTTCAAAAAATTCTGTTGTTTTTATTCAGAAGGCGCGCATCAGGAATAATTGTTTATCCGTCAGCCAAGGATATTTTTAACGCTTTTCGATTTACAGAATTAAACAAAATAAAAGTAGTTATTCTAGGACAAGATCCGTATCACGGTCCGAATCAAGCTCATGGTTTTTCTTTTTCTGTTAAGCCAGGAGCACCTATCCCTCCTTCTTTATACAATATATATCGAGAACTTTCTAAAGATATTCCTAATTTTATCATTCCCAATCACGGCTGTTTGCAAAGCTGGGCAAACCAAGGTGTAATGCTACTTAATACAATACTAACAGTTGAGGCTGGAAAAGCCTATTCTCATGGTAATATAGGTTGGGAAATATTCACCGATAAAGTTATCAAAATCCTTAATGCAAACCGTAAAGGTATCATTTTTTTATTATGGGGTGCACATGCCCAAAAAAAGAAAATCTTCATAGATTCAAAACGTCATTATGTGCTTACTGCACCTCATCCGTCACCATTGTCTGCTCATCGAGGATTTTTTGGATGTCGTCATTTTTCTAAAGTTAATTTACTGTTAAAACAACAAGGAGAAAAAGAAATTAATTGGATACCAATTCCGATACTTACCTATCACGATTTCTTATAAAAAGTTTTCTTTAAAAGAAGAAAAACATATCTTTTGATATTTATATAGATGTATCCACTATATGATATAGACTTTTAAAAAAATTTGAACTTTTATTTTTTTTTGTAATTTTAACCACTAATGCTCTGGTAGAGATTAAAGAATGGGAATGAAAATAATTCAATGCTAAATCTATAGAAAAGCTACTCACTAGCCGCCTATGTCAGTATGACGGTTCGGTAGTAAACTGCTTTTTTCTTCTTTTTCTATATTTTCAAAGAAGAAAGATTAGCAGTTTTTAGCTTTTGAAACGACAACCATTGCTGGACGAACAAGACGACCATTAAGAATATATCCTTTTTGGATTACCATTGTTACCTGATTAGGTTCATGTTCACTAGATTCTAGTATTGTCATTGCTTGATGAATTTCCGGATTGAATGGTACATTCGCATCTTTTATTACATTAAGACCAAATTTTTGTACTACATTTAATAAAGACTTAAGTGTTAGTTCAATTCCTTCAATTGTGGATGCCAATTCGATTTGAGATTTATCCGACATATCTAATGCTCGTTCTAGATTATCTATAACGGGTAATAGCTCAATAATGAAACGTTCTAATGAAAATTTATGTGCTTTTTCAATATCCTGTTCGCTACGACGACGCACATTTTCAATTTCCGCTTTAGACCGCAATACGATATCACGTTCGCGTTTTTTTGCTTGGATTAGCATTGCTTCTAATTCAATAATACGTTCGTCTCTTGAGTCTAAAGCAGTTGCCATTTTGGAAGCATGTGTATCGGAGGCGTTTTGTGAATCTGTAAAATCAGCCGACTCAAGTTCTGTTTTTACTTGCTGTTTTTTTTCATTTTTATTTTCTTGTTCAATTTGTTCATCATTGTTACTTTGTTCTTTATTGCTTGACATAAGTCTTCTCCGCGATTCAGAAATAGTTCTCGCTAATTCTTATATTATAAGGATAAATAGCAGTGATTCAAGAGGAAGGACAATCTATAACAAAGCTCGTAAAATTACATTTGAAATCAATAATTAAATTAACAATTAATGACCAAATTTTTTCATACTGTCGGAATAGTCGGTTATCCACGTCATTCTCATGCCTTAATTACACATGAAATGCTATTTTATTGGCTAAATAAAAAAGGGCATCGTGTAATAATAGAACATCAAATTGCAAACAATTTAGCTTTACATAAAGTGGCTGACACTGGTAGTTTAGCTGAAATTGGTCGGCAAGCTGATTTAGCGATTGTGATTGGTGGAAATGGTAATATGTTAGGTGCAGCTCGTGTGCTAGCGCATTATGATATTAAAGTAATAGGTATTAATCACGGAACTCTTGGCTTTTTAACTGACCTTGATTTAAAGGATTCATCTTTATTAAAGTTGAATAATATATTGGACGGTCATTTTTATAGTGAAAAACGTTTTTTGTTAGAAGTTAAAATCTTTCGAAAAAATGTATGTACCCGATGGAGTAGCGCTATTAATGAAGTTGTTTTACATTCTAGAAAAATAGCTCATATGATTGAATTTGAAGTTTATATTGATAATGTTTTTGCTTTTTCTCAACGGTCTGATGGTCTTATTATTTCTACCCCAACAGGATCTACAGCTTATTCTCTTTCTGCTGGCGGTCCGATACTTACTCCATTAGTAGATGCTATTGCTCTAATAGCGATGTTTCCACATACTCTCTCTTCAAGACCGTTAGTTATTAACGGTAACAGTTTAATACAATTGAAATTCCCAAAACTCACATCGAACTTAGAAATTAGCTGTGACAGTCAAATTGGCTTGTTAGTTCAAGATGGAGAAGAAGTTTTTATTCGTCGAAGTGACTACTATCTCGATTTAATTCATCCAAACGATTACAATTATTTTAGTATCTTAAGTAGCAAGTTAGGCTGGCTAAAGAAATTTATATAGATCAACTTCTTTTATTTTGATATTGATAGCGATCAATTCAAATTTGATGTCTAAAAATAAATATAAACTAAGAAAATTGAAATTCTTTGTAAGAAGTTCTGACGAATCTCAGTGGATCAATGCTTATTTATAGAAAGAGCGGCCTATTCAACAATAATTTAAAAAAAATCTATATAGCTTTATTCGATTTAAGTAAAATCCCCATTCTATTCTGAAATAGAAATCTAAGAGGTAATGCCATATTTAGACACTAATACTTATTCAAATCTTAAGTGAGGATTAAAAAAAATCTTTTTAGTAAAAATTTTAATTTGGAATAATAAAAAATATCTATAATAATTATTTAATAAATCGATATTTCTTTTCGAGGAAAAGATTCTATTCATTAAATGAAAAATTTAACATAAGAGAACGTTACTTCTTTTTTTTATGATTTATATGCTGACGGCGTAGGTCTTTTGCACTAATTCTTAATGGTCGATAGATTTCAACTCTATCTCCATCATTTAATTTATCTTTTAACTGAGTAAGTCTTCCAAAAATGCCAACTTTATTAACGGAAAGATTAATATCCGATCTTATTAATAAAAGTCCAGAAGCGTGAATTGCCTCTTCAACAGTGCTCCCTTTTTTTAAAACTAATTGATGTACATATTGTTTTTCTGGTAAAGCGTAAACAACTGTAACTCGAACTTTTGGCATAATAAATTTTTTAATTTTAAAAAGTTTCTTTTTTAGTGATAATTTTATTGTCTGTCACTAAAAGATAATGTTTATGTTAATCTCAACAAACTACAAATTTTTTGGTAGAACTAAAACTTTTTTTAAATTTCTAACGATTTTTAAATATTTAGCATTTCTTCTTCTTAAGAAGAGAATTCTATTTTGAACAACAATCTTTTAAAGATAAAAAATGAATTTTCTTTCTACAAAAGAAATTTTATAGATTAAAATTTATGATAAATAAGTATAATATATCTTATTAAAGCAATTAAATATTAAAAATTAATTTTTATGATGATCAAGACGAAAAATATAAACTGATAAATTCAATTTATATTTATTAAATCCTATATAAACGACATTTATTGATACTTAATAAGTTGACACTTGCTCAAAATAAAAACTGCTATTTGCTAAATAGCATTTATTTTTCTATTTTAAAGTCAGACATATTAAATAACGTTTGTTATGAAAAAGAAAAAAAAATCGACAGAGATTATTATTACTCAAAATAAAAGAGCTAAGCATGAGTTTTATATAGAAAAAGAACTTGAAGCAGGACTCGTCCTATTAGGATGGGAGGTTAAGTCACTTCGATCTGGTCAAGTAAATATTAGCAATAGTTACGTATTAATTAAACATAGAGAAGTCTATCTTTTTGGCGCTGTCTTTCAGCCACTAATAGTATCTACTTCCCACGAAGTTTTTGATCCCGCTCGAACTCGAAAGATTTTGCTTAAAAAGCATGAAATAAATTTCTTATTTAACTGTATAAATCGTAAACGTTATACAGCAATAGCTCTGTCTCTTTTTTGGAAGAGTTCTTGGGCAAAAATGAAAATTGGTGTAGCCATGGGAAAAAAAAAGTATGATAAACGAATAAAAATAAAAGAACGAGAATGGCAAATAAATAAAAAACGAACCACAGACTATTTAAGCTGAAAAAAAGCTTTTTTATCTTGGAACCAATAAGACTAAACAGATCTTTTTTCAAAATTAATTAAAAGCTTATAATAAGCAGCTTTTAAGTACAAACATACTTAAAAGTAAAGGTATCTAAGTTTTTAACAAACGAGCTTTTTCTAATTCTGATGCAGTATTCACACTTACTCCAGATATTTTCTTTTCTATTGCGACATAAATCTTTTCGCCATACCATAAAATTCGTAATTGTTCAAGCTTTTCAATTTTTTCTAATGGACTAGTTGACCAATTAACATAACGACGTATAAAATCTACACGATAGGAATATATTCCTATATGACGCAATAACAATAATCTATGGATGGAAGATTTAGATTGACGAGAAAATTTTTTTTGGCTCCATGGAATGGAGGAGCGGGAAAAATATATTGCATAATTATACGAATTTACAACCACTTTAACTATATTTGGGTTAGATGCTTCTTTTAAAGTTGTAATCGGCACTGCTAATGTTGTAATTTTTCTTTGCGGGTCTTCTATTAGATCATTTGCTACTCGGCGGATAAATTTTGGTGATATGAAAGGCTCATCACCTTGTACGTTGACAATGATTTGATTATCAGGAAAGTTACGCTGGTCAATTACTTCTCTTAGACGTTCAGTGCCGGATAGATGTTCCTTACTAGTAAGACATGCCTCACCACCAGCAGTGTGGACAGCTTCTATTACTTTCATATGGTCAGTAGCGACAATAACTCGATCAGCACCAGAAGCCTGTGCCTGTTCCATTACACGTACTACCATAGGTTTCCCATTAATATCAATTAACGGCTTACCTGGCAATCGAATTGCTGCAAATCGAGCGGGAATGATCACTATAAAACTCATTGTTTTAACCTTATTCTATTGATGATTCATGATTAATAGTTTTAGTAATTAAATCAGCAGTTTTTATATCGATAGATCGTGCCTTGTTCTTTAAAAGAACAGGAATGCCATTACGAAATGGGTAAGCTAGTGCATCTGATTTACAAATTAACTCTTGATGTTCTTTATCATAATAAAGTTGTCCAGTACACACTGGACAAGCAATAATTTCCAATAAGCGATAATCCATAATGTCTCCGAAAAGTTCATGATATAAAATATTGCAGATATATTTAGAGTATAACATGTATATTACACAATTTTGCATTATTACAGTTGAATGCTCTACTAATAGCTGCTATTGAGAAATGATTAAACATGTCCTACAAGTAGCACATCCAGAAAACTGGCTTTAAAGAAATAATTAGAGAGTTGCATTAATCAGACCGAAAATGGTGTTTTTATAAAAACTTTACTCAGGCCTTTTAAATTATTAATAATATTAAAATATGTCGCTAAATTTATTTCTATTTCTTTTTAATATTTTGATTTGAGCGAAAGAAGAGAAGAATCTTTAATTGCCTGCAGGATTGGTTTCAATAACTTTTTTTCTACATCAAGTGGTATTTGAACATTAATCGGCAAATACCACCAGTTTATACGAGCAAAATCAAAACACTTAACTGCATCTTTTTCTGTCATCAAAAGTTGCTCTTCCGGGGAAACTAATTCATCTAACATACATTGTCGATAAACTTGGTGATCTTTAAATGTTACCTCTCTTAGAGGTGTTATACCTTCTTTACGAAGGATAGAAAAAAATCGAGGAGGATAACTAATACCGGCCATTGCAACTATTAACTTTAAACTAGTAAGAGCGCGTTGTTCTCCATTTAATATATTGATAGCATTACCAATAGTAAAAGTCATGGAAACTTCATTAAATTGAATGTTATTATTTCCATTAGTAATGATGGCTTGCACTGTTTCTAATCGCCATGTTCGTTCACGCATAGGACCTGCTGGTAACCACCAGCCGTTACCAAACCGACGATCTCCATCAACTACTATCCATTCAATATCTCTTCCTAAAGCATAATGTTGTAATCCATCATCGGTTATTATTACATCTAACGGATAAGTTTGCAGTAATGCTTTTACTGCTTCAACACGTTTTGGCGCTACTGCAATTGGTACTCCAGTACGTCGCCAAATAAGAAGCGGCTCATCCCCACATTGATCACTAGTGGTAGATGCGTTTAATAACAGCGGATAACGTTTTGCCTTTCCACCATAACCTCGTGCTACAACTCCAACTCGATATCCTTTTTTTTGTAATTTGTCTACTAACCATAGTACAACTGGCGTTTTACCATTTCCGCCAACTGTCAAGTTACCTACTACCACAATTTTTGTAGGAAAACGATGCACTTTAAGCCAATTAAATTGGTAACTATAACGAATGAATGCTGTAGTTAATCCATACAACCAAGAAAATGGTAAAAGTATCCAATATAGTCGCGAGGCTCTGAACCAAATATAAAATATTATTGACCGAACTGCAGATGATGAATTTGAGCGTAAACCCCCTGGCATGATATTAGTTCCTTATGACTTCCGCGTTCAACAATTCGTCCATCTACTATCACGAAAATTTCATCAGCTTTTTCGATGGTAGAAAGACGATGAGCAATAATTACTGAAGTGCGATTCTTCTGTAATGAATCTAGCGCTTTTTGAATTGCTTGTTCGGACTCAATATCAAGTGCTGAAGTAGCTTCATCTAAAATAAGGATTGGACAGTCACGCAGAAGGGCTCGTGCAATTGCGATTCGTTGACGTTGTCCACCAGATAATAGGATGCCATTTTCTCCAATTATTGTGTCTAAACCTTGGTCCATTTTTTCAATGAAATCCATAGCATAAGCCATAGATGCAGCACTTTCAATTTGTTTACGTGAGTAAATAGATTGGCTAGCGTAAGCAATATTGTTTGCAATAGTGTCATTGAATAAGTGCACAGTCTGAGAAACTAATGCTACTTGATTCCGTAATGAAGAAAGTTTATAAGCACGTACATCATTACCGTCTAATAATATCTGACCTTGCTGGACATCATAAAATCGAGTTAATAAATTAGCGATCGTTGACTTTCCAGCACCAGATCGCCCAACTAGAGCCACTGTATGACCTGCAGGAATTTTTAAATTAATATTATGAAGAGAAGGTGTTTTTTTACCTGGATATGAAAAAGTAACACGGTGAAAAGTAATATCTCCATTTCCACGTTTTATTTCTAAATAACCCTCGTCTTTTTCAGTTTCCATGTCAAGAATGGAAAATAAAGTTCGACAAGCGGCCATACCACATTGAAATCTGGCATTAACGCTGGTTAATGATTTTAACGGACGCATCAAAGCGATCATTGAAGAAAAAATAACAGTAATTGTTCCAGCAGTTAATGTTTCGATTACTGATGGTAAACTAGCAGTGTATAATACAAACGCTAAAGCAAGCGAAGCAATGAATTGAATTAATGGATCAGAAATCGAAGAAGCTGCTGCCATTTTCATACCTTGTTGACGCATGCGATTACTGACATCGTTGAAACGTTTTCGTTCCATTTTTTGGCCACCGAAAATTAGTACCTCTTTATGTCCCTTAAGCATTTGTTCAGCACTAGCGGTTAGTTGTCCCATAACGTTTTGCATTTTTTTGCTGATTTTTCGAAATCGTTTCGATACTTGTTGAATTGAGAGCGAAACTATAGGTATAGTTATGATTAAAACCAAAGAAAGTTGCCAACTATAATAAAACATCATTGATGATAAACCAACGATTGATACGCCCTCACGAATAAGAATAATTAAGGTTCCGGAAGAAGATAGGGCCACTTGTTCAGCATCGTAAGTAATGCGAGAAAGCAGTTTCCCAGTAGATTGTTGATCAAAGAAGGACATTGGCATATTCATCATATGATTAAACAATCGGCGACGCATATTCATAACTACATTTCCAGAAACCCAGGAAACGAAATATCCAGATACAAAACTGCTGATTGTCCTCATTATCATTAATCCTACTACTATTAGTGACATCCAAGCTAAAACACCACTATTTTTTCCGTTAGATTTTTTGTTAAATCCATCATCTAAAAGAGGTTGCAGTAACGATAACATAAAAGCGTCACTAATAGCATTTAGCATTAAGGCAACTGACGCAATAATCAAACCTAATTTGAATGGTGAGATCATTGGCCAAAGACGGAGAAAAGTATGCCAAGTAGAAAATGGAGGAACTTTGTTGTTTAGCATTCATTGACTAGTGTGCGTGAAAGCGAATAGTTTTAAGACAGAAACAAACTTTGCTGACATTAAGTAGGTAGCGATTTTTTGATATAAATGAATAACTTCATATATGGAACGCTAATTGAATAATCTAAGTCAGTTCAGATAAAATTTCATAACCGTTTACAAATTTATAAAATAACCTATCTTTTATAGAATTCAACAAAATAAGAAATTGGACCAAAACCTAAAATTTATAACGTTAGCTGAATGGAATTTATCTTTCATGTTGAAGTAATTTTTCTATGTGAAATTAAAAACTTTTCTAAAAATTTTCGTTTTTTCAATCTGCAAATACTTTCAGGTAGAAATATAAAAACATTAACGACTACTTTTTTTTAGATACTATTTTTTTCTCTCTATTTAATTTATTTATTATTGGTTGTTATCGTCTTTAGTTGCAGCTTTAAAAGCTTTCACCATTGTATTAAAAATACTGTCTTTTTCTTCTTCCATAGTGTTAGAGATGTCGTTCGAAGCATTAGTTGGTAACTTGGATAAATTGATTATCCTATTTTTTCGATCAATACTAATAAATTTTGCTTCTAATCTATCCCCAACATTTATACCTTTCATAACATTCTCAATACATTCATTTGAAGCTTCTGATGCACGCAAACATCCTTTAATATTATTTTCTAACTCAATTATAGCACTTTTTTCTTCAATTGACTTTACAAGTCCAGTAACAATATCTCCTTTTTTATATAAAGAAAGATAGTTGTTAAAAGGATCTTCATTTAATTGTTTTATACTTAAAGAAATACGTTCTCTTTCTGGGTCAACTTGCAATACTATTGCTTTGACTTCGTCACCTTTTTTATACTCTTTTACAGCTTTTTCATCAATTGAATCCCAGGAAATATCAGATAAATGAATTAAACCATCTATGCCTCCTTCTAGTCCAATGAAAATTCCAAAGTCAGTTATTGACTTAATTTTTCCTTTGACACAGTCACCTTTATTATAAGCTTCAGAAAATTTTTTCCATGGATTTGTTTTGCATTGTTTCAATCCAAGAGAAATACGACGGCGTTCCTCATCGATATCTAAAACCATAACTTCTACTTTATCACCTAAGTTAACCACTTTAGTAGGATGAATGTTTTTATTAGTCCAGTCCATCTCAGAAACATGCACTAAACCCTCAACACCTTCTTCGATTTCAACAAAACATCCGTATTCTGTTAGATTTGTAACTTGACCAATCAAACGTGTTCCTTCTGGAAAACGTTTAGCAATTGCGATCCATGGATCTTCTCCCAACTGTTTTAGACCTAGTGAAACTCGAGTTCGTTCACGATCAAATTTTAGTACCTTAACAGTAATTTCCTTTCCAATATCTACAATTTCTTTTGGGTGTTTTACACGCTTCCAAGCCATATCCGTAATGTGAAGTAACCCATCAATACCACCTAAATCAATAAACGCACCATAATCAGTAAGATTCTTAACAATTCCTTTAACTTCTATACCTTCCTGTAAATTCTTTAATAGAAGATCGCGTTCAACACTACTTTCAGATTCAATAATAGCGCGACGAGAAACCACAACATTGTTGCGCTTTTGATCTAGTTTAATTACCTTAAAATCAAGCTCTTTTCCTTCTAAATGAAGAGCATCTTTAATAGGTCGTGTATCAACAAGAGAACCTGGGAGAAATGCACGAATGCCACTTAATTCAACGGTAAATCCGCCTTTTACTTTTCCGCTAATAGTTCCACTAACAATGGATGATTTTTCATATGCCTTTTCAAGCATGATCCAAGTTTCATAGCGTTTAGCTTTTTCACGAGAAAGTATTGTTTCGCCAAAACCATCTTCAATCGTGTCTAATGCAACGTCAATTTGATCACCTATTTCAATTTCAAGTTCTCCACGAGCATTACGAAACTGCTCTATCGGAATAGCAGACTCAGATTTTAGTCCTGCATCAACTAAAACTAAGTCTTTTGCAATGGATACAATGGTTCCGCGAATAATAGAACCAGGACATATTTCTACTTCTTTTAAAGATTCTTCAAAGAGAAGGGCAAAAGATTCTTTCATTTTTAATAGTCTTCAATATTTTATCTGAAATGGATATTCAGTGACTTTTTGTTGAAAATGGATCCTTTCTTTTCAAAAGAAAGGTTATTTTTCTTATAGTAAATTTTCGATAATTTGATTATATTTTTAGCATTGGTTTATTGGTGATCCTGTTTATTTTTCATCATATAAGTCCAGAGCCTGGCTAATGTATTCTAGCGCTTTTTTTGTTACTTCATCAATAGTTAGATTAGTAGAATCAAGAACTACAGCATCAACTGCTGGAATTAATGGTGCTATAGTGCGCTTACTATCTCGATAATCTCGTTTTTCTATTTCAAATAGAACATCGTTAAAATTAACATTAAAGCCTTTTTTTTGCAACTGTTGCGTACGACGCTTTGCTCTATCTTCTAATGAAGCATCAAGAAAAATTTTTAATGATGCATCTGGAAACACAATAGTACCCATGTCCCTTCCATCAGCAATTAATCCTGGTATAATACGGAATTTTTTTTGGTATTGTAATAGCGCTTTTCGCACTCGTGGAAATACAGCTATTTTTGACGCAATATTTCCAACAGCTTCATTATAAATGATTTTATCAATCTTTTTTCCTTCTAAAAGGATGCTGAATTTTCCTTGTTCATTTTTGAAATGAACGTTAAGATATGCAGCAAGAGAAGCTATTCTTGCTTCATTATTTACAGTTATATCTACTTGATGACGTATAGTAATTAGTGCTAATGTCCGATAAATCGCGCCTGAATCCAAAAAATTCCATTGTAATTCTGCTGCTAACGCTTTAGAAAGAGTTCCTTTTCCTGAACCACTTGGCCCGTCAACAGTGACTACTGGAGTTATAAAGATCATTATTTTTACCTTGAAAGTAAAACTTAGATTTTTTATATTTAAGAATCAAGTTCAATTTGAGTAGTTGCGATTGATGTAGTTAATGTTGCTAACTTAACAAAAAAATCCGGAAAGGTTTTATGTGTACATTGCGGATTAAGAATGGTTACGGGAATATCGGACATTGCTATTAGTGAAAAAGACATTGCCATGCGATGATCATTATATGTTTGAATACGAGCAGTGACTAATTTAGCAGGAGGCGTTACTGATATATAATCCCTTCCTTCGTATACGATTGCACCTACTTTTCTTAGCTCTTTAGCCATCGCTGTTAATCGATTTGTTTCTTTTACTCGCCAGTTAGCAATGTTACGTATCATAGTAGTTCCACCTTTAGCAAATAAAGCAGTAACTGCAACAGTCATAGCTGCATCAGGTATATGGTTCATATCCATATTAATCGCGTTCAACTCAGATCGACTACATTCAATGTAATTTTTTCCAAAACGGATTATTGCACCCATTTTTTCTAAGATTTTAGCAAAGTAAATATCACCTTGTATACTAGATTGATCTACTCCTATCACACGTACAGTACCACCACGAATTGCCGCGGCTGCCAAAAAATATGAAGCACTGGAGGCATCTCCTTCTATTAAATAATTGCCAGGAGACTGATATATTTTCCCACCGGGGATATAATATATCTTATGATTATCGTGTGGTATTTCAACACCAAAATTTCTCATTAATGAAAGAGTAATATCGACATAAGGACGAGAAACTAATTTTCCTAAAACGAAGATACGTCCGCTTTTTTTTGCCATTGGAGCCATCATTAGTAGTGCGGTAAGGAATTGACTGGAAATGCTGCCATCGATAGTAATATCTCCACCTTGATACCCTCCTAACAAACGGATTGGAGGATAATGATTTTTTTTAATATACTCAATACGAGCCATTCCCTGACGTAATGCATCAATTAAATGTCCAATAGGACGCTCTTTCATGCGAGGTTCTCCTGTCAAAATGATATCTTGCTTTCGTAGTGAAAGCGCGGCAGTTAACGAACGCATAGCAGTGCCTGCATTACCAAGAAATAAAGTAGGCTTTGATTTTGAAAATAAAGGACCACCTAAGCCATCAATTTCACAATTACGATGATTTTTTGATAAGCGATAGTTTACACCAAGTTGACTAAGCGCCTTTAACATATAACGAATGTCATCGCTATTGGAAAGATTTTTCAGACACGTAGTACCTTGTGCCTGTGCCGCCAATAATAAAGCACGATTAGATATACTCTTAGAACCAGGCAAATCAATGGCACCATTAACGAATTTAATTGCATTTAAGGTTAAAGTGCTCTTCATATGTGTATGAAATAGCGCATACTATTTATTGGCTTCCTTTTATTTTTTGTTATTTCAACAATGCATTCTAAGATCTAAAATTATCCTAGTATTTAACCATAGCGACGAGAAAATCTAAGCATAAAATTTACCAACGCTTGCACACCTTTGATCGGCATAGCGTTATACAAAGAAGCACGCATGCCCCCTACCACTCGGTGTCCATTTAGTGCTCGCAATCCAGATGCTAGTGACTCTTTTAAAAAGAGCTTGTTTAATCTACTATCTTTCAATTGAAATGGAACATTCATGCAGGAACGGTTTGAATGTGCAATGGTATTACGATAGAAATCATTTTCATCGATACTACGATATAATAAAGCAGCTTTAGCTCGATTTCGTTTCTCCATCTCCACTAAACCGCCTTGAGATTTTAACCATTTGAACACTAGTCCAGATAAGTACCAAGCAAATGTTGGAGGCGTATTAAACATAGATTTATTTTTAGTTAAAATATCATAATTAAACACAGACGGAAGTTGTTTCATTGAACGATCAAGTAAATCTTTGCGTATAATAACTAATGTAAGACCAGATGGTCCAATATTTTTTTGTGCACTAGCGTAGATTACGCCAAAATGATTAACATTCAGTGGGCGTGATAAAATTGCGGAAGAAAAATCTGCTACCACTACTCGATCTTTGAAATGTGGTAATTCATCAATGGACAAACCATCAATTGTTTCATTCGGACAGTAGTGTACGTAAGCGCTATTTGATGACAATGTCCATTCATCCATTGATTTAACCGCGCGACAACCATCTATCTCGGTGGTAATATCAGTTACTTGAGGATAGCAATATTTTTGAGCCTCTTTTATTGCACTACGTGACCAATAACCTCCACTAATATAATCAGCACAAGTAAATTGGCCTAATAAATTCATCGGCACTGCAGAGAACTGCGCACGTGCACCGCCTTGGCAAAATAAAACTTCATAATTATCAGGAATTGTTAGCAATTCTCGTAGATCCTGCTCAGAAGACTGAGCTACTTCAAGAAACTCTTCACTACGATGACTTATTTCCATAACTGATGCACCAAGACCATGCCAATTACATAATTCTTGTTTTGCCTTATGTAATACTTCAGTAGGAATCATCGCTGGACCTGAACTAAAATTAAATACTGGATTCATTAAAGTTCCACCATGACCTGTATTAAAGATAATCAAAAATTATGAAAGATAATAATCTTATACAAAAATAAAATTTGCATTAAAAAATCTTAACTGAGAAAACTTAACTACTATTGATAGTAATATTATCTGGTGTATTATCGTAATAGTACTCGAATCGAAATAAAACTATTATATTTTAACGATAAATGCAGAAAACGTAGCTCAAAAACTTCCAATTGTTAGATAAGTTTGAAGCTATATTCGTTGTACCAGTTTTAAATTTATTGTTTTGATTATTTAATAATTAGAAAAAATCAAATTTTTGTTAGAGGCGAAAATTTTTATTTAAAAACAGAAGATAGTCAATAGTTATATGATGGACTAAATAACATTTCAGCTTCGATTTACAATCTTGTATCAAAATTTATTGGAATACTTTCAATAGTAAGTTGAAACCTTTTTAAGTAGACAATTGATATTTTATCGCAATATATCATTGATCTAATCAATTAGATTCTAATTGATTAGATCAATGATAACTAATTTCCCTAAATTTAAGAACCTAAAACATTAGTAATGTATATTCTAAATAAAGAATTTGATAATTATTTTTATTTGGAAATTTCTATTTCTATAGAATAGAGTGAATATGTAAAGCTTCTTTCTTTTTTTTAAGATTCTTCTTAATGTGTTTAATAAGGTGAAATGTTTTAGAAGATTTGATGAGCATTCAGTGACTACTGACTAATAAAAAATAATTATTCCACTCCAGCTACTAATTGTTGTACTTTTTACAAAGTAACCACTTATTTTTGCTTCAGTATATAGAAGATTAACTTTTAATGTCTCTTAAACTTTACTACTTGAAATTTATTAAAGTAATAGTGAAATACAGATTTATAACCTATATGAGAAAAAAGATAGAAAGGCTTTTTATTGTGTTAAAATAATTTTTCACAACAAATATATGTCATTCCTTTCATATACGAACGAAGCGCTACTGGTACAACAACACGTCCATCAGCTAGTTGCTGATTTTCTAGAATCGCTGCTAATGTACGACTAATTGCAAGTCCAGATCCATTTAATGTATGTATTAGTCTTAGTTTTTTGTCTTTTTTACTTCGATAACGAGCATGAATTCTTCTAGCCTGAAAATTACCAATATTAGAACATGAAGAAACTTCGCGATAGGTATTTTGAGCTGGAAACCAAACTTCTAAATCATATGTTTTGCATGACGAAAAACTCATATCACCAGCACATAGTAGTATTTTTCGATATGGAAGTTGTAAAATCTGTAGGACTTTTTCAGCATGATTGGTCATTTCTTCTAGAGCTTGCATTGATTGTTGTGGTGTTACTATCTGGACCATTTCAACTTTTTCAAATTGATGTAGCCGAATTAGACCTTTGGTGTCTCTTCCATAAGAACCAGCTTCAGAACGAAAACATGGAGTATGAGCAGTCATTTTTATAGGTAATGCATCTTCTTCGATTATTTTGTTGCGCATCAGATTAACCAATGGTACTTCTGCAGTTGGAATCAGTGCATATAAATTTTTATTTATTTTTTCTTCTTTGTGGTTAAATGACGAAGTAAAGAATAATTCTTCAGAAAATCTCGGTAATTGTCCAGTTCCATAGAGTGAATTTTTATTAACCAAATAAGGTAAATAGTGTTCTTCATAACCATGCTTCTCAGTGTGAAGATCCAGCATAAATTGAATTAAAGCACGATGTAAATGGGCTATTTGACCACGTATTACTACAAATCGAGTACCGGTTAATTTTGCCGCAGAAGGAAAATCAATTTCTCCAGCAATTTCTCCTATCTCTAGATGATCACGGACGGGAAAGTTTTGTTTATTTGTATCTCCCCAACGCATTACTTCTAAATTGTCTTTTTCATCTTGTCCGTTGGGTACTTCATCGTCTGGAATATTAGGCAACGAAAGCATATAGTCAATAATTTCGTGTTGCAAAGTGGAAGCTTCTATTTTTATAGACTTTAAACGTTTGCATAATTGCTTAACTTCCTGTCGGAGTGACTCAATATTTTCTCCTCGAAATTTTGCAACACCTATTATTTTAGAACGAGCGTTTCGTTCTGCTTGTAAAATTTCAGTTTTTGATTGAAGAACCTTACGACGCTCTTCTTTTTGGCGAAAAGTTTTTATATCTAAATTAAATTTTCTTCTAGCCAATTTTTTTGCAACCATTTCAAGTGCATTACGCAGTAAATTTGGATCAAGCATATAATGTCCTTGTATACAAAGCGATATGATAATTATTTTTTAGTTTCTCCTTGGAGATTTTTGAGCCAGTTTTTAATCGCTATTCAGCGTTGATCGTCTAATATTACACCTTTAGGTATAATAAAATGAAATTCTGTGTCTTTAATCTGGCTGTTTTTTTGATTTATTATTTCAATAATGTTTTGCTGTCCGTTTTTTTCTATGAGAGAAAAATTAGTAATGATTCCTCTAATAGAGATTGTGATTTTAATTTTTTTTAAATCTATACGGTTAGATTTTGGGATCAAATAAAAATTATCATCTTTTTTTTTTATATTGTACTGATACAAGTTAGTAGTGTCACCTATTATTAATAAGTATGGTACATGAACGGAAACATCCTCTAACCAATTAGCTGTTACTTGTTCAATAAATGGATTATAAAACCAAAGAGTTTTACCATCAGATATTAATATAGTTTCATCAGGAATAGTTGTATGCCAAATAAATAAATTAGGTCGTTTTATCGTTAAAACTCCTACACTCTTTTGTAAACAATTCCCTTCAGTATCAATTATTTTTTGAGTGAATTCGGCACGAAAACTATGAATTTGATTTAGACGACTTTGAAAAATTTTAGCATCATTGGTATACGCCAATGTTTTCGACAAAAACGAAATAAATACAAAAATGAATGAAAAAATAATTTTTAATTGTTTTTTCATCTCTATTCCTCCTAATAGCGAACTTACAAATTATTGCAATGTTCTACTTAAAGAGAACTATTATGGAATAGATAACATTAAAAACTTTCTCAAAGAATTCTAAAAACTAAATTTAAGTTAATTGATTCTTCTTTAAGAAGAAAGAAAAACTCTTCTCTTAAAGAAGAAAATAAACCCATGTATTACTAAATCTAACTAAAATATTCACCAAAAAGTTTTTAAGAGAATTAATTATGCAGTTTTATTGGCTCAATAATTTTTTCTTAAAAGAGAAAAATATGTAACTAAGTACAATTAGAAAATCTCCTTCTTATAAAAGAAGGAAATTAGTTTTATTTTTTAATCAGCAAATTGAATTGTTTTATTTTAATATTGAAATATCATTAATCATCTAATATTAAATTATGAAGTTTTACGGGACTTCCAGTCTTGTACAACTGCAAGTACTTCTTCATCATGTACAAACGCACCATGTACACGCAAAGGTAATGAAGAGTTAGAGGCTAAATAAAGCATATCTCCCTCACCAAGTAATGACTCAGCACCAATTTGATCAAGAATAGTACGAGAATCAATTTTGCTAGAAACGGTAAAAGAAATTCGTGTTGGGATATTAGCCTTGATAAGTCCAGTGATAACATTTACTGAAGGACGCTGGGTTGCAAGCACTAAATGAATGCCCGCTGCTCTTGCTTTTTGTGCTAAACGAACAATTAGTTCTTCTACTTTTTTTTTAATCACCATAACTAAATCTGAAAACTCATCTATTATCACCACGATATAAGGTAGTCTTTCCAAAAGAGGATACATTTCTGTTGTATTGTCATTTTTTTTCCAGAAAGAATTTGATAATGATTTTTTTTCTATTTTTGCATGTTGGATGTATTCATTAAAATTAACTAAATTCCGTACTCCAAGTGCTGACATTAATTTATAGCGCCGTTCCATTTCAATAATGCACCAATGTAATACATCAACAGCACACTTTGTATTGGTGATAACTTCTGTTAACAAATGAGGAATTCCTTTATATAGAGATAACTCCAACATTTTTGGATCGATCATGACAAGACGTACTTCTTTTGGAGTTGCTTTATAGAGTATGCTCATAAGCATAGCATTAATTCCTACTGATTTTCCAGATCCAGTTGTTCCTGCTATTAATAAATGTGGCATTTTTTCCAAATCAGCTATTACAGGTTGGCCACTAATATCTTTACCAAGAACTAAAGTTAGTGGAGATCTATTTTTACGAAAAACGTCACATTCAATTACCTCACGTAAATAAACTATTTGTCGTTTTTCATTAGGTAATTCTAAACCTATGTAAGGCTTACCAGGAATCGCTTCTATCACTCGAACCGATGCAACTGATAAAGCGCGTGCTAAATCAACGGACAAATTAGAAATCTGCACGGCTTTTATGCCAGGAGCTGGATCTAATTCAAATCGAGTAACAACTGGCCCTACAGAAACATTAACAACTTTTGCCTTAATACGATAATCAGCTAGTCGAGTTTCTATAAGATGCGTTATTTGTGTCAGTAATGCCGTGTTAAGCGATTCCTTTTCTTTCTTCTTCGGTTTCAGAAGAAGATCCACGGATGGTAGTTCTTGTGAAGATCTTTTGATAGGTTTTCTTTTCCTTTGGTAAGGAATTAGAAAAGAACGATTATACATTGGTAATTTTTTTTTTGTATATAAAGCAGCGTCACTTTCATTAGAAATGTTCTGTTGTGGAAATTCCTCTTGACTAGAAATTTTTTCTATTATAGTAAATGATTTATCTTGTTGTTTTATTTTCTTGCTTAGCGGAGAGTGCATAGATTTTGATAAGGAACCAATCGGAGGAAAGTCTACATTATATTGATCGTCATTATCGTTTTTTAGGTACCATAGTCGTGGATAAATTTTAACTTTACACGAAATGGCCCTGAATTTTATTCTGGTAAAAATGAACCCCTGTTTGGAAGAAGTTTCTTCTAATTTAGAATCTATTTTAATTGCTAGATTGGGATAGTCTTTCCTAGAAAAAAAAAATCGCATAAAATTTTTTATTGTTTGAATGTAACTCTTAGTATTAGATGCCATTTGTCTAGTAGTTTTTTTAGCTCTAATGCTTTCTTGTATTTTATTGAGACCACAAAAAGTTATTAAGTTCGCAGCGTTATTTATATGTTGATTATTTTTCACAAAACCTTTTCTTGTCAAGGAGGGTAACCATTTCTGACGCGGAAGAGTATATATCTTCAAGGAAGAAGCTGCATTATCTGAAAAAGTATTTTTATCGTTAAATACCTTTGTTGGATGAATTCTGAACAAACTATGATTAATATAATTGGTATTTTTGAAGAAAAAGGACGATGAACTTATATGTTTTTGTTGATAGGTCTTTAGAAGATTTTGATTATATATCACAGCCCTATTAACTATAGAGCATCGTAAAGAATTTTTTCGCTTATGACTAAAGAAAAAAGTTATGCAATTAATTGCAATTATTCCAGCTGTTCTTTTAATTATTAACCACACTCTCTTAGAGAAGAGAATTAGTCCAAATACCCAGATACATAAAAAAACTGTGGTAGCCTCAGCGTTATTATGTTTTAAAAGCATAGTATTGCTTAATAAGCTTCCAATTAATCCTCCACTGAAAAAAAAAGGATTATTAACATGCAATGCAAATATCCCACAAGAACTAAACAGTAACATTATACTTCCAAGTAATTGGAGTACACATCTACTAAATAGATATGCAAAATTTCTATTTATTTTCATAATAAAAACATTCCAAAAGAAAAATATCGCAATAAGCGGTATCATGTAGGACAAAGTCCCAAAATAAAAAAATAAAGATTTGGCAATAACTGTTCCTATTTCAATGTAAAAATTGAGGACAGAATTATTATGATTATAAAGATAAATGTTTGGTGGACTTTTCTGATCAGAAATAGTAATAGAATTAATCAAAGCTATCATCAAACAAATTGAAAATACACTTAAAAAAATCAATACGACCACAAAAAATCTATTACTAAGTACTTTGTAAAAGTTGTCTTTACGATTCAAAAGTTTCTCTATATTGCAGTTATAACGAATAACTTATAAGAATATGTCATTCTGTTTGACAGAAGTTATGTTGTTGATTTTATAGCCATGCGACTACTTTATATATTTAATGGTATTTTGATCTTTAACAATACATAAATTTTCAGAAAAATTCTTTCTTAAAGAGAAGAAATAATAGCACATGACTAAAAAAAGCGAACCTATGTAGTGAACTTTACTATATGCTTTTATGATTGACCCAAATTCTGAAACACGTTAATTTTAAAATTTAGCATTGCATTAATTTCTTTAAGTATAAGCTAAATTAGCCAAAAGATACCACTTTGGTCCTTAATTGTATAATTATTAGCCTTCGATTAGCTTCCAAGTTTCCTAATTAAGAAAGAGCTCAGTTCGTTGTGATAAAACCTTCTGAACTGCTTGTTATAAATATTTTTCAGTTTGAGGTTGTTTTAAAAAGTCCGAATTATTTATATTTATCAATAAATTATTGTTTTTTCGATATATCATGATTAGCTTATAAGTACAAGCTTTCAAGCAAATACATATCGTGCGATTCTTACAAAGTTCTCCTCTTTTAAAAGGGTTTCCACAAATATTTTATATTATGATATATTTCATATATCTTAATAAGATCCCCCATTGGAAGAAGCAAATTGAAAAATAGTACTAAATATCTAAATAGTCAAATGAAATAATATGATTTAACTTCAAATTTTTTCGCTGCGTAGCTTAGAAAGCTCCATTTCAAATATATATAAAAAATACGTAGCACATTTTATTTCTTGGCGTATTGAAGGTAATTAAATTATTTAATTAAAAATTTTTCGCACATTTACAATTTTGCTAAACATTTCAGTTTTTGAGTCAATCTTTTGATCATAAAACATATATCAGAACAAACAAAAAAACGGATACATACTAAAAATGAATCAACATAGTAAGCTGTTGATACTTGGATCGGGCCCAGCTGGTTGTACTGCTGCAATTTACGCTGCACGTGCAAATTTGAATCCGGTATTAATTACTGGCGTAGTAAAAGGTGGTCAATTAACAATGACTGATAAAGTAGAAAACTGGCCAGGCGATCCAGATGGATTAAGTGGTCCATTACTAATGGACCGCATGTTGACTCATGCCAAAAAGTTTAATACGAAGATTATTTCTGATCAGATTATTCAAGCTAATCTTCGAGTTTATCCGTTTCGTCTTGTTGGTGAAATTGGCACATATACTTGCGATGCTCTAATTATTGCTACTGGTGCCTCAGCACGTTATCTTGGGCTTCCATCTGAGGAAGCTTATAAAGGAAAAGGGATTTCGGTTTGTGCAACTTGTGATGGGCTATTTTATCATAGCGAAAAAGTTGCAGTAGTTGGTGGCGGAAATACTGCAGTTGAAGAAGCGTTATATTTGGCTAATATAGCTAAAGAAGTGCATTTAATTCATCGTCGTAGTACTTTTCGTTCAGAAAAAATCCTTATTAGAAGAATGATGGATAAAGTTAATAGTGGCAAAATTATCTTGCATACTAATTCTACTGTGGAAGAAGTGTTAGGAAACAAAAAAAATGTTACTGGAGTCCTCCTTAAAGGAGGAGCTAAAAACATTTATACAAGATTGGAAGTTGCTGGAATATTTATTGCCATTGGACACAGTCCAAATAGTAAGATTTTTAAAAATCAATTAGTAATGAAAAATGGTTATTTATGCATACATTCTGGCATTAACGGAAATGTAACTGCTACTTCAGTTTCAGGTGTCTTTGCAGCGGGTGATGTAACCGATTGGCATTATCGTCAGGCGGTTACTTCCGCTGGAAGCGGTTGTATGGCAGCAATTGACGCAGAAAAATATCTCGATAGCCGATCTTAAGTATCGGAAAGATTTATCTTTAGTTTATTCTCTAAAGTAAAGATCGAAGCCCGATTAAAAAAAACTTATTTACAGTATTGCAAGCTGTAAAGTTATTAGTTGCATAAAACTTTTCGAAGAAAAAAGCTTTTTGTTCGTATAAAAAGGTTTAATATGGTGGGTGTGTGATCTGTTCAAAAAGTTAGTAAAGATGGTATGTTATTTTTTTAAATTCAAATTCAATAAATAAATATTTAATAAATTTATTTATTGATTACTAGATTTCTTCTAACAAAGAAATCATGTGCATTGCACCATCTAAGCAAGTAAATTTTAAAAAAGAAATAACCCGTGTTATAGTGTTTTACTGTTTGTTTTTGATTTAATTTAACTGAATAGTTTTTCGATTGCTAGTTTTATTTTCATCATAGAGTTAAAAAAATAATAATGCAATTATTTTTTATTACATTGAAATTATTTAAGTTATTTAGTAAAATGCTATGCCAATGCTAGATTGCGTTTACGTTTGAGGAAGAAATGGCTAAAGAAGACAACATCGAAATGCAAGGAGTTGTGTTAGATACACTGCCTAACACTATGTTTCGAGTAGAGTTAGAAAATGGACACACGGTCACTGCACATATCTCTGGTAAAATGCGAAAAAACTATATTCGTATCTTAACTGGAGATAAAGTTACTATAGAAATGACTCCATATGATCTAAGTAAAGGTCGTATTATTTTTAGAGGTCGATAATCAATTGGAACGCTATAAATAGCTTTATTAGTAATTTTTAATTAGTCATGTACCTTAGATGTTCATTGACATAACGAAACATTCGTTTTTTGTTTATGCGAGAGTTGATTACTAATTAAATCGTAAAAAAGTTAATATTAACGGCTATTAAGCAATAAACATCAGACTAATTTTTTTAATTCACTAAAAAAATACGTTTTTATATATAAAAAAACGAGTATTAATTGCAAGTTTTTTCATTAAATTTTTTGTAACTTTTTCCTTTCGTGTAAAAGTGGACGAAATTCTTAAAGACTACAATTATCTGTGTTGTTTTCATGAGAATTATGCAATATTTTTCTGATTTAAAATAGAAATAAATTTTCTTTCGAAAAAAAAGATCGTTCAGACTAAAGATTAAACATATGTTAACAAATGAAAAAATTTCAGATTGTGTAGATATAGCATTTGGATGCTAGTAAAATTTTACTCTTACGATCCTTTTTTTAATTTTTTTGCAACAAACTTATATTTGATCATTGAAATTGAAATAATTCAATTTACTTAGCTTTTTGAAAAAAGCAGATCGTTTAAAGTACACGCGCTATTTGTCACCTCGCATAGTTTTCTTCTGATAATTAAAATAAAATATTATTGATTACAAAAATCAATTCATGGTAGTAATGTCAGGAAAACGAAAAAGAAAGGGAATACTCGTTTTTCATTTTAAAAAAGTAGTTTTTAATGATTGTATATAATCTGATCGGTTGTAAAATAAATATTTATGATTTTTAGACCTATCTGAGAATAATATTTATCTGTTAAAACGACAACTAACCATTTTATTTAATAAGATTATCAGTTGTTCAGTATCATCCCAGCCAAGACAAGCATCTGTAACTGATTGACCGTAAATTAAAGGTAAATCAGAAAAAGGTTTTTGATTTCCTTCAACTAGGTTACTTTCGATCATTACGCCCACTATTTGACGATGATTGCTTTGAAGCTGCTCACATAAGGAGTGTGCAACTTTTAACTGATGAAGATATTGTTTCTGACAGTTACCGTGACTGAAATCTACTAACAAATGAGAAGGTAACCCAAACGATGCTAATTGTATACAGGCGTTTGTGATGTCTTGTTTTTGATAATTAGGCACTGCCCCACCACGCATAATAATATGTCCGTGTTTATTGCCTTTAGTTCGATAAGCTGTAATTTGACCTTTTTTATTTTGAGATAAAAAAAAATGAGAAGAACGCGCTGCACGTATAGCATTAATAGCAATTTGAATGTTTCCATCTGTATTATTTTTGAAACCAATCGGGCAAGGCATTGCAGATGCCATTGCCCGATGAACTTGGCTTTCGGCAGTACGTGCTCCAATTGCTCCCCAACTAATTAAATCGATAATATATTGACCTATTATAATGTCTAAAAATTCAGTTGCACTTGGCAGACCTAAAGTATTAATTGCAAGTAGTAATTGTCTTGCGATTTTTAATCCATCATTTATACGAAAACTATTATCTATTCCAGGATCTGCAATTAACCCTCTCCAACCTGCTATAGAGCGTGGTTTTTCAAAATATGTACGCATGACAATTTCTAATCGACTTTGATACTTAATACGTAACAAATTCAAACGACGTGCATAATCTAATGCAGCATCAACATCATGAATAGAACAAGGGCCTATGATAACTAGTAATCGAGGATCATTACCGCATAAAATATTTCCGATACGTTGACGGGCCTTTAATATATTTTCTTTCATTACTGCGCTTAACGGAAAGGAAGAGATAAGCATATTAGGGGTAATTAATTGACTGATTTGTTTGGCGCACAATTCATCTGTCATTTTTGAACTCTCAACTTAAATAACGCTCTCTCTTAGAGAGATACTAAATAAAAAATGTTTATTATTTAATGAATAATAAATTCCAATTTAATTTTTATAAGACAAATCATATTGATACTTAGTGAGAATGATCTTTCTCAAAAGAAAAAATATTCAACTTATTTTTTATTAAAAAATGAAATTCATTAGTAGATGCAATCCTGGATTCTTTAGTTGTATAACCATTTTTATTTATAATGATTTTATGAAAATTTTCAAAAAATATCTCTCTAAAAGAGTTTAATTAAGCTTCCTCAAAGTAAAAGGACTCATGATAATATATTAAAATTATAACTAAACAAGTATTTTTAATTATTTCATTTATCTAATTTAATCATTAAATTGAGAATAAAATATTTTATACATCGTATAATTTTCAAAATATTTGAAAGAATTATAATATACAAAATTTTAAATGCATTTGTTTAATTAAGTTGATATAAAGTATCAATTAACAAAAATCAGTTTTTGTTAAAAGTAATAGATAAATAGTTTAGAAATATATCTATTTTTATTAGTTTTTATCAAAAATTATTTCGATTTAGTTAATAAAAATTAAAAAGAAAATTTTCTCTATTCTTAATAAAAGATTAAGTTTATTTATTAAATAATGATCTTTTTAACGATATTATTATTAATCACTCACCGGACTCATTATAGTTGACTTTCGCTATTTGAGAATAAAAAACTTCTTTACGAGAACTTATAAAAAATAAGAAATTGCTAGTAATCTTTACTATAAATATATTTCCTCTTAAGGAAGAGTAGTCAAATATAGATAAAAACTGATAAGAATTGCAGTATCACCAATTTATAAATAGTTATAATTATATTTTATATATAAATATAATTACTACTTCTTGTACAACAGAAAAACTATATTCATTGATGAAATTTATCTTTAAAGCTAATTCAGTTAGTCAATACTGTTAACGACATTTAACTGCCTAATTATAATTAGCTCTCATCATTTTAAAAAAGAAAAAAATTCTTTATTTGTGAAAAAGAAATTATTGATATTAATTTTAATGCTTAATATTATTCATAATTTGATTTTTTCTATAAAAAATTCTAATCTAATAAAAAATATACCTTAAATTAAGGAACTTATCATGTCTACAGTACTTGAAAAAATAAAAAAACAAATCAATGATAATCCAGTTATTTTGTATATGAAAGGTTCACCAACATTACCAAACTGTGGATTTTCTGCCAAAGCGGTACGCATACTTTCTTCTTGTGGTGAACGTTTTGCTTACATTGATGTATTATCAAACGCTGATATTCGTGCTGAATTACCAAAATTTGCTAACTGGCCTACTTTTCCACAATTGTGGATAAATGGAAAACTAATCGGTGGATGTGATATTATCATCGAAATGTATCGATGTGGTGAATTGCAATCGCTTATCAAAGCTTCCATAGAAAAGCACAACCTACAAAAATAAATGAAATACGATTTTAAAAATTCTATTTTTAATAGTATAAAAAATAAATTTTGTGAGACGTATGTTATAACGATTCTATAATCGGCCAACCACCAAGACGTTTCCAACGATTAACTAACTCACAAAACAATACTGCAGTTCGTTCAGTATCGTATAATGCAGAATGAGCTTCGTTGCTATCGAAAGAAATTCCAGCGACAGCACAAGCCTTAGCTAGAACAGTTTGACCTAATACTAAACCGCTAAGAGCAGCTGTATCAAAAGTGACAAACGGATGAAAAGGATTACGTTTTAAGGAAGTTCGAGCAACTGCAGCCATTAAAAAACTGTGGTCAAATGCAGCATTATGAGCAACCATAATAGCACGGTTACAATTGCAGCTTTTAATACCTATATCAATCATTTCAAAAATCTTGCGCAGTGCGTCATATTCGTTAATTGCACCACGCAAAGGATTTTTTGGGTCGATACCGTTAAAAGATAACGCTTCTGGTTGTAATTTCGCTCCTGGAAAAGGATTAATATGAAAATGCAGAGAAGAGTCCGCTTGTAACCAGCCACTATTATCCATTTTCAACGTCATAGCAGCAATTTCTAAAAGAGCATCTGTTTCAGAATTAAATCCTGCAGTTTCAACATCAATGACAACAGGATAAAATCCGCGAAACCGGGCTTTTAAGGAGCAAAACTCATTTTGTTCAACCATGATTTTTAAAAAAAATTAATTAATTACTCTAACATAGAATTATATTCTTAACAAGAAGTAAAATTTGTCTATTAAAGACAGTATTTATTGATAAAGTAGAAGATATTTATCAGGTCTTTTAAATTAAAGCTCTAAGAAATTAAAATTTTATCTCTTATAAAATCACTTATTTATTTTGATTTAAATAGTTGAATTTATTTTTATTTCTAATTTCCATTAAAAAGGAAAAATAACTTAAATGTTCTTCATGACATTCAACATGGAAATTTTATTAGGAATTTTAATATGAAAAACTTTAGTCTAATAAAACAAAGCTGAATATTTTCAACATTCAGACTATTTAATAATATGCAATAATATTTTTTTTCTGAAACTAATTAGTAATCTTCTTTATTAAATAAAGATAAAAAACCTTTTAAGTAAAAAAATTATTTAATTTTCATGATTTTGTATTAAAAAGAACAATAAAGTTTAATTTCAAAAAAATACTTATAAACTATTTTTTTTGTTTTAAAAAAATGCGAATAAAAATTATCATTCTTCAATTTAAGAATAAGAAGAAATTTATGTCTTCTTATTCTTAAATTTAAAAAGTTACCAAAAAAAATAAAAATTATCTCCAAGACAGGAACTATAACAAACAGACTTTTCTTCTTAAGAAAGAATAAACCCCTCTGATAAATAAAATGAAATTGTTTATTAAATAATTATCTCCTTCTTAGACAGATAGATTGTTTTTATAGATAAACATTAACAACTTAATTAAATTGATTAAAATTTCTAAGAAATTTTCTGTAAAAAGTCATACTAAAAATAATCTCTTCTTATTAAAGAATGATCTTTACTGTTGTTTTATTTTTGAGAAAAATTAATTTCTAACTTACAACCTTGACCCTCTTTAAAAAAGAGAAACGGCTAGGTTTTTTGTATTTCGTAACGAAGATAGCTACTATTATTTTTTATTTCATAGGAAATAAATTATAAACATGTGTTTTGTTTATACATACGTTTGTTATTGAATTTTTCCATTTAAAGCTTGTAAAGAATAAAACTCTATTATAAATGACTTTAATTAGAGCAAAATTTTTATTAGTTTATCAAAAATATCTTTTGATATAATCTATTTACATATAAAAATTTTCTTCAAAAGAAGATTACTAATACAATTATTAAATTCAACAATGGATCAAAATAAACGATACGAAATATTATATCGATTGCAAAATGAAAGTTTTTCTTCTACTACTGAGTTAACATATCGTTCGCCATTTGAACTTCTTATTGCAGTAATGCTATCAGCGCAGACTACCGATAAAAAAGTTAATAGTGTTACTGGACCACTTTTTTCACTAGCCAACTCACCACATAGTATGTTAGAGCTAGGTCTTGAGTCGATTAAGAAATATATTAAGCCAATAGGAATGTTTAATAAAAAAGCAGGAAACATTATTAAAATTTGTCAAATATTATTGGAGAAATACTCTGGGGAAGTGCCGCAAGATCCTGCAGCATTAGAGGCGTTACCAGGTATCGGTAGAAAAACTGCAAATGTAGTACTAAATGTTGCTTTTAGCTGGCCTACTATTGCGGTGGACAGACATGTTTTTCGTGTTGCAAATCGAACTAACTTTGCAATAGGAAAAACAGTGGAAGCAGTAGAAAGAAAAATGTTAATTTTTGTTCCAAATGAATTCAAGATAAGCTGTCATCATTGGTTTGTTTTGCATGGACGCTATACTTGTAGGGCCTACAAACCGCGTTGCGATTCTTGCTTAATTGAAGATTTATGTGAATATAATCAAAAAAACAATAAAAAAGATGAGTTTTAGCAAATTTGCTAATTAATTTTCTTAGATTTAAGAAGGTCAACTATTTAACGTATCAATAATACATTTTTTTATTTAAAAAATCTCACTCTGAGAGAGATGGTACATGCTTAAATCTACTTTTATTGTTTTTGATTAAAGTTGGAATTTTGTCTATCTAAACCTTCTTAAACCCAATTAAGAAGACAAAAATGCTTTTTTCCACGACGTATCAGTGTATATTTTTTGTAAAGTCTATCAGATTCTTCGAATATATAATTTTCTGAGATTTGTTTTTTTTCGTTAACCGAGATAGCGTTAGACCTTATTAAGGTACGTGCTTGTTTTTGTGAAGGCGCAAGCTTTGCCGCTACCAGTGCAAGCTGTAAATTCATATCGTGTTTAAGTTTAACTGTCGGTATTCCGTCTTTTGCTAGTTGAATGAAATCGTTTTCAGTTAGATCTTTTAATGTTCCTAAAAATAAACTTTTAGTAATACGCTTCGCCGTTGTCAATCCATGATCACCATGCACAATACGAGTTACTTCTTCTGCAAGAAGACGTTGAGCAAATAACGGTGTATCTTTATTATAATTTTTTTGCAAAAATTCATTGATTTCATCAGGGTGAAGAAAAGTAAAAAATCTTAAAAAGCGGAATACGTCACTATCAGCAACATTAACCCAAAACTGATAAAATTTATAAGGACTGGTTTTAGTTGAATCTAGCCAAATAGTATCATTTTCAGTTTTTCCAAATTTAATACCATTCGATTTGGTGATCAGAGGAATCGTTAAGCCAAAGACTTTTTTATGGCATAATCGACGCGTTAAATTAATTCCAGAAGTAATGTTTCCCCATTGATCAGAACCACCAATTTGTAGTCTCACTCCATAATATTTGTTTAAATAAGCAAAATCGTAACTCTGCAGAAGGTTGTATGAAAATTCAGTAAATGAAATTCCTATACCATCGCGATTAAGCCGATTTTTTATTACATCTTTATTAATCATTTGGTTAACAGAAAAATGTTTACCAACCTCTCGTAAAAATGAGATAACATTTATCGATCTGAACCAATTATAATTATTGATTATCATAACGTTTTTTTTATTGCAGCTAAAATCAAAAAACGTCAATATCTGACGCTCAATTTTTTCTGTCCATTCTTGAATAATTTCGATACTATTAGTTTTACGTTTGCCAATTTTAAAACTAGGGTCTCCAATAAGACCGGTTGCACCTCCAATTAATATAATTGGTTGATGCCCAGATAATTGAAAACGTTTCAAACATAATAACGGCATCAAATGTCCCAAGTGCAAACTATCTGCAGTAGGATCAAAACCACAATACAATTTAATTGGTTTAACTGCTAATCTTTCAGATAAAAGTTTTTCGTTGGAAATTTGAACAATTATCTCACGGTTTTTTAATTCTTTTATTAAATTAATTTTAGTGTTTTTCATTAAAAAATTACTTAATGCGAAGTTTTCAAAAAGAAAATCAAAATAAATAGTACTTATTTAAATTCTAAATTATAGAATGGTCCTTCTAGATTTCATCTAGGATTATGATGAATATAATTAAAAAAATGCAAGCTTACACTAAATTTGATAGTAATTATTTTCAATTCAATGGATAACTTGTCGTATAAGGAATTGTACTCCATTCAAAAACTTTTTATATTTTACACTTGTTTTTTTAGAAACTAAAAAAATAAGCTCACTTTGAGTTTAAATTAATTCTAAATTTAGAAGTTATTTTCAATATGCAGCTTATGATGACATAATCAAATTAATACGAAATAAAAATATTAATCTGACTTTTAAAAAAGTAAAAACGTTATAATCATTACTGTTTGACTATTTTTAGTTCTTCTTTACCAAGAAGACACATGCCAAAATTTAATAAAAAGACATAATCTGTTTAAGTGTTTTATCAAATCAACATCTAACTTACCATTTAATTTCTATCTAAAAATCAATGTCGATACGGATAACATCAAAAATATTTTATTCTAATATTAAACAAGTAAATTTTCATAAAGAACTATTAATAATACTTTATGATAATGAAGAACTAGCTGCTACTGATTGTAGTTATTACAATTTTCTATATTCATATCAATAAAAAATTGATAGTCTAACTTGTATATATTTTATTAGAAGTAATTTTCTATTAAAAACTAAATTAATTGATACTTAATCAAATAAAAATAAAGAACTTTAACTCAAGCAATTTTTTATAAAAAAAGTTGTATAATTATAATTTTTATTTTCCTAATCTTTAGAGTTTATTAAAAATTAAAATTTTGATTTGGAATAACGTTACTTTTATTATAAATAAGCAAGAGCGCCATCTTCTATTTCCAAATTATAACTTATTTTTAACTATAAAAATTTTCTAATTTTTAATGAAGTTTTAACAGTAAAAAATAATTTCATTATGAATATCACAGATAATGTTACTTACTTCTTTTAAGAAAGAATTCATTATACTTGATTAAAATCAATTCAGTTTAATCTTTATTAATAAATAAATTCATTAATTAAATTCTTATTTAAAGAAACTCATACACGATCCTATAAAAATTATGTGATATCAATAATTATTATTAATTGAACTACAGCTATTTAAGTAGAATATAATTAAGATCTAATTTATTTTAGTAAGTTAATTTAATTCTGTAATAAAATTGCTAGTGATAGGACAAACTTAATATTAAAAATATGTAATGTTCGCTATTCTAAATAGAATATAGATAGATTTTAAATTCAATCATTAAAAATAGTTAGATATTTTTTTATGGCTTATTATGAATAAGATCGGTAATATAATTATTATTAAATAATAGTTTCTTTTAAGATGAAGAATTAAAAACATAATTCAAATTTTTAATTAAAAACTTTTTAAAAAGTTGTTTTAAAGCAGAAATTAAAGATTTTATTTCTAATTGATTACCTATAAGATAATGATAATTTTTCAATAAAAACAAAAAATTATTTTCTTCATAGAAGAAATTAATAAATACATTACATAAATGAACATTTATAATAATTTCATGAAAATATTTATAGAGTATAAATTTACCTGTAATCTTTTGATAAGCAACCCCGTGAAGCTAAAGTTGATGAATTTATTTTAATACAGTCGGTAGGACAAGGAGTTATGCAAAGCTTACAACCAGTACATAAACTGCTCACTACAGTATGTACTGTATGTTTACTTCCAATAATTGCATCTACTGGACAAACTTGAGAACATTTAGCGCATCCAATACAATTGTCCTCATCTATCCATGCTACTTCAGCAGTTGAGGAAAAAAAAGTGGTCTGAATTTCCATTATATCAATTTAGCTTTTCTTCAAAAAGAAAATAAACCTGAAAAATGAGCATTTTTAAAATTATTTATTTTTCTACCACAAAGCATGTGATGTGCTTTTTAATTTAATAAATCAATAGCTTTCAAAAAAATAAAACGAAAAAAGTAATATATTGAAACTTGCTTGCTAGCAAGCAATAATTTCTTTCTAAAAGAATTCTGATAATAATGTTTGAGCTTTAATACTTTAAATCAAAGATCCAAACTATTTTTATTATAGCAATATCATAATTAACGATTTATTATTCGGAATAATAAGCAAATAAAAAAATAATGGTTCATTGAAAATGAACACACAAGTATAAAAAATATCCTATTTGTAGTAAAATAGAATTTTTTTCTTTCTTAAAAAGAATCTCCTTAATTATTCATTGAATCGTGGCTAACTGATATACTTCATAATCTTTCTAAAAAAAATTTCTAAGAAAATTAAAAGAATTTTTTTATGCTGTATCGCTAATTAACCAAGAAATATATTTATGAATATAAAATGAAATTTAGTAGAAAAATTTCTTCGTTTTAGAACGTTTAATATTTAAAAAGTTTTCTAGAAAAATAATTTTATTGTTTTTAAACTTTAATATAGCAATAACATTATTTATTGCATAAAGTTGATTAGTTAAAAAAAATAAAGTGAGTTGAAAAAAAATAATTAATCTCTTTTTTTTAATTAAAAATTGAATTTGAATATATTAATTGTTGTCAACTTATTCTATTTAAATAGCAAAGAAGAAAGCGAAAGGCAGAATCGTATTCTTTATGCAGAAAAATTTTATTACATTTTTTTAAAAATTAAAAAATTTTAAATAAAGCGCAAAATATAGACGGCATTATATTTTAAATTTACTTGATTTATATCAAATTATGTAAATTAATTACGATTAACTAACTTGTTACTTGTAAGCAACATAGGCAACAGGATAAATTTCTTTCTAAGTAAAAGTATGTGATGTCAGAATTCTTTCTGTAGTATCAACAATTGCTTTTGTTTGCGCGTCAATCTCGATATTTACTTTATCGTTAATTTTCCTTTTTCCAAGTGTAGTACGTGATAACGTTTCAGGTATTACGTGTACAAGAAAAGAATTACTAAACACACTTCCAACAGTGAGGCTAATACCATCAACTCCGATATAACCTTTATATAAAATATATTTCATTAATGCTTGATCTGTTATAGAAAACAACATTTGGCAACATGTTTCTAAATGCAAGATCTTATTTATTTTCGCTGTACATGTAATATGTCCAGACATAAGATGACCACCAACTTCTGTTTGTAAACTAACTGCTCGTTCTATATTTACTTCATCTCCAATAGAAAGTTCCCCTAGATTAGTTAAATTAATTGTTTCCTGTATTAAATCAAAGCAGATAATATTATCTGAAATTTTAGTTACCGTTAAACAACAACCGTTATGAGCTACTGAAGCACCGACGATCAAATTCGATAGTAACGATCTCGGAAATTTAACAAAATGCGTTTGATAATGATTTTTTTTATCAATAAAGACGATAGGTGCAATGGCCTGAACGATTCCTGTAAACATTTTATTTTATCTAAATTATTAAAATAAGAGGTAATTTCATTAACTTTTTTATATTATACATCTTATCATTTTATTTAAAAAAGTTTAAAAATACCTTTAAAGAAATTTTTTACGGATATTTTTGGTAAAAATCATATTTAAAATTTTTTAAATTCAAATAATTAAAATTATCATAACGATATGACAATCTTTTTATTCATCATTTTTAATCAAAATCGGGATTTTCCTATTTTAATTTCTCTTTTCTTTACTCAATTTTGCATTAAATCGATAGTTCTTGCGAACAAGAAACTAAACATCTATCTTATGGGTTTATAGTATTGTTCAAAAGTATTGCTTAAATTTAAATTTATCATCTTTTTGTAGTAAAGCCTATATAAGGATTGTTTTATCTTTAATTTTTTATAAAAGTTAGTTAAGCTCACGAAAAATAAATTATTTTAATCCAATAGAATTAAAATGTGCCAAATTATATATTTATATTTCTCAATGAATAATGCTTCCCAAGCGAAATGGAATACATAATACAAATTATCAATCAAATAATAAATATTCTTAAAAATTTTACATAAGGTGTTTGTTAGCAACAAACTTTGATTGATATACGCACGAACAAAGATTAATTTAATTTTTAATGAAAATTGTCCTTGAAAAGATACATTTATCTTGCAAAAATTAACCTAGTTCATTAAAATTCTATATTGTATTCATCCACAAAAAATTTTTATCGCTACTAAGAAATAGAAAAAATGTATTTTGCAAACAAAATTTTTATCGATCATACAATTAAGGGTAGAAATTATTGTTTTTGCGTCCGTAGCTCAGTTGGTTAGAGCACCGCCTTGACGTGGCGGTGGTCAGTGGTTCGAATCCACTCGGACGCATCAGTCTTCTATTTTCTATTTTAAAGTAGTCCAAATTTTCAGTCAAAAAATTATAGATTTTTTATCTAAAAATTCAATTTCAGCATTACCTAATAAAGAGAAATATTGGTATTCTATTTAGTGAAGTAAATTAACTAAAAAGAATTAATTTTCCTTAAAAATTAAGTCATCCTTTAGTTTATTTTTATAAATTATATTCATAATTTATGAAATGTATATATACGTAAGGATTTAATGTAAAACAACCTAGCAAGCTTGATTTTTATTATCAAATCATTATAAAATCATTGAAAAGGAAATTTTCTAATATAATTTTAGAAATTAATTTATTGAAGAGGTACTTAATTAATGAATCACACTAAATTAGCACTAGGAACAGTAGTAACGCTTTGCTCGATTCTGCTGATTGGTTGTTCCAATAGTTCTAAAGTTGATCAACTATTCTCTGACGTTCAGACTTTGAATGCTAAAACTGATCAAATGAATAATGATATAAATGCTCTTCGTTCAGATGTACAATCTGCCAAAGATCACGCTACTCGAGCTAATCAACGTTTGGACAACCAGGTAGCATCTTATCGAAAATAGAATAGAAAATAAGAAGTTTTGCTTTGCTTTTTTGGAAACGGGCGCGAAGTGAGTGCTCGTTTCCTTGTTTTCATAAGTCAGTGAAAAGAAAATCAACTCTGATGAGTAGAAATCATGCTGCGAATGCTTTCTACTATAGCTCCTAATCCTTGCGAGCGAGACGGAGTTAAATGTTGCGTCAGCTTTAGTGAATCAAAAAAAGGTTTTACATTATAAGAAATGATTTCTTCTGACGTAAGATCATGATAAATGGAAAATACTATAGCGATTAATCCTTTTGTAATAGAAGCATTGCTGTCACCATATAATTTTACTTTACCATTCTTTTCTATTTTTACAACAATCCATGTCTGACTTTGGCAGCCAGATATTAAGTTTTTTGAGTTTCGCATGCTTTCTTGAAAAGGTAACAAGCATTTGCCAAGTTCTATAATATAGAGATATTTTTCTTCCCAACTGTTGCAATGAGAAAAATTCAACAAAAGTCTTTCTTTGCTTGGTAACTGTTTCATTTTTATACAATTTTTTTGTGAGCTTTTTATTTATTATCCTAATAACTGCTGAACTCGATTTAGACCAATTGCTAATTGATCAATATCATTATGATCAGAATACATTGCAATAGAAGCGCGACACATATTTGTTACTTGAAAGTAGGTTATTAACGGCATAGCACAATGATGTCCAGTTCGAATAGCAATACCGCTTTGGTCAAGAAAGCTACCTACGTCATACGCATGGTGTTTTCCTAAATTAAATGCTACAATGCCAATGCGGTTATCAGAATTACATGGTCCATATATGACCATGTTTGGAATTTGCTGCAACATTTCGAGCATATATTCCGTTATTTGTTTCTCATAAATCTGAATATTTTCTAGTCCAGTTTTTTCAATATATGTGATCGCAGATCCTAATCCCATTATTCCAGCAATGTGTGGAGTGCCTGCTTCAAAACGCCAAGGAACTTCATTGAAGGTAGTTTCTTCAGTAAAACTTACAATACGGATCATTGAACCACCACCTTCCCATGGCGGCATGGATTCTAAAATTGCTTCTTTTGCATAGAGTATTCCAATACCGGTAGGACCGTAAATCTTATGACCTGAAAACACATAAAAATCACAATCAAGTGCTTGTACGTCTACTTTTTTGTGCGTAATGGCTTGAGCACCATCAACTAACACCATTGCATTACAGGATTTACGTATTTGGTCAATCAACTCTAGTAGAGGGTTAACAGTACCAAGTACATTAGAAGCCTGAGTAACAGCAAATAAACGAGTCCGTTCATCAATTAATGTTGGCAGTAAACTGATATTAAGTGTACCGTCTGGTAATAATGGCAAAAAACGTAAATTTAGTTTTTTTTCTTTAGCCAGGATTTGCCATGGAACAATATTAGCATGATGCTCCATTTGTGAAATAATGACATTATCTCCTGATTTAAGATAATGTCGTCCCCAACTATTAGCTACTAAATTAATAGATTCAGTAGCTCCTTTTGTAAATACGATTTCCTTGGATGAAGTAGCATGAATAAAATTCGCAACTTTCTGACGCACATTTTCCATATGAGCTGTAGCTGTGTTGCTTAATGTATGCACACCTCGATGTACCGTAGCATATTCTTTACGATAAAAATCTCTTTCACGATTAATAACAACATTAGGTTTTTGCGTGCTTGATGCGTTGTCAAGATAAATTAACGGTTTTTTATTTATTTGTTGCGTTAGAATTGGGAAGTCAGATCGAATCTGAATGATAGGATAAGTCACTCCACACTCCCGTTACAATACTTCAGTAATACGTGAGAGTATAATATCACGTATCTCTTTGTAAAAGACTGTTTCCGTTATTTCTTCCGCAAAAGCACGGATTATCATTTTTTGAGCATCTTTGTAGACAATTCCGCGAGAACGTAGATAAAAAACTTGCTCTTCGTCAATTTTTCCTATTGTGCTTCCATGACTACATTTTACATCATCAGCATAAATTTCTAGTTGTGGCCTAGTATTTATTTCTGATAGATGATCAAGTAATAAATTACGATTATTCATCTGTCCATCAGATTTTGTTGCATATTGAGCTACCTTAATGAGTCCGCTAAAAACACCTTTTCCTTGGTCACGTACAATGATTTTGTGTAATTGGCGACTTAAACAATGTTTCTTATTATGTTCAAGATAAGTGCAAATATCATTAATATTTTTTTTTGTTGAAAAAAGCAAACTGTTAATTACTAAATTGGACTTTTCTCCGTTTAGTTGAGAGCTAATCTGTTGTCGAGTAAATCCTGTATCAAGAATAAAAGTATTACTATGAACTATTGCATTATGTTTAATAACAATATCATTGTGGCTAACGTGATAACTTGAATGATTTTCAAAAATCAGCTTCATGTGATTTAAATGAACATCACCAGATACTTCTATACTAGTACGTGTACCAGTAAAATGGCCTAGACTATCTGCACTAACAAAATGTTCAATGACTTGACCCTGCGAACTAGGTTCCATTTTAATATGATGGCGATAGTTTATTGTATTTAGAGCTTCTTTATCTTCGTTTCCATAGTCAATATGTAATAAATAAAGAGGACGTTGTTCTATATTTTTTTCAGGAAGTATAATATAGATAATTTCTCGACTTAAGCTTTCGGTCAAATGTAAAAATACTTCCGATTGAATTGGAGATGGTAAAGGTTGATGCACAGTTTCTTTATCTATTTTTATCTGCCAAAATCCAGTATTGCTGTCGCTCAATACAGGAGAAAAAAGACCGTTAACAAAAACTATTCGATAGGAATCTAAATTCAAGCTAAAACCATCCCGAATGTCGGGAGAAATCTCTCGATGCATTGCTGACAAAAATCTGTGCGATAGCAGTTTATCTAGGGGTGTATATTTCCAATGTTCATCTCTTCTGGTAGGCAAACCGATTTTTTTTAAATTATTCCAGTGATTATAAGCTTCTTTGGAACGTCTAATGCTTGGATCAAAAAATAAACGAGCCCATTGTTTCAGTATTTTACGTTGAGAAATTTTACTCTCCAGTAAGCCAACCATAACCTCGCTCCTCAATTTGATTTGCTAAAGATAAGTCACCGGTTTTTATAATACTTCCACGATGTAATACATGGACAAAATCTGGTCGGATATAATTTAAAATTCGTTGATAATGAGTGATGACAATAAAAGATCGATGACCATCGTAAAGTGCGTTGACACCATGAGTAACAATTTTTAATGCGTCTATATCTAAGCCGGAATCAGTTTCATCCAATACACATAAGTCTGGTTCTAGTGCTGCCATTTGTAAAACATCATTACGTTTTTTTTCTCCCCCAGAGAAACCAACATTGACTGATCTAGTCAAAAGATCAGCTGGCATTTTTAATAGTTCAATTTTTTTTTCAATAAAATTAGCGAAATCAAAACGGTCTAGCAAAGGTAGATTTCGATACTTGCGAACAGCATTAACAGCTGTTTGTAAAAACAGTTGGTTACTAATACCTGGAATTTCCACTGGATATTGAAATGCCACGAATATACCTTCTCCTGCACGCTCTTCTGGTGTCAACATCATTAGATTACGTCTTTTAAATAGAAAATTTTTAAAAGAAACTTTATAATTTTCATACCCTGCTAATGTTGCAGAAAAAGTACTCTTTCCTGATCCATTTGGTCCCATAATAGCATGAACCTCTCCAGGTTTAACTTCTAAATTTAATTGTTTCAAGATAACGCTATCTTCCACGTTGACATTTAAATTTTCGACCAACAACATGCATTTTCCTTATACTAGATCCATTAAGATTTGTTAATTGAGATTTAGCGATATCAAGTGTTTTTAGTATGGTAAATTCGAAGCTTTTTTAACCTATACTTTGTTCTAAATTAATAGCCAATAATTTTTGCGCCTCTATGGCGAATTCTAGTGGAAGATTAGTAAATACATCTTTGCAAAATCCATTAACAATCATCAAAATTGCATCGTCATTACTAATTCCACGCTGTCGGCAGTAAAAAAGTTGATCATCGCTAATGCGAGAAGTAGTCGCTTCATGTTCTAATTGAGCAGTATTTCCATGTACTTCTATATATGGAAATGTATGTGCACTACACTTGCTGCCAATTAGCATTGAATCACACTGAGTAAAATTACGTGCGTTAGTAGCAGTTGGAGTAATTTTTACTAATCCGCGATAGGTATTTTCACTACATCCAGACGAAATCCCTTTAGAAATAATAGTAGAATGAGTATTATTTCCAATATGGACCATCTTAGTTCCGGTATCGGCTTGTTGCTTACCATTTGTAAGTGCAACTGAAAAAAATTTTCCAATCGAATTATTTCCAAGAAGAATTACACTCGGATATTTCCAAGTAATAGCTGAGCCAGTTTCAGATTGAGTCCAAGACATCTTAGAATTTTCTCCTTTGCATAAGGCGCGCTTGGTTACAAAATTTAAGATACCTCCTGCTTCTTCAACATTTCCAGCAAACCAATTTTGTACCGTAGAATATCTTACCTCAGCGTTTCTTAGGAGAATGACTTCCACCACTGCTGCATGCAACTGATAACTATTACGAATTGGTGCTGAACACCCTTCAATATAACTAACAAAGCTGTCTTCGTCAGCAATTAAGATTGTTCGTTCAAATTGACCAGTTTCAGTGGCGTTAATTCGAAAATAAGTAGATAATTCCATTGGACAACGAACACCCTTTGGAACATAAACAAATGTCCCATCAGAAGCAACTGCCGCGTTAAGTGCAGCAAAAAAATTATCATTGGAGGGTACTACACTTCCAAGATATTTACGAACTAATTCGGGATGCGTACGGATAGCTTCGTTAAATGAACAAAAAATAATCCCGTGTTTTGCTAATTTGTTACGATAAGTAGTGGAGACCGATACTGAGTCAAATATTGCATCTACCGCTACTTTACTACCTTCTCGTACTGGTATACCAAGTTGATCGAACGTTTTTTCTACTTCTGTAGTAAGATACTGTTTTACTTGCTTTGTCTTATACTTGACATCTTCTTGTGTTGCAGCGTCCGACTGTAAATCAGGAGTGTCATTACAAACATCTTTACACAGTGGTGCCGAGTAATAGCTGTAGTTATTATAATCTATTGGTTTGTACTTTGCTTTTAACCAATGCGGTTCTTTCATATTTAACCAAGATCGATATGCATTAAGACGAAACTCTAACATCCATGTTGGTTCGTCACGTTTTTCTGAAATTGTTTTTATTACTTTTTCATTAATACCACATGATAATTTATCAGTAGCTAACCGAGTATAGAAACCTTCTTTATAAGAAGGAGAACTCCCTTTCGCTACAGATCGTGTTAAATTAATTATTTCTTGAATTTTCACATCGTTTTTTTTTGACATAAAAACCCCTTGCTTAAAGAGCAAAACTCTCTCCGCAACCACAAGCGTGTTTAGCTTTTGGATTATTAAATTTGAACATATGGTTCAATCCTTCTTTTACATAATCTAATTCTGTACCATCAACAAAAAACATTGCTTCTATCGGTACATACAACTTAGCGCCATCGTATTCATAAATTTGATCATTTTTATCAATATTAATCACTTTTTCTATTTTGTAACTAAAACCTGCACATCCAGATTTTTTAACGTTAAGTCTTAATCCTAATACATTTGGTTCATTTTTTATTAATTTTTTAATTTGATGAGCAGCTGAATGAGTCATTTTTAAACCACACCAGCTGCTTTTTTTAGAAGAAAATATTTTGATTTTTTCATTATTTATTTTTTGCACTTTTATTCCTCACAAATACTAGTACTCTGATGAGTTCACAATCTATTAAAAATACACTGCTTAAATATCAACTTCTAAAGTTAACCGTATTTTAGAGACTGTTAAAGCGTAATTATTATTTTTTGGACAATAAAAACACGTAACAAAGATGCATACTCAATCATTATTCATTAAATAATAGTGGTCTTTTTAAGAAAGTGTCAGTCTTGTTTTCTATCTTACTAGCTTTTTATTAAAAAATTTAGTGAAATAAGTTGCTTCTTTGGACTTTCATATAATCATTTTTATATTTTATTTTAAAGTTTAAAATCATCACACTAGGTAGACTGTACGCATTTATTGTATTTTCTTTTTAAGAAGGGATCATTATAACGATTATTTGTAAGTTTAATGTCATTCTAACTGAAGTCTTTATACTAGCACGATAAAAATATCAAGTCAACAATACGACTGAATTGTTAATCTTCATCAAAATTTGACAGATAAAAAAATTGAAGTAGATTTACTGCATTTGAATTGAAGCTTGTCGAAAAATTTAGGTATTACCAACAGTATGATAACATCATAATTGAACTATAAACGGAAAAATATTACCAATAAAATAATCTAACGTGGATACTGTTTATACTGTTTGGTAGTGACTATAAATCCTGTTAATAACAATCTTTATTAGAAAGAATTTGAATAGAAACACTAACTCCTTCTTCTTTAGAGAAAAAGGAGTTAATTTATTATCAATGTTTTAAAAACTGTAAAAACTTATATGATTCTATCCTTTTTTTTGCTACATAAGAGTTTTATGCTTTTTCCTTATTGCAAGTAAAAATACTACCACCCATAATTATTAACTCAATTTCTATATTGTCATATATAGTTGTTCATCTAAGTTCTTAAGTTTGTACATAGTACAAAACTTGTAAGAGAAGAGCGTTACAGATAAAAAATCTGGCTAGCAATAAACATTCTTCTAATAATTTTAGAAAAATCGCTTCTTAAGAGTTACATATAAGCATATTAAAATGTAACTAATAATAACTATAAACCAGACTTCTTCTTAAGAAGAGTTTATTGTAATAAATAAAAAGAATAGTACAAATTGTCTTTACAATAAAAAAAGTGCTAATCAAAAATAGAATTTTTGACGAATGTTTTTCTTTGCATAAAGAACTAGTGATGTTTTATTTATGATAAGTTTTTTCATACATTCATAAATAAATAATTTTATTAACAATTTTTCGAATCGAAACGGTTCAATAAAGAATAACATAAACTGTAGATGTGTTTTTTGATTAAAGTGTATGTTTGGACAATAGTTATGTCATAGTCACACGAAATTTTTTTTGAAACAAACCTTCTAACTGTGGATTTTTGAACAAAAAGCAATCAAACTGAAATTAATAAAATCTCATTAATGCATATTCTATACCTGCATTTTTCTAAATTCTAACTGGAAAATATTAGAATATTTCAGTAATAATTTTTATGTAAAAATGTACATTCAAAGTTCGTAAAATTTAGTTTATAACGAAAATCTGTTTTCTTAAAAAGAAGAAATACCATTATCAATTAAGAATTTAAATAAATGTTAGTTTGATTACTTATCCTTTTTTCCAACAAAACTGAAAGGTTTATTTCTATAAATAGAAAATAAATTTTAATTTTCTATGCGTTAAGGCTAATTTTTGTTAGTCACGAAAAATATATGCAAATTAAAAAAAAGAAATTAGAATAGAATATCTTATTGTAAATAATTGAGTAACAAGTAAAATTACTTTCTAAAAGAAAAATCATTAAGAATTATATATTCAGTAGTGTGAAAAATTTAGTTGAATTTGCTTACATTGTACTAATAGTAAGATTCATATAAATTTAATTTGAATAAAAATTTGCAAATACAAAATAAATAAAGTAAAGCATTAAAGGATGTTTTTAGATTTAAAAATTTTTCTAGAAAAATTAGCATAAAATAAGTAACATTGTTAATAATAATTGTTTACTGTATAAACTTTCAATGAATTTATATTCAATATTTTATCACTTTTTATCATAAAAGAGTTTAAGATCATCGAAATAAAGCTTTGTCTTTAAGATTGTGTTTTTCTGCATAGAAAAAGGATCCCTAACTAATTTTGAAAGGTCGCCAAAATCAAACTACGTTTCATGTATTTTATTGCACAAGTCGTTCTGCTATGAAAAATAGAATTATTAGTTTTTAATTAAAAAAAATATGCATAATTGTTTTAGTTGATATTAACTATTTATTTCTTAATAAGAGTAATACTTATTTGATAAATTTTATTACCTCTTCCTTCACTTTTTTTGTTCATTAATTTTTCTATGCAGATAGTTAAATAGGTAAAATTTAACATCTTAATTTATGTACAAAAATAACTTTAACTGTTAGAATAAAAGAATGTGTATGCATCCTTTCTTCTAAAAACGAATTTACTTTATTAAGATTTCAGTCGAACTTAAGGTAATTTTTTTAAAAATTGCATTTTGAATAAAATGCTATCGAGATAATAAAATGGGTTTTCTCACTGGTAAACACATTCTAATAACTGGTATTGCTAGTCACCGTTCGATTGCGTATGGCGTTGCTCAAGCTATGCATCGAGAAGGTGCACAATTAGCTTTTACTTATCAGCATGAGAAATTAAAATCCAGAGTAGAAGAAGTTGCTGCTAGTTTTGGGTCCAAAATAGTATTATTGTGTGATGTGACCAAAGATATTAGTATCAGCAATTTATTTATTTGTTTAGCTGAAGTTTGGCCGACTTTTGATGGTTTTATACATGCTATCGCTTTTGCACCTAGCGAACAATTATGCGGCGACTACGTTAAAACAGTAACTCGAGAGGGTTTCTCTATCGCACACGAAATCAGTGCCTATAGTTTTGTTGCCATGGCCAAAGAAAGTCAAAAAATGCTTAGTGCGAAGTCCTCTCTAGTCACTTTGACATATCTTGGAAGTAAGCGCGTCGTTCCTAATTATAATGTTATGGGTCCAGCTAAAGCTTCCTTAGAAGCTAATACTCGATATATGGCTAGCTCTATGGGGCCAAAAGGTGTTCGGGTAAATGCTATTTCTTCAGGCCCCATTCGAACCTTAGCAGCTTCCGGAATTAAAAATTTCAAGAAAATGTTATCCCATTGCGAATCTGTTGCTCCTATCCAGCGTACCGTAAATATTATAGATATTGGCAATGTTGCTGCTTTTTTATGTTCTGACCTGTCTGCGGGTATTACAGGGGAGATAATTCATGTAGACGGTGGCTTTAATATTACCGTTATGAACGAATCTTTCTCAAATTAACAAAAACAAAAGTTTTTATAACAAAAATAAATAAGAAAATTTATATTTTTAATAGCTACTATTATTTCTAATAGAGGTTTCACTTCGCGCATAAATATTGAAAGCGATGCTTGTTAAATTATAATTTGTTTAATTAAATTTTATTGATTTTTTATTAAAGTTTATGAAGTCAAAAGATCTTTTATTTTCAAAATCAAAATTTATCACTTTAAGGATAGATTTCAAAAAAAAATATTATTAGTGTAATTTGCTATATAAATAATGATTGTTATGATTTCTTATATTGAAGGAAGATATGATCTTACGTTTTAAATATAATCTGCACGTATACACTTGTATTATACTACTAATAAATTGTATCATTCATTCATTGGTTATTAACATAATAGTATAGGGATATTACAAAAAACAAACTTCCTTATTAGGAATTAAACTGTTCATAAGTTAATCGTATTAACATGCATCTATATTTTATAATCAGAAAAATATCCTCTTTTACTGGGAAAAGACAGTTCTTCAAAACATAGCCAAATGACTTTTCTCTATCTTTTTTATTGAGTATTTATTCAAATAAATGCTCTTACTTCTACAGTAGTAAGATAAAATCGTTACAATGATGATGACATATTTTAAATTGAAGATAGCGTATTTTGTTTGGTAGGACTTGCAAATAAAAATATCTTTCTTTCAGAAAGAAATCCTCTAATCTAATTTTTAATTAGATAACGGCAATTAGTGTATTGTTGGAATTTTTTATAAAATAGTTTTATTTTCAATAATTTTATTTATTTCAAGATTTTTTACAACCTCAAACAGTCTCAGCTTTTTTACAAAAAGTAATATTAAGGTGTTCATAAAAGGAATTAAATAACATTTATTGTTGATAAAAACTGTTTTTACAGAGTAAATAACTTAACAATTTTTTAGAAAAAGTATTTGTCAATAATGTATAAATAATATTTGAAAGTTTCACTTTGTTCAATGAATTTGCTAGGAAACGATTTTTTATTTAATTTTTTATTTACTTATTTAAGAATGTAGGTCCTTAAAATCTTACCGAAGTAGATATACTATTATTTTGATAAGTTAGGTTAGATTTTTAGTATTGTAACTTTCATTTAATCATGAAAAATCCTATTGTAAAATTTACGTTTGATCAAAAAGGTAACCTGAGAGTTTTAAAATTTCTTTCTTAAAAAGAAAAACGTGAACGTAAATAAAAAAGTTTTTACGCAATGCAAAATTCTCATCTATAACTTCTTCTTTCAAAGAAAGCTTGGAATAAAACTGGATCTCCTCCGTGATAACAGAGATTTATTACTTTTTCAAGTAAAATGAAAGAATCTCACTCATCTTTACTTCTCTTTAATGAAGAGCTAGCTTTTTTTAAAGCCTATTGTACTTAGTTATTTTTTTATTATTAGATGAGTCTACAATGGTAAATCTAACATATTGATTTTTAAATCATTTCTGTTTTTCCAATTAGTTAAAAATAATCTAAAGCAATTGTTAATTTTTTAATTTGTATACATGGCGAAAAAAAAAGATACTGTAAATGCAACCTAATTCTTTTAGATCTATCAACTTTTTAAGTACTAAAAATAAAGTATTTATTTGTTTTAAATTAATTTATTTCATTAAGAATTAATTATTTTCTCTATATTTTTTCTATTAAAAATCTTTACTGTCATTGATTTTTTATCAAATTATATATAGCAATTCGTAAGAATTTGACTATAGGTTGATACTAACAACATCTCTTTTAAAGAAAAGAAAAGGATTAGCTTTTTTAAAGTCAGAAATAGAAATATAAAAAACCTCTTAATAAAATAAGCTAACCATCAGAAATGTGTTTCTAAACATTTTCTTGATTAATAGACGAAGAAAAAAGACTTATTATCCTATAATAAAAACTAAAATAATTCAATCATTGATTTAAAACAATTATAAATTGTTTCTCGACAATTTATTTATTCTTGAATGTACAAATAAGTATTCATCGCTTTAAGGGTTAGTTTTTTTATTTAGTTTTTTAATTAAAAAATTTTTTATAAAAACTTTGTCGTCAATTAGATAGCAAAAATTCAGCATTTAGTAATTCTTCTGATTTGCGGAAGAATTTCATATTAAGAATAATTAGACTTATTTATTTGACTGTTAAAATTTATTAATCAAAATTCTTTCACTAAAGTAACTATCAACCAACATAGAATTCTCTGTTTTTTTAATAAAAATTACTTAATAACATAGTTAAAAATCACCTTCTAAATTACATAAAAGTTTATTGATTGTATCAAGTAGCCATACAAAATTCCTCTTTATTAAAGGATCTTGTGGCAAGATATAGCTAATAAGAGACATTAGATTTGTTTTCTATTCGTTATTATTTCAACTAATAGCGAATTAAGTCAATTTAAAAATATTGTTTTTGATGATGGAGAGTAACATGCAACTTAAACGTTTAGCAGAAGCGAAACTACCAACATCTTGGGGTGATTTTTTGATGATTGGATTTGAGGAAATTGCTACCGGAAATAATCATTTAGCGCTTCTTTATGGTGATATTAGTGGTTCATCTCCTGTATTAGCTCGTATTCATTCTGAATGTCTTACTGGAGACGCTTTATTTAGTTTGCGATGTGATTGTGGTTTCCAATTAGAAGCAGCGTTTAATTACATTACTAAAGTAGGAAGAGGAGTTTTATTATATCATCGTCAAGAAGGTCGTAATATTGGTTTATTAAATAAAATTCGAGCGTATGCTTTGCAGGATAGAGGAGCTGATACAGTCGAGGCAAACCAGCAGCTTGGTTTTGCTGCAGACGAGAGAGATTTCACTTTATGTGCGGATATGTTTAAATTGTTAAATATTGAAACGATACAATTGTTAACAAATAATCCGAAAAAAATTGAGGTATTAGCTAAAGCTGGAATTAATATTAGTGAGCGACTGCCTTTGGTAGTCGGTCGAAACTCGAAAAATACTCGTTATTTAGATGCAAAAGCCACCAAGATGGGACATTTATTTAATATTCCTCCTATTAAATAAATAGAAAATTTATTGTTCACTAATTAAAATTTATATAATTGTATAGAAAAAATAATAACATTACTTTCATAGCGAAATAAATTTATTCTCTTTCCCTGAGAGGGGAAATTGATTTTTTAGTTTCTAGCAACTCCTTGTTTAAAAAGGGACATTTAAATTAAGTAAAATCTCCTGTTAAGGGATTTCAATATATTGAAAATCTATAATGAATTTAAAAATCTCTAATTCTGATAAAAAGATTTATTTTCTTTTTTTATATTAAAGTATATCGATTTTCCAAAAAGAATTTTTTGTCTAAATAAGATATAAACAGAAATAGTTTTAATGAAAAAATTTAGTTATTTCATTTTTACTATGATTAAGTAATTTTTAATTTTTATAACTAAATAAATGCTTAAACAACAAAAATTATAAAAATTGTTGTAGATTGCGTACTTTTTTTTGAACTTCTTAATTGAATTATTACTCAAAGAGCTAAAAATTTAGATCTTTCATATTTTTTCAATGTACCGTGGTAGAATTTTTGTCGACAGTTATCGGTCTCGCCTATAATTTAGGTTATTTCTAATGAAAATAACAAAGCAAGTATTCAAAACTTTTAAATTTTTAAATTAATTAAAATTTATTGTTATTAACAGCAATTCTCTAGTGAAGAGATTTTATTAAAGATTTCTTTGCAACCATTTTATGGCAAATCTCTCTTTTTTGTAAGGGAAAAGTAACAATTATCAAATATTAAAAATTTTAACTAAAAATACTTCCAGTTCTAATTAGAATTAAGACTATCAAATGGTTAAATAGATAAACAGGCCTTAATTTTTATCTTTATCAACTGATGAAACTAAATTTATTTTTATATTATTAAAATATATGGGCCATTTATGCAGTAAATACTCTCTTTTGGTGTCCTTCTTAATGAAGGTATTTTTATATTTAATAAGTTAGTAATCAATCAATTAATAAATATCCATAAATATTAGGGTTTAAATTTTTCAAGCATTAAACCTATTTACTAAATTTTATTTTTAGTTCTTTCATAAGGAACTTTTTGCTTTCAAAGTAAAAGATCTTTTTTTGAGAGAGAATAATTTTTCGCTATGATTCATATATTTAATTCAATTAAAACAATTTTTAAATAAAAATAATTCAATTAACCTGTCTAATAAATAAGTTAAATTGATCTTTATAATACTTCTAAATAAAGTAGCTTCTATTTTAGAGTACCTAATAACAAATAATTAAAATATCTGCACTTGAACGAAGATAAATAAAATGCTCGTCACTGTTGATCATCTGATGAAGTAGAAAAATCGATAAATTTTTAAATTAAGATAATTAAAAAAATTTTATATTGTCAGGTTTAAGAGACTATATTAAAAATTTTTCAACTGAGCAGCATAAGAATCATAAAAAAATTGATGTTAACAAACAAATTAAATCTATCCTTTAATATACAATTGTAAACTAAATCAGAATTAATCTTTTTTATGATTGGAAGTTTATTATAAGATTTCACCAGAAAAATAATTTTTGATCTAAAATTTTAGTAAAGCAAGTAAATTATATCTATCTTGCAAAGGATTATGGTTAGGAAGAAAAGATATTGACTTGCGTTTAAAAAAAATAGATTGCTAAGATGATTAAAATCATCTCAGCCTGATTGAGTAGTGAAATTACGTATAGTGTGATCATTCAAGTTTTTTAAACAACTGAGTAAATTTAATATTAATCAAGTTGATAATCAATAAGCTAAGCGATCCACCAAGTACGTATGGCAAGACATGATACTTTCTATTCTGCAAAGAAGAATTTCTTATAACTTTTCATCAAAAGAGTGTAATTAGTTTTTGTTTTATTAAAAGTAATAACACGAGCAGAAAATCAGAAATTTTATCCAAAAAAGATATTGAACGCTTCCTATTAATCTGTAAATAAGAAAAAATAGAAGCGCTGATTATGCATAACTAATGAGAAAAAACCTTTTATTTTAATTAAAAAACAAAAAACCCACGTGATAATTTAGACACTAAAAATGCAAAGGACATAGTTAGTTTTTATAATAAGAAGTTCATTTTGTAAACTACTTATATCATTGGTCACATCAATATTACAATAAGAAAGGAACAAAAAGTTAAAACAAAGTATAAAAATAACGACATTGGTACAATATTTATAAGAAATCTACATGTGCATTGAGCAAATTAGATTAAGTTAAAATATTTATTTATGGTAATAAATACGTTTTAAAGAATTAAAGATTCTTTAACAACTTATATAAGTAAGATAAACTATTTAGAAATAGCTTATGAAGCAATATTTTATCACATAGTGTACAATGCAAAATTTTATTTTTTCTTTAGAAAGAGAAAAAATCAGAAATATCATTCTCACAAACAGAGAAAAAGAATTTTTCTAAGTTCTTATCTATTATTAACATTTCCTAAAAACATATAAATTAATTTCATAATTATAACATCTAGAAAAAATAAATTCCTTTTAAGAACAAAAGGAAAGTGGCAATTATTAACCATCTTTAATCACTTTTAAAATAAAGAAACACTTCACAAAAACTTAGTTTTTAAGATAGAATCTTTTTTCTTAACCAAGAAGATATACAAAACAACAATTAGTAATTTTCATCTTCTATACTAACAAGATTTCTTTTTTATTTTTTATTAAAATTAAAAATGACGATAAATCAGTACTATTAATCTAATTGTTTAATTTGTTTGGATAAAACAAAAGCTTTGATTTTTAACTAGTGAAATAAGCTTTTCAAGTAAAAAGGCTATCTACTTTAGTATCGACTATATTGTCAATGCTGAAATTTTTCAGTAAAACTAAGTTTATACGTAGTACGTCATATGCTTTATTAAGTTACAATTTAACTGGTTCAAATTTTTACATATTTTTAAATATAAATTTAACAACTAATATTTTTAATACTAACATCTAGATAATAAAATTTTCTAACAGCAAAGCTTTTTATGTAAATAAAGTTTACAGGATAAACATGCTTACTGGTTATAAGTAAATTTTTAGAATTAATAAATTTCAGAATATTAAATTTTAATTAGTTAAAAAATTAACGAACCTCTTTGTTTAAGATAGACTTAGCTTGAATTTCCTAGTAAGATGTTTTATGCATTGAACATTTTAAATTTTTAATTAGTTAAATATATTCAGTTACATATCAATTAAATAATAAACAGTTTTTCTATTAATTGTTTTTTTTGAAACACAAACTGTGTTTTGTTTGTTTTTGACTAAAAATTATTGTTAACAACTGTTTGATGCAAGTTATATAGCGATTTTTTGCTTAATTTTTTAAAAAAGTTTATCTTTTGCGCGATTAACCGTAAACGAAGACTGAAATAGGTTTCAAGAAATAAGTTTTAATTATAAAAAAATATTACTGAAACTAATAATAATTAATAAGAAAACATACAATATTATGGGTTACTATCCAAAACATAATTTTTTAAAAAATAAAAACATTCTAGTAACCGGTGCAGGAGCTGGTATTGGTCGCGAAGCTGCTTTGACTTATGCTTTTTATGGTGCAACTGTTCTTCTTCTTGGTAGAACAGAAAATAAATTAAATGAAGTAAAAAGAAAAATTGCTAAAATGGGAGGCAACGAAGCACATGTATTAGTCTTTGACTTATCTTGTAATAATCCAGAGTCTTATCAATTTCTTGCTGAAGATTTATTCAATAGTCATTCGTATTTAGATGGTTTGTTAAACAATGCTGCTCTATTGGGAGAAATTGCTCCAATGTCTAAACAGACCCCTTCCCGTTGGTTAGAAGTTATAGCAGTAAATGTTAATGGAACCTTCATGCTAACACAGGCGCTTTTACCTTTATTGCTTAATAGCAATAAAGGGTCATCGATAATTTTTACCACTTCTAGCGTAGGTCGAAAAGGTCGTGGACATTGGGGGGCTTATTCAGTATCCAAATTTGCTACTGAGGGTATGATGCAAGTCTTTGCAGAAGAATACTGTGCACATACACTACGAGTTAATTGCGTTAATCCTGGAAGAACTCAAACCAATATGCGTGCTAGTGCTTGTCCTACGGAGAAAAGTAGTCAACTGAAAAACCCAGCTGATATTATGTCTATTTATCTCTATTTAATGGGAGATGATAGCCAATCAAAAACTGGAATCAGCTTTGATGCACAGTCTTTCGACTGTGATTTAAGCAAATTTATTTAGTTAAACTGCTTATTATTTCTAATAAGCCATAGTTCTTCTCTATAAAGAGACTTTTTTTTAATAAAACTGATGCATTTAAAATTCATTATTTTTTAGCTTAATGATTTTCAATCTTATTTAAATATTAAGATGATTTGGTTTTTGACGTTGCACATCTTCATGAAAATCAAACTTTAACTTAAGTTTAGTAAGACTAGACTTAAATAATCTTGAGCATTGATAGGTACTTATTTTTACATTGGACTAATGTTTTACTTTCTTAAAAAGAATTTAGTTTTGACGATTGAGTCAGTGAATACTTTATTTTTTTATTTTGGTTAGCTTGATAAATTAATTAAAAAAATCAAAAACGTATTATACCTGATTTAACTTTTCGAAATCTATATGATCCCGTTCTTTTTTTAGGAAACAATAACTCTTAATGTTAGCAGAGAATAAAATAGCTGCCTTTAAAAGTAAACAACAAATAAAGGCAGCTGCAGCGAGAGAGTTCTTCACTAAAAGAAGAAATCTCGATAAACAAATTAAATTAATTATTTTGCAATTACAAATGTGTTTTCTTTTTATAAAGAAAGAAAATAAATCAATTGGCTAAATTGTTTGTAACTAAATAAGATTTAATTTAATTAAGAGTTGTTTTTTTCTACGAAAAATTTTAAAAACAGCTCGTAATTTACATTACGCGCTCTTAGCGGAGAGATTATTTTTTCTAAAATCTGACTTTTATGTTTTATTTAATCTGAAAAATCACTAAGGGAATGATGTATCAGCATAAATGATATATATTATCAGCGTTAAATTAAATTTTTTAAGCTGTTTTATAAATTTAGTTAAATTGAATTGAAAATTGGATTAACAGTACTTTTACTAGCTCAAAAGCAATAAGTTTATTTTCAATAATTAAAATTTTAACTTAAATTAAGTTATAAACTTATTGCTTGTTAAATTAAAAAAATTATTTTTTTTGAGGAATTTTATTTGCTAATTACAGCGAAAATTTTGTGTTACGATATGTTAAATTTCTTTCGTAACCAATTTACGTACGTTTTTTCATGCGTTCTACTAACATCACTGGCGAGCACTGCATTAAGATATATTTTTTCTCCATTATACGAACAGTTAGTAAATATAGACATACAATCGTCTGCGGTTAATGTTAACGTTATTAACATTAGTTTTATACAGTCCGTACGACAATTGTCGTTGGAACAACAATTGATACTCCTAAAGGCATCTTTAGCTAGTTTTTTTTCAAATTTAGTTGGGAGTGCTTTATTGATAGGCGGATTATTGACAGTGATACATCAAATATCTAATTATCATATCTTCGATATACGCAGAGTTATTATTCTATCAGTAAAAATAATCCCTCGACTAGTATTGCTTATTTTTCTTATTACTTTGTTGGTCCAATTTGGTCTTTTGCTAATTATTGTACCAGGTATCTTTTTAGCTATTGTTTTTAGTTTAGCGCCAATCATTTCTATCAGGGATAGTTTAGGTATTATTAAATCAATGCATTTGAGTTTTTATTTAGTAATTAACAATTTTCGACTGTTGTCACCGGCGATTTTATTTTGGTTATTAGCAAAAATTATAGTATTAATTTTTGCTATGCAATTTACTTTATCGCAATCATTAACAGGCCTCTTTTTATTAACTGGACTCAGCAATTTAGTTTCTTCTTTACTATTAATCTACTTATATCGTTTATATATGCTATTATGTCCAGCAAAGTAAAAACTAGTACATATTTAGTTGGATTATATTTATTTTATGCAGCAGCTTTTTGATTTTTTATTTTTAGGATGTTTTTTCCTTATTTATAAGTTTTACGGCATCTATTATGCAACTGGCTCATTAGCTATTACTTCTTTGATGAAATTAATATATATGAGTTTTCGCTATCAAAAAATAAAAAAAACGGCTTTAGTCGTATTTTTAATAGTGATAATTTCAAGTTTGCTAACGCTGTATTACCATAATGAAGATTTTATTAAATGGAAGGGAACAGTAGTTTGTTTTTTTCTATCTATAATTTTATTAATTAATCAGTTTATATTTAAGAAGCCATTTATTCAATTTAAATTAAATAAGGAAATCCATCTACCGATTTATATCTGGACTAATTTAAGTATTCTTTGGGCGATATTCTTTTTTATTTGTGGTGCAATAAATGCCTATGTTGCATTTTATTTTTCACAGAATGTATGGGTTAATTTTAAAGTTTTTGGTATCTCTGGATTAACACTATTATTTTCATTGATCAGCGGAGGTTATATTTATATTCAAATGAAGAAAAATAAAAATGGATAACATTTATCACTAATTTTATTTTAGTGTTAAATTATAACAAACGCTTAATGCCTTTTTCAAAGGGATCTTAAAAGTAAATTTTGATTTAAAGTGCTCGATATCTGTTAGGCTTGTCTAAACGTGTAGATTAACTGTCTTAAAAAGATTTAATTTTTTAGTAAAAAAGCTTTCCTGGAACAGGAAGGCGAATTGAAATTCAAATTTCAACTGATTTGATTTAATATCTAAACTTAAATTTAGTTGGAGAAACTTCTGTTATTAATAATAATTAGGAGACAACTTGGTTATTAAGTAAGTTATTAAAACCATGTATTCTTTAGGTTTTTTAATCGACAAATTTAATGAAATCTAACTGATTAGAATCAATCTTACAAGAAAGTTCTGAAATGAAAGTTAATACTTTATTAAAGTCGGTAATCTTTTTAAAAAAAGCATATGGTTAATGTCTCTATCTATTACAGCTATCGTTAAATTGGTACATAGTTAAAGTGTTTAAAAATTCTAGCTAAATTGAAATTTACTAAATTGGTAGAATCATGATCGCATTAACTCATCCATTTTAAAAACTAGCTATTTTGAGTCTTACCTTAAAAAGGGATTTTTTTGTCTTCCACAATGATTAATTAATTTATAATCTGCATCAAATTCTTTGATAAGAAAAAATGGAAATTTTGGTTTATGTAATGACCCTTCTAGGTTAGAAAGATTTTTTCTTCTGATTTAAAGAAAAGCATATAAATAAAATCGTCACTATCGTACGATTACCATAATTTTTCCTCTGATGCTATTTTTCACAAAGAGAAACCTACATTAAAAATCCAAAAGTAAAAACATATTATTAAATATTAATCAATTTTTTTAAAATTCACGTACAGTTATCTTATTTTAACTGTCCTTTCTTATCATGTATTTGTTGTAGTTATAGCTTAATCGAAATACATGTGTAACGTTTTACTACATACAACATCAGAAATGAATAATCTATACTTCTTTCTTTTAAAAGAAAATGTTTCAAAACATTAGGCAAGCTAAGGTTCCGTGAACGGGATTTTCGCGATTATGACAACGCTTTATGTGATAATTAATTGGTTACTATTATTTAGTTATTGGTCATTAATTTCAGGAATTACTTTAAGAATAATGATGAAACGCCGATCAGTTCCATCCTCCATGGCATGGTTATTGATAATTTATATTCTCCCTTTATTAGGAGTTATTACTTACATTCTTTTTGGTGAACCTAATCTAGGAAAACGTCGTATTAAACGCAGTAAAGCTCTTTGGCCATCAACTGTCAGATGGATTAAAAATCTTAAAAGATATCAACAAATTTTTTCCGATAAAAATAGCGAAGTAGCTCGAGCTTTATTTCAACTTTGTGAACATCGCCAAGGCATACGTGGGCTAAAAGGTAATCAAGTAAAATTGTTGTCTAAAAGTGAAGATGTTTTACATACATTAATTCAAGATATTGGTTTAGCTAAAAATAATATTGAGATGGTATTTTATATCTGGCAAGCAGGTGGATTAGTAGACCGGATAATAGAATCATTAGTGGAAGCGGCGTGGCGTGGCGTATATTGTAGATTAATGCTTGACTCTGTTGGAAGCATAGATTTTTTTCGTAGTTCCCATCCTACGCTAATGCGTGCCGCTGGCATTAATGTTGTAGAAGTTTTGCATGTAAGTTTTTTACGAAGTTTTTTACGTCGTATGGATTTACGTCAACATCGAAAAATGGTACTCATCGACAACTATATTGCCTATACTGGCAGTATGAATATGGTAGATCCACGATTCTTTAAGAAGAATTCTGGTGTTGGTCAATGGATTGATATTATGGTACGAATGGAGGGACCTGTAGCAACTGCTATGGGAGTAATTTTTTCCTGCGATTGGGAGATAGAAACTGGAGAACGTATTCTTCCTCCAGTAAATATTAATGATATTGTATCATTTGAAAAGAAATACAGTCATATCATTCAGGTAATTGCCTCAGGTCCAGGTTTTCCTGAAGGCGTCATCCATCAAGCGTTACTTACTTCAATTTATGCAGCGCGTAAAAAATTGGTAATGACAACACCGTATTTAGTTCCAAGCGATGATTTGCTTCATGCCATTTGTATTGCAGCGTATCGTGGAGTAAAAGTTCATATTATTCTTCCAAGAAATAATGATTCAATACTAGTAGATTGGGCTAGTCGAGCTTTTTTTTCCGAACTTTTAAAGGCTGGCGTATTGATTCATCAGTTCAAAGGTGGATTATTACACACTAAAAGCATACTAGTTGATGACCAGTTAAGTTTATTGGGAACAGTGAACCTAGATATGAGAAGTCTATGGCTAAATTTTGAAATAACATTAGTTATTGATGATGACGATTTCGGTAGGAACTTGGCCAAAGTACAAGAAGAGTATATTGCTAATTCGCATCTTATTGAAGCTAAATCCTGGTCAAACCGACCTTATTGGCAACGTATTCTAGAAAGATTTTTTTATTTTTTTAGTCCATTCCTATGAGGAAGAAAAAGTACTTTTTATCTCTTTTTTTAAATTAGCTATTATCTAGTAATAACAAAAAGAATTTTTATATCAGCAAACAACCTAATGATTAAAAAAAAAGAAACATTTTGACAAGATAAAAAGTGACAAAAATGTACTTGTCTTTTTTAAGAAAGAAAAAACCTTTTTCACTGTATGTAAGGTTACTTATTTTTTTAGCGTTTAATTGTTTACAGTTAATCAAACTTAATTGAATAACCATTATAACTATAATCTTTGTAGATTTATACGATTTTTACAGGCAAATTTAAGTTTATTACTTTTTTATGCTAATTAATTTCTTTTATTACTGAGTAAGCTTTGATGTATTTATCTTGATACATGAACAAGAGTGAAGTAAATTTCCTTGTAGAATTGGTTTTGTTTTTTTACAAATTTCATCAGAAAGATAACAACGGGTACGAAAAACGCATCCTGATGGCGGATTGATTGGAGAAGGTAAGTCTCCTTCTAGTAAATGAGTAATTTTATTGTACTCACTATCTGGATCTGGAATTGGTACTGCAGATATTAGCGCACGTGTATAAGGATGTTGTGGATTGTGGTAAATGCGGTCATAAGTACCAATTTCCATAATATGACCGAGATACATAACTAAAATTCGATCAGAAATATGCTTAATAATTGCTAAATCGTGCGCGATAAAAATCAAAGAAATTTTCATATCTCGTTGTAATTGCTTTAATAAGTTTACTACTTGCGCTTGAACAGATACATCTAGTGCTGAAACCGGTTCATCACAAATGACTAACTTTGGCTCAAGAATTAATGCTCTAGCAATCCCAACACGCTGGCATTGTCCGCCAGAAAGTTCATAAGGATAATGATTCATTAAGTTTGGCAGTAGCCCAACTTTTTTCATTATATTTCCTACTTTTTCTTTTACGCTTTGATGGATCATTTTTGGAAAATAGGCGCGTAATGGTTCAGCAATGATATCGCCAATTGTCATACATGGATTAAGAGAAGCTACTGGATCTTGAAAGATCATTTGAATATCATTACGTATAATACGCCATTGTTTCGCACTTATATTCTGCAATTCTTTTCCAAACCAAGTGATACGTCCACTAGTGATTTTGACTAAACCAATTAATGCTCGAGCAAAAGTCGATTTACCACAGCCAGATTCACCGACTATTCCTAAAGTTTCACCTTCGTAAAGCCACATAGACAAACCGTCTATTGCTTTTAAACTTCTAGTAGATTTCCAGAACCATCGATCTTTTACTTTTATATGAAAATAAACCTTTAAATTTTCGACATTTAGAATAATTTTCTTTCTAGTTAATATATTTTTCATATTAGAGTTCCTTCATCGGCTTATAACAAGCGCGTAAGCGTTGATCACCAAAGTGATCTATCGGAGGAAATGTAATGGTACAAATATTCATTGAGTAACGACATCGCGGTTGAAAAGGACAGCCTTTAGGTAAATGAAATAAATTAGGTGGGTCACCAGGAATAGTAGTTAAATTAATATTATTTTCTACATCTAGACGCGGTACTGCTGATAATAAACCAATGGAGTAGGGATGACTTGGATGATAAAATACGTCGCGTGCTTTTCCGTATTCCATAATGTGTCCGGCATACATTACCAGTAATCGATCACAAATGCCGGCTACGATACCGAGATCGTGAGTAATCATTATAATGGTAGTATTAAATTTAGATTTAATTTCTTTGAGTAAACTCATAATTTGAGCTTGTACTGTTACATCTAACGCTGTGGTAGGTTCGTCAGCAATAAGTAATTTTGGACGACATAATAATGCCATGGCGATCATTATACGTTGGCGCATGCCTCCTGATAGCTCATGAGGATACATATACATTCGTTTATTTGATTCAGATATTTTTACCGCGTTTAGCATACGTACAGATTCATCAAAAGCTTCATGTTTATTGATTTGTTTATGCAACCGCAGCACCTCTATTAACTGATCGCCTATACGCATATATGGATTTAAGGAGGTCATAGGGTCTTGAAAAATCATTGAAATTTTTTTGGAACGAATTTTATTTAAATATTTTTCCGGTAAATTAAGAATTTCATGACCATCAAACTTAGCACTACCACTAATACAGCCATTAGTTGCCAATAATCCCATCAAAGCAAAAGCTATTTGAGATTTTCCAGAACCAGATTCGCCGACTATTCCGATAGTTTCACCAGCATTAATAGAAAAACTTAAGTTATTAACCGCAGTTAATATTTTATTTTGAATGAAAAATGTAACATGTAAATTATTTACATCTAGCAGTATCGGAGGAGCGATATCTGCTGGTATTTTTATGTTTTTTCTAAAAGTTTCACTCATTTTTATTAAGATATCTTCTTCTTTTAGATTAATCGCGTTGCGTAATCCTTCACCAATGAAATTAAAACAAAGTAATGTTGTTACTAAAAAAATAGTTGGAAAGATTAACAACCATGGAAATTCTTCCATAGAATTTACACCATCGCTAAGTAATGATCCCCAACTTGGAAGTGGTTCCTGAACACCTAAACCTAAAAAACTTAAAAAAGACTCAAATAAAATCATGTTAGGAGCTAAGAGTGAGGCCTGCACTATCACTAGACCAAGTAAATTTGGCACAATATAGCGTAGGAGAATATTTCTAGTAGATACACCATTGATAATAGCTGCCTCAACGAATTCTTTACGCTTCAAACTTAATGTTTGGCCTCGCACAATACGAGCCATATCTAGCCAAGAAACTAACCCAATAGCCAAAAAAATTAAAAGAATATTCTTCCCAAGAAAAGTTATTAGCAAAATAACAAAAATTATGAAAGGAAACGAGTTTAAAATTTCTAGAAATCGCATCATCATAGAATCAATTCTACCACCGAGATAACCAGATAAAGCTCCGTAGAATGTGCCTACTATTACCGCTATTACTGCAGAAAAAATTCCAATTAAAATAGAAATACGTCCACCAATTGCAATTCGTACTAATAAATCTCGTCCAAACAAATCAGTGCCAAAGTAATGCTGAGAAACAATGCTTGGCGCGTTAGATGTCATACACCAATCAGTGTCGTCATAACGAAACATGGAAAACATTGGAACCAATATGACAAACAAAATTATCAATAATAAGATCAGTAAGCTTGTTAATGAAATTTTATTTTGAATAAAACGCTTTCCAGTTCTTTCTAAGAGACTACGGGTTTTTCTTATCACCTTAGATTTCTCTAGCACTTATAGATTTTATTTTATAAAAAGTTAGATGCTTTAAATTTACTAATAGCGAATTTTTGGATTAATGGTTGCATAAAGAATATCAACGATAGCATTAAAAAAAACAGTAAGACTACCCATTAATATTGTTAGACTTAATATTAAAGAATAATCTCGATTAAGTGCTCCGTTGACAAATAATTGACCGATTCCGGGTAATCCATAGATTGTTTCTATCGTCATTGATCCAGTAATGATTCCAACAAATGCAGGTCCCATATAAGAAACAACAGGCAGTAAAGCTGGCTTTAGAGCATGATTAAGAATGATTTTTTGCATTGGCAATCCCTTAGCACGCGCTGTTCGTATAAAATTAGAGCATAATACCTCAATCATAGAAGATCGAGTGATACGAGCAATACTGGTAATATAAGTAAGTGAAAGCGAAATCATAGGCAAAATAATAAATCTAGGCTCACCTCCGTTCCAGCCTCCACCTGGTAGCCAGGTTAGCGTAACAGAAAAAATCAATACCAAAATTGGAGCTATTAAAAAACTGGGAGTGACTGCCCCAATCATCATTAACCCCATAGAAATATAAGTACATTTACTATGTGGTTTTAATGAAGTTGCAATACCAATAGAAACACCGGTTATAATTGCTAATAAGAACGCTATTGATCCTAGTGTTGCTGAAACTGAGAATGAACTAATAAGTAAATCATTAACTGAATAGTCTTTATATCTAAATGATAGACCAAAATCTCCATGCGCAAGTTGCAATAAATAATTTTCATATTGAATAATTATAGGGTCATTCAAATGATATTTAGCTTTGATATTTTCTATTACTACTTGTGGTAGATTTTTCTCATTAGTAAATGGACTACCAGGTGCTAAACGCATCATAAAAAAAGAAATAGTGATTAATATAAACAATGTTGGAATTGCTTCCAGAAACCTTTGAAGAATAAATTTTAGCATTATTACCGGACTCGTATAATATTCTAGTAGAACCTGTGTTTAGATCTAATTTCTAATAAAAAGTACAGTGATGCTTCTAAAAGCACTTGAAAAGAAAATTTCTTTTACAAAAGTAAATTTATCCAATTGAATTAATTTTCGCATTTGATGTAAAGATCTTTTACATATATGTTATTAAGTAGGTTATCGGTATAGCCCCCTACATAAGGTTTTACCAGACGAGTACTAACGTAATGGTATACTGGAATAATTGCTGAATCTTCATCTAATTGTTGTTCTGCTTTTTGATAAAAGTTAGCTCGCATATCTTCGGAGTAGATTTTTAGTGCCTGGGTTAATAATTCATCAAAAATCCGGCTCTTGTAATGTGCACTATTATTGCTACTATTAGATTGCATAATGTTCAAGAAAGAAGTCGGTTCATTATAATCTGCACACCATCCAGCACGGGCAATATCAAAATTGCCTTGATGCCTAGTATCTAGGAAAGTTTTCCATTCTTTATTTTCAAGTTGAACATTAATGCCTAAATTCTTTCTCCAAATAGAAGCCACAGCGATAGCTAGTTTTTTATGTAAATCAGAAGTGTTGTATAATAAATTAAATGTCAATGGTTTTTCTTTAGTAAAACCCGCTGCAGCCAGCAATCTACGTCCTTCCTTATTTCGTCTTTCTTGCGACCAACCGAACCATTCAGGTGCATTCAATTTAGCTCCTTCGGTATAAGGTGGTGTGAGACTGTAAGCTGCTAGGTCGCCCTGAGCTTTTACTCTATTAATAATAAGATCACGATCTAATCCAAGTTTTAACGCAGTACGTACACGAATATCAGTAAATGGTTTTCTTTGATTATTAATTTCATAATAATACGTACAAAGATAAGGACTCGTATGAATTTCTTCAGGAATTTTTTTTTTAAGTTTCTGGAAAAGTTCGATTGGTAAGCTATTATAAGTCATATCATTATTGCCGGAGCGATAGCGGTTTACGTCAGAAATTTCGGAAGAAATCGGAAGATAAACAACTTTATTAATGACAGTTTTATCGTTGTTCCAATATTTTTGATTTCTTTCTAAGATAATTTGTTCATTAATAATCCAATCTTTAACAGTATAAGCGCCGTTACTTACCAAATTTTTAGGTCTTGTCCATCTGTCGCCAAATTTTTCTACGACTTTTTTTGGTAGTGGTGATAAGGAAGGATGAGCTAAAATTTTAATTAAATAACTTACTGGTTCAGCTAGGGAGATTTCCAAAGTACATTCGTCTAGCGCCTTAATCCCTAAAGTGTCCGGATTTTTTTTTCCATTAATGATATCGTCAATATTAACAATCCTAGCATATTGCAGATAGCTCTCATAAGGAGAGGCAGTTTTTGGATCAGCTAACCGTTGCCAGCTATATACAAAATCTTGCGCAGTAATTGGGTCTCCATTGGACCACTTGATATTTTTCCTTAGATGAAAAGTCCAAATCCTAAAATCTTTATTTTCCCAACTTTTCGCTACACCAGGTTGAATATCTCCCTGTAAGTTATAAATAACGAGGCCTTCGAATATATCGCGATTAACATTCCACTCGGGCATCCCCTCTATCTTGTGCGGATCCAATGACTGTAGCTCAGCTCCATTACCTCGCACTAACTCTTGCCTGTTGCTTAATTGTATATTTAACGGAACATCTGCTGAAAAAGTTCGCTTAGTAACAACAGTTGTATTTAAAGCAGTCACTACGATTAAAGAAAAAATTTTTTTTTTGATATTAGTCAAAATGATCTATTCCATACAACTTAAAATCCTTAAGAAAAAATTTGATATGCTTATCGCTATTTACCAATAGACTCGAATTGAGTCAATTTTTTATTTAGAGAGCAGTTTTTCTAGATTAGACAACTTTTTAATAGTAAACAGACATTTACTAACCATATTATAACAGTATTTACTAGAAAATTTCACTCAGCTCCTTTTTAAGGAGAAGACAATATAGTATTGTTCTTTAAAAATCGGCAACCTATTAATCTATGAAATGTCATGTTAATTATAACGAAATATTCATTATAGTTAGTTACTTTGTTTTTAACTTAAAATTAAAAAGCGGGTCTTAGAAAGAAATTAACAGTGTAACCAATATGGTTTCATTTAAGAATGTTTTCTCAAAAAACCATTATATTAAAGCGATTGGGAAGAAAAAATACTCATCAATTTGAATAATTAAAATAACAACCTACGCTCCAAATCTCAAAGAATGAATGCAGCCTATCTACGCAATTAATTAAAATTGACCTATATTCATATATTATCTTTAATATAAAACAAAAGCTTTTAAACAATGCAAATTTTATTTATAGACTGATAGTTAAATCAGTACTGTATGCATCATAGTAGAGGATTAGTTTTCAAATTGAACCAAATGAGCTGACTAAAATCTTATACAATATATTGATTTTAATCAAAACATTTATTGAAAGCAAAAGGCCAAAAAAACATCCACAAATGTAAGTTTCTGCGTGGATGCACGAAACGAGATGTTGGAAAGGGATGACTATAGTCATGTTTTATATAAATTCTAGCAATGAACAGTTCTTAAAGCAATTTGCTTATAACATTATTATGTACCGCATCTCATAGGCGTTTTTCTCAAGTATTTGTTTTCGTATTTATGCATAAAATTTATATATTTTAATCTTTTAAAGAAGTTTAGTTTTTTATACTTAACTATTGATAATAGCGACTTAATTTTAGATTAGGTGCAATTAAGTTTTTCAAAAACGACCATTCTCTTAGAGAAAGAATTCTATGAGAAAGCTACCCTTGAATAATTTTTTATTTATCATCTAATGATCTAAAATAATTGATTTTGTTTGCTATCTTTAAAATTAAGCCTATTGTTTATTCAAAACAAAGATAGAAAAATCTTCTTCGGTAGAAGAAGACATAGATTATACGCCCAAAACATGGCACCTGAGAGATATAAATCTTTCGCATCGAGAATATGCTCTCATTAAGATTAAAATTCTTTAATGTAAAAACTATCTGGAACTTAGCATAAAAATGTTGAAACTGCTAGTTTTTTTAAAAATTAATCCAAACTATAGAGGAAGAAAAATCTGTTTGCTTAGTTTTTGAAAAAAATTCAGCTTCACTATAAATATTAGAAATTCTAGAGTAACAATCTGCATTGTTATTACTCATAAAAATGAGGTGTACTTACTTTTGGCACAAAAGTTAAATATTTTTTTGCTTCAATAAAATGTTTTCGACAAACTGAAACATAGTGATCATGATTACCAATCATAATTTGTTCTCCGTCTTGAACAACTCTTCCTTGATCATCAAGTCGAAGCACATGATTGGCTTTACGACCACAATGACAAATAGTTTTTAATTCTATTAATTTATCTGCCCAGATTAGTAAATATAAACTACCTGTAAACGGTTCAGCGCGAAAGTCAGTACGTAATCCATAACATAAAACTGGTATGGCTAAATTATCTACAATGGAGCAAAGTTCAGCAACTTGTTTTTGACTTAAAAAGTGACATTCGTCTACTAGAATACAATGCACGGCTTTTTGATTATGTTCAGATTCTATAATTGAATATATGTTGGTGCGTGAAGAAAAGGTTCTCACAAAAGTAGTTAATCCAATACGTGAAGATATCTGTCCATGTCCATTTTGACCTTCCAATTTAGCTGCAAATACGATAGTATGCATGCCGCGTTCTCGATAGTTATAAGAAGATTGAAGTAATGAAGTCGTTTTGCCAGCGTTCATTGCAGAATAGTAAAAATAGAGTTGTGCCATATTTAAAACTTTTCCTTAAAATGGTTAGTTAGTTAATTTGATCTAGTTTACTGCATTTTAACATATTTCCGAGGAAATAAAATTTCTTCAGCTTAATAACTTTAAGTTAATTAATTAACTTTTCAATGAAATTGAAACTCTTTGTGAAAATTTTAATTATTTAATAATCTAATAATTAAAACGTTCTTTATTAATCGGTTTGCTCATCGTTATGATTAATAAAATAAATATATCTTAATATTTACAGACATCCTAAATTGTAAAAAAAAGGAAACATCTAGGAATTCTTATTTAGATTTTTACACATTAAAAATTTTTAATTTTGAAAATAAATAATGCTTTATTGTCAATAAAAAAAGAATTTATATGTTTTTAAAATTTAAAAAGAACAGTAAATTCTTTCTACAAAATGATAACCATCTAAAAATAACACTAAATTAATAAACTTTATTTCTGATACTGTATTCTAAAAATTTAGAAGATGTATTAAAGATATAATTTTTTAATTATCCTAGTTTAGGTATTGCAGAAAAGAAATTAGCAATTTATGATTCGAAATATTTTATTTTTTTCGAGAAAACGTAATGAGCGAGGCACTAAAAACTCTTAATAATATTCGTATTCTGCGTGCACAAGCAAAAGAATGCAGTTTAGAAACTCTTGAAGAAGTGCTAGAAAAGCTTGAAGTTGTTGTTAACGAACGACGAGAAGAAAATAGTCAGGTTCAAGCGGAAATTAAAGAACGTACACGCAAACTGCTTCAGTATCGTGAGATGTTGATCGCAGATGGTATCGATCCAAATGAACTGCTCCAATCGATGAGTTCTTCTAAGGCTTCAGGAAAGGCAAAACGCACTGCTCGTCCAGCTAAATATCGATACGTTGATGAAAGTGGAAATCTTAAAACATGGACTGGTCAAGGACGAACTCCAACAATAATAAAAAAAGCAATAGATGAAGATGGTAAAGTGTTAGAGGATTTTTTATTTTAATTTTTTAAAAGTAAAAATTTAGACAAGCTTAATTGATTAATTAACTAGGTAAGATAGATCAATTGTTTTATATATTTTTAATGATTTCCAGTTGAACTAATTAAATAGAAATTTTATTTTTCAATTGGATTCTAGACATTGATCGACACAACTTTAATGCAGTTGTTTAAATATGAAAAGCAAAATAATCAAAAAATTAAAGCTAATGTTAGAACAACAACTTACCCTTTTTGATGGAAGATTCCCACACTCCATTAAGGCTATTTATTTTAAACAAATCATTTAGCGTTTATACCAAACGGGTATTGATTTTTTAAATAAATTTGATTTAGAAGTATTTTTATTGCTTAATAATTAACAACTCTAAATTAATAATATTAAAATTCTGCGTTATCAGCCGAAACTAACCAAAACTTATTTGTTACGCTTACTACGTATTAGTACTTACTAAGCAGTAAGATATTTAATTAAAATTTCTAATAAAGATAAATGTTTATTTTATTTAAACAGTATAAACTTACAACTTTACTTTTAACACAGTAAGAAAAAATTTGTATTACCAACAGATTCGACCTATTCAGATGATACTGCTAAAAACAGAATTTTTTTAATCAATTTTCCTTTTAAGAACTTTTTTAAAAACCCTACAGTATACTTTTTAAGTTAACTAATTAATTACGATGAGTATTTATAATAGATTTTATTCTAAATTTGTATATTTGTGTTATTATTTAGAATAAATTGATACTTTTTATGAGTATTCGAAAATCTTCTTAAAAGAAGAATATTAATTTCTTTACGACTTATAATATTGACTACTAACTTACTTGTTGAACAAGTTTTATTTTATTGTTTATAGACAAAATTCTAGCTTTATAGAAACGCGCTCAATCATTTTTGAAATTAATTTCAAAAATACTTTTTTAACTATTTGACCTTTTTTAGTAAAAATTCTCAATTTTCAATTGAGGATAATCTTTATTGAGAATCATCTTTTTACTATCATGTTTTATTAAACCTTGACGTTAGTGGACAACTAACAATAAATGTTTATTTATCTGATAGATAAAAGTATATCGAAAGTTCAAAAGTGCAATAGAGTTATTTTTCTTGACACAGAATAGCTGTTTGATGAGAAATAATATTACTTAATAAGTATGAAAAATCATTTTGATATGAAGTAATTCTATCTTTTAAATAATCAATAGCTTTTAGAAAATAGAGACTAAATAATCAATATTTAGACAGTTTTTATTTATATGAAAGTATTAATAATAAGTCACTGAAAAAAATAAAAAGTTAAATTAATTATTTTTTAGCTTTTACAGTGAATTGTCAAACTAAACGTCCCATTTAGAAAAACCTTCTAAAAATCATAAAAAGAAGAACAAATGTATTTACATACAAGATTTCTTTTTTTTGCATGGAGCAAAAAATTAAACGTTTCCCAAAAATTAAATATATATTAGCATTTGTATACTACACCCTCATTGTTCTAGAAAATCTTAGCGTTATGAATTTGATTTTGATCAATCATTATATCTCTCTCCCTGCATTTCTCTCTTTCCTGCAAGGAAGAACAGTGTTTTGGAACTATATTTGCTTGCCAACTACACTAAGATAGCTTTCCTAACTTGAGAGTTAGAAGAGAGTAATTTTTGCATAAAATGCCATTAAATTTTTAAGTGGATTTTTTTGATGTCTGTATTGATCAAATTGGAACCGCTGGTCATAGGTTTATAGTCCAAAAATAAGTTTATTTATATTCTGCAATTAAGTTAACTAACATTCTTTCTTATAAAAGACGAGATCATTAATTAATAACATCCTTTGCATTAAGATTTAATTAGTTTATGATTTCTAACTTTACCTAAAAATCGATAATATTTCTCAAGATTAAGATCTTGCAGTAAATTTTTAATTTTGACTATTCTAAAAATAGGATCTGGAATTAAATGCTTTAAAATTAAAAACATCATTTTTTTTATTAACTATAAAGGTTCAAGCAAGTAAAACTTAAAACGAAAACTCTGAATTACACAAATAGTGAAATACAGTAATTTTTGGACCAAAACTTTTTCTTTAGAAGGAACTTTATTGCATTTGTCAAATAAACTGCTCTCTGATAAAATATCCTGGTCAAAATTAACGAACTTAAAAAGTTCCTTACCTACTTTTATTTGTCTATAATTTGTTTTTTTAAAAATAAAAAAATTCTTTATTAATTAATATATAAGTACTCAAAAATTACATACTTGTAATACCACTTTTTAATATTTCTTTATAAGAACTTTATAAAATTATATGATAAGTAAAATCTTTCAAAGAAGAGCAGATAATGGAAACATTTAAAAAATACATTCTGCGATATAGAATATCGACTTTTTATTTGGATTAAATGTAGTTTTTTTTGTGCATTGGAGACAGCATCTCCTATTTTTTTTGTGTAAATATTACACTCATAATTGGAGGAGCAAATTTTACAATAAAGACTGTAAAAAAATATACCTGAAGTAAAACGAGTGATATACCTTATATGATTTTAAATTCTTTTATTCTAATTAGAGATTTTATATGCAGAATATTGCGAATTATTTCTGCTCCGTTTATATGGTTATGGTGTTTACTAAATTTTCTTCGAAAATTTATTTTTAATGCACTTTTTTTAATTTTTATTATTCTTTTTATTTACTCACAAACGTATCAAGCAACTCCAATAAAAGGTGCATTAATAGTTGATTTAGTTGGTTCTATAATAGACAAACCAATAACGAACCAAAAAGTTTACCGACTTAATCGAAAATTATTTGGTAATTCTACCAATCGATTACAAGAGAATTCATTGTTTGATATTGTGAGTTCCATACGACAAGCAAAAGAAGACATGAATATTCAAGGATTGGTTCTTCTGTTAAAAGACTTTTCAGGAGGAAGCTTAAGCTCGCTGGAATATATAGGCAAAGCACTTCGCGAATTTCGTGACAATGGAAAGCCCATTTACGCTGTAGGGGATAGTTACAGTCAAGCACAGTATTATCTTGCTAGTTATGCAAATAAAATATATCTTACTCCTCTCGGAGGAGTAGATATACATGGTATAACAACAAATAATTTTTACTACAAAACTTTGCTTAAAAAGTTAGGGATAAGCACCCATGTTTTTCGTGTTGGTACCTATAAATCTGCGGTAGAGCCATTTCTCCGTGATAATATGTCTGATAATGCTCGAAAAGCTGATACTCGTTGGGTACACCAACTTTGGAAAAACTATCTAACTGTTGTAGCAGCTAATCGGAAAACAACAATAGAAAAATTTTTTCCAGATATTCAGATCATGCTCAATAACTTACGAAAAGTGGGAGGTAACACCGCACAGTTTGCACTTAATAACAAATGGGTGGATGAGGTTGCATATCGAGGAAAAATTGACGCAGCGTTAGTTCAAAAATTTGGATGGAATAAGCAAGAAAAGACATTTAATGGGATTAGTATTTATGATTATCCACCAATAACCTCAACATCAAAAAAACAAAACAATCAAATTGCTGTGATATTTGCTAACGGGACAATTATTAACGGATCGAAAAAAAATTCTAGATCAGTTGAAAGTAATGCGATTCTTAATCAAATTCGATTTGCACGCTTGGATCCTAATATAAAAGCTATTATATTTCGAATAAATAGTCCTGGAGGCAGCCTCAATGCTGCCGAGATGATTCGTTCTGAACTAGCTGCTGCACATGCTGAAGGTAAACCAATAGTAATTTCAATGGGTGGTGTGGCAGCTTCAGGTGGATATTGGGTGTCCACTCCAGCTGACTATATCATAGCTAGTGCTAGCACTTTAACTGGATCAATTGGTGTTTTTTGGATTGTTAATACATTAGAAAAATCTCTTGACATTATTGGAATACATGCTGATGGTGTTTCTACTTCGCCACTTGCTAATGTGTCTTTCACAAAAGCCTTGCCTAAAGAATTCTCGCAAATGATTCAACTAAGCATTAAAAACAGTTATCGCGATTTCATCGCTATGGTTTCTCAATCTAGAAATAAAACTTTTAAAGAAGTTGATCAAATTGCACAAGGCCGTGTCTGGATTGGTACTGATGCTGTTCAAAATGGATTGGTTGATCAACTAGGTGATTTTGATGACGCCGTAAATAAAGCCGCCAACTTGGCACAACTTAAACAATATCAGTTGTACTGGTATCTCGATGATTTTCACTTTTTGGAATTATTGCCCCCGTGGACTAACGCTCTAGCATTAAATCTTGTCCGATTGTTTTTACCAACATCCATTATAGAAATAATGGACGAATTAAATGTTCGCGATAAGTTAAACTACAACTGGAATGATCCGGAGCATCGCTATGCTATTTGCTTTTCATGTAAACAATTTTTATAAAAAGCTCTTTAACAATTTTTCATTGCGGAAACCATCTTGTTCTTAACAAGACACGATCTTATTTAAGATTATAAGATACATTTCTTAGCAATTAAATAAAGCAAAATCAATAATTTTTATGTTAGCAAAGCAAGAAAATACAGAATATTTAATATGTACATAACAGTTCTTGCTAGCAAAGCTTTCTTAAAAATCAAGATAATTTGCTAGAATATTTATTCTAGTGGAGAGTGATTCTTAGTTCTGGTTATTTTAATTTTTTTTAAAAAATTTTCAAATCATATCTAAAAAAACGAATGCTGTTATGTTGATTAATTCAATCCTTTTAAAAAAATTATTTCTTAAATAGAAGCGCGTTTCCTATTTCTAATATTAGAATATAACCATTGTTCTCACAGTTTGAACAAATCAATAATTTAAGCTCAAAAAAATAACATATCTACCTGAAAAAAAAGCATTATAAGTTTTTTCTAAAAATAGCAACAGGGTTAGAGACATTCTAAGTCTAGAAAACAACGCAAAAAAAATAAAACAAATTTATTTTTCGAATAAATATTATAATTCACAATTATTTTTAGATCTATTTCCTAATTAATTCTAGGTAATTTTTTTTATTGATTAGTTTAAAGAAAAGTCAATTGACAAAGAAATAGCTTTCCTTATTAAGAAAGTCTAACTTAGAGTATTAATATGTAATTGCTTAACTTTAAAGGTTTTTTAAATTTCTAATTAAAAAATTACCTATTTGTGTGGCAAAAACTATATTAACATAACAATCATTTAGTTTAATTAAACTAATATGTTAGAATTTATAGAAAACAAACAAACGAGATAACTTCTTCTTGACGAAGAGTGGTGTTTTTTAAACTTATAATCCTTTATTACATTTTAAATATGGTTGGTTAAATATGACTACTAGAGTAGGTATCAACGGTTTCGGACGTATCGGTCGGATGATTTTTCGTGCTGCACAAAAACGTAATGATATTGAGATTGTTGCGATTAATGATTTGCTTAGTGTGAATTATATAGCTTATATGTTAAAATATGACTCGACTCACGGTCATTTTAATGGAAATATATCCATTAAAGGGGATACTTTGATAATTAACAACAAAAATGTTTATTGTTTTTCTGAAAAGGATCCTGGTAATTTGAAATGGAATAAAGTCGGAGTGGAAGTTGTTGCTGAAGCTACTGGAATCTTCTTAACAAGAGATTTAGCGCAGAAACACATTTTCTCTGGAGCTAAAAAAGTAGTATTAACTGGTCCATCAAAAGATGATACACCAATGTTCGTCATTGGCGTTAATCAAAATACATATAGTGGGCAGAATATAATCTCTAATGCTTCTTGTACAACTAACTGTTTAGCTCCATTAGCAAAAGTTATTCATGATAATTTTGGTATTGTGGAAGCTTTAATGACTACTGTGCATGCTGCCACAGCAACTCAAAAAATTATTGACAGTCCATCTAGTAAAGATTGGCGAGCAGGTCGTGGCGCATCTCAAAATATTATTCCGTTCTCTACTGGGGCAGCCAAAGCTGTAGGAAGAGTTATCCCTGAATTGGATGGTAAATTAAATGGCATGTCTTTTCGGGTACCTACTCCAAATGTTTCAGTAGTTGACTTAACTGTGCGTCTAGAAAAATCCACTTCCTATGAAGATATTTGTTCTATTATAAGAAAAGTTGCAGAAGGTAAATTAAAGGGAATAATTGGTTATACCGAAGAAGCTATGGTGTCTAGTGATTTTAACGGTGAAACATGCACTTCTGTATTTGATGTAAAGGCCGGTATTGCATTAAACGATAAGTTTTACAAACTAGTTGCATGGTACGATAATGAAGTAGGTTATTCCCATAAAGTTTTAGATCTTATTTCTTACATTATGAATAATTAAATGCAACGAATAGGGAAATTATAAGAATATCTCTGTCGCTTCTTATTAAGCAGTTCTTCAATTATGAAAGGCTAGATCTTTTAAAGAACATCACAGAGGACAATGTTTATAAAAAAACGAGCGATTAGGTGGTCCGCTTTTCTCTATTCTTGAATCGTAAAAGCGTGAATAATGTTTGTATGTATTTAATATTCGAGAATAGCAACAGCGGGTCTGCCTTGGATCTTTCTTTTTTATTGGTTTTATTTTCTTAAAATCAAGTTGTACTATTTAACACGAAGTGATAGATATCAATTTATCATATTTTATATCTATTATGGATTTATGTTTAGTTCTAATTTCGTTGGAATTCTTGTAGTCAATTGATTGTCTAATAACTAATTAATATGACGGTTCTAATCAAAAAAAAACTAATAGAGTATTGTGTTAAGGAACTTATCCTACTTCCATACAACATACCATAAATTCTGAACAAAAAATGAACAAGAGCAATTCAACTCACAAGTCCTAAAAGGATTTTATATCTCAATTACTTTTTTTTCTACTCGTCAAAATCCCAACAAAAAAATTCATTTTATGAATTGATATTAATTTTGATAGCTAAATAAATGTATTTGGATATTACATCTATCCTATTTTGGAACCATATTTAAGTAGTTGAGGCTTTTTGAGTAAAATCACTGATAATTGTTCATTTGCAATAATCCAAAATAAAAAGGAATAATATTATAAATTATGTAAGTAAATAAATTATTTGAGAATAATGGAAACGATTTTTGATATATCCAATTTTTTCATGGTAATTAAGACGAAAAAACACTTTTTAGTAGGAACTAACAATAATCCCTTACGAAGGGAACTTTGATTTTATGTTTGATACAGATCAAGCAAGTAGTGAACCAGTTTTGGTTTCTCGCCTCTATTTTCATGACGATTTCTTTCGAGAATTTTAAAAGATAATGTATCAAAATAATATAACTAAATTCTCCTTTTTTCAGATAAGCCACCGCAACCAAATTTAATTAAATACCAATAAAAGTTATAAGATTGCGATATCTGTATTGTAAGGTGCAGATTAAAAGACTTAAAACTTAAGGAGATCATGTTTGAACAGTAGCACCATGATAAGTTTGTTTATTATAGGTTCAATGCTAGTAGGAGGAAGTATTCTACTCAGCTCTTTCTCTTCTCGACTTGGTATTCCTATATTGGTGATTTTTTTAGCTATTGGTATGTTAGCAGGAATTGATGGTCTTGGGGGCATCGCATTTGATAATTACCCTGTAGCGTATCTCATTAGTAATCTTTCGCTTGCAATAATTTTATTAGATGGTGGTATGCGAACTCGTGGCAATGCATTTCGAGTTGCACTGTGGCCATCACTATCGTTAGCTACGGTTGGAGTTATCATTACTGCTGGTTTAACCGGCATGGTTGCAGCTTGGCTGTTTAGTTTAGATAAAATTGAAGGGATACTTATTGGTGCCATTATTGGTTCTACTGACGCTGCAGCAGTATTTTCATTGTTAGGTAATAAAGGATTAAATGAACGTGTTACTGCTACACTTGAAATTGAATCAGGCAGTAATGACCCAATGGCAGTATTTCTTACAACGACACTTATTACTATGATTCAAAATGAAAAAACTAGTCTTGACTTGCTTTTTTTAGTACATCTTATCCAAGAATTTGGATTAGGAATGGTAATTGGTTTAGGAGGGGGTTGGCTATTACAACAAATAATCAATCATATTACATTGACTAGCGCGTTATATCCTTTGTTAGCAGTCAGTGGTGGTATTATGATTTTTGCTTTAACTACCGCCTTGGAGGGAAGTGGTATTTTAGCTGTTTATCTATGTGGCTTTGTGCTTGGTAATAGACCAATACGCAATCGATATGGAATACTGCAAACTTTTGATGGTATGGCCTGGCTTAGCCAGATTTGTATGTTTTTAGTGCTTGGATTGCTAGTTACACCAAGTGATCTATGGATAATTGCCATTCCAGCATTAGTCTTATCATTCTGGTTAATGTTATTTGCTCGTCCATTATCAATTTTTATTGGTTTACTTCCATTTCGAAATTATACAACTCGTGAACGAATCTTTCTCTCTTGGGTTGGTCTTCGTGGGGCGGTGCCGATTATTTTAGCTGTTTTTCCAATGATGGCGGGTTTAAATAATGCACGTTTATATTTTAATGTTGCATTTTTTATTGTCCTAATTTCCTTGCTTTTACAGGGCACTTCTCTTAGTTTTGCTGCCAAAATGGCAAAGGTTGTAGTACCTCCAACTGCATCACCAATTTCTCGAATAGGAATGGATATTCATCCAGAAAATCCATGGGAACAGTTTATTTATCAATTAGGAAAAGAAAATTGGTGTGTAGGCGCAACATTACGTGATTTGAAAATGCCTCGTCATACGCGTATTGCTGGTTTATTTCGTGCAAACATGTTACTTCATCCTACTGCTAATACAAAGTTATGCGAAGGAGACGTGCTTTGTGTAATCGGTCGTGAACGAGATCTTCCTTCTCTTGGAAGATTATTTAGTCAATCACCACCAATTGCGTTAGATCAACGGTTCTTTGGAGATTTTATTTTAGAAGCCACCTCTCGACTACGTGACATTTCTTCTATCTATGGATTAAAATTTACTAGTGAAATTGACGAAGAACTGACTCTTGGTCAGTTCGTCGTATCTTTGCTCGGAGGAGGTGAACCAGTGATTGGTGATAATGTTATCACCGAAGGAATTATGTTAACTGTTGCAGAAAAAGATGAACATCAAGTTAGCAAAATTGGCATTAAGATTGCTAATGATTTGACTTAATTGACTGCTTAATTGTCAGTGGTTGTGATTCTGATAAAAAAGTTAATAAAAATCATAATTTTCCTTCCAGGAAGAAAAATAGTGAAAACAGAATTAAATTCTGATTGACAATCAATTGTTATTATTGAAACTAACTTAACTTAAAAAATTTTAAATAAAAATTTATTATAAATACGTAAATATTTTAGTTTTGAAAAATCTATTGAGCTTCTTATTAGTTAAATTTTCAAACTATTTGCATAAGTTATTTAATCTAAGAAATAGAAAGAATTATGAGAGATATGCAACTTTTTCTTTTTAGTAAAATTAAGTCTAGACTGAGCTAAATTAAATAGAATAGACTTCTTACGATATAAATAAATAAAAAATATTATTGTTTTATTTTACTGTTTATCATTTTTTTGATTTTTTAAAAAGCAAAAAAGAACTTTAATTAATTTATTAAGTAAATTATACATCTGCTTTTTAGAAGAAGAAATTGAATAATTATTTATAATTAGTATCATTATTAAGATGATTAGGAATCATCTTTAATTATTTTTTTTAAATTTATCTATTTTGTTCAGCTTAAATGATGAAATGATTTCAAAAATCAAAATAATATAATCTTTAGCGTATTTTCTTTTGATTATAATTTTTAATCACAAGATCATGTATGCAACTTGCTTCAAGTTAATAAGGATTTTCTTGAAAAAGAACACAATAACTTTTATTTAAAAAATAAATTTTTAACCAGCAAGTTACATTTGTTCAAAAATTTTTTTCTTAAATTAGTCAGAAAAAGAATAAATAATTCATTTCATGAATCTAGTAATACTTAACATTTATATCTTTTTGATCTGCCAATATTACTAATTAGTTTTAGTTATTCACTCTATATCTAGGTTTAATTTTTTAAATAGATTAATATTTTGTTTATATGACTTTTAAAAGTAAAATATTCATTTTATAAAAATTATATAGGATGTGAGAGTAATAATGGAAAGCATCTCTATTTCTGTTTATTAATCAAATTAATTAATCTTTATTCTTTGTGCGAGAAACTATATTATCCATTAGATAAATAATGATAGATCTTCTTAAGAGGATTATTAGATTAGAGATTAGTTTTACACATAAAAAAAATAAATTATAGAATTCACTTGTGTTGATTTTAAGATAAAAGATGTTGATTTCTATATGATGTAAGTTACAATTTACGTTGCAAAAACTTGTTGGTTCAGTCTCTGTTTAATTATGATACAATTGCTAAATTTTTTATCAAAAAAACGCATAACATGGCTGTTATTAGCTTCTACTGCTTTTATACTGGAGTCGATTTCACTTTATTTGCAACATGTTTTGCTCATTAAACCTTGTGTTTTGTGTATATATCAACGTTGCGCCTTGTATGGAATCTTTTTTTCTGGATTAATAGGTGCGATTTTACCTAGAATCTTGTTATTACGTTTTTTTGGTTTAATAACATGGCTGTATAGTGCTTGGCGTGGGCTTCAATTAGCAATAAAGCATGTTAATGTCCAACTGAATAGTTCACCTTTCTTTACTTGCGATCTTTTTGTTAGTTTTCCATCATGGTTGCCGTTAGATCATTGGTTACCTTCTTTTTTTAGTGCTAGTGAGGATTGTTCCATTTCCCAATGGCGTTTTCTATTTTTAGAAATGCCTCAGTGGATGATAATTATTTTCAGTATTTACTTAATAGTTGCAATATTTTTTATATTTGCACAATTTTCTCGCATCAATCGAAATATTCACTCTTATTGAAAGATAGATAGCAGATGCAAGAGTCTATTCGATTTTATTTTTAATAGAGGGTTTTTTCTCTGTCTGTCCTGTTTGACAGATTTCTATGTGGTATTTTAATTTTTTAAATTTTGAAAAGAAATAAATTTTCTTTTTGTAAAAAAACTCTTTTTGTTAGAAAGCAAAATATTGTTATTAGTGATTGAAATTATTAATTGAATATTTTTATGTTTATATTTTCTTTATAAGAAATTACCTATTAAAAGTATTAATCACTGCAATTAATAAACTTTATAATTAATTTCATAATTTTTTAAAAAATTTTACGCAGAAATTATTTTGTTTATTTTTAGTGGTCCTCATTAATCAAAAAATAATTAAGGATTAACCTTTTAAGAAATTATTGCTATTTGAATGATGTTAGGTATCCTAGCAATAATTAAATTTGTTTAATTAAAAATTAATAATACTTTTTATTTTAACTCGATGAATTGTTTTATTATTAAAAAATAACCAACTACAATTTGTTTTTATCCTCAGATAAGATTAATCAGCTTAATAAAATTAAGTAATTTAATAAACTTTTAAGAATATATTATTTAATAATATGTCAAAAAAATATTTTGTTATAAAAATTATTCGATAAATGTTTATACCAAACGGCCTATAATAAAGAAAAATAAAAATTCTTTCTATTAAGTTTTTCTTATTTAAAAGGCAGATCATAGTAATTCTAGTTACAATTAGAAAGATCGAACGTACCGCCTTATTTTTCTCTGGAAAATGAAAACAGTTCACTAGTTAAATTAGTGTATTTATTTAAACTAAATAAATAACTATCAAAATTAATAAAATTAATCCATTGATAAATTCTCTCTTGAGAGAGAACAGCTCTTTTTTAGAGAGAACTCAAATAATATTTTTATATAAAAATTTCTAAACAGAAAATTTATATGTCTAACTATCAAAAAAATAGAATGCAAAATATGAATTTTTAATAAAAAAATATTCATTCCCCTATTCAAGGAATGCGTTTCTTATTTATACTTTCTAAAAAATTTATTTATATATTATAAGTGTACTGATCAAAACATTCTCATGATGTTGTAATATACAAATTATTTAATGAAATTAAATATCTATATTTAATTCACATCAAAACAGGACATTATTTTAAAAATGCCAATTAAGTTAAGAGACGGCAATTTTACTTTATTAGTAATTCATATATATAAAGCACAATTAGATGAAATCTGTCAGGCTATAGAAAAAAAAATTAAACAAGCACCTAATTTTTTCAAAAATGCGCCAGTAGTCATTAATATTTCTGATCTTGATGGAGATTTTTCAAAGAAAGTATTATTGCAAGTAATGTTAAATACTAATTTACGTATTATAGGAATTAGCGGATGCAATAATAATAAGCTTAAACAGTTGGTTATTTGTAGTGGATTAGCGTTGTTAACAGAAAAAAAAGCACTAAAAGTGCACAATAACGCTGATACTAGCGCTAATGCTAATTTTATTTCTATGAATTCTACATTAAAAAAAACAAGATTCATTAGCACGCCAATTCGTTCTGGTCAACAAATTTATGCAAAAGATAGCGATTTAATAGTTACTAATAATGTAAGTGTAGGTGCAGAACTGATTGCTGATGGTAACATACATATTTATGGTATAATGCGAGGTCGTGCTCTTGCTGGAGCATTAGGTGATCAAGATTGCCAGATTTTTTGCACTCACCTCTTTCCTGAACTTGTATCTATTGCTGGGCAATATTGGTTAGGTGATCAGATTCCAACTACCTTTTTAGGTAAAGCAGCACGTTTATGTCTACGACACGGTAACGTATTTGATATCTATCCTCTTATTTAGAAAGAGTTATTTTAAATAAAGGAAATCAGTCTATGACACGTATTATAGTTGTAACCTCAGGCAAAGGAGGTGTTGGTAAGACAACATCAAGCGCAGCTATTGCTTTTGGTTTAGCTTGTAAAGAAAAAAAAACAGTAGTAATTGATTTTGATATTGGATTAAGAAACCTTGATTTAATTATGGGATGTGAACGTCGAGTTGTTTTTGATTTCATTAATGTTATTCAAGGAGATGCTCTGCTTAATCAAGCGTTAATAAAAGACAAAAGAACAGAAAATTTATTTATTCTTCCTGCATCACAAACAAAAGATAAAGATATTTTGACTCGAGATAATGTAGAAAAAGTACTAAATAATTTATGTTCAATGAAATTTGATTTCATTATATGCGACTCACCAGCCGGTATTGAAACCGGCGCATTAATGGCATTATACTTTGCAGATGAAGCTATTGTTATTACCAATCCAGAGGTCTCCTCGGTACGAGACTCTGATAGAATTCTAGGCATTCTTTCATCTAAGTCAAGACGAGCAGAGAATTATTTAGAACCAGTTAAAGAACACTTATTATTAACTCGCTATGATCTTGAACGGGTCATTAAAGGTGATATGTTAAGTATTGCAGATGTAATTGATATTTTGCGCATTCCATTAGTGGGTGTAATTCCCGAAGACCAAGCAGTACTGAAAGCATCCAATCAAGGAGAACCAGTAATTCTTGATCGAAAGTCCCAAGCTGGTCAAGCTTATTTAGACGTGATTAATCGTTTGTTGGGTGAAAATTTACCATTCCGTTTTATCGGAGAGGAAAAAAGAGGTTTTCTAAAACGCCTCTTTAGAAGATAAGAGATAGAGGATATTATATTTAATGACACTGCTTAACTTTTTTCTTTCTCGTAAAAGAATGACGGCTCATTTAGCTAAAAAACGACTGCAAACCATAGTAGCTGAACAACGGAGAATTGATAATGAAATACCTTATTTGAGGCAATTAAAACATGAAATTATCACAGCAATCGAAAAGTCTGTACAAATCAATTCGAAACTTTCTTTCTTACAAATAGAAAGAAAGGATAAAGATACTTTAATTATTGCATTAAACCTTACTTTGCTTAAAACGAAAAAATCTTAAAAGAGAAAGATTCTTTTGCTTTCATATAAAAGCAAGTAAAAAAGTAGCGATTCGATAATTTGTTTTAAAAAACTAATAAATCGTCAAAATTAATATAGTTATTTTTTTTGTTATATGTTTGGATAATTCCTCTTGAATGGGATTGGTAAGAACATTTTATTTCAATACATTTTTGTACTCAATTAACTTTTCTATTACTGCTTATTTTAATTCGGATTTTTATCTTTTTTAAAAGCAATTTTGTTAATTAATTGTCAAATTAAGATTTCTCAGAAAAAATGTCGTTTCGAGTGTTATACTAATTAATTATTTTTATATAACGATATAATGAAAGGTTCATTTTCCTTTTATAAAGAGTTATAGACTAAATCTTTTAGTATGTTAGGAAAGAAGACATAAAGAAAGTGTGAATGATGAATGAATTTTGCATTGATGGATACTTTTTTTTAAAAAATTTAGTTTTTTATCAAATTGTAGAAGAAATTTTATTAAACGTACTTTCAAATTTATGCACTCTAAGTTATTTTGGTTAGATGCACTTCTTTAGTAAGAAGAATTCTCTATCCTATAGATGTGCAATAATAAATTGATGTTATATATTTTTCAAGTTGCAGTTTGCACAAGCTAGAAGAATATTCTGGCATATACAATTATCTTACAAAATATTATAGTCTAATTCTATGTTATAATCATTAATGGAAGACCATCAAGTAATATTAATATGTGTATTATCGTTATTAGCATCATCATGAAATTTTCAACCATAAAATAAACATATATGTTTAGTGTTTTTTTTTGTTTATTTGAAAATAAAAAAAAAATTGTCGATCTTATTATTATATAGGTTAGTAAAAGATTAATTAACGTTGAAATGTTTAATAAGCTAAATTTAGGTGGCAAAAACTTTAACGGCTAACAAATTTTGATACTTAGGTTAGTTTTAGTGCTTTCCAATAAAATCTAGTACTGCAATTATTTCTCTGAATCTTTATCTCTTTCCCTTTTAGAGAATTTTAGTTTGTGATTTTTAGTTAGATTTAGAACTTTTTTTCAAAATCAATAAATGCATATGTATATTATGGATTTTTTTCAAGATAGAAACGCAAATAAAGAAGTTTTTCTGTTAAATAACAATTATATAAAAATCGAATCTATAAAGTTATAATTCAAATTTTTGATTATCTTAATGATAAGAACACTTTGTGAAACGAAAAATATGAAGGAAACAATACTTCAATATCGTATGAAGTTTCATTTTTCCCTTATTTTTAAGTAGTTAGACTTTATCATAAAAAAAATAAATTTTTCCGTTGCAACATTCAAAAAAAAATAAAAAATCTACTAAGTGGATTATTCTTTTTGCATTAATGCTCTTGCTCAATTTTTTATGTTATTTCTTGTTGAAACAAATAAGACAATTCCGCACACCATGCTGTTTTAATTTTACCATGACGATAATCACTAATTGCTAAAGGTAGCATGTCTATTGCGTTTGGAAATAACGATTTTCCTGAAATTAAAGTACACTTATTAAATGATTGATTTAATTTTTTACAATAAAAAAGATTCGAATAAGATTGCCAAGCTGTTCCAGCAGTTGCCCAACAACCAGTTAATCTCTCTCTAAGAGATTCTACAGTTTTCTTCCATGGTACTATTGATTCGTTTTCTTTCTCAATCCAAGTATTTTCTTGTCGCTGATATGAAGCCCAATAAACCTTATCGTTGATGTAAGTATTCATTGCAACAAGTACTTGACAAGCACCAGTTTGACGCCAAGCGCCTTCTGCTAAAGTAGCAAGCGTAGATATACCAATTAGTGGAAGATCGGCTCCCATAGCAAGTCCCTTTGCAACACTGATACCTATGCGCATACCGGTAAAGTTTCCTGGACCACGACTAAATGCTAATGCGTTAAGATTGTTAAGTTTGATACCAGCTTCTGTTAATAAGCTATTTACCATAGAAAGAATGTGTTTTGTATGTTGACGTGGTGAAAGAGTAAATCGTTTTATTAAAATATCCTTATTGATCTTTAATGCAGCAGAACAAGCATCAGTTGCTGTGTCAAAAGATAAAATTCGGATCGACATTTAAATTTACCGTAGTTCAAATTGACTTTGCTTAACAGTTTAATAAAAATTAAAAAAATATATTTATCGAAAATAACTAACTCGGATAATCACTCACTTTAAAAAATTAAATTATTTTAACTTAAACATGCAAAGACATGAATCTCAACAGAATACTAAAAATTAGCCATTCCTTGTTAAGGAGAGAGAATCTATTTATTTACTATATAAAACATACATTATCATCTTTCTATATCAGTTCTAAATAAAAAAACATTCATTTCTCATTTTTGCATTGTTTTATTATCTTACGCTTTTAACCCATTTATTATTAGCTTTCTATCACAAGTCGCATTTTTATAGACGGTAGCATAAGTATAAATAGTTCTTCATTTCATCTAACCATCGTAATAAATGAAGTTTAAGAATACACATTTTTTACTTAAATGGTGTTACATCTAATTTTTAATTAAATTTATCAAATCTTTACAAAAGGCAAGGTTGCTTTTGCAGCAAAGGAAAATTACAATCTAACAATGAAAGAAAATACAACTTGGTATTCAAAATAAATAATTTTATAATCGTATCATGTATCCTCAATTAACAACATTACCATATCAACAAGATGCCGCTTTACGCTATTTTGCATCTTTCGCTAATAAACCCTGGTCAATGTTATTGCATTCCGGTTATAGCGGTCATTCCAGTAGCCGCTACGATATTTTTGTGGCTTTACCAGAAGTTACTCTTATAACATATAATGGAGTTACTAGGATTTGTTCTGGAAACGAATGTAAGTGGAGTAAAGATGACCCTTTCTTATTAGTACAAAAGCAATTAGAAAAAATGCACGGGATAGTACCTGTTAACAATGAGTTACCGTTTCAAGGAGGAGCGCTTGGATTTTTTAGTTACGATCTTATCCGTAGTATTGAAATTTTACCTGCGCTTGCAAAAAACGATCTTTCTCTACCGGAAATGGCGATTGGAATTTATAAATGGGCAGTAATAGTTGATCACTTCCGTCGTTTAGTAACTTTAGTTAGCTACGATAAAAGGATAACATCTTCTTTATTAACTCAATTAACTGCTGAAATATTTCTATCGCCAATGCCATTTAATATTCTTGATAATTGGAAGCTCAATATGAGCCGCAGTGAGTATAGCGATAAATTTTTTCAAGTACAAAGACATTTGCTAGCGGGAGATTGTTACCAAGTGTGTTTGTCTCAACGTTTTAGTGCTCCTTATAGTGGAGATGAATGGACAGCATTTCTTCATTTGTTAACTTACAATCAAGCGCCTTTTTCAGCGTTTATTCGTTTAAAGGAACATATAGTTATTAGTTTCTCGCCGGAGCGTTTCTTGCATGTTCAGCATGGAAAGATTCAGACTTGTCCGATCAAAGGAACACTACCCCGTCTTAAAGACATTGATGAGGATCATCAGCAAGTTTTTCATTTAGTTAATTCTGCTAAAGATCAAGCAGAAAATCTTATGATAGTAGATCTATTAAGAAATGATATTGGTCGTGTAGCTAAGCCAGGAAGTGTACATGTACCATCTTTATTTAAAATAGAAACGTATGCAACAGTACACCATATGGTTAGCACTATTAGTGCTGTCTTACCTAAAAATCGTACTCCTTGCGATCTTCTACGCGCTTGTTTTCCTGGTGGATCTATTACAGGTGTACCTAAGATAGAAGCAATGAAAACCATCGAAAGATTAGAACCACAAAGAAGAAGTGTCTGGAGCGGAAGTATTGGTTATATTAGTTATTGCGGAACAATGGATACTAATATTGCTATCAGAACACTATTAGTTTTAGATCAACATGTTTACTGTTCTGTTGGAAGCGGTCTTGTTGCTGACAGTAACGAAAAAAAAGAGTATCAGGAGATATTAGCAAAAGCTGCGTCATTGCTACCTCTCTTAAAGAGGTTGAATCATGTCTAGCTTATACAATACACTTAATGTACTAAAGATATTTAAGTGCTCATGTTGTTTTTTAATTGATTTGATATTGTAATTTCTGTCCATTTGGACCTATCAAATAGGATCACAAACGCAATAATAATTTATTTTTTAATGTGCTCCACATATCTATATAAATATGTGTATCATAAATTATTTTTTATAAAGTTAAAAATCATGTCTTCCTTCTTAAGGAGAAGGATTTTTAATATATATAATTACTGATAATGGTTGTTAAGAAACAATCATATAAACAGTATCATTTAGTAAACAAACAATACATTTTGTCAAAAAATTTACTGCATAAGGAGGTACCCACGTAACCTCATTTTTGTTGTTATATAGCATGAAATTAACTTCTTCTTAAGAAGAAGATTGTTTTATTTGTCACTTTTAAAAAAATTTTTTTAAAGTTCTTTCTTTGTTGAATAAAGAAGTTTTCTCTTCTTATTAAAGAATAATTTTTGTTTCTGTTTATGGTTGAAATTAACGACCCAAAAAGCACTTGGAATAAAAAATAAATATCATTTTTAGATATTTTTTATTCGTTTTCATAAGAAAAGTTAGCTTCATTTTGGTTACTTAATCCAATTTCTTAGATATTTGGATGCATTTTTTAAAGGAGGTGTTTAGGTGAGTATTGCTATTGTTGTTAGTACTCACGGATCAGTAGCTACACAACTGCTAAAAACAACCGAAATGATTTTGGGAGTACAAAATAATTTTTCTTGTGTTGACTTCTTTTCAGAAGAAAATACCGAAATTTTAGCTAAAAAATATTTTGCTGAGCTAGAAAATCTTGATACTAAAGAAGGAGTATTATTTCTTGTAGATATTTGGGGTGGAACTCCGTTTAATGCTGCAAGTCAAGTCATCTTTAATAAAAAGAATTACGGAATTATTACTGGTGTAAATATTCCTATGTTAATAGAAATTTTTATAACTCGTGACGATCATTCAACTTTTCATGAGCTTATGAAAATTGCAGTAGCAGCTGGACGTTCTGAAATCAAAGCGCTAGAAACAACTTCTCAGTTTAAAAATGAATCTTCTGTTGTTTCCACAACATTAACGTCAGATAAACAGATTAAAGATTTGACTGAAAACAATCATGAAGGTCATATGAATATTGTTTTAGTTCGCATTGACGATCGTTTGATTCACGGTCAAGTAGTTACTCGTTGGGCAAAAGAAAGCAATGTTAAACGTATTATTGTTGTTAATAATGAAATTGCTCTAGACTTGTTACGTAGTAATTTGATTAAACAGGCATCACCTCTTGATATTAAAGCCCATGTGGTTTCCATAGAAAAAGCGATTCGTGTTTACGAAAATCCAAAATATGCCAATGAACGTATTATGTTTTTGTTCACTAAACCGGAAGATGTTTTACATTTTATAGAAGGAGGTGTTACTATTAATTCAATTAATATTGGTGGTATGGCCTTTTATCAAGGTAAAATTCAAATTAATAATGCTATTTCTGTAAACGAAAAAGACATTGAAGCATTCAAAAAACTTGACGCTTTGGGAATTGAACTGGAAGTTCGCAAAGTTCCTAGCGATTCTCCATTAAAATTGATGGATTTAATTAAAAAAATTAGATAACTAGTATAGTTTCTCAAATTTTTTCACAGTCCCATAGATAGCTTTAGAAGCGCTTAGAGGAATTGCATATTTAAAGAGGAAGTATATGGAGATTACTACACTTCAGATTACGCTAATATTTTTTATTGCATGCATCATTGGTATAGAATCAATTCTTGATGAATTTCAATTTCACCGTCCACTTGTAGCTTGTACCTTGGTTGGCTTAGTGCTTGGGGATATAAAAACTGGTATCATTGTAGGCGGAACATTGGAAATGATTGCGTTAGGTTGGATGAACATTGGTGCTGCAGTAGCACCAGACGCTGCTCTAGCATCTATCATTTCCACGATCCTTGTTATTATAGGTAATCAAAGTATTGGAGCCGGCATTGCTCTTGCAATACCATTAGCTGCTGCCGGTCAAGTTTTGACTATTATCGTTCGTACTATAACTGTTGCCTTTCAGCATATTGCAGATAGTATAGCTGAACGTGGAAACTTGACAGCACTAAGTTGGATTCATATTTTAGCGCTATTACTCCAGGCTATGCGTATTGCTATTCCAGCATCGATTGTTGGTGTATCAATTGGTACAGAAACGGTTCATAACGCTCTCAATTCAATTCCACCAGTTATTGCTAATGGATTAAATATAGCTGGAGGAATAATTGTAGTTGTTGGGTATGCCATGGTAATTAACATGATGCGTGCAGGTTACTTGATGCCATTTTTTTATCTTGGTTTCGTTGTAGCTGCTTTTAGTAGCTTGAATCTGGTAGCGTTAGGAATCGTTGGTGTGATTATGGCTATTCTTTACATTCAACTTAATCCGTATTATTTTCAATTAAACGAGAGTAAAAATTCAAAAATAAGTGTTAAAAACAATCTAAATAATAATATTGATAATGAATTGGATTAATCTGGACAAGAACGTGAAAAAAAAAACTAGTTTTACAACAACTTTAAATAGAAAAAAAATAACATCCAGTGACATAAGAAATGTTTTTATTCGTTCTAATCTTTTTCAAGGCTCTTGGAATTTCGAACGTATGCAAGCGCTTGGTTTTTGTTTTTCTATACTTCCAGCGATTCGTCGTTTGTATCCAGAAAATAACAAAGAACGAAAACAGGCAATTAAACGCCATTTAGAGTTTTTTAATACACATCCTTATGTGGCAGCGCCAATTTTAGGTGTTACCATAGCTATGGAAGAAAAGCGTGCTAATGGTGATGATATTGATAATGCTGCTATTAATAGTTTGAAAGTTGGCTTAATGGGTCCATTAGCAGGTGTTGGCGATCCAATATTTTGGGGAACAATGCGGCCAGTTTTTGCTGCTCTTGGTGCAGGAATTGCAATGAGCAGTGGTAGTTTATTAGGTCCAATATTATTTTTTATTTCCTTCAATACGGTTCGTCTTATTGTTCGTTATTATGGTTTAACATACGGATATTATAAAGGTATCAATATAATAAAAGATATGGGTAGTGGTTTTCTTCGAAAACTAACAGAAGGAGCGTCTATTCTAGGTTTATTCGTAATGGGAGCATTAGTCAATAAGTGGACTCATATCAACATTCCGATTACAGTATCTCGTACTACTGATGCAAATGGACAAATTAACATTACAACTATCCAGTCTATTCTTGATCAACTGATGCCAGGTATAGTGCCATTACTTCTTACCTTTGGATGCATGTGGATATTACGACGTAAAATTAACGCTTTATGGATTATTACAGGTTTTTTTATAGTAGGAATTTTTGGTTATTGGACGGGATTTTTGAGTTTATAAAACAAGTAATTAAAAATATTTAACTTTCTTTTATAAAGAAAAAGATCCTTAACTAAATTGCCTTAGTCGCTCTTTTTTCTATATTTCAAATAGATATGATGAAAATAGCCAATGAAGTTAATTATTGCACGTAAAAATGACTTTTTATAAAAACGTTCATATCATACAAATAATTTATTATAAAATTGCATACTAATTTCGAAAAATTATAGTTTTTTCTTTCTTTAAAAAAAGAAAATAAAAAACTATTTGTTAAGCTATTTATCGAGAATGTTTATTCAAGAAACTGCTCACATATTGACCTCTTGAATAAGAAATTTACGATATTTGTATTTAATAAAATTTTATTTAGAAAACAAATTAAATTTTGATTTGATTAAGATTGACTCTATAAAAATGATTTGCCATTATTTATAGAGTATGTAACAGCAGTAAAAAGCTAAGAAAAACGAAATAGAGTTCTGTAATATGAGTGGCATTTTTAGTTATGAGTAGCCTTTTTAGTAAAGGAAGTTTCGCATGTAAGAAATTACGTTGCAGACCACTTCTTTGCCGATCACTATCTTAGCGTCTCAAACAGTGACAACTCCATTTGGCTCTATATCATCAATTAAACATTTCAAAGGAAACTAAAAAGATGACAAAGATCAAAGGTCAGGTAAAGTGGTTCAACGAATCTAAGGGTTTTGGTTTTATTACTCCTATTGATGGAAGTAAAGATGTATTCGTTCATTTTTCTGCTATTCAAGGAAATGGATTTAAAACTCTAACTGAAGGCCAAGAGGTTGAGTTTGAAGTTCAAGATGGGCAAAAAGGGCCTTCAGCAGTTAATGTAATAACTTTATAAGACGACCGTATTATTCGTTCTTTTCTTAAAAGAAAGAAAACTTAGTAAAACAAATGCGGTTTTTTACTTAAACCGTTAATCGCTAAATCCCTGCCAGTTAGTCGTACAGATAAAAAAAGAAAGATTGGTAGGGATTTGCTCATATTGAAAATTTTTTCAAAAACTAAAAAATTTTTGAGAATTATTTTAAATAAATCCCAGAGCGAAGTGCTTCAATGCGTTTATCTAGCGGTGGGTGGGACATGAACAATTCACCAATAAACGTTTTATTTCTTTTTCCATTAATGCATAGGGCCATTAAACTTTCAGCTTCTTGTGGTTCAAGACTAGTTTTTAATCGTTCTAGAGCTGCGATCATCTTTTTACGGCCAACTAGTTTAGCTGAACCAGAATCAGCATAGAATTCTCGATAACGTGAAAACCATAATGTAATAATATTCGCTAATATACCAAATGTTATTTCCAAAACTGTAGAAACGAAAAAATACACCATTTGACTTCCATTATTATTCTCTTTTTCATTACGACTCGAAGATGCAAATCCTGATGCAAGTTGCGCTAGTGCGCGAGACAAAAAAATAACAAACGTATTTACTATTCCTTGAATTAGAGTCATTGTAACCATATCACCATTAGCAATGTGACTAATTTCGTGTGCAATTACTGCTTCAATTTCATCATGATGCATATTTTTTATAAGACCGGTGCTGATAGCTACTAAGGAAGCATTACGACATGGACCTGTAGCAAATGCATTAATATCATCTGCTTGATATAAAGCGACCTTTGGTGTAGAGATATGTGCTTTTTTAGCATTTTGATTTACAGTACTAATTATCCAGCTTTCAATTTCATTTTGAGGTTTCTTAATTATTTTTCCATTAACTAAACGCAAAGCTGTAGATTTTGAAATTAACAATGAAAAAAAGGATCCACCAAAGCCAAACAATCCAGCTATAATCATCATTCCAATTATACTAGAAGGTTGAAACTGAGTGAAACTCAATATAATACCAAATACTGTCATAACAGCCAAGTTAGTAAGCAAAAATAAAGCCATGCGCATCATAGATTTCAAGTCCTCTAAAAATTTATTCTAAGATGTCCAGAAAAATTAACCTAAGGCATATATTCAAATTTCAAGATAGTTTACGTTATTATAAATAATATTTGTCAACAAATTCACAGCAACCAATATCAGTTAGTTTTATAGAGAAATTTTTAGTTGATCATTCAATATATAGTTCAAATACAAAAGAAAAATTTATTGGTAATAACTTTATTTTGAGTAAGCAATTAAATCCAAAATCTTTGAAAGATTGAAGAATTATACCTTATTTTTAGATAAGTCCTTATTAAAATAAGGATTGACTATTCGTTGATTAAAAATTTTACCAAAATTGAGGTTGTTTTTTTAAGTTGATTTAAAAAATCGAATTTTTTCTATAAAATTAATGCAATTATTATTTTGTTACGTTTTTTAGATCTCGATCAATGAAAAACAAACCATTTGCTTCAATATTGACCAAAGAAATCTTATCAAGAATAGACTTAAATACTTTTTCTTCTTCGTGTTGTTCAGAAACAAACCATTGAAGAAAATGAAATGTTGAATAATCTTGAAGAGATATTGCCATATGAACCAATCTGTTAATTTTTTCAGAAATCATTTTTTCGTGTTCATAAGAAAATTTAACTAGTTCAGTTAAAGAAGAAGCTAAAATCAATGGCTTTGCGACCGCTTCTAATTCTGGCATACTTCCAGAATCACTCAAATAATCGAAAAATCGTCGCATATGATTCATTTCTTCATTAGAGTGTGTTTTAAAAAATTGACTGACACCATTTAGTCCTTTCCCTTTGCACCAAGCGCTTATTTGAAGATAGAGATTGGAAGAAAATAACTCAATATTTAGTTGTTTGTTAAGTTTATCGGTCATTTCTTTTTGAATCATTAGTTGTCTCCTTGTCAGGAATTCTGTCGTTTTACGTTATGTTAAGTTGATAATAACAAAGAAAGATAAAAAGATCTATTTATAGTAAATATATAATAATTGATTTTGACTACCGTGATAACATAAGAACATATTATAATGTTCTATGATAGAAAAATAAATTATCAGTAAATTAGTTAGTTTATATCACTAAATATATTTAGTTTTAGATGCATGAGTGTTTATGCATTGCTGATAATTTTCTATTGGAATGTGTTTAAAAAATTTTTTGAATAAAATGAATAAAAGAAGTTTATGGCACTATTTATAGTTTATAAATTAGTATTCACTTTTAGAAGGTTTCTCTAGTCAAATGAATAACTTCAGATCAGTAAAATATGAAAATTTTACCGAATTGCTAAGGATTTCTTAAGAAAGAAGTACTATTATGTTATAGTTTTGATAAAACTAATTAAAAACAGTAGTTGCCACCATTGAGATTTTGTGTCTTAAGTTATCAAAAAAAACAATTGTACATTAGCATTTTTTAATATAAAGTTCTGATCCTTAAATCAATATATGAATTTTTCTCTATTGTGTCTATTGTTTTATAAAACATGTTAATTCTCATAGCTTTTTCCTTAACTTAAGGCTTAGCTAAACACTTTTTAGCAATTCATCTAAGTTTTTTAGAATTTCTCTAGCTAAAGAATTAATTCAAAGAAAATCTAATAAGATCTGGAAATATATTAATTATGATGTATAGAGTTAAAAGAGACACATAATTAAAATTTAAAAACATCTATCAATATTTTGTTATTCTTTTTATTTTCTTCTCTTTCAAAATTTCAAAAAGTTTCTTAATTTTGACACAAGAATAGATTGTAGTACAATGTCAGCATTAGTAGTAGATCATTAAGATTCTTTTTGATTTATTAGACGCTTGCGAAGATTTTTTAGTTGATTAGTTATTTGGTTTTTTATAAGATTGATGTGTAGTTTATTCACTGCTACTGCTGATATGATTTTATCACGGCCGACATAGCTCAGTTGGTAGAGCAGCGCATTCGTAACGCGAAGGTTATAGGTTCAATCCCTATTGTCGGCACTTAACTAAATCAAACAAGCATCATACGTATCTTAAATTAATTTCAATTAAACTGAAAATTAAGGTGAACTTAAGTAAGTATTAATTATTAAAATTAATGAATTCTTTCAGAAATTCAGTACTCTGAATGTAGAAATTTAATTTTTAAATGATCTTTTGCTTAACTGATTTAGTTTTTTCTAAATTAAATCATCGGGACATGTCGTTCATTTTATATCGATTTCTTTCTTTTTATTACTCTATAGATAATAGTTAATTTAAACAATTCATCCTTATTATTTTTCAATTCAAATAAGTTTCCTAAATCTTTACAGTCAAATATTCAGAAAAAGTTTTTCCTCCTTTCCTTTTAAGGTCTTATTTATTTTGTTTGTAGATATAGTTTGCAATAGTTTGTCTTTTAGAGATCAAGTGATTCTTAGCAAGAAACTCATGATAAGCTTGATATCGCTTTAAATCAAAGCGCATTGGATCGCGTCTAAAAAGTGGAATTGTCTCATTCCATGCAAGTCGAAAAAACGTACTATCTAAACTAGGGTACTTTTTTGCAAAGAGCTGCCAACTATCATTTGGATTAGATAATAGATAATTAATGCCATTTTCAAGAGCAATAAAAAAACGGTCAATGTTTTGTTTTTTTAATGTTCTTTTGTTTGCAACAATAATCAGTTCATCATAAACTGGTACACCGTAATCTTCAACGTTGAATAATATTGGATTTTCACCACATTGTTTTAGGGCTAAAACCTCAATGTTACGATATCCGCCAATTATTGCATCCACTTTTTTTGCTATTAGCGCATGAATTAATTGAAAATTGACATTGACCATTTTAACATCTTTTATACTCAAACGATTGTGGCGCAACATGGTGTCTAATATCGTTTCTTCTAAACCACTAACTGAAAATCCAATTTTTTTCCCTTTTAAATCAGACAGGGAGCGAATTTTTTTATCTAAAGTTATTATTGTATTGAGCGGGGTATCTATGAGAGTTCCTACGTGTATCAAGGGAAATCCTTGATCAATATAGAAATGTAATTGCGGTTGATAGGTGATAGCTAGATCAGCTTTTTCGGCAGCTACTAATTTCATTGACAAGGATGGATCAGATGGAGAAATGATCTCAATATCAAGATTTACCGCTTTAAAAGCACCAATTTGTTGTGCAATTACTATTGGCGCATGATTTGGATTAATATGCCAGTCTAAAACTAATGTAATTCGATCTATAGCACGTACATCAAAAACTGTAAAAAATAAAATTATTATTGTGTTTTTGATTATTGTAATCATTGTTGATTTTTTCGGGATTATAGTGCATATAAAATTGTTTATTTATGTTTTTTCCCAAAAAATGAAATGTTTTATTAATCTATTAAATAGATTCCATAAAAACAGTGTTATTAAAATAAGAATAAAAATAGCAGCAAAACATAAATCGGTTTGCATGCGCGCATTAGCGTTAAGCATAATATAGCCAAGCCCTTTTGCCGACCCGACCCATTCTCCAATAATAGCCCCAGTAGGTGCGGAAGCAACAGCCATACGAATTCCAGAACTAAAAGCTGGAAGTGCAGCCATGAGGCGAACGTGACGAAACTGCGTATAAGACGATGCTCCTAGAGTAATCGCTAAGTCTAAGTAATCACTGTTCACACGACGTAATCCATCAAAGAAAGAAGATGTTACCGGAAAAAAAATAATAAGGGACGTCATCGCTATTTTAGCGCTCATGCCGTACCCAAACCACAACACTAGCAAAGGAGCTAAAGAAAGAGCTGGAATTATTTGGCTGATTAACACAACTGGAACTAACCAATGTTCTAAAACAGGAAAAAAGATCATTCCTATTGCTAGTAAGCTTCCTAGTAAGATACCAATTAATAGCCCTGCTATCATTTCCAATACTGTAATAAGGCCATGATGAGCCAGCGTATAACGTTCGTGCCACAGTGCCAGCAGTACTGATTTTGGAGTAGGTAAAAGAAATGAAGGGATATCGCTCAAAGTAATAAGCCACCATAAGAACAATAAAACAATAGCTACTACTATATTTTGATATCCAAAGCGGATAATACCGTAATAAACATTATTCTTCACCATCATTCAATTTCTCTATTAACCAATGCATAATTATTCTTTTTTTATCATACATCAAAAGATCGTCTGAAATTCGTGGCGGTTCTCCATCGAGAAAAAGATCAGAATTAAATCTTGCAGGATTTCCAACTAAGAACCTTAAACAATGTCCTAAAATATAAGCTTCTTGAGGATCATGAGTGATAAGAAAAACAGTTCTTTTAGAAAGAAGCTTTGCAGAGAGTATTTGAATTTTTAAACGAGTTAGTGCATCAAGAGATGAAAATGGCTCATCCATTAAAACCACTGGACGACGTTCGTAAATTGTTCTAGCGAGTGCTGCTCGTTGACGCATTCCTCCAGATAGTGTGGAAGGAAAACTTTTTCCAAATTTATCTAGACCTACTTTATTGAGTAGATAACCAGCCCAATCATCTTCACATTTTTCCCTACGAAGGCGTGCTCCAATTGTAATATTTTGTTTTACTGTCAACCAAGGATAAAGTAAGTCGTTTTGACTCATGTAGGAACATCGACCGAGAAGTGGCAAACCATCAGTTCCGCTTATAATTCCTGAATCAGGTTTTATCAAGCCTGCAATAATTTTTAGCAAACTGGTTTTTCCTACCCCACTAGCTCCTAGTACAACAGTACATCTACCAGTTGATAAAGAAAAACTTAAATTATCAAAGATAACTTGATTTTTCCATCGTAGTGCTAAATTTTGCACTATCACTCCAAGCGAAGATGACATTATACTTATCTGCTAACAGCCATGACTTATTTGAATTCAAACTGGAACCTGGTTTTCTAGATAACTATAAGAAAAAACTTTTTAAAAAAATTATTGTGTAATTACTGATTTAGTTGAGATCAATATCACTGATTAACTATCAATCTATTTGATTTAATTAGATGTTAAAAAGTATTTTTTACATATTTCAAGATTTAATTCATCCTTAATTGTATTATTTTACTGGGTTTTTACTCAATTAACTATTTGTTTATTATCCTTTTATAGGAGTTGATTGTCTTTCAAAAAGATAAAAGCAAAACAAATTTTGTTAGCACTTAAAATATTTTAAGCCAGAGTAACTTGAATTTTAAAATTCAATGGATACTTCATAAGTATGAAGATAAGAAACTCTATTAAAATAAATTTTTAGAAAAAATTCCGTCTTTATAAAAGAAAGAACTTTTAAGGTGGCTCCTCTGACTGGATTCGAACCAGTGACATACGGATTAACAGTCCGCCGTTCTACCAACTGAACTACAGAGGAACTCTAGGCGTATAATAACAGGGGTTAATAATCTTGTCAAAGCTAACAGTATAAAAATACAATTTAATTGCTTAATAAGTTTTTTGTTATGTTAGATAACAATGAGCAATCTAGATGTCAATTTAGAATTAATTTTTTCGATAAAAATACTTTGAAATTTTATTACTCAATAAGATTACATACAATTTTTTTTTAAAAAATTCTAATATTATTAGATGTATTTTAACTACACCTTATCATCTCTGTATGTGGATTATTGATTTTTATTAAACTTGGTTTATATGTACTCTAAATTAACAACAGTCGGTTTATTTTTTTTGAAAAATTTCATTAATTGAAAAAATATATAAAATTATTTTGAGCCTTAATATTTATATTCTTTTTTTATTGAAAGAAATCTCTATCTTTTTTTAGAATTTAGAGTAAATCGCTATTTTAGCAGGCTAATAATTGAAATTTTTATTTAAAAATTTCATTATGACAAGTGAATCTAACTTAGAAGTTAAGAATCTTAAATAGATAACTGTAAGTATCATCTGGTAAGTAAAATCTATTATTCAGTCAGTGATACTAAGCAAAAAAATTAAAATAGGTAATTTTTTAGTTGTTCTCATTAAAAATGATAGTTTGCAAAAATTGCAAAATTCTTTTCTAGAATTGGAAGTATGTATGATGAAGCGATGATCTGAATATAATTTCTTTTTAATTTTAATTTAAAATTGATTAACCTTTTAACCAAATTTAAACGGCAATTAATAGACTATTTCCTCTTTTTTATAAGTTGTTTCTTCTCTAAATCAAAATTAAGCTTCCCGAAAAAATTTCTCTTTTTTCTTAAACAAAGCAATTTAGAAACAAAAAATCTTGAAAAGAAAAATAAGAACGTGAAGAAAATTTACATGTTTTATAATTATTTCTTTGAAAAGAAAGAATATAAAGTTTAACTATTAAATATGTAATGTTTGCCCAACTTGCTGTAATTGGTACATTTGATAATAATGTCCTCTGGATTCTAATAAGGATGCATGAGTACCTTGTTCTACTGCTTCTCCTCGATGTAAAACAAGAATCTGATCTGCATCGACTATTGTGGATAATCGGTGGGCGATCACTAAAAGTGTCGTATGTTGTCTTACCGCTTGTAAGGTACTAGCGATTGCCTTTTCAGTGCCAGAATCAATATTAGCGGTAGCTTCATCTAAAATTAGTATTACTGGCGTAAATACGAGAACTCGTGCTAAGGATAAAAGTTGTTTTTGACCGACCGACAGTGTGTTGCCTTGTTCACCAAGCTCAGCATAAAGACCTCCAGGCAATGTATGCACTAACTTTGCTAATTTTACTTGCTCAAGCGCATTCCATACTTGACTTTCACTAATTTTTCTTCCAAGTGTTATATTAGCATAAACGGTATCAGCTATTACGATTGGATCTTGTTGAACCATTGCTATTCCTTGTCGTAATACCCGATGGGTAAGCGTTTCAATTGGTCTTTCATCTAAAAACAACATTCCTTTTTCTACTGGATAATGCCCCATTATAAGACTAGCTAAAGTACTTTTTCCACTACCAGTGTGCCCTACTAAAGCGAAAAAGCTTTTTGAAGGTATTGTCAGAGAAACTTGACGCAGAACAGGTGTTCCATTATAACTATAAGAAAATTTAAGATTATTTAATGTAATAGACCCTCTTCTAAGCAGTCGGTCATCTGATCCATAATGTTGTTCAGGTCTATCTATTAACTCAAAAATACGTTCACCAGCTGCCGCAGCTTGTTGCATAATAGTCTGTCTAGACGTAAGCTCAATAAGGGGTTCATTTAATCGACCAAGGTAGTTGATAAACGCATAGAGAATACCAACACCAATTGATCCTACAGAACTAAGGCTAAATAACAATAATATTCCGCATAAAATAAGCGAAAAGAGCAAGCTGAGCATTGGACGTAATAAATAACCTTCTAATCGAAGAGTTGCCATACGAGCCTGAAGATGAGCGTAACTTGCAAGTTGAAGTTTATCGCCAAAACGACGCTGCTGACGAAATTGTTGAATAACTTCCATACCATTGATAGCTTCTACGAAACTATCGTTGATGTCAGCAATGTAAGATCTTTGTTGTCGTACAATAGGAGTGCTATAGTGTTGATAAAGCCACATTACTATAATGACAATAGGAAATAAAGCTAATGAAATACATGCAAGTCGCCATTCTAACAAAAACATTGAGATTAACATTGTGCCTATTAATACCATACTACGAAGAATTGAAGTAATTACCATAATGTATAAATCTTTTACTACTTCTGTATCATTAGTAACTCTAGAAATAAGTTGTCCAACAGGTTGTTCATCAAATACGCTGAGTGGTTGGCGTAGGGCAGCGTCCATGGCTTCAATTCGTAATTGTTGAATAACACGTAGCGCGGTGCGATTAAATAATAATGCATGGTTATAACATAAAGCGGCTGAAAGTATTTGAAGCATAACAAAAACGACAACTAATTCTGTTATTATCTTGAGTGAAATTTTTTTTTCTGGCAAAATGTAATCAATAAAATAACTAATCACTATCGGACCAGTGACTTCTGCAACCGAAGCAATCCATAAAAGTAGGATTGCTAATATTAAAGATTTTTGATGTGGCTGAAGATAAGTTAATAATCGCTTTAGAGTTGGCCATAAGCTAATCCAATTCTGCATTATATAGCTCCATTTTTATGGTAAAAAGTTTCTTCTAATACAGTTTCTAGTTGTTGATAATGGTACATATCCTGGTACCATCCTGGTTGTTGTAGCAGAGAGAAATGATCACCTCGCTGTCTAATTCGGCCTTGTTTAAGTACAAGAATCTCGTTTGCTCCTTGTAGGGCAGATAACCTATGAGCGGTAATAATTACTGTACGATGATTGATGAAACTTCGTAGATTTTTTAATATACAGTGTTCTGTGCGACTATCAACAGCTGAAAGAGCATCATCCAAGACAAGAATTTCTGCTTCTAATAATAGCGCTCGAGCAATAGCTAATCTTTGTTTCTGACCACCAGAAAGAGTGATACCACGTTCACCAACTTTTGTTTGGTATCCTTTTGGAAGAAGCAAAATATCTTCATGAACACACGCCAATTGAGCCGCTTTTTCGATTTGTTGAATTGTTGCGGTCGGACGGCCGAGAGCAATATTACTGGCAACAGTATCAGAAAATAAAAAAGGAGTTTGACTCACCACTGCAAGTCTATCTCGCCATTTATCAAGAGTTAAAGTAGTCAATGGTAAATTATGAAAACGTATCTCCCCCTTGCTAATATTAAATTGTCGCAGGATAAGCGCAAGCAGTGTGCTTTTGCCGGCGCCAGTAGGACCACAAATTCCAAGCATATTACCTGGAGCTAAAGTGAGATAAATGTTCTGTAATGCAGGATTATTATAAGTATGTGGATAGTAGAATTCTTCTATTGCTATATTTAGAGATCCTTGCCCTTTTGGAGGAGATAAGGTACCATCCACGACTTCTGATTTTTCTTCTAAGGTTTGACGGATACGGCTATAAGCGGCACTACCACGTTCAACAATGTTAAACATCCAAGCCAAAGCAAGCATTGGCCAGATCATTAAACCAAGATACATAATAAAACTAGTTAACTGACCAAGTGTCATAACGCCACGGATTACCATCCAACTTCCTCCTCCGACTGCTAATAAATTGGATAGTCCAATCGATAGATAAATAGTAGGATCAAAACGTGCATCAATTCTAGCTACATACATATTTTTTTCACTAGCTTTTAAAGCAGTAGTAGTAAAACGAATTGACTGATATTGTTCTAGCCCAAAAGATTTAATCATACGGATACTAGATAAATTTTCTTGAGTCTGGTTGTTCAGCGAAGAAAAAGCTTCCTGTGCTACGCGAAAGCGTTGATGCAACAGTTGCCCATCACGTTTAATAATTAAAGCCATAATAGGCATTGGAAGCAAAGCAAATAAAGTTAATTGATAATTGATTTGAAGAGCCATAATAAGTAAAACTGAACATCCCATTACTAATGAATCAACTAGCGTTAGTACACCTTCTCCAGCTGCAAAAACTACACGATCAACGTCATTAGTAGCACGTGCTATCAAATCTCCGGTTCGGTAGCGGAGATAAAAGCTAGACAATTGTCTGCATAACAGGTGATATAATCGGTCTCGCAATTCTACTGCTAATCTATAAGCAGCGCCAAACAACAAGATACGCCAGATGTAACGTAATATATATACTAATGTTGCTGTTGCGGCCATAATTCCAAGCCAGAGTGCTAATTGACGTCTAGTAGCTTGGCCAGTCACTACATTATCAATAATGATGCCGACTAGATAGGGAGGTACTAGCTGTAATAACGCGATAATTATTAATAGTGTTATGGCGCCTAGATACTGTTGCCATTCGCGACGAAAAAACCAACTTAACTGTGCAAATAATCTCACGAAATGTTATTCCATGGCATACAAGTGAGATCAGTTACACTGAGTAATAATGTTTTGCATGATTTTTTATACCTTTCATAAAGAATTAATTTTCAATCAAATTGAAACGTTTTAAACGCGTTAACTTCTTGATCTGTTAAGTAAATTTTTTAAAAAGCACCATAGTTTTAATTAGTTCAAAATAGAACAATTAAAATTTAATAATATTAGGTATCATATTTTCGTTTAAGCGATCAAAACTTTTTCGAAAAAAATACATTTCACTAAAAATAAATAATCCACACTCTCTCTATTAGAGGTATTTTTAAATTAAAAACCATTATTTGAACAATAAATACTATTTAAGTAATTATATAAACTGCAAAACCTTTAAAAGGAAAATTTCTACTTAAAAAAAATTATTTTCACTTTTTTCTTTTTAACTTTCTAAATTTCCGTCGAAGAAAGATTTTATCAATTTAATTTATATTTTTTATTAGTGTTTGTTTTTGGTTCTCTAAAAAGGATTTTCAATCTTTACAAAGAGATTAATTCTTTTATGTTTCTTTTATCGAGTAGATAACTTTTATTAGGTTATTATTTATTGAAATATTTCAAATGAATTTTTGAATAAAAAATTGGTATCAACATTTAAAAAAATTCAATTTTAAAAACTCTCTCTCAAAAGAGAGAAGCTAAATTAATCACGAAAATCAATAGTATTCGATTTAATTTTTTAATCCCATAGTTTTTTCTAAAAAAACAAGATTAGATTATGAATCCTTATCCCTTAAATAGGGAAAGTAGTTTTTCGCATCTTACCAAACCTTCTATTTTTTCTTTCTTCATCTATCTAAAACTCCTTCTGGATCTTTGTTTTGTCTGATCAAAGCTGCAAAATAATTTTACAAATTAACAAGGACAATTTTTTTTCGATAAAAAGATAACCGGAATTTCATAACGTTTTATTTTTATTTTCTTTTTCAAGAGAATCTTTATAAGATAATACTTTATGATGAAATTTTGAATGCAAGTTTTCTTTCAGTGTTAAGTTTAAACTTAGGTTTTTTAAAAAATGTGCGAACAAGGCGCCTACTAATAGATCAAAAGCACCATCGATCATACTTTAGTTTAATTAATCTATAAGTTGTTTTTATTTTATTGCTAGTCGCGCATGGATAGTATTATTGATAATAATCAGCATAGCGCCTTAATAAGAATTAAAAAAAAGTAGTAGCTATCCATTTGAATGCATAATCAAAAAATCTACCAGAGCAAAAAAGTTGTTATTTTGATAGTATAAAGAGTAGTTCCTGCATTTCATTATTATCTAATAAATATACTATCGCTGAAGATTATCCAATCACATTCTCATTTGGTTATTTAAGACTGTATTTTCAACTGAACTAATTTTTTAGTTTGTTTCTTTTGGTAAAGCACTTTATCGAAAAAGTATACATTATCGTTTTAGATACATTAGTTTTCCTTGAAAAAGAAAAAAATAATCAAAATAGTTCTTATAAAAATCAAAGCTTCATCTTTCTCTTTGAGAAGAAGATGATTTCTACTCAATTACACTCTATCCAATCGGCTTATTTAATTTCTTTAAAGAGTTTCACTAAATTAACCAATGTTAACTTTTCTCTCTGAAAGAGTAAGAAAAAATTAAAATTTTTTTGGTGTTAAAAATCAGAATCGGCTGTATTCGTTTTCAATAATTATTGGAATTTTTACTGTCATTTATTACAATGTTACACAATTATTGATTGGAGAATTAATTTTAAATATTCACATTTACAGCTTTGATTTTTCTCCACCGAAGGTTGCTTACGATTGCATTTTTATCATGCATTAATTAGTGTAATGTTTATCCTTATTAAAAATTATTGGCTTCCCTTGAAATTAAATGTTCTAAGTTTGTTTTGTGAATTCTTCTTCATGAAAGATTCTAATTGAGTGTAGTTCGGTAAAAGCAATTTTTTTATGGAGGTAAAACACTTATTTCGATTATTTTCTTTAATTAGATAGTCTTCCAGATAAATATTAATCTGCTTGATATCAATATATTAGTTGATAGTTTAGTTAAAAAATTTTATTGCGGTACGTAAATATTTATTTCGTACGCCTCTTTCAGTTGATTGTGTCAAAAGTTAGATTGAGATATTCCCTTTGAGATTAAAGGAAAACTTTGTAGAGAAAGACGCAGCACTTCATCAATATGCTGTACTGGATGAATATCCAGATCGTTGATTAAATTTACTGGCAGTTCTTCTAAATTTCGTTTATTTTCGAATGGAATCAGCACTGTTTTTATGCCACCACGACGAGCTGCTAGCAGTTTTTCTTTTAAACCACCGATAGGCAATACCTGACCGCATAGTGTAATTTCACCGGTCATTGCCAAATTAGCTTTGACTGGATTTTTTGTCAAACAAGAAACCAATGCAGTACACATTGCGATTCCGGCACTTGGACCATCTTTGGGCGTCGCCCCTTCAGGAACATGAACATGAATATCGCTTTTTTCATAAAAGTCAGGATTGATACCTAATTTTCCAGCACAAGCTCGAACCACAGTTAATGCTGCTTGAATGGATTCCTGCATTATTTCTCCTAGTGAACCTGTATAGGTCAACTTTCCCTTTCCAGGAACGCATGCGGTTTCGATAGTTAGTAAATCTCCTCCAACTTCAGTCCATGCTAAACCAACAACTTGTCCAATACGATTTTTTTTCTCCGCGCGTCCATAATCGAAAAGTTGAACCCCTAAGAATTCCTTTAAGTTATCCACGTTAATAAACGTGTGTTCTTTAATACTTTTATTGCCATACATGAGCAAAATTTTAACTACCTTTCGACATATTTTAGAAATTTCGCGTTCCAAACCGCGAACCCCAGCTTCGCGAGTATAATACCGAATTATTCCTTCTAGTGCGCTGTCGTCTATGGTTAACTCGTTCTTTTTTAGAGCATTTTGCTTAAATTGCTTTGGCAACAGATGTTGCTTTGCAATATTAATTTTTTCATCTTCTGTGTAACCTGATAAGCGAATTATCTCCATACGATCGAGCAATGGAGCTGGGATATTTATTGAATTTGAAGTAGCAACGAACATTACTTCAGAAAGATCATAGTCCACTTCCAAATAATGATCATTGAAAGCAGAATTTTGTTCTGGATCTAACACTTCTAATAAAGCTGAAGCTGGATCGCCACGCATATCAGAAGATATTTTATCAATTTCATCAAGAAGAAAAAGAGGATTTTTTACTCCAATCTTGGACATTTTTTGTATTAACTTACCCGGCATCGAACCAATATAAGTACGACGATGTCCACGAATTTCTGCTTCGTCACGCATACCACCAAGTGCCATACGTACATATCGCCGACCGGTAGCTTTAGCGATGGACTGCCCAAGAGAAGTTTTTCCTACACCAGGCGGCCCCACTAAGCACAAAATAGGTCCTTTAATTTTTTTAATTCGACTTTGTACTGCTAAATACTCTAGAATTCGATCTTTAACCCGATCAAGTCCATAGTGATCTTTATCTAAAGTGTTTTTTGCTTGAATCAAATCTTTCTTTACCTTGCTACGTGAGCGCCAAGGTACTGATAACATCCAATCAATATAGCTTCTTACTACAGTTGCTTCAGCTGACATTGGGGACATCATTCTCAGTTTTTGCAACTCCGCCTCAACCTTTCCTCTAGCTTCTTTCGGTAATCTTGCTGCATCCATTTTTTGTTTTAACGCTTCATTTTCATCTGGTACATCATCCATTTCACCTAGTTCTTTTTGGATTGCTTTCATTTGTTCGTTTAAATAATATTCGCGCTGACTTTTTTCCATCTGTTTTTTCACGCGATTGCGAATTCGTTTCTCTACTTGTAAAAGATCAATCTCTGATTCCATCACTGCCATTAGATATTCAAGTCGATCCATTACATTAGCCATCTCTAGTACTGACTGTTTATCAGCTAATTTTAAAGGCATGTGGGCAGCGATAGTATCGGCCAAGCTAGCCGCATCATCAATGCTGTTTAATGAGGTAAGTACCTCGGGAGGAATTTTTTTGTTTAATTTAATATAACTTTCAAATTGACTAATAGCAGTGCGTACTAAAACTTCCTGCTCACGTTCATCGAGGGCTGGAGTATCAAAATAATCCGTTTCAGCGCTAAAATAATCACCACTGTCCGATAGCTGTTTAATTCGAGCTCGAGCCAATCCTTCCACTAATACTTTTACTGTTCCGTCAGGTAGTTTAAGCATTTGTAAAATAGATGATACAGTTCCAACTGAAAAGAGATCATTAACGCTGGGTTCATCAGTCGACGCCTCCTTTTGAGCTACTAACATAATTTTTTTATCATTATCCATGGCTGCTTCAAGACATCGAATTGATCTTCCTCGTCCAACAAATAGGGGAATAACCATGTGTGGATAAACCACCACATCACGTAAAGGCAATACAGGAATTTCAACGCGTTCGGAAGACTCCGGGTTCATAGAGTTCTCTCTTAGTCAATAGATTTGTAGAATCTGTAAAACTCAATTTAGCCAGACAAATTTCATAAAAATATGAAACATAACTTATGCAAGATTTTGCATCATCTCAGACTAGAAATATGGGGCTAATTTGTTCACATTCAACAGTGTTTATTAATAGAACTCCATCTTTGGAGACCTTAGATTACAACGATAGGAAATAGATATTTTTAATTGTTTATTGTTTTTACTCTTTGGTTGCTTGTTGTGTTTTACGGCATTTACCGTAAATAAGTAATGGTGTCGATTGATTAGAAATAACTGCTTCATCAATTACTACTTTTTCTACTTTATCCTTGGAAGGAAGTTCATACATGGTTTCTAGTAACGCGTTTTCTATAATTGAACGAAGGCCACGCGCACCTGTTTCCCGAGCTATAGCTTTTTTAGCGATAGCTTGCAAAGCTTCGTTGTGAAATTCTAATTCTACACCTTCAAGATTAAATAGTGCCTGATATTGCTTTGTTAATGCGTTTCTTGGTTCTCGTAAAATTTGAATAAGCTCCTTCTCGCTTAATTTATCTAAAGTGATGACAATTGGTAATCTTCCAACGAACTCAGGAATCAAACCAAACTTAATTAAGTCTTCTGGTTCGACTCGTGCGAAAAGCTCATTACTATTTATTTTTTCAGAAATTTTTTCTAAATTAGCGCCAAAACCAATACTTTTGTTTTTTTCAATACGTTGTTCAATTACTTTATCAAGACCATCAAAAGCCCCACCGCAAATAAAAAGAATTCTTGTAGAGTCTACTTGTAAAAATTCTTGTTGAGGATGCTTACGACCTCCTTGAGGTGGTACTGCAGCCACAGTTCCTTCAATGAGTTTCAGAAGAGCTTGCTGCACCCCTTCTCCAGAAACATCTCGAGTAATAGATGGATTATCTGATTTACGGGAAATTTTATCAATTTCATCGATGTATATGATTCCGCACTGAGCTTTCTTTACATTAAAATCGCATTTTTGCAGTAGTTTTTGAATAATGTTTTCTACATCCTCACCTACATATCCAGCTTCAGTCAAGGTAGTAGCATCCGTCATAGCAAACGGTACCTCTAAAAAACGAGCCATTGTTTCTGCTAGCAAAGTTTTTCCACTTCCTGTAGGTCCAATTAGTAATATGTTGCTTTTTCCTAATTCAACACCGTTATTAACGTGATTGCTTTTTAAGCACTTATAGTGGTTGTAAACTGCTACAGAGAGCACTTTTTTTGCCCTTTCTTGACCAATAACATAATCATCTAAGTGTTGTCTGATCTTGTGGGGCGTTGGAATTATATTATTCTGATAATGCGAAGAAATTTCTCTCATTTCTTCGCGAATGATATTATTGCATAAATCAACACATTCATCGCAAATATATACAGACGGTCCAGCAATTAATTTTTTTATCTCGTTCTGGCTTTTACCACAGAAAGAACATTGTAACCATTTTTTTAAATCGTCATCCTTGCGTTTATCTTTCATGTGAACCTCAGGATATACAGTATTTGTAAAAATAAATATTGATTTTCGAACACGAAAAGAAACATTCTTACACGATAGTATTCTGTTGGCAAAGCTATAATTTTTACTCAAGTTTATTTTTAGAAAATTTTAAGTGCGTTGACTCAATATGAAATCTGCTAATCCATAACCTACAGCCTCAAAAGCAGAAAGAAAGCAGTCACGCTCGGTATCTCTTTTTATTTCCTCAATAGTTTTTCCTGTATGTTTTGCCATTAATTCGTTCATTCGTGTTTTGGTTTTTAAGATTTCACGAGCATGAATTTCGATATCAGTCGCTTGTCCTTGGCAACTACCTAAAGGTTGATGAATCATCACTCGCGCATTGGGTAAGCAAAAACGTTTTTTCTTAGTTCCAGCGGCTAATAGAAATGCTGCCATTGAGGAAGCTTGCCCAATACAAAACGTACTGATTTCAGGTTTAACAAACTGCATAGTATCGTAAATTGACATTCCAGCTGTAAATGTTCCCCCTGGTGAGTTAATATATAAATGGATATCTCTCTCTGGATTTTCGGCTTCTAAAAACATCATCTGTGCTACTATCAGATTTGCCATATGATCTTCAATTTGTCCAGTCATAAAAATGATACGTTCTTTTAGCAAACGTGAAAAAATATCATACGAGCGTTCTCCATGCGTAGCCTTCTCTATGACCATTGGTATTAAAAATGCAATGTTTTGCAAACAATTAAAATTATTATTAATATTTTGTAACATTATTCATTCTCCTAAAATAATCTATCTATAGAAAATATAGAGGTACATTCATTGAGAATTTTAAGTGATCGGTATAGCTTAACAAAATTATTTTAACCTTCCTCAAAAGAGGAAAATCATGGTGCCACAATAATCTATCAATATAGATTTGGAAAGATCACAAGATTTTTTCATTGTTTTTAACGCACTTTAACGCCTTCTTTAAAGGAAGTTACTTTTTATAGCAAAATCATAATTGTATGCAAGTAAGAAAACAGTTCTAAAGATTAGAGTCATCTGATTAACTTTGAAGGGATTTACAGGATCGCACCTTGTTTTTCATTCTTAGCTCTATATTTCTATTTTGCAATGGAAGGCATTTAATAGTATAAAAGGATCTAAAATTTGTTCAGAACAGACATTCTAGAAGCGACGTGAGTGAAATATATTCGATTATATGAAAATAGTAAAAATTAGAAAAACATAGTAATTTCTTTACTATTTCTCAGTTTTTTCGGTGCTTTATGGCTATCCTATTCTAGTTATATTACTATTGGGGTTGCGTGTTTGTTTTTTTCTTTTCTTTTTTTGATTTTTTGATGTCTGAACTTAGTACCGTTTTATTCTGTTACAATTTTTTTAGGCCAATTGAGATTGAAAAACCATCTTGTTTGTTAGTTAGGCATTTCAATTCTCTAAAATTGTCCGTAGCAATAAGAGTCTAGTCGAATGCTAAAATTATCCTTGACGCTTCGTGTATACATGTGTTTTTTCGTTATTTATTAACATTGATTATGAAAAAGATATGTCATTTATCTAAATATTATACGTATGATTATTTATCTGATTATAAACTTTTTCTACGGAGAGCAGAAGAGTTTCAAAAGGTTTATCATACACGAATAATCTTTCTATATTAAATGCAGAAATAAATTCCTAATTGTAAACTGCTTCCAAATTTTTTTGATGAATTTAAGTAAACTTTCAAGACTCACAGCGCCCGCACTATGCTTTATGCTAACTTAACTTAGGTCTATTATTTCTTAATTAGCTGCAGATTGCTCTTCATTTTTTTTGCAGGATTTCATGGAAAATAAGAGTGTGATTTGTATTACATATACCTGAAATTTGAAAGCAATATTTTTGTGGCATTATGAAATCTACATTATAGAGTTAGTTACTAGTATGTAATCCGTTTAAGTTGATTAATAGTAGTATTTACTTTCTTGTTGTTTTTAGTTACTAGTAATTAGCGTCTTAAAGTTTGACAGAAAAAGAACAACTGCAAAAGAAGTTTATACAAAGAAACCTTTATGCAAGCTTTTTAAAACTAAATGTTTATTTCTTGATCAATTGTTTTTTACAAATTTTCATAATTGTTTCTAGTCCAGGTAATCGAATTATCGTAGTGCTTGTCTTTTTAATGAAAAAATCTCTTCATATGTCCAGAGTATAAATCCTTCCAATTTTTGGTTGTTCATTGATGATATTGCCTAACCATCTATCATCAGATGAATTATGATTCACTAAAAATATAGCTAAATCGTTGCATTGAAGTTGTTTCTTTTCATTTTGAATCTGAATTGCCATTGATCTCCATGGTTTTTTTTAATTCTCCAACGAATATAGTGTGCGGAAAGTAAAAAAGAATAATTGCAATATTTTGCAAAATTCAGTTTTCGAAACTGAATTGAAAGAAAATCATTCAATGATGAAACTAGCAAGTGTTACTACTTGAAGTTCATCTACTATTATTTAAGATCATTTAGACAACTAGCACAAAGATGTATGTTATTAAGATATAGTGTCATAGTCTTTCTAGTTTAGATTGGCATTCTCTAGTTTTTCTTAGAGATTGGCCTTTGCGCTTTCCAAGTCAGTCCTTAATAAAGAAGAATTATAATATTTTTGTTATTATTATCATAACAACATTGATAGATATATAATTTTTTTAGACAATTTCCGGAAAAACAGCGCTAATAAAAAAATAGTTTAATCCTAAGTTTTTTTCTACAAAGAATTCTAAGAATTCAGCAACAAGTTTGATTATCCTTAACTGACAATTTCATTCTTTTTAAGTTTTTTAGGTTGGTAATTTAAGCGGCACAAGTAGAAGAAATTAAAACAATTTTTCTTTCCAGACAAACGTTTAGAAAACTTTTGTGTCTTCTATTTATTTAGAGTTTCCTTGACTTTGAAAAAGTGATTTGTTTTTTAAGTTAAAAAATATTAATAATTGAAAGGTTTCAAAGCTAATTCGGAGAATTTATTTAGCAATTATCAGATTTTATTCTAAATAACTGGTAGGTACGACCTTTAGCGCAAGTTCACTGCAAATGAAGTTTATCTTTATGATGGATTTCTTTATAGTTTAACTTTAAATCTGCACATGACGATGTATTATTTCACAGATAAGTTGAATAAAAATTTTTATAAAACTGCTTAAAGGCCTAGTATATTAGAATTGGTTACTCTATGTAAACGTTTTTTTGAATTTATCTCTACTGTTGGATTTAACTTTATATACCTAAAGCCGTGTTTAATATCGAACTTAATTGTCTAGAAATTTATAAATAGAAGCTTATCTATGTTTACTTTGCTTCAGCAAGAGCGTTGTTAACAACAAATAAATAAAAATTCACCAAAAAATAAAAATTTTACGGAAAAATATTCACTCACTAAGGAATTCATTATTAATAAAATTAATGTATGGTTCCAATTTACTTGCGAAGTAAATAATATTCGGAGTTCTTATTAACGCAATTTTTTTAGTGTAAAGCGCTATAAGTATTTTCAATCTTTCTCAAAAAAAAGAGATTATTTAAAATCAAATGTCAGTTTGACTAAAATCTAAAAAACGCAAAAATGAATTTAAGTGTGGTCAATATTTCTCTAAAAAATGTTAGATCTAACAAGAAAGAGTATTTACAGCGCCTTGATCTACTTTTAGAATACCCTTACTGATTATTTACTCAATTGCAAAAAATATATCCAGTTATTATCGTAATTATGAATGACGCTTATATCAACTCTACAGAGATTGTTCAATGTTAGATGAAACTAAAATATACCATCACTAAAATTTTAGAAATTGTATTGCTTATTAACATAGTTACCCTGACAAGCGGTTGTAGTGAGATGGTACTGATGCATCCTAAAGGACAGATTGGATTAGAGCAACGTTCACTAATCTTAACAGCACTTGGATTAATGCTAACTATTGTAATACCTGTAATTGTTATGACTTTTTTGTTTATTTTTAAATATCGTGCCACTAATGCTAAAGCAATATACAATCCAAATTGGATTAATTCTCATAAAATAGAATTAGCGGTATGGACAGTGCCTATTCTTATTATTATATTTTTGGCTATCCTGACCTGGAGATCAACACATATGCTAGATCCAAGCAAGCCTCTTTCTTCAGATGTCAAGTCCATCAATATTCAAGTCGTTGCCTTAGATTGGAAATGGTTATTTATTTATCCAGAACAAAAAATTGCCACAGTTAATGAAATTGCGTTTCCTGTTAATGTACCCATAAAATTTGAAATTACCTCAAATTCCGTCATGAACTCATTTTTTATTCCTCAACTTGGCGGTCAAATTTATGCTATGGCTGGTATGAATTCTACTCTTCATCTCATTGCTAATGAACCAGGTTATTATAAGGGTATTTCAGCTAATTTCAGTGGATTGGGGTTTTCTGGAATGAAATTTACTGTTATTGCTACACTGGACCAAGTTGGTTTTAATAACTGGGTGAGAAAGGTTCAAGCATCGCCAGCGGTACTCTGTACTACAGAATCTTATGCACAATTGGCCGCTCCAAGCGAATTCGATTCGGTGCAATATTTCTCCAATGTAAAACCATGCTTATTTCAAGAAGTGATTAATAAATCATGTATCAAAAAAAATCTATCAAATCGCGATAATAACAATCATCATCAATTGTTCTTTTTATTAGAAAAAGCTTCCAAAAAAAATCTCCAAAGAGGCGGAATAAATGCTCGGAAAATTGACGATTAATTCAATTCCATATCATGAACCGATTATTATGGTCACTGTTTTCACTATTAGCTTGATAGGTTTAGGGATAGTAACTCTTGTCACTTATCTTGGTAAGTGGAAATACCTTTGGTATAGTTGGTTCACTTCGGTAGATCATAAAAGAATTGGAATTATGTACATAATTACTTCGCTAATAATGTGGCTGCGCGGTTTTGCTGATGCCGTCATGATGCGTTTACAGCAAGCTTTGGCTTCTTCTTCTGAAGATGGAATTGGTTTCCTTCCAGCGCATCACTACGATCAGATAGTAACAGCACACGGTGTAATTATGATTATCTTCATGGCAATGCCGTTCATTATTGGTTTAATGAATCTAATTGTTCCATTACAAATTGGTGCCCGTGATGTTGCTTTTCCTCTTTTGAATTCAGTAAGTTTCTGGCTTTTTATTGTTGGTGTTGTTTTAATGAATATTTCTCTAAGCATTGGTGAGTTCGCTCAAACTGGTTGGGCTGCTTATCCGCCATTGTCGAGCAAAGAATACAGCCCAAGTGTAGGCGTTGACTACTGGATATGGAGTATCCAGATATCTGGTATTGGAACAACACTAACCGGGGTTAACTTTTTTACCACAATTTTGAAAATGCGTACATTAGGTATGTCAATGATGCGTATGCCAGTTTTTACATGGACTGCTTTATGTACTAACATTCTTATTATTGCTGCGTTCCCAATTTTGACAGTGACTATAATGCTATTAACCTTAGATCGTTACATGGATACTCACTTTTTTACTAACGATATGGGGGGCAATATGATGATGTACATCAATCTTTTTTGGGCTTGGGGTCATCCAGAAGTGTATATATTAGTGTTACCAGCATTTGGCGTTTTTTCAGAAGTGGTTGCTACTTTTTCAAAAAAATCGTTATTTGGTTATAATTCACTAGTGTGGGCCACTATTGCTATCACCTTACTTTCCTTTTGTGTCTGGTTACATCATTTCTTTACTATGGGATCCGGTGCTAATGTTAACGCATTTTTTGGAATTACGACGATGATTATTGCTATCCCAACTGGGGTGAAGATTTTTAATTGGTTATTCACTATTTATCAAGGCCGTGTTACGTTCAATTCAGCTATGTTATGGACAATAGGATTTATCGTTACTTTTTCTATCGGTGGTATGACCGGTGTATTAATGGCAATACCAGGTGCTGATTTTGTATTACATAATAGTTTATTTTTAATTGCCCATTTTCACAATGTTATTATAGGAGGAGTAGTATTTGGTTGTTTTGCTGGATTAACTTATTGGTTTCCGAAAGCATTTGGTTATACTCTAAACGAGATTTGGGGAAAACGAGCTTTCTGGTTTTGGATGATCGGTTTTTATATTGCTTTTATCCCCTTATATGCACTTGGTTTGATGGGAATGACACGTCGACTTAGTCAAGGTATTGATCCAAGTTTCCATTCATTATTAACGATAGCTGCTTTTGGTGTTCTACTTATTGCATTAGGTATTTTATGCCAAATCATTCAAATTATAGTAAGTATACGAGATCGAGAAAAAAATCTTGATTTAACTGGTGATCCATGGAATGGACGGACTTTGGAATGGGCTACTTCTTCTCCTCCTCCATTTTATAATTTTGCTACTGTTCCAATAGTGGACGATCAACGTGATATATTTTGGCAATGGAAAAAAAATGGATTCGTTCATTATAAGCAACCAAAACAGTATGAGCCAATTCATATGCCTAAAAATACTGGAACTGGTGTTGTTATTGCTTGTTTTAGCTTGATATTTGGATTTTCTATCGTATGGTATATTTGGTGGTTAGCAATTGTTGGGTTTATTGGTGTAATTGTTACCTGGATAGTTCATAGTTTTAACGAAAATACCGATTATTATGTTCCGGTAGAAGAAATCGCGCATATTGAGAATATTCGCTTTATCAGAAACGATAAAGGCATAAGAAAATGTTAAGTAAAACTACATCTAATTGTAATGTCATTCATTCTGAGTACGAGCTCTATGAAAAGAGAAGTATTAAACTATTTGGATTTTGGATTTACTTAATGAGTGACTGTATCATATTTGCTACTTTATTTTCTACATATTCGGTATTAAGCAATAACGTAGCGGATGGACCAATTGGTAAAGAAATATTCAAGTTACCTTTTATATTATTAGAAACTTTTTTTTTATTATTAAGTAGCCTTTCCTACGGTGCAGTAATATTGGCTATGCTTCAAAGAAAAAAAGGTTTAGTTAACACTTGGCTAATCGTGACTTTTTTACTTGGCCTTATTTTTGTTTGCATGGAACTTCATGAATTCCATTATCTTATTGCAAAGGGATACGGTCCAGATCGCAGCGCTTTTCTTTCTAGTTTTTTTGCATTAGTGGGAACTCACGGTTTGCACGTTGTATCTGGACTTGTTTGGATTTTAGTTATGATAGCGCAAATTTCTATTCGTAATTTAACTTTAGTCAATCAAGTTCGTCTAGAATGCTTGGGTTTATTCTGGCATTTTTTAGATATAGTGTGGATTTGTGTCTTTACATTAGTTTATTTGATTAAATGTATTTAACTTTAATACGAAGTTTTATAATGGTGATTTATGGCTAGTAATATATTACGTGATTCTGATCTTTTTAAGAATTATTGTAAGTCCTACTTAATTGGTTTTTTAACTTCTGTTCTTTTAACTATAATTTCGTTTGCAGTGGTGCTCCAAAGAATATCTATCGACGAACGCATTCTTGTTGCAGTGTTAATTATATGTGCAATTTTTCAAGTTCTAATTCACCTAAAATATTTTCTCCATCTGAGTTCGATGCCAGAACAAAGATGGAATTTGATAGCATTTATATTCGCAGTGTTAGTGATATCTATATTAGTAACTGGTTCCTTGTGGATCATGGGACACCTTGATCATAATCTAATGGCTGTTACTGATGTTTATTAAGCCATATATTCAAGTAATAAAATTAGGAATAGTTCTTAGTAATTTAATTTCTGCCATGGGCGGGTTTTTCTTGGCATCGCAGGGTCAGATTAATTGCAATCGGCTTCTAATTACATTGACAGGAATGTCATTAATAATTGCTTCAGGTTGTGTTTTTAATAACTATATTGATCGTGACATAGATCTAAAAATGGAAAGAACAAAACATCGAGCTATTCCAAATGGATTTATCTCTCCAAAAATCTGCATAGCTTATGCTATGTCTTTAGGCATTACCGGTTTTTCACTATTGTATTTTATGAAAAATTTTTTAGTTATGTGGCTAGCAATCGCAGGGTTCATTATTTATGTTGGCATCTATAGCTTATATATGAAGAGAAGATCTATCTATAGTACTCTAATCGGAAGCGTATCTGGTGCCACTCCACCAGTTATTGGTTATTGTTCCATTAGTAATCAATTTGATACTTGTGCATTAATTCTTCTTTTAATCTTTAGCTTATGGCAAATACCACACTCATATGCCATTGCTATTTTTCGGCTCAATGATTATTTGGCAGCATCTATCCCAGTATTTCCTGCAAAACATAGCATTTTAGTTACAAAATTTCATATAACTTTGTATATAATTGGATTTATGTTAGCCGCGTTAATGCTAACATTTAATGGATATACTGGACATAAATATTTGATTGTTACTGTTTTAGTTAGCTTATGGTGGCTAGGAATAGCATTGCGTGGTTATGAACCAATTAATAATGATAAAGATTGGGCGCGAAAAGTATTTATGTTTTCAATTGTTGTTGTTTCTTCATTAAGCATAATGATGTCAATAGATTTTGTTAAAAATCCATCTCTAACATTATATTTGGATGCTGAAAACGTTTCAAGACAGTTTTTTATTTTGTAAATATAACTTCGCTACTTCTTTACTAAGCGCTAATAACTATTAATTACTTAAAAATGAATTTTATGTTATTTGTTACACTGACCTTTAAAAAATTCAAAATAACTCATAAAAACAAACTTAAAATGTACCCACTTTTTATCTCCATTGATTAGTTGAATAATAAATATAAAAATTGTTATAGAAATCCAATATCTTAAGTGGAATTAAGATATGTAGGAAAATGGACGACAAGAAATGACTAATATAGAGCTACGAGCTATTTGGGGTTTAGGGGTGATATTTTCTTTACGGATGCTCGGTATGTTTATGATGTTGCCAGCACTAGCTACTTATGGCTTGTCTTTGCAAGGTGCTAATGAATTATTTATAGGTTTTGCTATCAGCGTTTATGGAATAACACAAGCAATATTTCATATTCCTTTTGGATTGGCTTCTGATCATTTAAATCGCAAATTTCTTATTATTTTTAGTTCGTTGATCTTTGTTTTTGGAAGCATCGTTGCTGCATTAATTAATAATATATGGGGTGTTATCCTTGGCCGCGCTATTCAAGGGATAGGAACAATTACAGCACCTGTTATGGCTTTACTATCAGATCTGGTTCGTGAACAAAATCGAATTAAGGCAATAACCCTTATTGGTGTTAGCTTCGGTTTAACTTTTATGACAGCTGTAGTAGTCGGTCCAATTGTAGCTCATGCCATTGGTCTTAGTGGCTTATTTTTTAGTATTAGTGTACTTACGATAATAGGTACTCTAATGATACTGATAGTGCCCACAGCAAATTATCATGTACTTAATCGAGAATCTGGCATTGTACGCGATGGTATATATAAGATTTTAACTAATTCACAATTACTTAAGTTAAACATTGGCATCTTCTGTCTACATTTTATACTGATATCTAACTTTATTGTAATTCCATCCACAATGGTTCATGCTGGATTTTTGGAAAATTGTCAATGGAAGGTATATTCCATCATTATGTTAATCTCATTCGCTATAGGTTGGCCGACCTTTATTTATACTGAAGCTAAGCGATGCATGAAGCGCACATTTTTCTGTTACACAACATTATTATTAATATCAGAGATGATGCTGCTTATAGCAAGCAATCATCCCTGGATGGTAATCGCGGGTATTCAACTTTTTTTTCTAGCATTTAATATTATGGAAATTCTGCTTCCATCGTTTATAAGTCAAGATTCGCCAATTGGCTATAAAGGCACAGCAATGGGTGTCTACTTTACTAGTCAATTTCTTGGTGGTGCATTTGGAGGAGCATGCGGTGGCCTTTTATTTCAACTTAAAGGAACTCAGTTAGTATTTTTAGTGGGGTTACTAGTAGTACTGATTTGCTTGTTGGTAAGTATAGTATTATGTGAACCGTCACATATGAACAGCTTACGTATTGCCTTATCTGATTATAAAAAAATTAATGAAAAATTGTTAATTCAAAATCTCAAAGTGTATCCAGGAATAATTGAAGTAATAGTAATTCCTGATGAACAAAGCGCGTATATTAAGGGAGATATTCGAAGAATTGCATATGAAGATTTAAAAAAAATAATTATTTCTTCTCAAACTTAAAGTTAAACCTTAAAAAAAGCAAAAAAAAGAAATAACTTATTCAAGTGAAGGTAAGTTGAATGGTGATTTGTTTTAAATAAAAATTGTAAATAAGTGCAATAAATGATAAGGAATATATATATTGCAAGATATTTTAAAAATAAATTTTTAATCAAAAGCTAATAAGATAATTAAATAATGAAAATTACTATTTTAGGTTGCGGGGCATTAGGAATGCTTTGGCTAGTAGCGTTAAATCGTCAAGGTCATTACATCCAAGGATGGCTAAAAGTGCCTCGATCAACTTGTGATGTAAAAGTTATTAATGTAAAAGAAAAGAAAGAAGATCGTTTACAATTTTTAGCTAATAATGAAAAACATTTATCTGAAAGCAACTTGTTATTAGTAGCATTAAAGGCCTGGCAAATATCTAAATCAGTAAAGAAGTTATTGCCGAAACTACGTACTGATTGTATTATCTTGTTATTGCATAATGGACTTGGCGCATATGAAGAACTATTACCTATTTTAGTTCAGCCATTAGTTATCGGCATTACTACTCATGCTGTTTATCGTGAAGACAATAAAATTTATCATGTTAATAACGGTATAACTTTTATTGGACCTGGAAACGTCAAAGCGAAATCATTAAGAATAATAACAACACAACTATTAAACTCATCTTTGCCAGAAGTAATTTGGCATGATAATATTACCGCGATAAGTTGGATTAAATTTGCTGCTAACTGCATAATAAATCCTCTTACCGCAATTTATAATTGTCGAAATGGTTTATTAGAGCGTTATTCAAAAGAAGTTGAAACTGTTTGTCGCGAAATAACTCTATTAATGAATAGAGAAGGGTTTCATTTCCATCATGAAAGTCTTCTTATTTACATTAAACAAATTATTCATTGCACCGAAAATAATTTCTCTTCCATGTTGCAAGATATCCGGGCTAATCGAAAATCAGAAATAGATTATATTACAGGTTATGCTCTTCGTCGCGCACATTTACATGGAATAAGTTTACCAAAAAATCAACGGATATTTGATCAAATAAAAAAAAAGGAGAGATTTAATTATGTATAAATCAGCTCTTCTTTGCGTCGCTAATGGCACTGAGGAAATTGAAGTTGTTACTATATTTGATCTATTAAAAAGAGCCAATATCCAGGTAAAAATGGCCAATGTTAACGGTGATGATCATACATTGATGGTCATTTGTTCATATGGACTACGACTATTTTCTGATGCCCGGCTGGTTGATTTAAAAGAACAGTTTTTTGATGTCATCATCCTACCTGGAGGACAGAGAGGTTCAGAATGTTTTCAGCGAAGTTCACTGTTGATGGAGTATATTAATCAAATGCACCTCCTTGGTAAGCTAGTAGCGGCTATATGTGCTGCTCCAGTTTTAGTATTACAAAACTATCAAATATTTAAAGAAGCTTATATGACTAGTTTTCCGGCATTTAAAAACTGTATTCCTAAACATCGTTGGATAGATCAGCGTGTTGTATATGATGCACATTACCATTTACTTACTAGTCAAGGTCCTGGAACAGCTATAGATTTTTCTTTGAATATTATTTCATTGCTTTGTGGAAAGCTTAAAGCAACCGAGGTAGCGTCGCAATTAGTCCTTCCAAAGGACGTCCTGAACTTTGATGTTTGCTCAACAGATAATAAAGAAATTTAATGAACAAATTAATTCCTTAATGCTTGGTGTCGTTTTTTAAAATTACTGAAATGAAACTAACATCTCTTTCATCAAGAACCAAATTTTTATGAAAAATTAACGCTTAAAATATAAGAAGCTTTTTAACCCAATGGAATAAATAAAAAAATCAAACTCTACTTCTAAAGGTTATTAAGAATTTAATAGAGATTAAAAATCGAGTTAACCGAAAAGACAACTTTTTGTGCCATTTAACTTTAAATTATTAAAACTACTTTCTGATAAGAATCTACAATACGGCGAACCGTTAAATAAAAAAATATATAGGTTATATTAAAAATAAACCTTTCCAACAATCTTTTATTCATTTCTAAAATTAGAATCTATAATCGATTTCTTGATTGTTTCCAATGAAAAGAGCCTTTATAGCTAACTATATCAACGTCTTTGAAAATTTTCTGTAAATTTACTGGAAGTAAATGAAACGTTGATTCAATTCAGACAAGCACAAGAATACGTTAAATTATTTTTTTAAACTTGATTAAACTTTCCCACTAGAGGAACATGCTTCATGCATGAATTAACCAAGCAGAGATAACAAAGATATTGGTATAAAGTTGATATTGATTTTTTGTCAGAAATGCAAGAAACGAAACTTGCTTTTTGGATAGTATTGTTGATGCGCTTGTTTTTCTTGCAAAGTCATTCAGTAATACCTGTCCTTTTAGCTGGATAAACAGCAAACAAAGAAAAATTTTTTTAATTAAAGTCTTGATCGTTTGATAGAGCTTTGCTAATGCTATTATCAGATGAGCTGTTAAAAACAAGACAATTTTCTTGATGTTTTAATTGACGTAAGTGAAAGTAATTTACTCTAATCAAAGAGAGCAAATCTCAAAAGAAATAATTTTTTCCTAAAAAAATTTGCCAGTGATATTGTAATGAGTGTAACGCAATCCAATGACGTAGAATTATTTCGAGAATTCCGCTTAATACATTTGAAATATGTTACTACATTTAGATACGATATTGCTATCTTAAATATTTTTAGCAAACTATGTACGTTACTAAACGCAACAAACAATTAATTGTTGCATGTCAAAATGTGAGAGCTGTATGAGTTTTGATGCAAGTAAATATCCAACGTTAGCCTTGGCTGATAATCCTATAAAGTTACGTCAACTGCCTAAAAAAGCTTTAACAATATTATGCAATGAATTACGACAATTTTTGCTAGATACCGTAAGTCGTTCAAGTGGTCACCTTGCCTCAGGATTAGGAACAATAGAACTGACAGTAGCTTTGCACTATGTGTATAATACACCGTTTGATCGATTAATTTGGGATGTTGGTCATCAAGCTTATCCACACAAAATTTTAACTGGACGACGAAACCGCATTGCTACTATACGTCAGCGTAACGGACTACATCCATTCCCTTGGCGAGAAGAGAGTGAATATGATCATCTCTCAGTAGGGCATTCTTCTACTTCTATTAGCGCTGGGCTTGGAATGGCAATTGCAGCAGCTTATGAAGGGTCAGATCGTCGTATAGTTTGCGTTATTGGTGATGGTGCCATTACTGCTGGCATGGCATTTGAAGCAATAAATCATGCTGGAGATATTAAATCTGATTTATTAATCATATTAAATGATAATGAAATGTCTATCTCTAGAAATGTTGGGGCATTAAATACTCACTTAGCACGTATGTTCTCTGGAAAGATTTTTTATACTATTCGTAATGGCAGTAAAAAGGTACTTTCTGGTATGCCTCAAACATTTATGAAGCGTATAGAAAAGTACATCAAAAATATGATAACACCTAGTTCATGGTTTGAAGAACTTGGATTTAATTACACTGGTCCAGTAAATGGACATGATGTTCAAGGATTAATAAAAACACTAAAGAATATACAGGTTAAAAAAGGGCCACAGATTCTTCATGCTATAACTAAAAAAGGTTATGGTTATGTGCCAGCTGAACAAGATCCTATTCGTTGGCATGCAGTACCAAAATTTAATCTTAACAATGGATCAATTCCAAATAGTAAAAATAAAAATATCCCTTCTTACTCAGAAGTGTTTGGTGAATGGCTATGCGCTACTGCTGCGCAAGATAATAAGTTAATGGCAATTACTCCAGCTATGGGAGAAGGATCTGGCATGTTTGCATTCTCTCAGCGTTATCCACGTCAATACTTTGATGTAGCTATCGCTGAACAACATGCGGTTACTTTTTCTGCTGGACTAGCTATTAGCGGTTATCGACCTGTAGTTGCTATTTATTCTACTTTTTTACAAAGAGCTTATGATCAGATTATTCATGATATAGCGCTTCAAAATTTGCCGATATTATTTGCTATTGATCGTGGCGGTATTGTTGGTACTGATGGAGCAACCCATCAAGGAGCTTTTGATCTATCATATCTGCGATGTATTCCCAATATGGTTATTATGACACCAAGCGATGAAAATGAGTGCCGATTAATGTTGTATACTGGTTATTCTTATCAGAAAGGACCTAGCGTGGTTCGCTATCCACGAGGTATGGGTACTGGTGCAGCATTTAGTAATTTATATAAATTATCTATAGGGAAAGGAATTATCCATCGACACGGAATCACTGTAGCGATTCTTAATTTTGGAGCTTTATTACCTTTTGCTAAAGAAGCTGCAGAATCAATAGGCGCAACTCTTGTGGACATGCGATTTGTTAAGCCTCTTGACGAATTTTTAATAAACCAATTGGCTGACACTCATCGAGCATTAGTAACAATCGAAGAAAATACTATTATAGGTGGAGCTGGTAGCGGTGTAAATAATTATGTACTATATCATCGATTGCAAATACCGGTATTAAATATTGGCTTACCGGATTATTTTATTCCACATGGAAGTCAAGAGGAAATTCGTTCAGATTTAGGTCTCGATGGTGAAGGAATTCAACGTCAAATTGAAAATTGGTTACTTTAAAGTAATTTTTGACTCTAAAATAATTACTAGATTAATTTTTTAATCTGTTATTTTCATCTAGACTAACAAAATTTACTAGACATTTTATAGTAAATCGATCTTGTTTATTTTTATCATAAAATCTTTTTTGTTAGTTTTTCTTGATAAAAGAAAGTTCTTCTCTTCTTTGAAGAAGAGGTGTTCTTATTATTTAGATAATCTTTATTTGAAGTGAGTATATCCACTCCAGCTATATTCTACTTTTTTATTATTTCGCATAAACTGAATTCCTTCATTTTTTGGTATGATGTAACCGATGCAAGTAAAAGATGTGTTGGTACAATTTAGATCTGCTACTATATTTCCTAAGAGGCGATCATTGATAGGAGAAACTGTAAAGCATAACTCGTAATCTTCACCCCCACTGAGCGCCCAATGTAACGCTTGATCTTGATTACTGTGTCGAAGAAGTGCTAGTGAATAGGGAATACTGTCCAAATTAATGCAAGCTCCACAATTGCTACGAACAAGAATATGATTCAAATCCATTATTGCACCATCTGAAATATCAATCGCAGCGCTTGCAATATTTCGAAGTGCTTTTCCTTGTAAAATACGTGGTTGTGGACGCAAATGGCGCGATAACAAATATTGTCTATCTTGTAAATTAAAAATTCGCAAACGTTTTTGCAATATTGCTAAGCCAGCCGCGCTATCTCCAAGAGTGCCAGTAACATAAATCCGATCACCAACGCAAGCTCCATGTCGTGTTAAGGCACACCCAAAGGGTACTTTTCCTTGAATGGTCATGGTTAAGCTTAACGGACCACAAGTGATATCTCCACCAATAAGTTGCATATTATGATAATTTAACTCTCGAAAAAGACTCTTGCTAAAAGAGGCCAGCCAATCTTCATTTATCGAAGGAAGAGTTATTGCGAGAGAGAGCCAAGCTGGATCAGCTCCCATAGAAGCCAAGTCACTTAAATTAACCGCAAGTGATTTATATCCCAAGTCTGTTGGATGAATATCCGGCATAAAATGTTTTCCAGCTATCAATGTATCCGTACTGACTGCAATCAACTCTTCTTTATTTGTTGATAGCAGCGCGCAGTCATCACCAACTCCCATGATTACGTCTTGCCGTGTTTTTTGCATTTTATTAAAAAAACGATCAATAAGATCAATTTCTTTGCATGACATGCTTTTTCCGTCACTCTAGTTTATCATTTATGCTTATTTCAACAATCAGCGGTTAGTGACTCACAATGGGAACAATCGGTATGATACTTTTATTCAGAGCGCATTTGAAAAGCAATTCTATTTAAAACACCATTAATAAATTTATGACTTTTTTCTGCACCAAATAGTTTAGTTAATTCAATAGCTTCATTAATAGCAACCTTATAGGGTATATCCCGACAATTGTTCAATTCAAACAAAGCAATGCGCAACACTGCACGTTCAACCTGATCCACTCTTTTCAAACGACGTGAAAGATAAGGTTCCATTAATCCATCTAACTCTTTGCTATTATTTATGACTCCAGTATACAGTTCATAGAAATAATTGATATCTATATCTGCTACGCTTTGATTCAATAAAAATTGAATTTCAACGTCGGTAGCTCTGTTATTCGATAATTGCCAAGAATAAAGTGCTTGAACTGCACACTGTCGAGCCCGACTTCGACGGGAAGCAAAGTTATTTTTATAAAATTTCTCATTATTGCTGATTGAATTTATCATAAAAAGCTTATTCATTTAATAGCTTGAGTACGTTAATCATCTCAAGAGCAGCTAGCGCAGCTTCTGTACCTTTATTTCCGGCTTTTGTTCCAGCGCGCTCAATAGCTTGTTCAACATTTTCAGTAGTTAATACTCCACATGTTACTGGTATCATAGTTCGAATAGAAACTGCAGATAGACTAGAGATACATTCACTTGAAATAAGATCGAAATGGGAAGTACTTCCGCGAATAATTGTCCCTAACGCTACAATTGCATTATAATTTTTGCTGTTTGCTAGCATATTAGCTACTAATGGTAGTTCATAAGCTCCAGGGACCCAAATTACAGTAATATTTTTATCCTTAACTTGACCAACACGTTTTAAAGTTTCGATCGCGCCACTAAGAAGTTTCTCATTTATAAAATAATTAAAACGTGACACAACAATGGCGATATATGCATTAGAAGTTAAAAAAGCACCTTCAATAATATTCAATTAATATATCCTCTTTTTTATTATTTACGTTAAACAGATCATTTTGATCTAACATTACAATCCTAACAAAATTTTCATCAATAACATAAATTAAATGAAATTCTATCGATCAGGCGTTAAACGTAGCCGAACATCAGGACCAACTTGCTGAACATCAAGTAGAACAAAACTAGGTACTGTACTAAGCTTTTCTAATCCTTTTAAAAAACACAATGGACGGGCATCAGAACCAAGTAATTTCGGCGCTTGATAGAGTATTAATTCATCTACTAGATTACTACTTAATAGTGCTCCAGCTAACCTTGCACCTGCTTCAACCCATAAATTATTAATCTGGCGGCATCCTAAACGAATCATTAGTTCTATTAGGTCAAGGTGTTTTGATTTATTTCCTTCATTCATTGGTATTTGAATCTGCTCAACAGAACTAGGCCATACTAAATCATCAGGAAATTTACGGGCTAACCAAGTTAAACCTTCGCTCATTATAATTCGATGCAATGGTCTGACACAATTATTGCTATCAATAATAACTCGTATTGGTTGACGAAATCGTTCCAACGGATAAATTGCCTGTACATCTTTTGGTAAAGATGACCAGCGTACTGTTAAAGTAGGATTATCTGCTAGTACCGTAGTAGCGGTAGATAAAATAGCGTCACTTTCAGCCCTCCAGCATTGTACATCTTGTCTTGATTGGAGAGAAGTGATCCATTGACTTTCTCCAGACGCCATAGCCGTACGACCATCCAATGATGAAGCGAGCTTAAGTCTAACCCATGGAAAACCAGTTCGCATACGCTTAAGGAAGCCTCTATTTATGGTTTCTGCATCAGAAATCATCAAGCCATAACGTACCTTAATTCCAGCTTGTTGCAATCGGAAAAATCCACGCCCTGCTATCTGAGGGTTTGGATCAGAAATAGTAGACACTACTCGTGCTATACCAGCCTGTATCAGCGCTTCAGTACAAGGAGGTGTTTTTCCATGGTGGCTACATGGCTCAAGTGTAACATATGCGGTAGCGCCGTATGCCTTGCTACCTGCGTTATGCAATGCACATATCTCAGCATGTTGTTCACCGAAATATTGATGATTTCCTTCGCCGACAATACGTCCTTTTTGAACAATAACACACCCAACATTGGGGTTCGGTGCAGCTGTAAAACGACCTCGATTTGCTAGTTTGAATGCACGTTTAAGAAAAAATTCATCATCATCCATCATCTTTTTTTCTTAACAAAAAGAAAATTAATTAGTATTGGCGTCTATAGTTTTTTAAAGTTGCTTACTCATGCAAGCTCTTAAGTAAGAAAAAAATGCATGTGTGAGTTATATTTTTTAAATGAGTCCTGTTGTACAGAAAAATAAAAACCTTTTATTAGATAAACTTGCTTTTCTAAAAATTTAAAACATAAAGATGTTCCTTTTTATAGGATAGCATTACTCATGCCACATCATTACACTAAATAGTTTATTGATCGATAAATAAATTAGAGTAATATTATATCAGTTCTGATCTTTGATTTAACTTTTAGTTAAATTAATAAAAAAAAACAAAAGTAAAAAATATTAATAGCTTTTTTATATTAATCTCGATAAAGTTGCCTCAAAAAAACTAAATTTAAGGAATGAGCCATTTCCGATCGGCACATTCTTTCTCTATTTCTTCTTTTAAAAAGAATTGTCGTTTTATACCAAGCTTAAGTGAAAGAGCCGAAGACACATAAATGGAGCTGATAGTACCAATAAGTACGCCAGTAAATAATACGATAGAAAAACCACGTAATGCCGTCCCTCCGAAAATCAATAAAATCACCATAGCTACCAGTATAGTAGTTGATGTTATTATTGTTCGATTAAAAATCTGTGTTAACGAAATATTGATTATATCATAAGCACTGTAGAAGTTAATTACTTGGAAATTTTCACGAATACGATCTGATACTACGATGCTGTCATTTAATGAATATCCAATTACTGACATTAAAGACGCAATAATTGTAAGATCAATTTCTATTTTTAATAAAGATAGAACACCAAGCGTAACAATTATATCGTGTAATAGAGATATAACTGCGCCAATTGCTATTCGCCATTCAAATCGACACCAAACATATATAAAAATAGCAATTAACGCAATAAATAATGCTATTCCACCATCTTGTAATAGATTACTCCCAATATTTGGTCCAATAAATTCTGCTCTATTCAGAGTGACTTTACAGCCTGTAGAATAAGCAATCACATCAAGAATTTTTTTCTTAAATTCTTGATCAAAACATTTATCTTCTAAAAGCGGAAGACGAAGTATGATATCATGACAGCTTCCAAAATTTTGTACAAATGAATCGATGAAACCTGCATTTCTAAGTCCATCGCGAATCTTTTCGAGATTGGCAGCTTCTGTTAAATTAAGCTCTATCATTATTCCACCGGTAAAATCTATACCCCAATTAAAACCTTGTATTGCTATAATACCAATAGAAATAACGAGAAAGAATAAAGAAAAACTGAATGATATGAAACTCCAGCGCATAAAATCATAGATTGTTTGATTAGAATTTATTTCTTTTGAATAATCTCGCTTTTTGCTGATTAAAGAAATTTTCAATAATAAACTCCTCTGTTAGATAGAAAAATTATCGATATTCTTTCCGCCGTAAAGCAGATTAGTGATAGCTCGCGTTCCTATAATTACTGTAAGCATTGAGGTAATAGTTCCAATAGAAGTGGTGATTGCAAACCCTTTAATTGGTCCTGTTCCTAAACAGTATAGAATAATAGTAGTAATTAACGTGGTAAGGTTGGCGTCAATAATGCTTGGAAGTGCACATCGATAACCTTCATGAATAGCTTGCTGAACTTGACGTCCGCTACACAGTTCTTCTTTAATTCGTTCATTGATAAGCACATTGGCATCGACTGATACCGCTAATGCTAATATAATACCCGCAATACCTGGCATGGTTAAGGTGGCACCTGGTAACAAAGACATGATGGCAATAATTAAAATTAAATTGACTATAAGTGCTGCAGCAGCAATCAAGCCAGATTTTTTGTACCAAATCACCATAAATAAAATAGATGTTATCAATCCTGAAAAGCAAGCCTTTAATCCTCTAGTAATATTTTTTGATCCAAGAGTTGGACCAATAGTACGTTCCTCTACAATTTGAATCGGTGTGGTTAATGTTCCTGCTTTTAATAACAGAGAAAGAAGTCGAGCTTCGCTAAGACTATTGATACCAGTTACTCGAAAATTATTACCAAATCTAGATTGAATTGTTGCAATGTTAATAATTTCTTCTTTTTTTATCAAAATTGGACGCCCATTAGGGTTTTTTCTTCCTCCATCTTTGTACTCTACAAATAAAGTAGCCATTAATTTTCCAATATTATCTTTAGTGAAATGAAACATAGTTAATCCACCGATATCGTCAAGCAATATGTTTACTTGAGGACGATTATATGCATCTGTGCTAGATACAGCGTCTATAATATGTTCTCCCGTTAAAATAACTTTTTTATATAAAACAATTGGTTTTCCATCACTAGTCATCTTAATCTCTAAATTTTCTGGAAGATTTCTAGAAAAAATGGTATCTAGATTCAAATCATTATTCACCAAACGAAATTCTAGAGTAGCGGTTGCTCCAAGAATTTTCTTAGCAAGAGCAATGTCTTGGATACCTGGTAGTTCTATTGCGATATGATTGAAGCCATGTCGTTGTACTAAGGGTTCTGAAATACCCAATTGATTAATGCGATTACGTAATATATTTATATTCTGTAACACTGCAGATTCACGTGCTTGACGTTGACGATCACTCGTGGGTGCTATTCGTACAGTATATTTTCCATAATTATTAACCGTTATATCATTATATCGTGAAACGAGCCATAGAGCTGCTTGGTTTCGATTCTTAGTATTATTGAATTGAATTTCATTTTCGTAATTCGCCTTTTTAAGTATCGCTTCATAGGAAATCGCATTATCATGCAATTCAAGACGCAAAGTTTCAATTATTTGTTCCTGTAACTTTTCAACTGCAGGGTTAGTATCTACTTCTATTAAAAAGTAAATACCTCCCCGTAAGTCTAATCCTAACTTCATTGGTGAAGCTCCAAATTTAGTTAACCAATTTGGCACTGCTGGAGTTAAATTAAGAGCTGCAACATAGTTTTCACCTAAGACTTTTATTAAAACCTCTTGAGCGTGAAATTGTGCATTAGAGTTAGTAAAACGAGCTATAATAGTTTTATTTTCTATAGCAATAGATTTACTAGGAATAGATTCTTGCTCTAACACTTTACGAACTTGAGTTAATACTGACTCATTAGCGCTATTACCTTGTAGATTAATAACTTGTATAGACAAGTCTTCACCATATAGATTAGGAAGTGCATACAATGTACTAACAACAAGTGATAATACCAGTGCTATATTTTTCCATAAAGGATAATGATTTAACACAAGATTGCTTAAATTTAAGAAGATTTTTGAAAAACAATGACATGAAATTAAGTTACTATAATGCTTTTATTGTACCCTTTGGTAGGATAGCAGCGACAAAGTCGCGTTTAATTACCACTTCATTGGTTTCATTAAGTGCGATAGAAATATAGTCAGGACTCGTCACTTTTGTAACACGACCAACTAAACCTCCGGTGGTTAAAATTTCATCTCCTTTGGAAATAGAATTCATTAATTTCTTATGCGCTTTAGCACGTTTCTGTTGTGGACGTAGTATCATGAAATAAAAAATTAATCCAAAAATAAGTAATATTATTGCTAAAGAATAAGGACTAGATTGAGAAGGAGAGTCAGTAGCGGCAACAGCGTTAGAAACGAAAAAGCTCATTTTTAATTTCCTTTGTAGTGATGATAAGTTCTGTCATTATAAATAATATGAACAGGAGGCTATTTCTTTATTTTTTGATAAAACCAATTTACAAATTCATCTAAATTACCTCTATCAATAGCTTGTCGTAAACCTTCCATTAAGCGCTGATAATAACGTAGATTATGAATAGTATTTAAGCGAATACCCAATATTTCATTACATCGGTCAAGATGGTGCAAGTATGAACGGCTATAATTAAGACAAGCATAGCAATCACATTTCGTATCTATCGGTAATAGATCATCTTTATAGCAAGAATTACGAATTTTTAAAGTTCCATTGGTAAAAAAAATATGACTATGACGAGCATTGCGTGTCGGAATAATGCAATCAAACAAATCAACTCCCAAGCGAACACTTTCCACTAAATCTTCTGGTTTGCCGACTCCCATTAAATAACGAGGCTTATCAATTGGAATTTTTGGACAGGTATGTGCCAGTATGCGATGCATGTCTTCTTTTGGCTCTCCTACTGCCAGTCCACCTATAGCATAGCCATCAAAACCAATTTCTATAAGTTTTTTTATTGATAAATCGCGTAAATCTTCGTAAATGCCACCATGAATGATACCGAATATCGAATTTGGATTTTTTAGTTCATTAAATCTTTTTCGACTACGTTGCGCCCAGCGTAGTGACATTTCCATTGATTTTTTTGTTTGAGTCCAATCAGATGGATAAGCTATACATTCATCAAAAACCATAACAACGTCTGTACCAAAGTCATATTGAATTTCCATTGATCGTTCAGGACTCAGAAACATCAAATTTCTATCAACTGGATTATGGAAATAAGCGCCTTCTTCTGTTAATTTTCGAAAATTGCCTAAGCTAAACGTTTGAAAACCACCAGAATCAGTTATTATTGGACCATTCCAGCGCATAAAATTATGTAAGTCACCATGTAATTTCACTATCGCTTTTCCTGGGTGCAAACATAAATGGAAAGCATTACTAATTAATATCTGTGTTCCGGTTTCTTTAATTTCTTCTGGTGTCATTCCCCTGACAGCACCATACGTGCCTACTGGCATAAACGCTGGAGTTTCGACTATGCCTCGGTCAAAGATCATTTTTCCGTGACGTGCCTGACCATTGGTCTTTAGTAGTTGAAACTTCATTATTAATTTTACTCCTAAATTTAGAGAGGTTATCTTTAACTTTATAAATAAAAAAAATAACTTGCGTACCATGTACACATTTCTATTTTCTCTAATAAATTAGATACATTTTTCCAAAATTATTCTAGCAAAACGATTAACATCCTCTTCTCGCTAATCGGCAAAGAGATTCTGCTTTCTAAGCAAAGAAATAAAATAAATAATAGTAGATATTTATAGAAATCTATTAAAACCAATTCTATCTTACAGATAGATATACTATCAGAGATTATTTCTACTGTTTTAGTTTATAAATTAAATTCTTCTTGAAAAACTTTTTTATATATGTAGTATTTGTGACATGCAATATCATCTTGTATTGGCAGTTATCTTTTACTTCTTATCTAGTTTAAGAAATTTAAACAATCATGAGATGTAAGTGAAAAGATTTTGCCGTTTTTTTTTGACCCAAAAATTAGTATAATAGTACAAGTGGTTTGGTGAAAAAATTTTGCATGTTTGCTTTTTCGTAAAGGTTTCTAATAATCTGAACGATATCAACAATTTGTTTTTTAAGCAGATTATACTATAAATCAGTTTTAAATGAAACATAATCAAAAAATGCAATTTTTAAAATTTAAAGAAATTATTTTAAAAATGAGAGAATATATAATAGAATGGTGTGCTTTATTTGATTTAGTTAAATTTATTATTTAAAGTAATGAATATAAAATATAGATTGGAGAATTATTGTGATGCTAGTTTCTCGTCCAGCCCCTGATTTTACGGCTGCTGCTGTGCTTAGCGATGGTGAAATTATTAATAATTTCAACTTAAAATCGTTTATTCAAGACAAAATGGCAGTGATTTTTTTCTGGCCAATGGACTTTACATTTGTATGTCCATCTGAGCTGATTGCTTTTGACAAACGTTATATAGAGTTCAAAAAACTCGGCGTAGAAGTTGTCGGTGTGTCCTTTGATTCTGAGTTTGTGCATAGTGCTTGGAGACAAATTCCAATTGAGCAAGGAGGTATTGGGTCAATTCAATATCCTATAGTAGCAGATGTCAAACGGGAAATTATTAAAGCTTATGGTATCGAGCATCCAGAGTTTGGTGTTGCTTTACGCGGTTCATTTTTAACAGATAAAAATGGAATTGTTCGTCATCAAGTTGTTAATGATCTCCCATTTGGTCGCAATATTGATGAAATAATACGAATGGTTAACGCATTACAGTTTTACGAAGCACACGGCGATGTTTGCCCAGCTCAGTGGAAAAAGGGGCAAGAGGGAATTTTTCCTTCTAAGGAAGGAATTTCAAGATTTCTTTCCAAAAATTTAAATAAGTTGTAACTAAGGAGTGTTTAGGTGCTTTTTAGAAGCAAACATACAAATTTAGGTATTGGTAACAGACCATTAAATAGAGATAAAATTAGTAGAAACTAATTAGGCTATTTTCCTAGAGACGCACTACTCAAAGGAAAGTGCGTTCGAGTAAGATTTTTTCTTCTTTATAGTTTATATTTGATGTTCTTTATTTTTCTAGGACATTTTAAAGTAACAGTTCTATATTCACAAACCGCGAAGCGATGTTTCTTCACTAAAATAAGAATAAATTTGACCATCCTGTTCCAGCAATAGGTTACCTCGGTTATCGACTCCACGAGCTACACCTCTAATTTCCTTTTTACCAATAAATAACTTTACCGGTTTTTCAAAAAAATTGTCCATATTGCACCAAGCAGAGACAAACGGTGCAAATCCGTCGTGTTCGAACTGCTTTAATGCTTTTCGTAGTATATTAATTAATTTTGCAGCTAAAGTATTGCGATTGATAACAATCCCTATTTCTATCAAACTAACACATTTTTGATTAATTTTTTCTAAGGAGATTTTGCTACGCATTTCGAGATTAATCCCTATGCCAATTACAATGTGTGCAACATCCCCAATTGTGCCAAAAATTTCTACTAGAATTCCAGCTAATTTACGATTATTTAAATAAAGATCATTCGGCCATTTAATACGAATATCTTTTACACCTAAACGTTGGAGTTCTTTTGCCATAACAATGCCAACCATTAAGCTAAGACCTTCTGTAGCAATTAAACCCGCTTGAAAACGCCAGTAAAGGGACAAATACAAATCATTTCCAAATGATGATATCCATTTCCGACCACGTCTACCTCTACCTTGTATTTGATACTCTGCTATACAAGCATCGCCAGATTGTATTATCCCAATGCGGTCAATTAAGTATTGATTGGTAGAGTCAATTACTGATACAACCGACAATCGACCAGACGATAAATATGCTTGAATTATACTTTTGTTTAGTAAATGTAAAGGGGAGCACAGTCGATAACCTTTTTTATTATGAACCGTCAATACGTTTACACCCCAGTCACGTACTATTGGAATATATTCCTTTTTAATAGTAGCGGCACTTAATCTTAATAATCTACTGAATTTCTCTTCAGAATGAAAATTCCCATCGGATAACAAACTAATCAGCTTAATCGGAATGGTCACATTTTTCATGTTATTGCTCTTAATGCGTCTATTTCACCACGTGCACCAATAAAACGCACCTCTGGCTCCAAGCAAACAGAAAACTTTTCTGCCACTTTTTGACGTACATGATGGGCCAATTTAGCAACGTCTTTGCCTGTCGCACAATTAATATTGATTAAAATTAATGCTTGTCTTTTATGAATTGCCGCACCACCTAATTGATAACCTTTTAATCCACAGGCATCGATGAGCCAACCTGCTGATAGTTTTACTTTCCCCTTATCTAGCTGTGGATAGTAAGGGGTATCAGGATAGCAATTAAGTAATGTTGCTGCATTTGAAATATTTATAGTTGGATTCTTAAAAAAACTTCCTGCATTACCATAAAATGTAGGGTCTGGTAATTTTTTACGTCGCAACATGCAAACTATATCATAAACTGTTTTTTGGGTAATTTTTTGTTTTTTAAGATGTGATAAATCACTGTGTGTTAGTACTGGCTCCCAAAACTTGGAAAGTTGCAATCCAATCGAAATAATTGCATATTCTTCACGAAGTGAATGTTTAAAGATACTATCACGATAATCGAATTGGCATTCATCTACACTTAAACGAAATGTTTTGCCAGTTGTTAATTGAAGTACATCAACATAATTACAAAACCGTTGCAGTTCGACTCCATAAGCGCCAATATTTTGAATTGGAGCAGAACCAACACGACCAGGTATCAAAGCTAAATTTTCTAAACCTGGAATACGTTTTTTAAGACAGATATTTACCAAGTTGTGCCAAATTTCACCTGCCCCTACATGTAGGTACCAAGCATTAGATCGTTCTTCGATCGTTATACCTGTTATTCGATTAAGTAGCACGGTTCCATCGTAATTCTCTAAAAATAAAACATTGCTTCCGCTCCCTAGCACTATTACTGGCATAGAATACTCTTTAGCCTTTTGCCAAAATTTGAATAACTCAATTTTTGTATTCGCAGCAACAATACATTGCGCACAGACATCAATTGCAAAACTGTTCAAAAACTTTAATGTTCCGTTTTTTATCATCTCAATTTATCCTTTTTCCTTTAGAAGGGGGGAATCATCTGGAACTTTTTTAAAGTAAAAAACATTATCGATAGCGCCTTGGTGAAGGTATTAGAGTTTAGATTTTTATAAAAACTCAAAGTTTAACCAATGATAAATAGATCCTCTTTTTATAAAAAGAAGAGTTCTACACTACTAAGTAATAATCTTATTCCTTCTTAAGGATAAGAATTTAGCTAAAGATAAGCGTTTTAGTTTCTTACTAGAGCTTGTTATTAAAAGCTGCCGTTATGAAATTTTGTCACCATGAAACTCTATGATATTGTTTAATTTCAAAAGGTAGTAAAGCCAAACTATCGATAACTAAATCTGCTATTTTATTAGCTTTTTCAGTTATATTTTTTCCACTACGTACCAGCACTCGTGTGCCAACTCCTGCTGCTTTAGCTGCTAACATATCTTCCTCTTTATCCCCAACCATATAAGAAGATGACATGTCAATACATAGATGGCGTTGCGCTTCAAGCAACATTTTTGGTTTTGGTTTACGACAACTACACCCTTGATGGAATGTTCCAACATTTATTGGTGGATAATGAGGGCAAAAATAAGTACCCTTTAAATTAATTCCATAATTTTTTAACGATCGATTTATCCATTTTGTCAAATAAAAAAATTGATCCTTTCTGAAGAAACCGCGAGCTAAACCAGACTGATTGGTGATAATTACTAGAATAAATTTCATGTTTTGCAATTCCTGCATTGCATTAATGGAACCGTCAATAAAGTGAAAATTACTAACTTCGTGAACATAACCGTAATCAATATTAATTGTTCCATCTCTATCTAGAAAAACTGCAGATAAAGGTTGTCTGACTTTTTTAAAATTGACTATATTTTGATATTGCATATTCTGATATAGATTAATGTTATTTAAGCAAATATAGTATAATTGATTTCTTTCTTAATTCAAAAAACTGAACTTCCTAACATTTAAAGACTAAATCATTAACCAATGATGATGACTGTCTTTTTATAAAGACCATGAAAAAAAAATTGATTTTTACGTTAAGTAATTTCAATCTCACTTTACAGCAAACATTTTCCCATAAAAATACCAAGCAACTTACTATTCTCATCTTTGATTCTGGAGTTGGAGGCTTATCGATTTTTAGTAAAGTAAAACAAATATTACCAAATGCTCGTTATTTATATATGTTTGATAATCAGGCTTTTCCTTACGGAGAAAAATCAAAGCAATTCATTACTGATAGAGTCATTACTATTATTTCTATAATGTCGAGATTACATCAATTTGATCTAATTATTATTGCTTGTAATACAGTTAGCACTACTGTTTCTATGTCAATGCTTCGAGCTCTCTTTCCTTTTCCAATTATTGGTGTAGTGCCCGCGATTAAACTAGCAGCTAAATCTACTCGTAACAAAGTCGTTGGACTACTCGCAACACGTGGTACTCTAGAAAGTAACTATACTCATAATTTGATTAATCAATTCGCTAGAAACTGTCGTATTTTGCATTTAAAAGCAGCTAATCTCGTAAGTATAACAGAGGCTAAATTACACGGTAAATTAGTATCAATGTCAGCGTTATTTAATATTCTGAGTCCATGGTTAGGAACAATAGATTCACCCGATACCATCGTTTTAGGCTGTACTCATTTTCCATTACTAAATTTTGAACTTCGAAAAATTCTTCCAAGAAGAACAAACTTTATTGATTCTGGATTAGCTGTTGCTCAGCGTGTGTTATGGACAGTAAAACAAGATATTAATCTCAATATGAGGAGTAAAATAATAGCAGAAGGACCAAACAAGGTTTACTGTTCAGCCATTACATCAAAGACGATAACACTTGCTCCTACATTAAAACGTTATGGATTTTCTTCATTAGAAGTTTTAAATTTAAATAGTAAAAAAAAATAATTTTCTAAAATCATTAGATATCATGATCGCAATTATAATATTTAAGGTTGATTAAAAATCAACTTCTTTATTAGAACTTTATATTAATGTCGAAGTAAAACAAATTTTTACTTGCCAAGTAAAGCAAATAAAAAATTAAAAAAGAAATAAGAGTATGAATCTAAAAATTTTTCTTTACAAGAAGAAAAATTTAATACGGATGTTTCTGTTAGGATTTTTTATTTTATTTCTTTTTTTTGAATCTTTTCTTTATTTGGCTTGAACAAGCATTTCATTAAAACTTAAAAGTAATCTTTTTTATTACGTAACATAGAAAAAATGAGTTTCTCTTCTCTAAAAGAGGGTTGAACGTCTAACCCTTTTTGAACAGATAGATCATTACAGCGCAAAAAAAGATTAACTTTTCTTTCTAAACTTAGGTTAGTTGGTAAACTAGGCTGATTTTTTATTTGTAAACTTTTAACTTTGCTTTGGTAAGCAACAATATTTTTATCTTTTGGTAGTATAGAAACAGCAAAATTCAAATTTTCTAATGTATTCTCATGTGCTGGACAAATTATAGTAGTGGATGGCAATCGATTAATTTTTTGCAGTGACTCATACATTTGACTTGATGTACCTTCATAAATTCTTCCGCATCCAGCAGAAAAAATTGTATCGCCACAAAAAAACCAAGGATTACAATAAAACCCAATATGTCCAAGCGTATGTCCAGGCAATGCTATTACAATAAACGTATGACCAAGTAATATTAAACAATCATTTTCATTAACTATTTGTGTTGCTCCTTTATGTCGAGTTTCCTCTGGACCGTAAACGGGTACTGATGAAAAATATTGTAAAAGTTCATTAACACCATTAATGTGATCCCAATGATGATGGGTCAATAAAAAAGCAATAGGCTTCAACTTTTGATGGGATAATATTTTTAGTACAGGAGGTGCTTCACCAGGATCTATTATTAAACATTGCTTATTATCATTTTTTAATATCCAAGTGTAGTTGTTTGTTAATGTAGGAATACAAACGAGATTCATTACCAACCTCATACTTTTCATGATTATGAAAAAAAGAACCACTATGAAATTACTGAAAAGCAAAAGATAGGAGGAGGAACCAACTTCATGGGAAAATATTTCTTTTGGAACCTATCATCGTCAAATGTTAGAAAAAAATTTAAAATCTTGGTAGCCAAAATTATTCGGAACCCATTTTCTTAAGATTGGGTCACTAAGTATACACTTAAATACCGACAACTGCTCTATTTCTCATTAAATTAATTTCGATCTTAACGGTGAATGTTTACAAGTGATCGGTGACCCATACCAACTACCTTTTGCTAATAAATCAACTGATGCTTGTTTGCTCATTCATATCTTTTCTTACATAAGTGATCCCTTATCGGTTATTAAAGGAAGTTGATTGTGTTCTCGTTGAAGATGATTGGGTAATTATTACAATGTTTAAATCAATTAACATATCTAGATTACGTCAATATTTTCGAATTTTTTCATTGTCTGCTTTTACAAAAATTCTATGTATAAAAAGAGTTGTTTATTAGTTTGGTTAAAAATTCTTAATTTCGAAGTTTTATACCACGCTTATTAAAAAATAAGGTTCCTTTGAAATTTCTTATATGGAAACTTTTCGGTGTTAATTTCTCAACCGTTGGTTATTTAAGTATAATCATTGCACGAAAGCTTACTGTCTCGGCTAATCTGATGCAACTGAAAAAATTAAAGCTTCACTTAGGAACGCGAAAACTAATAGCATTACTAACTATAACTAGAAATCTATAATAATAGACATTATTTCTAGTGAATAATGTTCTTATTCAGATATTATATATTTATTATCTTGACTTAATTTTTGCATTTGATAACCATTATCTTCCAAACTTGGATTATTAGCTGCCAAACGGGCTAATTCATCGCAATATTCATTCTCTGGATGACCAGAGTGTCCCTTTATCCAATTCCAAAATAAAATATGTGGTTGTATGGTTGCATCCAGTCTTTGCCACAAATCAATATTTTTTACAGGATTTTTATTAGTAGTTTTCCAACCACATACTTTCCACCTACTTATCCAATTGGTGATACCAAGGCGAACATATTGACTATCAGAGCTAAGAATTACTTTACAAGAATCCGTTAACGCTTCTAGTGCTACAATAACTGCCATTAATTCCATTCGGTTATTAGTAGTTAAATAATAACCTGCGCTGAAAATCTTCTCATATTGTTTATAACGAAGTATAGCGCCATATCCTCCACGACCAGGATTTTCTAAACATGAACCATCAGTAAAAATTGCAATTTGTTTTTGCATTTTTTGATATAATTAGTTTTACTTTATAAACGTTAAATTTGACATAAAAATTTTATGAATATTAATGTTACAAGACAGATTGTTTTGGATACTGAAACTACAGGTATGAACAAATTAGGTGTTCATTATACAGGACATCGAATTATTGAAATAGGTGCTATAGAAATTATTAATCGACGTCTTTCTGGACGGCGTTTTCATGTCTATATAAATCCTAATCGACCTGTTGATCCAGAAGCATTCAGCTTGCATGGTATTGATAATAAGTTTCTTGAAGATAAACCAAAATTTGTTGATATCGCAAACGCATTCCTGCACTTTATTTATGGTAGTGAATTAATTATTCATAACGCTTCATTCGATGTTGGCTTTATAAATTATGAATTTGAAATGTTAAATCTTGGTATTGGTAAAATTACTACTTTTTGCAAAGTAATCGATAGTTTACTTCTGGCACGTAAACTTTTTCCAGGAAAACGGAATAGCTTAGATGCGTTATGTGATCGATATTTGATTGATAGTCGTAGACGAACTTTTCATAGTGCTCTAATTGACGCAGAAATTCTAGCAGATATTTTTTTATTGATGACTAGTAACCAGTCTGTGATGAACTTTTCCGAAGAAGAAAAAGAAAAACAATATAATAAAAAGATTGTAAATCTCTTCCAAACTTATCCTCTTCAAAAAGATGCTAATAAAAATTTATTACTGAAGGTGATTCATGCAAAGAATGAAGAGGCTTCGTCCCATGAAAAGTATTTGGATTTAATATACCAAAGAAACCGCAATTGCATGTGGCGCAAAAATTTTCCTGAAGAAAAAGAGTAGTTTAGTAAATTCAAAAAAGTGAATCTAATTTTCAAATGACATTACTAAGAAATAAATATCCATTATGAAAATTATTGACGTTTGAGTAGATGTAATATTATTATTTCTTTTTACTTATTTTAAAGTAATAAAATAAAGGTGCGGTAGTTCAGTAGGTAAGAATACCGGCCTGTCACGCCGGGGGTCGCGGGTTCGAGCCCCGTCCGCACCGCCAACTATTCGGATAACGCTGAATATACTTATTTGTTTTTATAAACAACGTCTTTAATTCTCTTTTCTGAGAAAGACTTAATTCTATTTTATAGATATTAACGTAAAAAATTTATTTGCTTTAATTATTCTAATTTAACATTCAAAATTTACTATAAAGTTTATTAAAAATTAAAATAAGATAACCGATGTTATTGTTAGTTGTTTTAAATATTTTGCTTAAAAGGTTTAAATTAATTGCTGACTAGAATATCAATCACATTGATATTTCTAGTTTTTTGAAAAAAATTTTTGGTGATTTTTAAACTCGTTAAAACTGTTTAGATTAAAAATCTCGACTATTTATAATTTTTTTGAAATTTTTTAAAAATTTATGTACATAAAATATTCCTGAATAAAATCAGTAGTTAATTATATAAATTTAAGCATTTTTTTGTATAAGATATGATTCCGATCTTATATGTATAATTTAAACACATATTTATTTTTCATTATAGAATAGACTGTGTTCAATAAATATTAGATTTATTTCTATCAGCCATAGTACGCTCAGTTTTTCTAAAAAATTTTTTAACACCTGCCTTTTTTGTTTTTTTTTAAAAACCTAATTATGAAGTTATTCACTATACTATCGCGAAATGGTATACAATATATCTTAGATATTTATTTCAGTGATAAAATTAATTGTACTTTAATTTATGAAGTTAACTTGAGCATTAATTAACATTAATAATTTTTCTTTTTTAATTAAATAAAATAAAGATCTATGTGTTATCGCGATTTAATTCGAAATGAACTTAATGAGGCATTACAAGTACTGCAAAAATTTCTTAAAAATGAACGTCAGATGCAATCTATTGAAAAAGCGGCTAAGCTTATTGCTAATACTTTTAAAATAGGTGGAAAAATTTTATCTTGCGGTAATGGTGGATCACATTGTGACGCAATGCATTTTGCTGAAGAGTTGACTGGCCGCTATCGAGATAACCGACCAGGTTTTCCTGTTATAGCTATCTCTGATCCTAGTTATTTATCTTGTGTTAGCAATGACTTTGGTTATGAATATGTATTTTCAAGATACATCGAAGCTGTAGGAAGAAAAGGGGATATATTAGTAGGAATTTCTACTTCAGGAAATTCGGAGAATATCATCCGTGCTATTGACGCTGCAAATAATAAAGGAATGCAAATTATCGCATTTACTGGTAGAGAAGGAGGAAAAATATCCAATCGCGTAAATGTAGAAATTTGTGTCCCATATTTTGGATATAGTGATCGCATTCAGGAAATTCATATAAAAGTTATTCATATCTTAGTTCTTCTCATAGAGAGAAGTTGTGTCTAAAGAATAATTTAATCAGACATAACACAGAAGATGATTCACTGATTTTGATAGAAAATGGCAAAATATGACTCTGAATTTGTTTAATAAGGAAAAAACAGTAAAAAACACCTGCTTCTTTTTTTAGAAGAAAATTAAGTTGTTCTTTAAGTTTGAAGAATAAATAGATTTTTTACTAACTTTTTAAGTTTAAAAAGCTTTTTCTAACTTCTCTTAATAAAGGATTAAAATAAAAAATAGATTTGAATAGATAAAAATTTAACTGGCTGCCAGCGTTTTTTATCGTTTCAATAATGATTGTTCATATTTGTTTCAAAACTAATCTTATATTGGTAATAAGATGCATTGTTTTTTAATTAAGACAAATCAATATATTAAAATTTATAAAAATGTGAATTAAGTTTTTTAGAATCATTTATGTAGCTGGTGTAAATTAAAAACAATAAACTCAAACAATTTTTTAATAAAATTAACTTTAATCTAGTTATTAAAGTGCATCTAAACTGATAAGGCTACTTTTTATATAGCGCTATTACAAGATTAATGATTAACTATTTTTTTAGTATTTTTTATTAAGAATATATGTTTGATATTAAAAACTTAAGTGAGTTTATTTTTATCATCTACAAATCAAAAACATTTTAATTTCTAAAATTAGAAAAATAGAAAATAATTAGTTATTCTAAATTTTCATTTAAATGAATTTAATTTTTTTAACTGAATAATTAGTTAAGATGCTAAATTTCATATAATACGCAAAGTACGTTTTCTATTTAAAAATAGAAATTATTGTAGACCGGCTAAACTAACTTATTTATGAAAATAAATATTTGTAATTTTCTGTTATCAAGTTAATCTTCATTAAAGACAGTGTATAATTTCAAGCTTTTTTTTAGAAACTGCTTCAAATAAAAACTTGAAATAAATTTTGGATATTTCCCGTATGAAACAGGCTACGCATTTCAATAAGCATAAATGATTGACCGTTTACTCAACAAAAATACTATTTATAAATAATGAGTAATTATCGTTTTTTAATAAAAGTCTACCTAAAATCTACTTTAAATACCAGGTTTGTCTGAATTTTTTATAAAAGCTCTTATATTCAAAACGATTTAAGGTTATTAACAATATCTAAATAAACATTAGATCATAATACTAAAAATTCAATGAAACAGGTTGTAACGATATAATATCTAAATTGATTAGATCTCTAAATTTTTAAAGAAATTTCCTTTCTTTAACCTGGTATAATCCAATCAACTTTAATTCATACATTTATGAACGCAAAATACCTCGTTACATGGGATACTCTGCAGATTTACACGCGCACTATGGCTAGTCGTTTATTACCTGCAACACGATGGAAAAGCATTATTGCGGTTAGTCGTGGTGGTTTAGTTCCTGGCGCCTTACTAGCTCGTGAACTTGGGATTCGTCATGTAGATACCGTATGTATTGCTAGCTATGATCATGATCGTCAACATGATTTGAATATTTTAAAACAAGCAAAAGGGGATAGTAAAAAATTAATCGTAATTGATGACTTAGTAGATACCGGTAATACGGCTAAAGTTATTCGTGAGATATATCCAAAAGCATACTTTGTAACTATTTTTGCTAAACCCGCTGGTCGACAATTAGTGGATGATTATGTTATCGATGTTCCGCAAAATACTTGGATTGAACAACCTTGGGATATGGGGATAGGATTTATTCCACCACTTTCAGAAGAATAGTTTTTCTATAAAGAGGTTTTTTCTTACTAAGAAACGCGAAATTAATAAGATAGTTCAAATTTAATTTTTTAATTATTCAAATCTAAAAATTTTATCGTAAAGTGAAACATATTTAAAATTTTGTTCCTTATTAAAAGAATCAAAAAGAAATTGACAACAATTAAAAAACTCATCTACGGATAAAAAAAGAAAAAATACTAAAGCCTTTAGTAAAACTGGAAAGTAAGTATTTTTATTTATTTATAGTTTTTTATTATAATAGCGTTTATCTAAGTTCACTCCATACGCCTCCATTACGGGCAATCATTGCAACAGAGGCAATTGGACCCCATGTTCCTGCTTGATATGGTTTTGGGATGTCGTTATCTACTTTCCAAGCTTTTAAAATTGAATCGATCCACTTCCATGCTTCTTCAACTTCATCACGTCGAACAAATAATGCTTGAATTCCCCGCATAGTTTCTAGTAATAATCGTTCATATGCATCAGCTAAATGTTTTTGATTAAAAGTTTCTGCAAAACTCAAATCTAATTTAGTAGTTTGTACACGATGCTTATGATCTAAGCCTGGCATTTTATTCAAAATTTGAATATCCATTCCTTCATCTGGTTGCAAGCGGATAGTCAATTTATTTTGAGGCAACTTTTGATAAGAGTCCTTGAAAAGATTTAGTGTTGGATTTTTAAAATAAATCACTACTTCTGAACATTTTGTTGGTAATCGTTTGCCAGTTCGTAGGTAAAATGGTACCCCAGCCCAACGCCAATTATCAATATCAACACGAATAGAAACAAAAGTTTCTGTGCGACTATTTTTATTAGCGCCTTCTTCCTCTAAATAACCGGGTACCTTTCTTCCTCGAACAAAACCACTAATATATTGTCCGCGCACTGTAGTATCACGTATATTCCTATGATCAATAGGACGTAATGAACGTAAAACTTTAACTTTTTCATCGCGAATACGATCAGTGCTTAGATCAGAAGGAGGGGACATAGCAATCATTGCTAATATTTGCAATAAATGACTTTGAATCATATCGCGCGTTTGACCAACCCTATCAAAATAGGCCCAACGACCTTCGATTCCGACCTCTTCAGCTACTGTAATTTGAACATGATCAACGATACGATTGTCCCAATTAGAGACGAAAAGCGAATTAGCAAAACGAAGTGATAATAAGTTTAATATTGTCTCTTTTCCTAAATAATGATCGACACGATAAATCTGATTTTCATTAAAATACCGCGAGACTTGGTCATTTATTATTTGTGAAGAAGCTAAGTCATTACCAAGTGGTTTTTCCATAACAACACGGCTAGGTTCATTGTTTAACTTTGCTTCACCAAGTCCTTTACAAATATTGCTAAATGTCGTAGGCGGCATAGCTAAATAACTTATTGTTATTCTGTTTTGTTGATCTAATTTTTTAGCTAGCTGATCAAAATGTTTTGTCTCTCTTACATCTAAATTACAAAAATCTAACCGAGAGCTTAATATTTTCCATAATTTATCATTAATTGGTTCTTTCAAAAAGACCTCTAATGCTTTGCGTACAACCTTAGTATAAGATTTAGCATCCCAATCTGCGCGACCAACACCGATAATTCTCGTCTTTGGATGAATCGAGCCAGTTTTTTCCAACTGATACAATGAAGGTAATAATTTTCGCCGTGATAAATCGCCTTTGGCACCAAAAATAACTAAATCGCAAGCTTGCGTTGAAGCAACTGCCATATCTTCCTCCTCTGGAAGAGAAGAAACTAAATATTTTCATTGGTCTTTCTTTAAAGAAAGAATCTTTAGATGACTAATCATTGATATTAATTCATTGAGATTGATATTCATTAACAATTTTTTTTATTTGTTTTTGCTTGTTTTTCATTAAATTTGTTTAATTCTTAGGCACTACAATTATGATTAATTTGCTATATTTTTCTATTAAAAATAGAAAAGAGAAAGTCCTTATTCTAGTAAGATAGCGATTATTCTTTCTGTTTTTTTCTTTACCTTATAAATGTATCTGTCAAAAAGGATAGGCTAATTAAAAAAACGATCCTGAATCTTTTTTTAGTTACAAAACCAGATGATTTTAATAATCTTTTTGTTTAAAGCGACTATTTGACTCGAAAGAGATGCTTTATCAACCTATCATCTATAGGTTGGTAAATTTTGATATTTTAATTTAGTGGGAAACTCTTTCTCCTTTTATAAGGAGAAAATTTTATTTTATTTTTGCAAGTTAACATTTATCAATTCTCAAATTGAGATTCCTCTACCAAATTACCAATGAATCAATTTACAATTGAACAATAGACTAAAAGTGGATTTTATCATTTTCTAAGAAAATTTGTAAATATATCACGCGCTCTTAGCTACTAAATTAATAATACAATACATTCTCAATTGTTATCAACAAGCTTACAGTAGTGAATCAAATAATCCAATAGTGAATTAGAATTGATCTAAATTATTTTAACAATCAAAGTTTTACTTCTATCTTAGAGAAGTAATTAATTTATTAGTTAGGTTCTAAAATGTTTTTATGTGAGATAACTATAACAAAAAAAAATATTTTTTGATTTTCTAGAAGCATTTTTTAAAAAAAATTGCTTGCCTACGAAAAAGAAAAATTGAAAGTAAGCATGTTAAGTAAATAACTTTCAGATTTCTTTTGCGGATATATTAATAGGTTTTTTGTACCTTTCTTTAGTAAGAAAATAATTAGTTTAAGATTTATTAAATGCATTAGTGAACTGAAAAACGACTTATAGAATTCTATCTGTCCTTAGATACGGAATCATATATCTATAAATGTACATAATAAATGAAAAAATTTTTCAGTAGTTTTAAGACTAGTTACATTACATTTTAATCAAATTAAGTAAAGTTTAGATTCTATTAAAAATAGTAACTAACTTTATTTTTAGTATCAAGTTTTTCATGAATATCATTATTTAAAATAGAAATTGAAAATAGATTGTGTTTTTACTTCTTTATTAAAGCTTCCTCATATGGACTATACCTACTAGCGTATTGTTAAGTTAACGGAGAATTACCTATGCGTAGATGGTTGAGAAGAACAAAAATTGTTGCAACTCTTGGTCCTGCTACTGATCGTGGCAATAATCTTGAGAAAATTATTATTGCAGGTGCTAATGTTGTACGTCTGAATTTTTCACATGGAAATTTAGAAGATCACCTTATACGCGCCAAGAGAGTACGTGAAATTTCATCTAGACTAAATCAGTATGTGGCAATACTAGGTGATTTACAAGGACCAAAAATTCGTATCTCAACGTTTAGTGAAGGAAAAATTTTTTTAAAAATTGGCGATAAATTCTTATTGGATGCTTCACTTAGTCATGGACAAGGAAACTGTAAACAAGTAGGAATTGATTACAAGGAGTTATCAAGTGATGTAGCTCCTGGTGATATTCTTTTAGTTGATGATGGGCGTATGCAACTTAAGGTAATTAAAGTTGAAGGCATTCGAGTTTACACTGAGGCGATGGTAGACGGTTTTTTATCCAATAATAAAGGTATCAATAAACTTGGGGGAGGTTTATCTGTTAAGACACTAACTGAAAAAGATAAGGCTGATATTGCTATTGCTGCCAGAATTGGTGTTGATTATTTAGCAGTGTCTTTTCCTAGAGCAGGGAAAGACTTACACTATGCGCGTCGTTTGGCTAACGATGCAGGCAGTCATGCAAAAATTATTTCGAAAGTAGAACGAGCTGAAGCTGTAGCAACGGAAGAAACGATAGATGATATTATTCTTGCTTCAGATGTAGTAATGGTTGCGCGAGGCGATTTAGGTGTTGAAGTTGGAGACTCCGAATTGATAGGTATTCAAAAAAAATTGATTAAACGCGCTTGCACATTAAATCGTCCCGTGATTACTGCTACACAAATGATGGAGTCAATGATCACTAATCCAACACCTACTCGTGCTGAGGTTATGGATGTTGCTAATGCGATTCTTGATGGCACTGATGCGGTTATGTTATCAGCCGAAACCGCCACAGGTCAGTTTCCTGTTGAAACTGTCTCTGTAGTAGCTAATGTTTGTCTCGGAGCAGAAAAAGTTCCGCAAAGTATTAATGCTTCATCTGAATATCGTTTAGACAAACAATTCGATAATATTGAAGAAGCTACTGCTATGTCGGCAATGTATGTTGCTAATCACCTGAAAGGAATTACCGCTATTGTATCAATGACAGAATCTGGTCATACTGCTCTTATGATGTCTCGCATTAGTTCTGATTTACCAATTTTTGCTCTTTCTCGTCACAAAAACACCTTAAATTTAACTACTCTTTATCGCGGAGTTATACCGGTCTATTTCAATGAAAATAGCGAGCAAGCATTATTAGCAACTAATATCGTTAGTTTTTTGCGTGATAAGGGTTTCTTTGTTTCAGGGGATCTTGTTATCATCACGTACGGAGATATAGGTAAAGCAGGTAATACTAATACTAGTCGCATCTTACGTGTAGAATAGTTGTATCTTTGAATAAAAATAAAAATAGAGAAGAAAAAAAATATCAATAGTTACAATATATAGATCTATTGTAACTTTTTAGGGCACAAAGACAGACGCAAAATTTATTTAAAATAAAAAAATTATTTAAGAAAGTATAGTTAGTTTAGTTTACGTTCTATTAGAACGTCTATCTCAAATTTTCAATATATTTATATATAGTATTTGTATAATAAAGAATCGATAATTGTCGTATAATACTACGTACGATAAAAGATGTCAGTTATCAACTTCAACCGTGTAAACAATGAACATTAGTTAATTCCAGTTATGTAAAACATCACATAATTAAACATGACCGGAAAATTAATCAAATTAAATATTTTTTTATTTAGTACTCGGTACCCCTATTAAAAATGTTCAAAACGCTTGTAATCACCAATTAAGTTAACAAAGTTTATATAAAAACAAATAACGATTTGTCCATTAATTAAATAAAGTAATTATACAATGAAATTTTAACAAAAACTCTAAATAACTTAAAAGATTAAAACACTCCTCAATAAAATTGAATCCATTTGTGTTCTTTTTTTCTTTATTTTTTATTGTTAGTTGTTCGGTTTTTGTTGATTTTGTTGGAAAAATCGATTTTGATTAGACATCATTAATGCATTGATAATTTTATTTAAAGGTTTGTTCTTCTTAAGAAAGAAGCATTTCTTTAGTCAAGAATTTTAATAGCACTGTTGCTAATAAAAGAAATTAGTTGCTGGCTAGTTCATTTTCGTTTTTAAATTTATCTACTAAATTAATGATTTCGGATATTATTGCAAGTTTACTGCAACAATCTTTTTCTTTTCTTTTTCATTGCAAATAAGAATCACTTACTAACTTCTTCTCCCCCTTATAAAAAGAAGAACATAGAAAATTTCATTCTTTTTAAATTTAGTTGCATAAATTAAATAAAATTATTAATTTAATGCTAAAAGCATATCAAAAGTACGTTTAGTGTTATGAATTCAATATTAGTAGTGTCTATAATTCCTGTCAGCTATTGCTTGAGCAATAGATCCAAAGTTTAATTTCTGTAAGAACTAGTAGTGAAGTTTATGTTCAATAACGAATAAATCCACTTTTGGATGATTTCTTTAAATGGAAGTCGCTACTCATTAATTCAAAAATTGTACATTATAAATCTTCTATTTATTGCTCTTTTTGAGAAAGAAAGTTTATCTTCATAAATACTCTTTGTGCTGACTGAATTAATAACTAGTACATAATAAATGTTTATGTATATTTAGTTAGAGAACACAAACTTAATAAGCTTACATTTCATGATAATATCATTTATTGCGATTTCTTGGTCAAAAATTGGAAAAAAAAATGGAAATAGTGAGAAAAAATAGTTTGGAAGAAATAAATGCTACTATTCCAGTTCCGAAAGGGACAGGTGGAATTTTTAAAAAATTATTTGCTTTTTCGGGACCTGGTGCATTAGTTGCGGTAGGCTACATGGATCCTGGAAATTGGATTACTTCTATTCAAGGAGGTTCTCTTTACAGCTATCTACTTTTATCCGTAATTTTAATTTCCAGTCTTATTGGTATGTTGTTGCAAGTTATGTGTGCAAAATTAGGTATTGTTACAGGAATGGATTTAGCGCAAGCTACAAAATGTTTGGTTGGAAAAAAAGCTGCCTTTGTGTTGTGGGTTGCTGCTGAATTAGCAATTATTGCTACAGAAATTGCCGAGGTTATTGGTAGCGCTATTGCTATGAATTTACTTTTTAAAATCCCAGTACTGCTTGGAGTAGTAGTTACAGTATTGGACGTTTTTTTACTTTTAGTTTTAATGAAGTTTAATATTAGAAAGATTGAGGCATTAGTCTTTACTTTAATTACTACTATTTTTGTTATTTTTGCTTACGAGGTGGCATTAGCTAATCCAGATTTAGGCAAGATTTTTCGTTCGTTCATTCCACAGTATGATATACTTACAGCACAGGTAGAAGGAGGCGATTCTGCTTTTTTTATAGGACTTGGGATCGTTGGTGCTACCGTAATGCCGCACAACTTATATTTACATTCTTCCATTGTTCAGTCAAGAAAGTATGATCGTAGTGATGAGACAGCTTTAAAGGAAGCGATTCGCTACGCAACAATTGACTCTAATCTGCAATTAGGATTTTCGTTTATTATTAATTGTCTGCTCCTTATTCTCGGTGCTTCTTTATTTTTTGGAAAGAATCCAGACGATATTGGTCGTTTTGCTCAGTTATATACAGCTCTACAAGATCATACTATGGTTGGTGCTATTGCTAGTTCTACTTTATCTACATTATTTACAGTTGCATTACTTGCATCAGGTCAAAATGCCGCAATTACAGGAACTTTGACGGGCCAAATTGTCATGGAGGGGTTTATTAACTTTCGATTGCCTTTGTGGCAAAGAAGAATAATTACTCGATTAATTGCTATTATGCCTGTTATAGGCTGCATTTATTTGTTAGGCGACAAAGGAGATATGGTTGAGAAATTGTTAATTTATACTCAGGTCTTCTTAAGCATTGCTTTGCCTATTTCAATGGTTCCGCTTTTATATTTGACTTCTTCTAAAAAACGAATGGGAAAATTTGTCAATTGTGTTCCATCTATTATTTTAGGTTGGTTAGCTATCACAATACTAGTAATATTAAATATCCAACTAATTAGTGAAACTATACAGATGTTATTTAATTAAGAACAATAACGAGTTGATTTTTCTTTAAAAGGGCTGCTCCATCTTTTTATAGAGAAAATTTTAATTAAGGATAACGTCATTATAAATTTTATAATAAAAATTAAGATATTCACATTTGCTTAACATCACCTCTTTCTGATTAAAAGGATTTTTATGTGTGGCCTGATAAATATTTTTGAACATGACATGTAAAAAAAAGATTACCGGTAAATAATAAGACTTAAAGCTACTAAAAAAAGACCATTTTTAATAATTATTTTTTGTTCTATAATTAGAAATTCTTAAAAGAACTGAATACCTAATTTCAATTTCTTAATGAGTAACAAGAATAATTAATTCTATTTATGAATGGAACTATTCCAGGATAACGACCTTCAATTTGAATGTCTAATTATCATAAAACGAAAATGCATTGAATTCCCATATGGAAATGTTTTTAACTAAATATAAAAAAGCATAGACATTACTTTGATCACGTTTCTTAATTATCATTAAAAATAGACTTTTTTAGTTAAAAAAATAATAGTAAATACTTACCGATTTTTTCTTCTTTAGAAGCCAAGAATCGATCATTTTCCTTTCTTAAGAAGGAAGCTGCACTTTTCTTCTGTTGAGAATAGGAAGAATATTATTTAAAGTTCATATACATTTAATTCAAAAAAACTATTGTTATTCGATTCTTAAGACGTTGAATTATTTAAATCAAGTTGTAAATGAGGAAGCATTTTGTTTACTTGAGCCAAATATTGAACTCGATCAAGGCCGGTAAGGTCTTTTGTACGAGGTAAAATGGCTGTTAGTGGGTTTACTGCTCTTTGATTAATCCACATTTCGTAGTGTAAATGAGGAGCAGTTGATCGTCCAGTATTTCCAGACAAAGCGATACGGTCACCGCGCCTTACTTTTTGTCCAGGTTTTACAAACATTTTCTTTAGGTGCATATAACGTGTTGTATACTGACGATCATGACGAATAGAAACATAATTTCCAGCAGCACCTCCACGTTTACTTACTATAACTTCACCATCACCTACAGCTAAAACCGGAGTTCCAATCGGCACTGCAAAATCAACTCCTTGATGTGGAGTAATGCGTCTAGTGATCGGATTAAAGCGATATAGATTGAAATTAGAAGAAGCACGAAATCGTTTTAAAGTCGGAAATCGCATAAAGTTCCGAGTAAGACTAACAGCCTGTAAGTTATAAAAATTGCCATTATTTGCACGAAAAGCGTAATAATCTTTGCCACTGCTGTGAAGTCGTACTCCAACAAGCAACTTACTTTTAGTCATCATGTCTCGCAATATAAGAATTGAAAATTGAGCGTTCCTATGTAGTTTATGAAGATCTAATTGCCATTGTAATGCTTCAATTATCGAATTAATGTCGCTGCCAGTTAGACCAGCAACATAAGCAGCAGTAATAAAGTTATCATCGAATCGTCGACAATTATTTAAAGTTGAATTACACCATTGGCCTCGAACATTAACAATGTTTTCTCTATAGTTATCAATTAAGAAACTATTATTGGTGCATACTGTATTATTTTGTTTAGCAAAACGTCCATATATTAAACGCTTTAAATTATTTAAAGCCGCTATACTCCATTTTTTTATAGATTTGATTATTTCCACATGACGGAATAATACTGTTTTTTTTTCTTGAATCGAAAGAGCATGAGTAACAACAATATTGGTGTTATTGTGCATTTTAAAGAAAGTTGTTTGATCATGTTTAGCGGAAATATTATATTTATGCAAAATACCATTTTTATGTTCACATAGGAAATTCTTCAACATTGCTTTGTAGTTATCTGGGACAACTCTATTAGAAGGTCCATCGATTTTAAATATTAACTTATCTATGTTGATACTATCTTGAATTAAATGAATGCAGGGCCTTATTTTTTTTGTCTGACCTATGGGCTGCATTCTAGAAAAATAGAATAGAAGAACAGAGATAATTAATATAATTATACTTCCATATATGAAAGAGCGAAAATACGATAAACGATTAAACACTAGGATTTTATACACTAAATAAATTTTTTTTAAAATAGAAAACAAATTATCAGCTTCAAATAATAACTATCTTTAAGTTGGAAAGATTATTCCTTACGTAGCGTATTTTTTTATGCGTTACATTGTTTTTAAAAAAATTCCTTATAAAATCAAAACTAAATATTGATTAAAACCATTATAGTTGGCTAAATTACTTAGTACTGTCTTTTTAAGCTAACCTAGTTAGTATATGAATTAACTGTTGGAGTAAAATTTCTTTTTCTTAATAAAGGAAAAGTTTATATGTAATTACTGTATTATATCTTTTTAAGACAATCGATTTTGTTTATTGTAATTAAAGACAAACGCCAAATTTAATTTGGATGAGCGTATTGTTATTAAACATAATATAATATTTCTATTAATTAACGTTGCTGTTTTTAGTTTTTTCTTTCTTTTTTAAAGTTTTTACGATCATTATTCAATTTAATCCCAAAGTGATTATAAGCATGTACACTAGCAATCCGTCCTCGTGGAGTTCGTTGTATGAATCCTTGTTGAATTAAAAACGGTTCTAGTACGTCTTCAATTGTCCTGCGTTCTTCACCAATAGCTGCCGCTAAATTATCTAATCCCACTGGACCTCCAACAAATTTATTGATAATCGTTGTTAATAATTTACGATCCATGAAGTCAAATCCTTTAGTATCGACATCCAACATATTCAAAGCATCTATTGCTATATTTTCCGTGATATCACTTACAGATTTTACTTCAGCAAAGTCGCGTATTCGACGCAGTAATCGATTAGCAATACGTGGTGTACCTCGCGATCGTTGTGCAATCTCATATGTAGCAACTTCAGTAATATTCATTTTTAAGTAAAAGGCATTACGATTAATAATGTGTTGCAAATCTTTTGTATGGTAAAAATCCAATCTTTGTACAATTCCAAAACGATCTCGTAGTGACGACGTTAATAAACCAAGTCGAGTAGTAGCTCCAATTAGAGTAAATGGAGGTAATCCAATTTTAATGGAACGGGCAGTTGGACCTTCCCCGATCATAATATCTAGCTTATAATCTTCCATAGCTGGATATAGTATTTCTTCTACTGTTGTCGGTATACGGTGAATTTCATCAATAAAAAGAACATCATAAGGTTCAAGATTAGCCAAAATAGCTGCTAAATCTCCAGCTTTTTCTAAAATTGGACCTGAAGTAGATCGAAAATTACTGCCGATCTCATTAGCGACAATATGAGCCAACGTGGTCTTCCCAAGACCAGCATGACCTGAAACTAATAAATGATCCATTGCTTCACCACGTGTTTTTGCTGCCTGAATAAAGATTTTCATTTGTTCACATATATGTGGTTGTCCAATGTAATCAGATAATTTTTTTGGTCGAAGAGATCGATCAATAGTTTCATCCCCTTGTATAGGAAAATTGCTCGTCAGTCGATTGGAATGTATCATGTTTTTACATAAAAATGTTGGTTACGTAATGCGTTTCGAATAATCGATTCGCAACTATCTTCGATAGAAGAAACTCTATTTACCATTTGAATTGCTTCTTGCAATTTGTACCCTAATGCTACTAATACGGAGATAGCTTCGCCTTCTGGACTAACAGATAAAGTTTTATCAGAAAGTGCAGTTATTTTTTGTTTAGAGGTTGAATGTGTTTTATTTGTTTCTAAAGGAAACGGTAGGAATAGGTTTTTATTATTTAGATTTTGATATTTATCTTTCATTTCCGTTATTAATCGTTTTGCTATCTTTTTACCAACGCCTGGCAATTTTATTAGTGTACTAATTTCTTGTTGTACGATGATACTGAACAGTTGCTTCATGGATATTTTTGATAAAATTGAAAGCGCTAATTGCGGTCCAATTCCATTAATCTTAATAAGTTCACGAAAAAAAACTTGTTCTTGCTTATCAACGAAACCAAAAAGTAATTGGGAATCTTGACGTGCTATAAAATGAGTGAATATTACTACCTCTTCTCCTTCTTTTGGAAGAGCGTAGAAACAACTCATTGGAATAAGAATCTCATATCCTACTCCACAAGTTTCTAGTAATATCTGCTTCGGCTGTTTTTCTAAAATAACACCCTTGAGACGTCCAATCATCTCAATGAATTCTCCTCTGGCCTTAATTGTAACCATTTAAAATAATTTTTTTGAAAAACCTAGAGATTTCTTTTCTAAAAGAAGAAAAAAAGAAACAGTAAACTAATACCATATTCTTCTTCGTCTAAGCCAAAAATTTTGCGCTTCTTTCTGGAATAGATTGTTTCTTCTAATATAGCAATGGGTAATAGCAATAGCTAATGCATCAGCGGCATCTTCCTGTGGATTTTCCGATAATGTTAAAAGGATACGTACCATATTTTGTATCTGGTTTTTTTTTGCTGCACCATTACCGACTACAGTTTTTTTAATTTGTCTTGCTGCATATTCAAAAATTGGCAAATCCAAATTTGTTCCAGCTGTAATAATTGCACCTCTTGCTTGACCTAATTTTAATACCGCACCTGAATATTTAGCCATAAAAACCTGCTCTATTGCTAAACAATTAGGTCGAAATTCTTTAATAATTTTATTAATATTAGTGTAAATTGACTTAAGTCGTGTTGGTAGGTTACCAATCTTAATACGAATGGATCCACTGTTCACATGAACCAATTTATGTTGATCTTGACGAAGAATACCGTAACCAATGATGTGTAAACCAGGATCAATTCCAAGAATTATTGACATGTTATATTTCTACCCAAAACAGAAAAAACGATAAGTCAAGATGACCAATTAAAAATTAATGTTTTTACTAAAAATTTTAGAAAAATTTTTACGAAAAATTAAAAGATATCTTAAACAAGCAAAAGAATCTAATAAATTGTTATTTAAACTAAAAACGTTCTTTTTTTTGTGAAGAAAAAATGTTTTTAAAACATTTTACTTAATTAAGTTTTCTTTTCTTGATAAAAGAAATATGATTTATCTTAGTAGAAGATGTAATTTTCTTTTTTTGAAAGAATTAAGCTTTATCAGCTTATGTGGTCTGTTTATTCTAAGATTTCTGACCCTAATATTCTAGGATTGATTATGACTTTTTATTATTTATTTAAATAAATTTGCTAGTAAATACTACTATTTACATAGTAAATTTAATCTTTTTAATTAGAATTTCAATATAAATTGTTTATATCTAATTCCATCTAAATGGGTATTTGATATAAATGCGCTATGTCGTGATTTTTTGTATTTTCTCAAATTATTTCTAATTATATTTTTCCTAAAAAAATCACTCGAACGAATATTATTCTAAATATTTAAACGAATTCTTTGTTTGTAAAATGCTTCTTTCAAAAATTTAATTATTACTGATTAACTCATCATCATTTAGATAATTTTCCTTTTAAGGAATCTAATCGGAGCCTTTTAAAAAGGTTTTTCAGACAAAAAATCTTTAAATAGCTTAATATTACTATGTCAATAAATTATTGAGAGCAAAATTGTCTATATATATTAGTAATAAATAAGTTTGGCAACTTTGGCAAATTTCTTTAGATTTTAATTTTTTAAATGAAAGGACTTTATTCTATAAACAGAATATCCTGGGATAGGATTAATGTAGTTCAATTTTAAATGATTACCATTCTAATTTTACTAAAGAAATATATATCCACCATCCCTTTTTTACTTAACTTTCATTTTTTTGAAGGTAAAATCGATAAATCTGCTAATATAGTAGCTTCACAATAGTTAGGTGCCTGCATCATTAAATCCATCGCTGAGTTAGTTTTTGGAAACGCAATGACATCGCGAATATTATCAGTACCAGTTAATAACATTACTAATCTATCAAGACCAAAAGCAAATCCTCCATGTGGAGGAGCTCCATACTGCAATGCATTTAGTAAAAACCCAAATTTTTCTTGTTGTTCTTGTTCACTAATTCCTAATATGCTGAACACCGCTTTTTGTGTGTTACTATGATGAATACGCATTGAGCCACTTCCTACTTCATAACCATTAATTACCATTTCGTAAGCATCAGATATGGCCAACATAGGTGATGCGATGAGTGTTTGAGTATCAATGCTTTTTGCTCTAGTAAAAGGATGATGTACGGCTGTTATTTTTTTTCCACTTTTTTGAAACATTGGAAAATCAATTATCCAAAGTGGAGCCCAACTTTTAGAAGTCGTTAAACATAAATCTAAACCTATTTTTAATCGAAGAGATCCCATAGCATTCATAATGATATTCTTATTTCCAGAACTAAAAAAAATAATATCATTACTAATACTTTTAGTACGTGCCAAAATTTCTTCAATGACTTGATTTTCTAAAAACTTAACTATTGGTCCTTGTACACTTCTTTTTGCATCAAAATTACATTGATTTACTTTTATCCATGTTAGCTCTTTAGCACCATAAATTTTGATATATTTATCGTATTCAATAATTTTTTTACGGCTTAGCAGTTGTGCACCATTAGGCACGCAAAGTGCTGTAACTTGATTTTGGTTATCATTAACTGGCAAAGAAAATTTCTCGAAACCTGTATTTTTTACTAAATCTGTTACATCCACTAGTTCTATTGGGTTACGTAAATCTGGCTTATCTGATCCGAAGCGATGCATAGCATCAGTGTAAGTTATTTTTGAAAAAGTTCCAATGTCAACACCAATAATTTCATACCACAACGATTTTATAAACCTTTCCATTATTTCCATAATTTGATTTTTAGTCATGAATGAGGTTTCTGCATCAATTTGAGTGAACTCTGGTTGACGATCAGATCGTAGATCTTCATCACGAAAACATTTTACAATCTGATAACAGCGATCCAATCCTGATATCATTAGTAGTTGTTTAAATAACTGTGGCGACTGCGATAAAGAATAAAATTTTCCTTTGTGTACTCGGCTAGGAACAAGATAAGGTCTGGCTCCTTCTTGGGAAACTTTGCTTAGTATAGGTGTTTCAATGTCAATAAAATTCTCAGATTCCATAAATTGACGCGTGAAACTGATAATATGAGCTCTCGTTTTCAAGCGTTTAATTGCAACTGGACGACGTAGATCAAGATAACGAAATTTAAGTTTTTGTTCTTCTGTATTATTTTGATTACTATCTAGCGGAAGAGGATCAGAGCGGTTAATAATAATTAAATTAGTAGCCATTACTTCAACAAAACCTGTTTTCAAGTTACTATTAATTTGATTATTTGGTCTAGATTGCACGATTCCGGTTAGTTGCAAGCAGAATTCATTACGAAGCTCTTCTGCACGAGCAAAAAGATCCTCAAAATTGGGATCAAAAAATACTTGCACAAGACCTTCTCGGTCTCGAACATCGACAAAAATCAGATTTCCAAGATCTCGACGACGATCAACCCAACCACATAATATTACTTCCTGTCCAACATGTGATAAATTCAAATGTCCGCAATATATGGTACGCATTTTTTTTGGAAATCCTTGTAGTTTTTTTTAAAGATCATGGCTAACAAGCAAAAGGTTGATAGGTAAACGGTACTATTCGCGGCTGTTTTCTATTTCAAGAGAAAACAGCCGCGAATAATTACTAGACAAATTCTTCTTATGCAGTATGTTCTCTTCTCTTCAATAAGAAAGATCCACCTATTTTACCTATAGTAAATTCTTAATTATGTCAATAACGTAAAATTGCAAGTAAAAGTAGCAAGCAAAATAATATTACTAATTTGATAGATAAATTAATTAAAAAAACAAACTGAAAATTGTAACATATTTCTTAAATGGAATCAGTGAGCAAACTCTCAAGAATTGAAAAAAGTACCTATGCCTCTCCTTCATAAAATCTAAACTTTTATCTTTTAAAGAACTAATATAATTATTCTTGTGAGTTTCTTTTTTTTTAAGAAATAAAAAAAAGAACTTTCTTACTAAGAAACTTGATTGATATATAATACAATTGGTGAGTATAATAATACTATTAATAAGCTTTATTGATTGGTAATCACCAATTTAATGAATTATTAATAATAATAACTGTCATCAATTGTTTTTAAAGTAAAAATAAAATAAAAAAAACCCTTTTCGGTAGTTGGTGAATCTTAATTCAAAACACTGTTTAGTAAGGAACAAATAATTTTATAATGGTTAATTATTTTTAATTCAGTTTTTGGAATATTTCTGTCTGTATTAAAATACGGACAGATTAACTCAACTTCTTACTGTGATACAGTTAAGATTAATTGTTGAAAATTTAAAAATTTTTTATAATGGCTACCAGGCTACAAATTATTAAAGACAATACTTAAAATTAAGCAAATTTCTGATTACGCAGGATATATTGATTACTTATCTTATTGTTAGTTTGCCTCCATTCCTCTTCTTAGAAGGAAAATTTAAACTTTAAAAAAATGTATTTTGAGATTTTTATGAAAAGTTTCGTTGTGTCTTATTGTTGCAAGATTATTAAAAAATAAGTAACAATGAAGAAATATAAATTTATTTTATAAATGCTCGATGTGATCTAATTTAATACTGTTACTTGTTTTATTATAAAAACAAATTTTTATCAAAAAAGAACATTTGTATTTTTATTCACTCTTAGGTTAGAGCTTTTACAAATTTTATAGAAATATCAAATCGCTTATATAATATTTTTTTTAAAAGTTTTAATCAATTATTAGTTTCTATCTATATAATTATTATTATAGCAACTAGTTTAAGACGGATCTATAAAAAGGCGGTGTAGTTATCTATACTTCTTTAAAAAAAGAAATAATTTTTCAACCTTAAATATGCATTTGAGTTACCTGTTTTAAATAAGCATCGCAATATTTTGATTTCTATTTTTTGATAATAACATTATGTTAAAACAATATTTTGATCATTTCTTGTTTTAAATTATCAGCGTCAACTAACATCATTTAATTTGTGTTTCATATAGTTTTGCTAAAACAACCTAATAATCAAACTGAATTTAATTTCAAATAATTAATTCTTAAGTCAAAGTTAATGGATTTTATTAAAAGCGTTACTCTTAATAACCGATATTAGGATATTTTTATTCATTTAAGAAACTGATACTGTTCGTCATTAAAAATTTAAAAAAATTTAAACTACATTCATTTTTTTAAAAAATTAAAAACAGTTTATTTTAAATAATAATTATTAAATTTGCATGAAACTTCAAGTAAATAAAAATGATTGAATCAAGACAATAATAAAGCGGAAGATTGTACATACATTAATATTCTTACATACAAGAAAAAGTTTTCAATTAGCGTAGATGATACTTGCAGACGATGATAAATTTGATCATTCCTAAGGAGTTTTTAAATGTCTACAATGCAACATATAGGTGTCTTTGGTATGGCAACCATGGGACGCAATTTGGCACTTAACATTGAAAGTCATGGTTTTAGTGTTTCTATCTTTAATCGTTCAGCTGAAAAAGTTAAGAAGGTGATTGCGGCGAATCCAAATAAAAAATTAGTACCTTACTATAGTATAAGTAAATTTGTTCACTCTCTTGAGAAGCCAAGGCGAATTTTATTGATGATTGAAGCCGGTAAGTCTACTGATAGAGTCATTGATTTAATAAAACCTTTTTTAGATAAAGGTGACATTCTTATAGATGGTGGAAATAGCTTCTATAAAGATACTATTCGTCGTAATTATGAACTCTCTAAAAACGGTTTTAACTTTATCGGAGTAGGCATATCCGGTGGTGAAGAGGGGGCATTGTATGGTCCATCAATTATGGCTGGCGGACAAGAACATGCTTATAAATTTATAGCCCCTATTTTGGAGAAGATTGCTGCAAAAGCTAACGATGAAGTATGTGCAAGTTATGTTGGATCAGATGGCGCTGGCCATTATGTTAAAATGATTCATAATGGAATCGAATATAGCAACATGCAGTTGATTGCAGAAGTTTACTTATTATTAAAGACAAGCTTAGGCATGAGTAATGAACAACTGGCTGATATATTTGGTAAGTGGAATGAAGGAGAATTAAATAGTTATTTGATTAATATAACTAAAAATATTCTTATTAAAAAAGATCAAGAAGGAAAGTATATTATTGATTTTATTTTAGACGAGATAGTTAGTAAAGGAACTGGAAAATGGGCTAGTCAAAGTGCTTTGGATCTTGATGAATCATTAAATTTAACTACTGAGTCCGTGTTTGCTAGATCGCTATCTTTATTGAAACAACAACGAATAGAAGCATCTAAGATACTTTCTGGACCAAGGAATAAAGATTTTATTGTTGGAAACAACAAATTGCTCTTTATTGAAAAAATTCGACAAGCTCTTTATTTAGGAAAGATTATTTCTTATGCACAAGGCTTTTCCCAATTAAAAGCCGCTTCTAGAGAGAATAAATGGAATTTGAATTTTTATAAAATAGCTAAAATATTTCGTGCTGGTTGTATTATTCGTGCCAAATTTTTGCAAGAAATCTCTAATGTTTATCACATACATCCAACAATTAATAATTTATTGTTAGCACCATATTTTAGAAATATAGCTTCCAATTATCAACAGGCATTACGAGATATAGTATCTTACGCAGTTCAATATGGCACTCCAATACCAGCTTTTTCTTCCGCTATTACTTATTATGATAGTTATCGTTCCGCTGTTTTACCAGCTAATTTAATTCAAGCTCAACGCGATTGTTTTGGCGCTCATACTTATAAACGTACAGATAAAAAAGGAACATTTCATACAAAATGGTTAGAATAAATTCACAGGATAATTGTGCTGTACTTACATTTTTATTTTAATGTCAAATATTGTATTAAAAGTCATAAACAATAATACCTGTATAAAAAATTCTATAATTTGTGAAATTTTAAAATAATTTATTGAAATTTTCCTTAAGAGGAAACTTGATTGATCTTAAAAAATTAGACGATAACATCATTATCAGTATTTCGAATTATTTTCACTATATTAATATTTTGCTAAATTAGATTAATAATGTTAAACGAATTTTATAAAAATACTATTTAGTTATTCGTAACTTATTTAGGATATTTTGCTTACTAAAAGCTAATTCTAATAGATTAGTGTTTAGTATTTAATTATAGAGTTACAAAAAATTATGAATGCTAATTTTTCTTTAAAATTTAGTAACTTATTGTTAAGCAATAACAACTGTTTGTTCAAAAATTATAAAAATCAGAGTGATAAGAAGTTTACTTTTTAAAATTTGAAAATGATGCATAAGCATTGTATTATATTCTACATGAACAGAAGAAACGTGTATGGAATGTGTTTTTATGAAATAGTGAGCATTTTGTTTCTAAGTCTGGATTATTATTGATCGCAACAATCGTAAGATATCACTGTACGAATAATAACTATGCTAAGTCATTTTTGAATCCTTTAATAATCAGTTATCCATAGATCAAGCAAATTATATTAAATTAATCCTAAATATGATTAAACATTAGAAGCGCCCATATTAGAACAAACTATCCAGTGCAATTTTTAATTGCTCTGTAACAATATTGATTGCAGCTGTATTTTAATTTTTTACGAGTTCTCGTAATTAGAAAATTTTAAAATAAAGTCAGTTAATTAACCTGAATATCAGATTTTTAAGAAAAAGATTAAACGATCATAATCGCAAGTAGACCTTTAATCCACTTGTCAAAATAAACATAATTAAAATAGTTTTGTTTTCAAAAAAGCTGTTTTGACTTATTCAGATAATTAGTTTAATTGAAACTTTTAATCATCTTGAATAAATCGAATAAGTGACCTTCTAAATCAACCGTTTTCAATACTGAATAATTGATTAAGCTATATAAAAAATTGCTCTGACTAATCTGAGATTAAGAACGCCTAAACCTAAAACTTAGGATTAATTAAGGTAAGCTTATGCATAATGGTGCTTTTTATGGATCGATTAATTTCAGTGATTCATTTTATTTTTATAAGTTTTCAAAAATTTAAAAATTCTTTAAACATGCAAAAATAATTTCAGAACATGCTTTCCTGCTTATGGCAATTTCTTCTATAACTTCAAAATACAATTTACATAAAGAAAATAAAAAAATTAGCCGATAATGGGATTGAATGTCAAAATATTAACCACTAATAATTAAAATTAATTAAAAATAAAAAAATCATAGCCAATCAAATATCGTACAAATAATATAAAACATAGTAAGAAAATTAAACATAATACAATTATAAATCTATCTAGAGTTGTGTTCTAAAAATAGAAAAAACACTATGTATTATATTTAATTCGTTGTAAATGAAAATAATTAAAAATGATAACAGAAAAACTACTATCCTTTGCCCGTGAAACATTAAATATTGAGATCATTGAAGCGCAAAGGATGCACGATCGATTAGACAATAGCATTGTTACTGCTTGTCAACTATTATTAGCTTGCAAGGGAAAGGTTATTGTTGCTGGAATGGGAAAATCAGGCCACATTGGTAAAAAAATTGCCGCGTCACTAACAAGCACTGGTACACCGGCTTTTTTTCTTCATCCTAGCGAAGCATTACATGGGGATTTCGGGGTAATTGAGACTCGTGACGTTATAATGCTTATTTCTTATTCCGGCAAAACACGTGAGTTAGATGTTTTACTACCACTTCTTGAGGAAAGCCAAATTCCAATAATTGCCTTAACTGGTAATCTTTCTTCTTCGCTGGCTCGAGCTGCTACTTGCGTACTTAACGTTCATGTTGAACGAGAAGCTTGCCCAATGGGTGTGGCACCAACCTCTAGTGCAGTAAATACGCTTATGATGGGAGATGCTTTAACAATGGCATTAATGCGTCATCGTGGTTTTAGCCTAGAACAATTTGCTCGATCTCATCCAGGAGGATATCTTGGTGCTAAACTACTTAATCGCGTACATCACGTAATGAGACGTGGAAACCAGATCCCTCGTATTACCGACCAGGAAACAGTGATGGATGCAATATTTGAACTTAGTAGAACTGGACTTGGATTAACTATCATTTGTGAATCTGAAAATCAAATAGCAGGAGTCTTTACAGATAGAGATCTGCGTCGCTGGCTGCTAAATGGCAGAAAATTATCGGCACCAATTACCGCAGTTATGACCAATCCGTGTCATCTATTTTCTTCTGATTGGTGCATTGCCTCCGCACTTGAAATTATGCATAAGCAAAGAATAACTACTGCACCAGTAGTAGATCCCAAAGGCAAGTTAGTCGGAGTTATCAACACCCACGATTTATATCAAGCTGAAATAAGCTATCGCGGTATTCTACCCTCTACAATGAATGAAACATCGTAACAATTAAAATAGAAGTTTGATTAAGAATGTAACATAGCTTATAAATGTTTATCTATTGATCTTATTATCTTTCAGTAGTAGCCTTCGCAAGGAGAGTTGAAGTTTTGCTACGATTACTGTTTTTTAGAATCCTAGATTTTGACAAATTTTATATATTTTATGTTCTATGTATTTGCAGGTTGTTCATTAGAAATAAGTTGATAAAAAATCAATTTTCATAAAATGAACTCACTTTATCTATTTAATAAAATTACTCATCATTTTTTAGTTTTTAAGGTTTCTTTTTATGTTAATTAAAATCCTCGTTTCAAGAAGAAAAAGAAACTTTATTAATTAAATTTTTGATTTTCTGCAATTTAAACTTCTCTTAGTTTAAAGAAGATTGCTTCTTCTAATAAGAAGAACTTCTTTATATATGAAAATCGTTGCAGCTCCTTTTTCCATGATTAGAACAAAAAGTCTTACAAAAAACTCTCACATAACAACTTTCGATAAAATTATTACGGTGAGGAAGGGATTCGAACCCTTGATACGTTTTTCGTATACATACTTTCCAGATATGCTCCTTCATCCGCTCGGACACCTCACCGTAATAGTTATGAATAACTTATTATTACAAAATAATTACAAAAACTATTTATATCATACTGAACGATTTGTTCAATTTAATAAAAATTGCTTTCAACTTGAAGTGTTTCAAAAATTAATTAGACGATCTGAAGTAAAAAAACTATTTTTAAAATCTACTCTTAGTAAATTATCATCTTATACCAACTAAGTATTAAAGATAAAAAGTAATCTTCTTTTTGATTAAAAAAGCTCAGGGAATAATTTTCAAACATCAATCATGGTCCATAATTAAAGTGGGGTACTAACATGAATTCTTAAAAAGAAATTATATTAATCTCCGACTTAAAGGAAAGCTATTATAGCTATAATTCCTGAAATTCAGATATATTCACTAATGATGAAAAATAAAAATGGGTAAAATTAAAATATTTATCCAGTATCTGATTTCCTAAAAGTAGAGAACTTATTCACCATCAGATAATCAAATAATTAGAATTTACAAGAAAGTAAGAAGTTTGTTAGCCTATTATGTAAACCAAGCATTAAGCAATGAATGTTACTTATTCACTTACTTTATTATTTTAAGAGAATCTTAAACATCTGACTTATTTAAAACCTTTCAATATCGATTCTTCTTATTTTAAGAAATTATGCTAATGTTGATTAAAAGTTTTCTTAATCTTTATTGGCTAATTTAAATAAACATTTTTCTATAAAATAGATTTATCAAACTGAACAAACTATATTATTTTTTCAATTCTTTAAGTTTAGAAATGAATAAACAGGCGCTTTTGAAGAATCTTAACTTATTTTATCCTTAAAAATCTTAATCTCCTCTTTGTTCATTATTAAGCATTGCAGGCTCAATAGGATTTTTTTGAAATTGATGATGTAGACCAATCAATGTAATAAATCCTATCAATCCAAGTATAAACCAAGGTAATTGTGGCATTTCTAGCCTGTTACCGGCATCATACAACCACCCACCTCCACTATATCCAATAGCACCTCCCAATGCCAAACCAAGTCGACTGAAACCCATATAACTACCACGTGCACGATTATCTGCCAACGTAGCATCTAATGTTTCACGTGCTGGTTCTGCAACAATTGAGCCAATATAAAATAGAGCAATTAGTATAAGAAGTGCGTGTAAGTCTTGAATTAATCCAATAGGAAATAAGCTTAAAAACATGATAGTTAATCCAATCATTAATCGAGTTTCTAGTCTGAAACGTTTTTCACTCCAACGAGCAATAGGATATAGTAGTGATAACGATAGAACCGCTTCAATGGCATACATCCACTTTACTGGTGTCGGTTGTCCTGAAATTTCATTCACTCGAATTGGTAACATTAACATTACTTGTACTGATAGCATATAATATCCAGTTAATGTTAGCACATAAGTAACAAAACGATGATCGTGTGTTACTCTGCGTATTCCTTCCAAGATAGGAGCTCTAATGGTAGAGGTACGATAGCATGGTAATAGACAAGCGTTAAATATGGTAGCAAAAATAAATAACATCGCTCCAGCAAGACAAACCAGTCTAAAATCGTAGTAACATAACAGCCAACTTCCAAGTAACGCTCCAATAACAGCGCAAGCACTATCTTGCATCATGAGTAAAGAATAAAATCGACCGCGTTCCCATGGGCGCGTCAATTTAATTAACAAAGCAGTCCTAGGTGGTTCAAATAATGTGCCTCCAAGAGCAGAAAGAGCGCAAGACAACCATAATAACCAAGGTTCGTCTGCAACTCCCATTGATAAAAATCCTAAGGCGCGCATTAATAAACCAATGATAATCATCGGTTTTGCGCCTAGTCTATCAGCAACGGCACCGCCAAAAACTCCAAATCCTTGTTGTATAAATTGTCGCAAACCTAATGCGATACCTACCAATAATGCGGCCCAACCAAGCTGATCAACAAAATGAATTGAAATAAGCGGAAAGACAACATAAAAACCCATTACTACTAATACATTATCTATCAATAAAAAACATTTACCCAAGCTACGAACTTGCGAGACCGACGACATGTTACACCTTAGGATGCAAATAAAAAATTATTAGAACAGTCTATTCTGACTTGAATACTTGTTTAGCGATAGTATGCTTGAGGACGATTGTGAATGGTATGAAATTAATAATTTCACTATTATGCTACTGCTACAGTAGAAGACTGTCTCAACGAAAATCAGTACAAAGTCAAAAATATTTGAATTAAGATAAGACACGAAAGAAAAATTTAGTATATCATTTAACCTAATAATTTTGAAAGTTAATTTACTTAACTTGTTTATTTAGTTCAAAGCAAACTTTTTAGCAATTTGAAAATTGAGCGTTAAAAAATTATTTATTCTAAATTTATGATTAAAAATTATAACATGAGGAATTCTCCAGAAAATTTATTAACAGAAAAAATATTTTTTTTAAAATGTTTAATTGAAAAACAAAATACTGATTTACGTAAATTTTACAGTAAATATGATAAAAACCATGATAGCTAACTTATCAAAAACAAGCATCAATAAAATTTTTTCATTAGAATTTTTCTACTTACCATATGTTTAGTAACACGCAGTTTTTATCAACACTTATTTATGCAATGAACAATATGATACTTAACATCATAAGTTTTAAACAAACTTATTCATTTTTGTTGATTAACCAATCTAATTGAAGCTATCTTTGATTAGATTTTTACTATTAATATTAGAATTAGATACTCGTAATATACTTTAACAATTTTACAAAAATATTAAGCTATAAATTTATATATTCTTTATAAGAATAGGCACGGTTTTCATGTTTTTGGAACTAAACTGCTAGAATATGTTTATTTAAATTTAATAAAACTATTCATAGAATCAAAAAGATCTCTTACCAACATTACAATAGGATAAGTATACAATATGAATACCTTATATTATATTTTTAATTTATAAAAACTTGGAAAAGAACTAACTTTCTAAAAAAAGACGTCATTTTTATTTTTAATTTTTGAAGAAATTTAAATATTGAATGATAGGCAAGAAACTGAAGCGCTAGAGAAAAATGATATGAAATTACTAAAATCTTTAATTATAGTTAGCTCCGTAACATTTCTTTCTCGTATTTTAGGTTTTGTTAGAGATATTACTATTGCACGAATCTTTGGTGTAGATATGGCAACTGATGCGTTTTTTGTTGCCTTTAAAATTCCTAATCTTCTTCGACGAGTTTTTGGTGAAGGAGTATTTTCGCAAATGTTTGTTCCTATGTTGGAGAAAAAAAAAGTCAGCAGAACTGCAAAAGCACACGTACATTTGTCGCTCATACTGCTGGGTTACTTGCATTGATACTAACATTAATTACAAGTGCTGGCATACTATTTGCTCCTTGGATTATTATGATTGTTGCTCCTGGTTTTTCTAAAATTCCTGATAAACTTCTTCTTACTACGACACTATTACGAGTTACATTTCCTTATATTTTATTTATTTCCTTAGCTTCGCTAGCTGGAGCTATTCTTAATACTTGGAATTGTTTCTTAGTTCCAGCGTTTTCACCTATTTTTCTTAATTGTAGTATAATAAGTTTTTTGTTAGTGATAAATACATTATTCGATCCACCTATTATGGCATTAGCATGGGCTGTATGGGCTGGTGGACTCTTACAATTAGGGTATCAATTACCCTTTTTAAAAAAAATTAATATGCTAGTATTACCTAAAATAGGGTTTCGAGATGCTGATGTTTGGTTTTTTTTACAAAAAATGGGACCAGTTATTTTCGTGGCGTCTGTTAGTCAAATTTCCCTCTTTATCAATACAGCTTTTTCTTCCTTTCTGACTTCTGGTTCAGTGTCTTGGATGTACTATGCTGATCGTTTAATGGAGCTTCCATCTGGAATGCTTGGAGTAACTTTGGGAACAGTTTTATTGCCTTTACTATCAAGAAGTTTCACTTACAGTAATTACGAAGAATATTCTCGTTTACTAGATTGTGGGTTACGGCTTTGTTTTATATTATCGTTTCCTAGCGCTGTAGGGTTGGGAATCTTAGCACACCCTTTAACGATAGTACTGTTTCAACACGGAAATTTTTCTACCTTCGACGCTTTAATGACGCAACAAGCTTTAATCGCCTATTTGATAGGTTTAGTTGGTTTAGTTTTAATTAAAGTTCTTGCATCTGGATTTTATTCTCGTCAAAATATTAAAACACCAACGATTATAGCGGTTGTTACGCTCATTGCTACTCAACTAATGAATTTAATATTTGTTGGTCCGTTAAAACATGCTGGACTATCGCTATCTATCAGTCTAGCTGCATATCTTAATGCTGCACTTTTGTACTGGCAATTGCGACGTCAACAATTTTTTTTCCCACAACCTGGATGGTTTAGTTTTTTTTTTCGTTTATTACTATCTGTTGCTGTAATGGCTTTGTTTCTCGCGGGAACGCTAATCATTTTTCCTGACTGGGAACAAGGCAGTATGTTATTACGTCTTTCGCGCTTAACGACATTGACTATAGCAGGAGGAATAGTTTATTTGATCATGCTTCGATTGGTTGGATTTCGATTACATCATTTTTATTTCCAGTATAAGCTTTCTTAGTATCCTTTGTCAGAGATTTAAAATTGGTAATTTTATCTAAAAACATAAAAAAACAAAGCATTTGTTAAAGTTTCATTATTTAATCAAAATAGTTAATTACATTTGTTCAACTGTTTCGATGCCTAGTAGATCTAATCCTTGTTTTATGGTGCGCGCAGTCAGTAAAGCTAATTGTAATCGACTTTGACGTAACTCCATGCTGCTTGCATCCAAAATACGACAACTTTTATAAAATAATGAAAATAGAACAGTTAGGTTATAAAGATAGGTACAAAGAACATGCGGAGTTCCATTTTTCGCCATATCTATGATGGCTTCTTCTAATTGTAATAAACAAACAGCTAACCGCGTTTCTTGCTTTGATTTTAATCGAATATTACCAGTAATAAATTGTTTATCCTGACCGTTTCGTTTTATAACCGACATGATACGAGCATAAGCATATTGCAAATATGGTGAAGCGTTTCCCTCAAAACATAACATCTTATCCCAGTTAAATACATAATCAGTGGATCGATTTTTTGACAAATCAGCGTATTTTACTGCCCCTACACTGACTGCTCTGGTTAGTTTCTCTAACTTGTCCTTCTTCATAGAAGGATTCTTAGCAATTATTAAGTGATATGCACGAGCATAAGCCTCATTTAGTAGTTCATTTAATTTTGTTGTATCGCCATCACGTGTTTTAAAAGGTTTCTTATCTTTTCCTAGAATCATGCCTAATGAATGATGTTCAAGCGACAATGATTTATGGATGTATCCAGCTTTTCGAGCAATAGTCCAAACCTGCATTAAGTGCTGATGTTGACGTGAATCAATACAATAAATGATTCGATCCGCTTTTAATGTTTCACATCGGTATTTTACACAAGCAATGTCAATGGTAGTATACAGATAAGCGCCATCTTTTTTTTGGATAATTATTTTTTTAGGTTTTCCTTCTTTACTTTTAAATTCATCCAGATATACTACCGTTGCACCCTCGCTTTCTATTGCTAAACCTTTTGATTTTAAATCCGCTACAACGCTTGGTAACATTTTATTGTACAAACTTTCTCCCATGATATCATTATTAGTTAGTTTCACGTTAAGCCGATCATAAATCTTTTGGTTTTGCGATATAGTAATATTCACTAACTTTTGCCATATGCGTCGGCAGTATTTATCTCCTTGTTGTAATTTTACTACACAGTCACGAACACGTTTGGCAAAATTTGGATTTTCATCGTAATAACGTTTAGCAGCACAATAAAAGCTTTCTAAATTTGATAATTGTATTTCTATATCATTACTCTTTTTATCGTTATTATTGTAGTTAATTTTGGCTTTTTCCAAATAAGCAATTAACATACCAAATTGCATCCCCCAATCTCCAATATGGTTAGCACGAATAACATTGTGCCCCAAAAATGATAATACTCGTGCAGTAGCATCGCCTATAATTGTCGAACGCATATGACCGACATGCATTTCCTTAGCAATATTTGGAGAAGAGTAATCTATTACAATAGTTTTCGGAGTCATTTTTGCAATATCTAACCTTGGAGAAAAAAGAGCTAAAGTGAGGCAGCTCTCTAACCAACTTGGTTCAAGAAAAATATTAATAAAACCAGGCTCTGCAATATCAATTTTTCTAGCAATACCTTTTAAATTTATTAATTTTGCAATATTTTCTGCTAGCTGATAGGACGGAATACCAATTCGTTTGGCAATTGCAATTATTCCATTAACTTGGTAATCTCCAAACTGAACTTTTGATGATTGATGTACTTGTATTTTATAAACAGAACTTACACCTGCCATCATTAATGCTTGATTAAGCCTTTTTGAAAGAAACATATGAATATTCATTAAAATAATGCCATTACAGATATAAAAATTTTAAAATTAAAGAAAAGTAACACACTGATAGTATTTATTTCGTAATTGAAAATAATAATAATTAATTCGAACCAACCATATATATGCGTCCATAAATAACTGATTCAGAATATGGTATAATTCTCTTATATATTTTCAGAAATAAAAATTTGGATGATACTAAAGATGTTCCTTAATTAATCCAACTTATAGATTATTGAAAAATAATAACTGAAATTATAGTAATTCGATGTCAAAAAATTTTATTTCATTTCTTTTAAAGAAGAGCTTTTTTAAAATTAAAAATACAAGTAGCATAGTAATTATAGCTTAATTAATTAATTAAACCCCATTGTTTGATTTTAGTTAAAAAGTTTTTCTTAACGTATTAAATTCTAAAATTTTTTTGGTTTATAAAAATTTATTATTTTAGAAGTTAATTTCTTAAAAACCAGATCTATCTATAAATAGATTTATATATTTAATGTTAGTTTTATCCGGATAGTCTAATTCTTTAACAATTCAGATTTACAGTCTTAATGAGATTTAAGATTAATTAAAAGTTTTTTAATTACTCAATTACATGAGAAATCAATAGATAATTAAAATTCATCATAAATATCAAAGAACCTTTTTACAATCAAAAGTATAGCAATGACTCTTCCAAAATCTATTGTAAAAGATAAATTCATGATTTTTGATATTAAAGATTGTAGTTGTATTTTTTATATCAAAATGCAGGTTAAGAATGATATGCGCTAATCCTAACAAAAAACTAAAGCTGTAAAGATATCATCATTATATTTATATACTCAGTAAATCGTCTTGGTTAGACATAGATAAATATAGATTTGTACAAAATTAATAAAAGCCAACATTCCTTTTAACAAGGAAACAATACAAAAATACGTGACATTCAATTTAGTTAAAAAAAATCAAAATATCTTCTTCTTACAAGAAAATTTTCTTGCTTAATTTTTTTAAAATTCTAGTAGATTTTAAATATGAGCGCTTTAAATAAAAAATTTATTTATTTTAACTAACTCTCATTGATCATAATGATACATGTAAAAATAAACACTTGACAACACGGTAAGAAAGCATTACCTTCCTTGGAAGAAACTAAATCTTGCTCTTTAACAACTTAGTTATAGATCTGTGTGGACACCCATAGAACAATATCATATTTTTAAAAATACTAAAATCTTTAAAGAACAAAGCGAAAGTATTTTCATCTTTCAGTATGAAAGAATAGTAAGAATTCGCTTCTTTGAAGAACAGGTTTTAAAATTGAAGAGTTTGATCATGGCTCAGATTGAACGCTAGCGGTAGGCCTAACACATGCAAGTCGAACGGCAACGGGAAGAAGTTCGCTTCTTTGCCGGCGAGTGGCGGACGGGTGAGTAATGTCTGGGGATCTGCCTAATGGAGGGGGACAACTATTGGAAACGATAGCTAATACCGCATAATGTCGTTAAAATCGACCAAAGTGGGGGACCTTTTCGGCCTCATGCCATTGGATGAACCCAGATGAGATTAGCTAGTAGGTGAGGTAACGGCTCACCTAGGCAACGATCTCTAGCTGGTCTGAGAGGACGGCCAGCCACACTGGAACTGAGACACGGTCCAGACTCCTACGGGAGGCAGCAGTGGGGAATATTGCACAATGGGGGGAACCCTGATGCAGCCATACCGCGTGTGTGAAGAAGGCCTTCGGGTTGTAAAGCACTTTCAGTGGGGAAGAAGGCAAAAGTGCTAATAACACTATTGATTGACGTTACCCAAAGAAGAAGCACCGGCTAACTCCGTGCCAGCAGCCGCGGTAATACGGAGGGTGCGAGCGTTAATCGGAATTACTGGGCGTAAAGCGTGCGTAGGCGGCTTATTAAGTCAGATGTGAAATACCCTGGCTCAACCTGGGAACTGCATTTGAAACTGATAGGCTAGAGTTTCGTAGGGAGGGGAAGAATTCCAGGTGTAGCGGTGAAATGCGTAGAGATCTGGAGGAATACCAGTAGCGAAGGCGACCCCTTGGACGAAAACTGACGCTCAAGCACGAAAGCGTGGGGAGCAAACAGGATTAGATACCCTGGTAGTCCACGCCGTAAACGATGTCGATTTGAAGGTTGTAGCCTTGAGCTGTGGCTTTCGTAGCTAACGCGTTAAATCGACCGCCTGGGAAGTACGACCGCAAGGTTAAAACTCAAATGAATTGACGGGGGCCCGCACAAGCGGTGGAGCATGTGGTTTAATTCGATGCAACGCGAAGAACCTTACCTACTCTTGACATCCAGAGAACTTAGTAGAGATACTTTGGTGCCTTCGGGAACTCTGAGACAGGTGCTGCATGGCTGTCGTCAGCTCGTGTTGTGAAATGTTGGGTTAAGTCCCGCAACGAGCGCAACCCTTATCCTTTGTTGCCAACGATTCGGTCGGGAACTCAAAGGAAACTGCCGGCGATAAACCGGAGGAAGGTGAGGATGACGTCAAGTCATCATGGCCCTTACGAGTAGGGCTACACACGTGCTACAATGGCGTATACAAAAAGATGCAACTTCGCAAGAATTAGCAAATCTTATAAAGTGCGTCGTAGTCCGGATTGGAGTCTGCAACTCGACTCTATGAAGTCGGAATCGCTAGTAATCGTGGATCAGAATGTCACGGTGAATACGTTCCCGGGCCTTGTACACACCGCCCGTCACACCATGGGAGTGAATTGCAAAAGAAGTAGGTTACTTAACCTGTCAAAAGGAGGGTATTTACCACTTTGTGATTCATGACTGGGGTGAAGTCGTAACAAGGTAACCGTAGGGGAACCTGCGGTTGGATCACCTCCTTAAAATAAAAATGATAAGTATATGGTGTGTCCACACAGATTGACTAATAGATGTCGCATATGAAATGGATTTTGAAGGTAAAGGCTTGTAGCTC
>NZ_JAESFE010000001.1 GCF_019646055.1 Sodalis sp. CWE
GGGGCGTAGTTCAATTTGGTAGAGCACCGGTCTCCAAAACCGGGAGTTGGGAGTTCAAACCTCTCCGCCCCTGCTTAACAATTTATATTAAATAAAATTTTGCTCTTTGAATGTAAAGAAGAAATTAATCGAATAAAATCCGGGTTTTATAATTGCTTACGTAAAACAATACTCTTTCTCTTACTTCTGTATTATAAAAGAATTCGATTGATTAATCGATCAATAAGCATTCTACGTAATCGACGAATGAATTTTCGAATCTTAATTGGATAGTCATCTATATTTTCAAGTTCTGAAAAATGTTGGATTATTTTAGTATGAATACAAATTTGGTCGAGTTCTTTTTTACGTTGTAGGCAAAGCACTTCTTCGGGATCATGAATTAGTAACGCATTTTCTAAATCAAGGCGCCAAGCACGTGGGTTGAGGTTATTGCCAGTTAGTAATTGCCACGTGTTATCTATCCATATTCCTTTTATGTGAAAGCTGTTTGTACCGTCTTGCCATAAGCGAACTATCAATTTATTTTCATCTATATATCTTTGTAATGGTCGAAGAAAATGACGCAAATTGATCTCATATAGATACGGTAAAATATCAATCATTTTGAATGAGCTTTCTTCTGGAACATAAAAATCGTTAGCAGTTTTGTCACCAATAACAATTTCAATTCTCTTACCTATACGTAATAGACTGATTAAATCATATTTAAGTAAAGTGGGTAAATTAAAATAAGGCGTACATAAAATTAAATTATTTTCAGTAGAACACAATAAGTGATGAATTGTTTTATTTAATGGACTTTGCCTACCTAACCCAATCAGTGGAGTAATAGCTAATTCATTGCTATTAGCTTTTCCTTGAAAACGATAATCGGCTTTACGCAAAAGCTGGCGAAGCATTTTAGTATCGTGCTTTATCTCAAAAGTTTTCGGTCTTGAAACATTATCCAATCTACGTACTGCTGGTGCGGTTAGTAAATATTGCTTAATATAAGTAAGTAGCGTGTCAGATAAGGAAAGATTACGAATAATTTTATAACGGTCATAACGATATTTGTCTAATTGATGCAAATAAACATTATTTAAACTAGCTCCACTGTAAATCACTTGATCATCAATAATGCAGCCTTTTAAATGAAAAACACCTAATGCCTCACGTGTATTAACTGGTATACCATAGATCGGTACGTCTATATCTGGATGATCTTGCATCATACGACAATACCAATCCGCATTGGTATTGGAACCGATTTCTCCTATACGGTTTCGTTGTGCTCGATGCCAATCAATTAAAATTGTTGCATCTAGAGATACATTATGATATTTAGCTTTGTAAACCGCTTCAAGGATTCGTTTTCCACCTTGATCCTGTTCTAAATATAGTGCGACTAAGTAAATTCGTTTTTTAGCAAAAGAAATAATCCTTATAAGCTCACGGTAAAAATCATGAGGACTATAAAGAGTTTTAACATCTGCAGCTACCTGAGGAATTTTTGGCAGTTGTGCAACGTACTGTCGGTGCTTTTTTTGCTTAAAGTTCGAAAACATTGCAACTAATTTTAAAAAATTAAGTATTCTAGTAGAGTTATTTTTTTTGAATTAAAAATGTATTTTTTCTATTTTAGTTATTAGTTTTACTGTTTGAAAAAACAATTTCCTTTAAAGCTCTTTTTTTTTGATTAAAACTTACATAGAAAAATATGATCATTTGTTATTTCAGCGCAGCAAGCATTTTAAATTTTAAATCTTAGTTTTTTATTAAATGTTTTAAACATCATTTAATTTTAACTTCTTCAATTTTATTTGACCTTTTGTTTACTGAAAGAAAATTTCTTCTTTAAAAGAATGAAATAAAGACAAGGTTTCTAGCAATGTTTTAGTATAGAAAAAACTACTTTGATGAGCTCTATATTAGAACAATGAAAAATTATGAATTTTGGTATTTTAACACGTATTGCTTTAATATGGACGAGTTAACATTTATCCAAGCTAGGCAATAACCTTCTAAAAGACACACCATTGTTTCAATAATATTGAAGGACTATTACTTTTTACAAGTACTTATTTAAATGTTCTCGGAATCTTCTCTTAGAATTAGTAGAACAGTGATTACCTTTTACCTTAAAAGCAAGTCTTCTTAAAACAAAAAGAACTAATATAGCCCTTTACTTATTATTTAGAATAAATGATTGGCATATATTCACTAATTAAATTAAAAAAACTAATTAATTCTCCTGTTTAAGAATTTAGTTTTTAAAAAAATGTTTTTTTTAATTTTCAATGGGATCTACATCTAAATACCATCTTATCTTTTTGTTAAGTGGCAAAGAATTTATTAATGGAAGACTAGTAGTAATTAAATTTTGTAGCTGATAACAGGAAAGATGAAAGAGTAACAACTGCCAACAAAAACGTCTATCCTTTTTAGGAACTATTGCAGGAATAGGTCCTATAATCCATAAATCATCATTATGCAACGAACTAAATTCTAATATTTGACGTAATTGATTAAGAAACAGCTGTGCATAATGATTATTTTGATCATATGCTCGGAATAAAATTTGTTTACTAAATGGGGGCAGGTTTGTTTGACGTCGTTCTTCCAGACTTTGCTTAGCAAAATTCATATAACCGTACGATAACAAGGTTTGCAATAAAGGATGATCTGGGTAACAAGTTTGTATTAATACTTCCTTTTGTTTTCGAGTTCGTCCAGAACACTCAATAATCTGTGTATATACTTGTGCAAAACGTTCAGGAGCACGAAAATCATAAGAAAATAGAACACCATCTATGTCCAAAAAAGATATTAAAGTAATGCATGGAAAATAGTAATTTTTTACTAAAATTTTTGTACCAATTAAAATACATGAATTACCTTTTTGTGCTTGAATTAAACGCATCCTAAAAGAGTTTTTACATGCTATAGTATCTCGATCAATTCGAATTATTGGTGTACCTGGAAATAAAGATATTAGCGCCTCCTCTAATTGTTCAGTTCCAACTCCGACTGTAACTAAGCCAATCGATCCACAGTGTAAACATTGATATGGTAAAGCACAATGGCTTCTGCAATGATGGCAACGCAATTGCCAGTGATAATGCTGGTGTAAAGTATAGTAACGATCGCATCGTTGACATGTAGCAATCCAACCACATTCACAGCACAATAATACCGGCGAAAATCCACGTCGATTCAAATATAGCATCACTTGATTGCCCTCTGCTAAATGCAAACGCATTCTGCTTAGCAAAGGCAGAGAAAGTCCGTTTATCAGCCTGTGTCCTTTTATATTGAGCAATTTACGTCTAACAATTTTAAGTTGTGTGATTCTATTTCTTAGAGTAAGTTGACGGTATTTTTTTTTATAAACATTAGCAATAGTCTCAAAAGAAGGTGTAGATGTAACAAGAACTATTGGAATCTTTTCTTCTCGTGCACGAAATACTGCCATATCGCGAGCATGATACCGCCATCCTTTTCTTTCTTTATAAGAGTTGTCATGTTCTTCATTAATTACAATGATTCCTAATCGAATAAAAGGGGCAAAAATTGCTGAACGGGTTCCAATGACAATTGCACACGCTCCATGAAATACCTTTAACCAAATTGCTAATTTCTCACTATCATTGAGTTTTGAATGTAGAACTTCAATTGGAACATTAAAATACTTGCGAAATTGTATAATTTTTTTTAGAGACAAATTAATTTCCGGTACTAATACTAAAGCTGGCTCTCCTTTAGAAAGGAGATTTTCTATTATAGTTAAACATACATCAGTTTTTCCAGATCCACTAGCACCAGTCAATAACCAAACAACAAATTTATTTCGTTCACTAAGAATAGTCTTAACAACAGTCTTTTGTTCTATATTCAGTTTCAGTTTCCTCTCGTTAGCCTGGAATCTTAATCGCCAATCATAGTACATGTTCGATTCTTTAGATTGTAAAATGCACAACCCTTTATTGCGTAATAAATAAAATGTTGATGGGTTTAACTGTAATGCGTTCATTTGATGATAGTATATTGGCTTTTTTAAAAGCAATGCTAAGACTCGTCTTTGTTGTGGCGCTCGATTTAAACTGCATAATTTTATTGAACGACCTTGCTCTGTAACAATCCACTGTCGTGGATAATTTATTACTGCAGGTTTACCATGACGAAGTAAAGCGGGTAAAGCATGAAACAATACTTGTCCAGTAGGATAGTGGTAATATTTTGCAGACCAATTCAAAACATGCCATAAATTAACTGAAAATAATGATTGCTTATCAAGCACTTTACAGATAAATTTCAATTTATCTCGAGATATTTTGCTCCTTTCATCTTGAAAAGAAATGATTATTCCAGTAACCTGACGACTCCCAAAAGGAACTCTAACACGACTTCCAATTATTGGTGACATATTATTTGGCATAAGATAATCAAATGTCTTTGCCACCGGAACTGGTAATACAACTTTTACAATTAACATGATATCTTTCTTGAGCAGAAAAGAAACACTGTGTTCAAATTTTATTGAAAATTTGCTACTGATATTTGTATTTATAAGAAATAACTTCAGATTAAAAGACCATTGTACAAAAACGAATAGACCTTGCTTTTTCTAAAAGAATTAATTTTTTTATAAAAAAAGTAAATATATCTAATGCAAAAAAAATATTTTCAGTTTTTAAAAAAATTGTATTTTTAGAGGTATTATGAAAAAAAACATTCATCCAAATTATGAAGATATAACCGCTTTCTGCGCCTGTGGAAATATTATTAAGACACGCTCTACATTAGGGCGCAACCTAAATTTAGATGTTTGTGGGAAATGTCACTCTTTCTATACAGGAAAACAGCGTGTGGTCGATACTGGTGGCCGTGTTGATCAATTTAAGAAACGATTTAACGTACTAATTGGTAAAAAAAGTTAATCTCGCAGATTTAAAAGTTAATTGATTTGATCAACATTAAGTAATAACAACGATATCTATTTGATCTTTGTTTTATTTTTTCTTAAATTTACTACCTGAAGCTAGATTAGCTGGCAATTTAAAAAGTTAAAAGTGATTTTCAACATAAAAAATTGAAATTGCTTTGCTTATTATTAAATTCCATTCGCTAATAAAGTACCGTATACATACGAATATCTATAATTCCTTAAGAATTTATCCAAAAAAATTGAAAGTTAATTTCTATCCATCAGGTTTGATTTGTTAAAAAACGCAACATTAGCAATTAAGAGCGTAGAACTTTGCTTAATAAAATTAATTTCAATTGAAAATTGACTTTAATATTTCTTTTATTTATTCAATAAATTTACTATTTTCAGTACTTTTTTATTTAAGCTAAACAAAAGTTCCGCATAAAAATGAATATCTACGTAAAAATATTTACATGTTCTGCTTTAGATAAACAAGCAGAAAGAAGATGTCTTTCTTTTTTTTTATTTCCAATACTTTAGAAAATCTTAAAAATTCATTGATTTTCGAAATACAAAAATATAATTGTTCCGAGCTAATGTTTAGATAGAACATCATTTAGTTTTTAAAATCTATTTTTTAGAAATAAAGGTAATATTTCAAATGTATTGAATTAAATACTTATTTATAACTACCTTACTTTGAAAAGTATTTTTAGAACTTTAAAAGTTAAGTACTTGTTGATGGGCAAAATTAGAAGATTTTTTTTAGAAACTCTTTCTTACTAAGAGTCAGTTATTATGTTATTGTATAGAGATAGTTATATAATAACTATTTAATTTTAATAACGTCATTAAAGAAAATTAGAAGTTACAACCATTCAAACAATGTAAATTCTTTGCATTCTTTTTTCCTGTAAAAATAGAAATATTAATTAGTAATTAATACAGAATTATCCCTTGATAAAAAGAAACGCCTTAACAAATTGTTAAAAAAATAAAAATCTTTTTTATTAAAATTTTTAGAAAAAAATACTAATTTGCTTATTAAGCAGATAATGATTTTAGCCAAGAAATTTCTTTTAACCAAAGTTTTGAGTCAATTGTTTCTAAAATTATAGGAATTTCATTAAAACGATGATCAGTTACTATCCAAGAAAAAACAGCTTCTCCTATCTTTCCTCCAAAAAGATTGTAATGACGATCGACCCGACTACCACAACTAACCATAGTATTATTAAGATGTAAACCACGTAAATAGAAAAAACCAATAATATCATCAAATTGCTTGAAAGTATCAACGCAAGATGATACGTTACACAAGTTATAACCAGCAGAAAAAGCATGACACGTATCAATACAAACCCCGACACGATTTTTGTCATCCACCCTGTAAATAATTTCTGCAAGCTGCTCAAACCGAAAACCAACCATTCCTCCCTGACCAGCTGTATTTTCGATGACAGCGGTAACATTACAAGTTTTTTCTAATGCTAGATTAATAGAATCAGCAATACGAATCAGACAATTATTTTCACTAATTTGTTTTAAGTGACTACCAGGATGAAAATTAAGTAAATGTAATCCAAGTTGCTGACAGCGCTGCATTTCATCAATAAATGCCTCACGCGATTTTTTAATACCTTCATAAGTTGGATGCCCAAGATTGATAAGGTAACTACTATGTGGAAGAATTTGCTTAGACATATAACCATAATGCTTGCAAGCGTTTTGAAAAGTACTAATAGCTTTATAAGAAAGTGAATCAACTTTCCATTGACGATGATTCTTAATAAAGAACGAAAACGCTGTTGCTTTAAGATTACTAGCATGTCTTACTGCATTAGACACGCCTCCCAATACACTAACGTGTGCTCCGATAAATTTTTTCATTTTCATTTTAATTTCTTATGTCTAAATTCTAAATACGATAGAATTGTATAAGACGATCATATTATTGAAATAGATAGATTTTCCTTTCCTTCATTTTATGCGTTAATGGAAGTTTACGAGTTAATTTAAGTTACGCTTTGACGTTAAATGCTTTTTACACGGATTCTCTTTTCTGATATTGTTTTCAACAACTTTTTATTTTCGAAAAATTCGAAATATTATTTTTCTTTTTTATCATTCTCTAATTTTTTCTAAAAATTAGAAAATCACATAATTTATCCTTTAGGTAAACAAAATTCCAGTTTGGAATATAATCAAAATTTGCAGTTCCTTAACTATTAAAATGCATAATTAATTAATAGTGATTGTTGAAGGTAATTAGTTATTTACTGTGACTAGTTCTTTCAAAGATGGTGACTGCAAAATGCAATAACTACTCATGAAACTGCTTTTTTAAATTTTTTATTCGTTTAAATTCTTACATTAGTAAATATTAGAAATATGCTAAAACTACATTTGTTTATATAATTAATACCTTATATTCAATATATTTTAATATATCTGAAAATTCGTTCTAAATTTGTACTAGCCAAAGATCATTATATTCAGTAGCATAGAGTATTGATAATCAATTTAGAATGTAATGAAAATAAAAACAGCACGAAAGGACTATGCGAGACATGGTTTCTTTTTGAGAGATCGATATAGAAGAACGTTGCATCGAAAAAAAAACCGTATCTTTTTTGGTATATCTAAAATGTTTGTTATGCAAATAACTGTTATATTAAGTATGCTTTTTGGTTGCCTTTATTTAATCGCTCATAATTCAGACAAATTAGTAAACGCAACCAATTATAATAAAAAAGTTGATAGTCTACTTCCAAGTAAACCAAAAGAGCGATGGCGTTATATTAAAGAATTAGAAAATCACCAAATTAGCACAAAAGCTCAAAAAACTACTAATAATCTAAAAATAGTAGATAAAACACACTTAGTAAAAAAAATATCAATTAAAAAAAAGAAAAAAAATATGTACTGGCATTCAGCGTCCTCTAACCCTGATAAATTGATTCATAATGAACAAAAAAAAATACCTAATATATGGCCACATTTAATTACTCAGACGTCTCATAATCTCTTGCAAGAAAGATCCATACGACCATTAAATCGTATAACATCATCAAACATAATATCACAATTTTTATCTAAACAAATAGAGCAAAATGTTACTATGTTAATAGGTGAAAAAAAAATGGTAACTAAAGAGCAATCACGACGTTGGTTAGTTCAATGTGCATCTTGTAGAATTAAAAAAAGAGCGGAGTCAATTCGAGCTCAATTAGCACTCTTTGGAATTGAAAGTCAAGTTGCCATAAGCAACGGTTGGAATCGAGTTGTACTAGGTCCTTATACTCATCGCATTATTGCTAGTAAAGTCTTACAAAGAATGCGAAATACTGGAATATCAAATTGTATCCTAGTTGCTAACTAGAATTAAAAAATTTAAAATGTTACTCCGTGCAGTAATATTTATATTTTGATTACTGAGACAATATTTGTATTTGTTTTAAGGAATTATTCGTGACAACAATTATAAGCGTACGTCGCAATGGAAGTGTCGTTATAGGCGGTGACGGACAAGCCACTTTAGGAGATACCGTTATGAAAGGTAATGTACGTAAAGTTCGCCGCTTATACAATGACAAAGTTATTGCTGGTTTTGCTGGTAGCACTGCGGATGCTTTTACTCTTTTTGAGCTATTTGAGCGCGAATTAGAAGTGCATCAAGGTCACTTGGTTAAAGGTGCAGTTGAGTTGGCCAAAGATTGGAGAACTGATCGTATGCTTCGTAGATTAGAAGCTCTTTTAGCAGTCGCTAGCTCATCAGATTCGCTTATCATTACAGGAAACGGTGACGTTATTCAACCAGAAAATGATCTTATTGGTATTGGATCCGGAGGTCCCTACGCACAATCCGCAGCACGTGCGCTCTTGGAAAACACTGATTTAAGTGCTCGAAAAATTGTAGAAAAAGCATTAAGAATTTCTGGTGATATCTGTATCTATACTAATCAGTTTCATACCATCGAAGAGTTATCATATAAAGTATGAAGGACGAATAAAATGTCTAAAATTACTCCACGAGAAATTGTTAGCGAACTTGATGGCTATATTGTAGGTCAGCATAAAGCTAAGCGAGCTGTAGCTATCGCATTACGTAACCGTTGGCGTCGTATGCAGTTAGATGGCATTCTTCGCCAAGAAGTAACTCCAAAAAATATTCTTATGATTGGACCTACTGGCGTAGGTAAAACAGAAATTGCTCGTCGCCTAGCTAAATTGGCCAATGCTCCATTTATTAAAGTTGAAGCGACAAAATTTACAGAAGTGGGTTATGTAGGAAAAGAAGTAGACTCGATCATTCGTGATTTAACTGATTCAGCTGTTAAAATGGTACGATTGCAATCTATCGAACGAAATCGTTTTCGAGCCGAAGAACTAGCTGAAGAACGAGTACTTAGCGTTCTCACTCCATCCTTTAAAAAGAGCTGGGAACAAGAAGAAGGTAATACCGATGCTCTTAGTATTCGTCAGAGTTTTCGAAAAAAGTTACGAGAAGGTCAATTAGATGAAAAAGAAATCGAAATTAACCTCGCTGAAACTTTAGCTCCAGTTGGTATTGAAATCGTAGCCCCTCCTGGCATGGAGGAGATGACTAATCAATTACAATCGATGTTCAAAAATTTGGCTAGTCAAAAACAAAAGCCTCGCAAAATAAAGATTAAAGACGCTATGAAAATTTTAATAGAAGAAGAGGCTGCCAAATTAGTAAATCTTGAAGAATTAAAAGAAACCGCAATAGAAATGGTAGAACAACACGGCATCGTTTTTATTGATGAAATAGATAAAATTTGTAAACGTAGCGAAATGTCTGTCTCCGATGTATCGCGAGAAGGGGTTCAGCGTGACCTTCTTCCATTAGTAGAAGGTTGCACCGTTTCTACAAAGCATGGAATGGTAAAAACAGATCACATCTTATTTATTGCGTCTGGTGCATTTCAAGTTGCTAGTCCTTCAGATCTCATTCCTGAATTGCAAGGAAGATTACCAATCCATGTTAAGTTAGAAGCGCTTACTAAAAATGATTTTGAACGAATCTTAACGGAACCAAACGCTTCTTTAACTGCTCAATATATTGCATTAATGGCAACAGAAGGAGTAAATATTATTTTTACTGAAGACGGCATTAAACGTATTGCTGAAGTAGCCTGGCAGGTAAATGATCGTACTGAAAATATTGGCGCTAGACGTTTACACACCGTTTTAGAACGTTTAATGGAAGATATTTCTTACAACGCTAACAGTCAGAATGATAAAATAATTTCCATTGATGCAGACTACGTTCGAAATCATTTAGATGAACTAATATATGATGAAGATTTAAGCAAATTTATTTTATAAATAAGACGGATTACAATTTTTATTTTAAGTTTAGACCAATTTCCAGTTTTATTTCTATCTAATAATCAGACTAACTAGTCAATACTACAATGAACTAATTGTACCAAATTACTTAGAATTTTTCTTTGATTTTCTTCAATAAGTAATTTGATAATTTACTGAACAATAGACTTGTTCAGAGCGTTTTTGCTTTTATTAGTTACATATATATAAAATTCTGATAGAGTGAAAAAAATTGGTTTTTTTTGATCTACTTAGCATAATGAATAATCAATGAAAAATTCTTTCTATGTTCAGATATCGCTCATAAAAAAATGGTATGATTATTTTTAAATATAAAGGTCGAGTAATTGTCATGTCTATTTTTCTAAGGTAGAAAAATTCTACGATATCGGTAATTAGTAAGTTAATTAGTTTTATTAATTATTAACCAACCCATTTTGATTGAAAAAAAACGAATTTGATAGAGAAGTTCAATAATATGATTACTTAGTTTAAATAATAAATGCAAAGCAAAAATGCATAGAATTGAGTTCATATATTTCATTTCAGCTGTTTTTCTTGAAAAATTAATAAAGTAAATAATCCATGCTCATCTCTTATAAGATTCGTTTAACTAGATGATGAAATGTCTACTTCAAAATTGTTATATTAACACGTTAATAATTGTGTATCACGTCTATATCAGATGAACTAAGAAAATAATAAAAACTTATTTAATGAGGATCAATATTATGTCTGAATGGGTGATAGGTAATGTAGTTCAAGTGAAACATTGGACTGATAATCTTTTTAGTTTAATCATCCGTGCTCCAATTGACCCTTTTGTTGCTGGACAGTTTACTAAACTAGGGTTAGAAATTAATGGAAAGAAAATACAAAGGGCTTATTCTTACGTTAATGCACCAAAAAATAGAAATTTGGAATTTTATTTAATTGCTGTACCAGGAGGCAAATTTAGCGGGAAACTGCATGCAATGCAACCCGGAAATAATTTAATGATTACTAAAAAAGCAGCAGGTTTTTTTATATTAGATGAAATTCCATCCTGCAAATATCTATGGATGCTAGCAACAGGTACCGCTTTAGGTCCATACCTGTCAATATTGGAACAAGGTGATGGACTCGAGCGTTTTGATAAAATTATTTTAATTCATGCAGTAAGATTCGCTAAAGAATTAAGTTACCTACCGCAAATGCTAAAACTTCAGAGGCGTTTTAATAACAAATTATCTATACTAACAATAGTGAGCAGAGAAATAAATCAAGGGTCGCTTACTGGTCGGATCCCTTCTCTTATTAAAGATGGTTCACTAGAACAAGCGATAAACCTAAAATTAGAAGCAAAAAACTGTCATGTTATGTTATGCGGCAATCCAAATATGGTACATGATACGCAACAGATTTTAAAAGAAACAAGAGCTATGCAAAAACATTTCAAAAACAGTCCTGGACATATAAGTACTGAACATTATTGGTAAGCAGAATAATGTTCATGATATTTGATTTAACATTAGATTAGATTTCTTTTAAAGAGAAAGATCCCCCAATAGTTTTTGGCAAATTTTATGTTCTTAATTTAAAAAGAATAAATTTACTTTAATAAAAGTATTACGCCTAATTAAAGATTTTTTTCAAAAAAACTAAAAACATATTAATAAGCATGCTAAGTTTGTTTAATTTTAAACAAAAAATTTAGATGTTTTTTATAGATACAAAAAGCTTAAAAAAAATAAAACTGAATTTTCTTTTTTATTTCACTAACCTAAAATGATCAACGTTTAATCCTTTATTATCAAATCTACACATTAGAAAATGTGCAAAAGAGGATATTTCAATGTTTTTATATGGTCAATCTTGAATAAGAAACCTTCTCTATTCATAGGAGAATAATAATGCGTTATCCATTAGTAATAGGTAATTGGAAACTTAACGGAAATAAAACCACTATTAGTGAATTACTTACGGTGATAAAAGCTGAACTCAATAGTTTCACTGTTACCTGTAGTGTTGTTATCGCCCCACCGATGATTTATCTTGATTTAGTTAAGCGTTATCTTGATAAAAGTTTGATTATGTTAGGTGCTCAAAATGTCGACATTCATATTTCCGGACCCTATACTGGAGAAATTTCTTCTGAAATGCTTAAAGATATCGGTACGAAATATGTTATTATTGGGCATTCAGAACGACGTATTTATCATAAGGAAAATGATTGGCTTATCGCTAAAAAATTCTCTATTTTAAAAAAAATAGGATTAATTCCAGTATTATGCATTGGAGAAAATGAAATGGAAAAAAATGCCGGTAAGACTGAAGTGGTATGCGCTTATCAAATTGATTCCATATTAAATCATTTAGACATTAAAGCGTTTGAGAATATTGTTATTGCTTATGAACCGATTTGGGCTATTGGCACTGGAAAATCTGCTACTCCATCACAAGCACAAAAAGTACATGAATTTATCCGAAAACACATTGCTGTGCACGATGCAGCAATTGCAAAACGTGTTATCATTCAATATGGTGGATCGGTTAATACCCATAATGCTGCTGAATTTTTTTCTCAGCCAGACATTGATGGCGCCTTAGTTGGTCAAGCTTCTCTGAATGCTTATACTTTTTCAGCTATTATCAAGGCTGCTTCTATAATAAAGCAAGAAAAACTTGATAGTTAAAATTTCAAAAAATTAACACCTATCCATCTATGGATAGATAGATACAGAATTAAAATTTTCTTTTTTCAATAAAAAGATTTTTTTCATCTTTCTATAAAAATTACAATTTTAGATAACTAATTTATTTTCATCTCCAATGAAGATGAGCAAAGTAAATTTGGATTATCAGTCCAAACTGGTAATGTACGTACTCCATCACTACTGTTACAAACAAAATTACCTGCATAGTCAATATACATTTGATTAATGCCATCTGGTGGTATCAAGTTCAATGTTAATGGCATTTGATTTTCTAAATAAAAATGATAAAGAACTAAAGCACCTTTGGCACCAGTCAATTTTGTAGGACCGTTATTATCGCGTCCTACCCAAGTAATAGAAACTTCCTTTCCATCAATACCAACAAACCAACTATCACGAAAGTCATTTGTCGTTCCGGTTTTTGCTGCCAAATGTGAAGAAGCAAATTTTTTTGATAAAGAACGTGACGTTCCGTACATAGCAACCTGTTGCATTGCATATAGTGTTAAATATGCCGCTTGAGCAGGGATAACTCGTTCGGCTTGCGGTAAGCTTTGATGTAAAATAGTATTATTTTCTCCTATTACTGATCGCACTGCTGATAAAGCAGCATGGTATCCACCACTAGCAATAGTTTGAAATTCTTGAGCTACCTCTATTGGAGTTAGGTTTATAGCACCAAGTAGCAGCGATGGTACTGGATTAATTAATGAAGAAGGAATACCTAACTTTTTTAAAGTGACAATGACACGATCAAGTCCTACTGATAATCCAAGATTCACTGTAGGCACATTCAAAGAATTAGTTAGCGCATCCACTAACATAACCTTACCACGAAATTGTCGATCGTAATTTTTTGGTGACCAAAGACTACCATTCGGTTGTTTAAAAGCAATTGGTTGATCAGCAGTCCAAGTGTTAAGTCGATATTTATCTGGTTCGCTTAAAGCAGTTAAATATGTAGCTGGTTTCGCTAAAGATCCTATTGAACGTCGTGCCTGCATTGCGCGGTTAAAACCAGCAAATTGTGGTTCTGCACCACCAACCATAGCACGTATTTCTCCGCTAAATCTGTCGACTATAACCATGGCAGCTTCCAGATCCTTAATACCACGATTTGATCGAAGCATTTGAATGCCAACTTCTACCGCTTTTTCTGCTGCTTTCTGTGAAAGAAGATCTAATGTAGTAAAAATTTTAGTGCCAGATAAATCTTCAATTTTTTCTCCTAGTTTTTTCTGTAATTCTTCACAAACCTTTTGTATAAAAGCCGGTTGAGATGCTAATATTTCTTTTTTTGGCTGAACTTCTAATGGACGAGCAATTAGTACGTTGTATAATTTGCTATCTATTATTTTTTGATTTTCTAATAATTTTAGGATTTGATTTCTTCTCTCTAATGTTAGATCGGCATTACGCCAAGGATTATATAAGGATGCTCCTTTTACCATTCCTACTAACACTGCTTGCTGACCAAGATTTAACTCATTAATCGGACAACCAAAATAATATAAGCTGGCTAATGGAAAACCTCGAATTTGATCGTTTTTATCTTGACCAAGATATACTTCATTTAAGTATAGTTCTAAAATGCGATTTTTATCACACCGCCAACTTAAAATAAGGGCCATATAAGCTTCATTAATCTTACGCCATAGTGAGCGTTTGTTAGATAAAAATAGATTTTTAACCAACTGTTGTGTCAGTGTGCTACCCCCTTGCACTGCACGTCCAGCAGTAATGTTTGCCAAAAAGGCACGACAAATAGAAGTAAAATTAATACCATCGTGTTGGTAAAAATATCTATCTTCTGTGGCAATCAAGATTTTTGTTAGAAAATCTGGAAAGTCAGAAAGAGGTATAAACAAACGTTGTTTACCTTTTGGTGAATTTAGCATTGTAATGAGTAATGGATCGAGACGAAAAAGTCCAAAGTTTCGCCCAGTGTTTTGATTTTTTATTTCTAATAGTTTATCCCTTTCAAAGGTCATACATACATGTATTTGTCCTTCTTTCCCATCCGGGAAATTAAATGGACGTCGTAATAGTTCAATACTATTGCCCTGCACGATAAATTCACCAGGGTGCGTAATGTGAGATACTTCACGATATTTCAAATTTTCCAATAATGTTATTATGTTGCTTTGACTATAAAAATTACCAGGCTCTAATATTACTATACGACTATAAACAGCTGCAGGAAATTTCCAAACTTTTCCGTTAACACAATTTCGAATTTTTATATCTAAATGTACGCCATAAACTAAAATGACGATTATTGCTAATATCAAAAAAACACCAATAGACCAATTTTTTATTCGGCCATTTTTTCTTTTTTTTGAAATGATTCTATTTGAACATGAATACAGAGAATATTCTTCTTTAGTTTTATTACCTTGCAGATAATTAAGGAAGGGTCCATTTCTATTCGAAGTCTTGAGATTCGCTGATCGCTTGTAACGACTTATAGGTTCACGATCATTCCAAGACATTACTTCCACCTCCCCTTAAGGAATCTTCTAATGACTAATTATTGGAGTAATTTCGTTCGTTTTTTTTAGCACTTTTAATTTAACTAAAAATAGATATTATGGATTTTTATGAGATAAATTCTTATCTCATTATTAACCATAATCGAAATTATACAACTGTATATTTATACTTTATAATGACAATCTATGAAAGATACAAAACGAGTACAGTGTCATTATATAGATTCCTTTATACCATTTAAAAAAATACATATAATTTTTTATCAAATTCTAATTTAGAAAATCTCACAGAAACATAAAAGACCCATTGTTCTTCTATAAAGAATGGAATTTTTAGTTTTTTCCGTCTTATCAATACACTGGATCTAATTATTGTTCTATACGACAGTTTTTAAATCTTATTCTTTTATAAGAAATCGCTATAAGATAAACACGACATATCAAAATGGCATGAAGAATAAAATAATTTTTTCTTTTCTTTTTTTATATCATAGATGAATTTTGCATCAAAATTATTTTTAACTACTAAAAAGATTTTTGATAATGGTTTTCATTATAAAATGAATTTATTATTATCAGTTCTGTTTTACTACCACTAAATCTAGTGTTCGTTAGGCATGCTTGAAGAAAAACCAGACGTCTTTTGCGTTTAAAGAACGTTCTGTCTTTCAGACAGAATAGTTTGGAAAGAGTAAAATTCGATTCAACAATTAAAAATCAGCCTTTAACAAAAAATCAAAAAGAAAAAGATCTATTTTAGAAAAATCTTTCTCCAATTTCCTTATCAGGAGGATACCACTGATAATATTTTGTAAAAGTTTTAACTGAAAACATCAACAGTAACTAGAAATTAAATTTGTGAATTACCAATTTAAGTATCGTTTTTCTTTATGAAGTTTCTTTCCTATATAATCAATTGCTAATGTTCATATAGAATTCTATAGATGAATAAAAATTTAGATCATTGTCTTTTTAAGAATTAATATCTCCACCGCGATTATTAGGATACAATTGCAGTGGTTATAGTCTTGAAAGACAAAAAAGAAACATATGTAAGTAAAGACCAATTGTTTTTTTAAAAAAATCAAAAAACTTAAAAATTGATTAAGCAAAAAATAAAGCTAACCATATATTATTATTTTTGTAACCAGAGTAGAAATACTGATTTTTTTTGGCCTTACAGACGCTTCTTTAAAAGAAGAACAATTAAGATAAAACTAAAAAATATGAATGAAAAATTTGAACTTATCAAAAACATTAAAATTTCTTAAAATAGAAGGGAATAAATTTGAATTAAATGTGCATTTGATAAGAAATCAAGTATTTAAATTTAAAACAGGCAAGACTATTTCGATGGTACACTTTTTGTGAAATTCTGATTATATTTTGCAGAAAGTAAAAAGTAGAATCGATATAAAACATGTAATGTAGTCTGATTGTTTAAAAATTATCTTTATTAAAATATGACATTATGGCGTTGTTTTTTTATTTACATGTTTCCATAGGAAAATTAACTCATGCTCAGGATTTACTTAATTCCACTTTCTTTTGTAAGAAAACTGTTCTCACACTGTTTATTTTAAATTAGCAATTTCTAATTTACTACAAACTGAACAGTAAATTAATTAAAAATTTTTTTAACTAAATGACGAAAATATTTTGTCTCTAACTTAGATAACTTTTTAATTTTATGAATGAACACTAATTATAAGACCTTTACTTGAAAAAATTAAATATTTCATATGAAATTTAACTAAAATCACAAACGACCCATAAGGGAAATTCTATTTGATGATTGTTCCGCATAATCAGTATGCTATTTCTCACGAAAAGATCAGCATAAACGCGTTAAAAGTTCTTTATCGGCTAAAAAAAGTAGGGTATCGAGCTTACCTAGTTGGAGGTAGCGTACGCGATCTAATTCTCGGTAAACAACCAAAAGATTTTGATATTGCTACTAACGCTACTCCGGAGCAAATTCGCAAAATATTCCGCAATTGTCGCTTAGTTGGTCGGCGTTTTCGTCTTGCTCATATTATGTTTAGATCTGAAACTATCGAAGTTGCTACTTTTCGCGGCCATCACCAAACATTAGAGATTAAAAAATTTAAAAACAGAACAGATTATATCAACCAAAATGGTATGTTGTTGTGTGATAATATATTTGGCTCTATTGAAGAAGATGCTCAACGCCGTGATTTTTCTATAAATAGCTTATATTACGATGTAACTAAATTCACTTTATATGATTATACTGGCGGCCTAAACGATCTGAAGAGAGGGATTATACGCCTGATTGGAGATCCAGAAACTCGTTATCGCGAAGATCCAATTCGCATGCTACGCGCAATACGTTTTTCTGCTAGATTGAATATATCTATCAGTTTTGAAACGGCAGAACCAATCTCTCGTTTAGTCAAATTGCTTTATCATATTCCTTCTGCAAGGTTGCTTGAAGAGGCTCTCAAATTATTTCAAACAAGAAGCGGTGAAATTACCTACCAATTATTATGTAAATATCAACTATTCAAATTTTTATTTCCACCAACTAACAGTAATCTTGAAAAGGAAAATTATCTCGTAAAGCAAATACTAATCTATGCATTAGCAAGCTCAGATCGTTTTTTTAAAAAAAATATGTATGTTCATCCAGCTTTTTTGTTTTCTGCGATCTTATGGTATCCACTGTTAACTCGTGTAAAAAATTTAATTCAGAGAGATAACATCTCCTATACTAATGCGTTTTTTTTAGCAATAAAAGACATACTTAACCAGCAATGTAAAATTTTAGTTATTCCAAAACGTTGGGTTATTTTAATACGAGATATATGGCAACTGCAATTGCAACTATCAAAACGTCAGTGTAAAATTGCTGATAAATTAATTAAGCAACCTAAATTCTACGCTGCCTATAATTTATTCAAATTGCGTGCTAAAATTGAAAAAATATCAAATTAAAAAAATATTGTCTACAGGAAGTAAAAATAATCTTTTAGAACTTTATAATAAAAAAGAAAACCCATTGTTTTAAATGAAAAAAAGTCTATATTGATTAAACATAACCGCTCAAAATTTCTAATGACGATAGTACTCAAAATGTATGGAACGTGTGTGGCTTTCTATAGGAAGCAATCTTTCGAATCCCTTACAAAAGGTTAATAATGCTATTAAAGCATTAAAAGATTTGCCAAAAACGCGGCTTGTTGCTTGCTCATCCTATTATCGGAGTCGTCCATTAGGACTAAAAAATCAACCTGATTTTTTAAATGCCGTAGTCGCTTTAGATACAAACTTGGCACCAGGAACATTACTTATTTATATTCAAAAAATTGAACTATGTCAAGGTCGTATACGTACGAAAAATCGTTTTGGACCTCGTACATTAGATTTGGATATTTTATTGTTTGGTAAAAAGATTATTATAGAAAATCATTTGGTGATACCACATTATGATATGTATAGACGAGAATTTGTACTTTATCCCCTTTCTGAAATCGCGCCAGATTTAAAGCTTCCTAATGGCGTTTTGATATCTAATCAATTACAACAAGTTCCGTTTAATGGACTGACTTGTTGGGGAAAAAAAGATGTTTAATGAAAAGTAAAGAGATCTTTATGTCGTAAAGCTTATGTTTATTCTATTTATAGAGATGATTTTCTCTGCTTATTAGATAAATTTTTATCAAATATAATAATTTCTATTTTTAAATAGAACGAAAATTTCAGCGTTCTTACTAATTAATCGATATGTATATCAAAAAAATTTTTAAGATAATCTATTAATATTTAGCTCTAAATAGAAGATAGTTAGAATGGAGGTTTGTTAAAAAAACTATGGTAACAATTTCTCATTTACAGGAATGGAAGCGGGAACAATTTAAATTTGCCTCTATTACCGCCTATGATGCCACGTTTGCACGCCTTTTTTCTAAAAATGGAGTTAAAGTGATTCTAGTTGGAGATTCTCTTGGAATGACTATACAAGGACATAATTCTACTTTACCAGTTATCTTAAATGATATGGTATACCATATTCGCTGTGTACGACAAGGAGCACCTTCTTGCTTTCTTTTGGCTGATTTACCATTTATGACTTATGCAACGCCATCTCAAGCTTTCGAGAACGCAGCAAAACTAATGCGTGCGGGAGCTAACATGGTTAAGTTAGAAGGAGGTGGTGCATGGTTAGCTGATACTATCAGAAATTTAGTCATGCGTTCGATACCTGTTTGCGGACATCTTGGTCTAACTCCGCAATCGGTTAATATGCTTGGAGGATACAAGGTCCAAGGTAAAAATATGAATGATGCAGAACAATTATTGGCTGACGCGCATATTTTAGCAAAAGCGGGAATGCAACTTCTAGTTTTGGAATGCGTGCCAAGTAAGCTTGCGGAGCAAGTAACATCTGAACTAACTATTCCAATTATTGGAATAGGTGCTGGGTCTAAAACTGATGGACAAATTTTAGTTATGCAAGACGTTCTTGGTATTACAGAGGATATTAATATGCCTACCTTTGCTAAAAACTTTTTAGCATCCGAAGGAAATATTCCTGCTGCTGTGCGTTGTTATATCCAAGAAGTTGAATCAGGACAGTTTCCTGCATTGGAACATAGTTTTTAGAAGTAGAAGAGGTACAGTGCTTATTATCGAATCACCAAAATTACTGCGCCATACGGTTAAACAATGGCATCAAAAGTGCAATCGTATAGCCCTTATTCCTACCATGGGAAATTTACACGACGGACACATGGCATTAATTGATGCTGGGAAGACTTATGCAGACAAAGTTTTGGTCAGTATATTTATTAATCCTATGCAATTTGACCAATTTGAAGATCTACTAAAATATCCGCGTACCCCAAGGAAGGACTATGAAAAATTGATTAAAAAAGGCGTAGATGTGGTTTTTGCACCAAAAATAGAATCCATTTATCCTAATGGTCTTGATAATCAAACTTCTGTTCATGTACCTTCTTACATCACAAATATACTAGAAGGTGAAAGTCGGCCAAATCATTTTTGTGGAGTTTCCACTATTATTAGCAAATTATTTAATTTGATTCAACCAAACATGGCTTTCTTTGGGGAAAAAGACTTTCAACAATTACTAGTCATCCGTCAATTAGTAAAAGATATGAATTATGACGTTGAGATCATTGGGATACCAACAGTGCGTGATTCTGACGGACTAGCATTTAGTTCGCGCAATAGTCTTCTGAATGCCTCAGAGCGGCATCTGGCTATTAAATTAAACCAAGTACTTACACAACTTGTAAATCAGTTTTTTGAAAAGAGAAATCATATCGACAAGTTTGATGAATTACTTGAATCAGCAAAAAAGGAATTGGTAAATTTTGGTATTAAGCCGAACAGACTTGTCGTTAGAGACGCGAAAACATTGAAACCTTTGACAACCAGTAGCCAAAAAGCAATAATTTTATTTACCGTTTATATTGGAAACATTCGTCTTATTGACAATGCACAAATAGATTTAATTTAGATCTAAAATTCTTAAATTAATTTAACTTATTCACAAGTCTTTCTCAAAAAATAGTGAAGAAAATAATTATAGACTAAAGAGAAATTTTTCTATTGTAAATAGAAGAATTAATTTTATAAATTAAGTTTATAATACAAAATGATTTTTCTATCAAAAAAACATATTAAAAGCACTATGAAAAAATATAAGATCGAGGTATGCGTTTCTTCTTAGAAGATTGAATCGTTTTCATTATTTTTCATACAATTGATAATTAAAAAATTAACTCCAAAGCGTTATCACAACATTTTATATATTAAAGATTCATTAATTTCTTGTTGAGTGAAACTTATTTAATAGATATACCTTATCTAAATAGGTAAAACTAGTGATCAACTTTTCTAAGTTAGTCACACAAAAATCAGAAAAACATTAAAATTAAGCTTAAAGCCAAATTTTTTAGAGTAAAATTCGAAAAAAAAATAAAATAAAATATTATTGGAAAAGAAAGATAGCACGAAATACTATACAAACACTATAAGTAGTATTATTCATAAATAATATTAAAACCCATAATGCTAAGAAAAAAACTAAAAAAGTAAAAAATTAGTCATACATTGAAAATGTTTCAATTAGTTGAACTTTAGCATTAAACGAAACTATAAAAACAGTTGCATTTAATGAAGATAACTTTTATAAAAGATGACTGATGTATCATGTTACTCATAACTTTATTAGAAATTTTTAACTGTTAATGAAGCAAAAATGCTGACTTACTTTATAAATCAATATCTTTAATATAAGAAGATAATAACGATTAACACAAAAGATAAAGTAATACAATTTTGTACAGAATATCTTTCTCCAAATAATGCAACCTGCTTCGAATAAGTCGTAATTTAGATTAGTAGTTTTAAATAGAGTAAATTTTTTCTAAAAAATAAAAGGATTTTGACGTAATTATTACCGTAAAAACTGTATCAGTTTCTTAATTGAGTCAGAAGAGACGGTATATTTACTATAAGAATGCGCATGTACATTACAATTGAATGAGTAAATAGCTGCTTTGATTTTAGCGAAATTTCCAATAATATTGGATGCATCAAACAGTTAAAATAAATATAAATACATTAATAAACGATTAGTACAAGCTGATTTAAATTAAATCTACCAAATTGCTTAATATTATTAACTTACATGTAATTAATTAATTATTTGATAATAAATATTTTTTATTTTTTTCAAAATCAATTAAAGAAATTGATTTTTTGATTATGCAAGTGATGCCCTACACATGTTTGCAATTGCACTTTGCATGATGAGATTTATTTTTTTGCATAAATCTTTCTTACAGAAAGAACCGTTGATATTTTAATTTTATTAATTAAATGCAAAATAATTAATCATTGAAGTCTAATAAATTTTTTCAATTAATATTGGATATTTTCTCATCTCAATTTACGAGAATAAGTCGTTTTCAGTGACTCTTCATAAAATGAATTATGTTTGAACTAAATTAGATTAGACATCTATAGTTATTTAATAAAAATTAAAGCGAATAACCTTTAAAACCTACTTATTGTGATCAGTAAGCGCATATTTTTTATCTATAAAAATTTTTATTTAAAAACTATTTAAAACTAAAAATAGTTAAAAGAGATAATTCTTTGATAGAATTTATGAGTTATTTTAATTCACTAATCAATCTATATTTATAATCCAATTTTTTATTGTAGAATTTTTTAAAAAAGTTTATTATTAATCAATCACCGTTCAAAAAAATATTTAAAATTCTTTAAAGATTCTTGCTTTAAATAGCAACACTAGCTTTAATCCAATGCTTATATTGATCTTAAAAAAAAACGGGTTGTTTAAACAATTGTTTTTTAATTTAAAAAATTGAGAACATAAATAGCCTTTACTGTAAGCATAAAATTTGAAATCTTCAGAAAATCATTTTAGTTAAAAAAACTAAATAAATATAATGAAATTTGTTATTTTCTTAAAATCAATTGCACCTTGCAGCATGCAATAATTTAACTTAAAAAATTTCAGAAACACATTCTTTTTATTTCTCTCTATAAGAGAGGTGTGCTTTGTTTCCTTCTTTTAAGAAGAGAAAATCAATTTCGAGTTTAAGCATTCAATCATTTCTCTTTTCAAGGTTTATTTATGTATTGTATTATTCGTCTATTCTTTTAGATATGACAGAAAAAATATGAAAGGTGAAAATATGAATGAATAATTACATTCAATATATAGATTCAATTATCGTTGAAGCGGTAAACCGAAAAAGATTCCGATAAAAATAACCATTCCAACAAAATTATTTTTTAAAAAAGCTTGAAAACTAGCGTTGCTTTTTGAGGCATTAGTAATTTGTTGTTGCCAGATAAACAACCACGTTGCACTTGCTAAAGATAAGAAATAAATTCCATTTAGATTGAGATATATACCGACTGCACCTAATAGCAATAGCATCATTAGATGTAGTAACATAATGATAACTCTATCCAAATTTCCAAATAAGATGGCAGTTGATTTAATACCAATAATCATATCGTCGTCTCGATCTATAATGGAGTATTGGGTATCATAAGCTATTGTCCATATAACATTTGCTAAAAATAACAGCCAACAATGTAACGGTAAAGATTGACTTACTTCAATAAAAACCATAGGAATTGAGCAACTGAACGCTATTCCTAAGATTAGTTGCGGAAAATACATATATCTTTTCATGAATGGATAAACACAGGCTAATATTAAAGCAACTACTGAAAGTGCAATAACCTTTATATCTAAAGTTAATGCCAAAATAAAAGAAACTCCCAGCAAAAAAATGAGCAATATTCTCGCTTCTTTTTTTTTTATTTTTTGATTTGGTAATGGACGATTGCAGGTGCGTTTAACGAAAAGGTCTATATCATAATCAATATAATCATTTATGACGCAACCCGCTGCACGCATAAAAAACACACCTAACATAAATACTACCAATGTTTTTAATTTAGGCACGGCCATACTTGCTAGCCATAATGCCCATAAAGTTGGCCATAAAAGCAAAAATAATCCAATTGGCTTGTTAATCCGTATTAAACAACACCATGTTTTCCACTTGTTTTTTATGAAATTGTAATTCAATTACCAGATTTCCTTTAATTGTTTTAAATTCTAATACAGAGAAATTTCAGCTATTTTAGCTATTAAATAATTTTCTAGATTTCATCAATAAATAGGATTTTTAGTGATTTAGAATAATTTAATTTATATTAAAAATATAAAGCAATGTTCTTAATTAAAGAATTTATTATTTTTTTAGAAAAGTTAATAAAAGTAATTTCTTGCAATATGATTATATTGATAGTGCTATTCTCGCAATAGAAAAAATACTGTAGAAAATAAAAATAATGAGTTAAAACACTCCCAATAAAAAATTTAGGCAAATTTCATTTAAAGTGAAAATGCATTATTTATGCAAATAGATTTTTTGGAAAATCAAAATAATTTCACACATTATTATTTAAAATAAGTGTAAGATTTTAAATTATATAACAAAATAATAAATTTCTTATTTAGAATAAGATGCAATAAACGTTGTTTTCAAATTAACAAAAATATTTTCCCTAAATTAGGAATTAATATTTTGATCACTATAAATCAATAAACGTTAAATATTAACATAATATTAATTTTTTTAAAGATTACTAAGTTGCTTATTCCTAACTTTCCAAATAAAAAAACTTTTAAAAAGTATCTAATTCCAAAATAAATAAACAGATTTTATCATTACTGTATCATCCTCATATTAACCCAGTTTTATTGGATTAAATTTTTAATATGTGCATGATTTTATCACAGATAGTTTCTAAGTTAGATACGAAATCAAATTTTTGAAAACTTGTACTAAAAATCAACAACGACGCCAAGAGTGATAACAGTTAATTAAACCATTAGTAGAACTATCATGAGTATTCACTGGACTATTTTGAGTTAATTCTGGTAGAATGCGGCCAGCGAGCTGCTTCCCTAATTCAACTCCCCATTGATCAAAGGTATATACGTTCATAATTATTCCCTGTGTAAAAATTTTATGTTCATATAATGCAATAAGTGCTCCCAAAGTATAGGGAGTGATTTTACGAATCAAGATAGAGTTAGTGGGACGATTACCTTCAAACACCTTAAATGGTATAACATTCCTGACTTGATCCAGTGTTTTTCCGTTTGAAAAAAACTCTTCTTCTACTTCTTTACGCGATTTTCCAAAAGCTAAGGCTTTAGTTTGAGCAAAAAAATTGGAAAGTAACTTAGTATGATGATCAGCAATAGGATTATGGCTGATAGCAGGTGCAATAAAGTCACATGGAACAATTTTAGTTCCTTGATGAAACAATTGATAAAAAGCATGTTGACCGTTTGTTCCTGGTTCGCCCCAAATAATAGGTCCAGTTTGATAATTAACAAAATTTCCGTTTCGATCAATAGATTTTCCATTAGATTCCATATTTCCTTGTTGAAGATAAGTAGGAAAGCGATGCATATACTGATCATAAGGGAGAATCGCTTCGGTTTCCATACCAAAAAAGTTATTATACCAAACACCAATCAGTGCTAATAAAACCGGTAAATTTTTATTAAACGGAGTTGAAATAAAGTGATGATCCATAGCGTGCGCGCCGCTAAGTAATTTTTGAAAATTATCAAATCCCAATGATAACATAATAGAAAGACCAATAACAGACCACAATGAATAGCGACCGTTTACCCAATCGCACAATTTAAACATATTTTCCATTTCAATGCCGAACTCCATCACTGCTTTTTTATTAGAAGATAGCGCAATAAAATGACGAGAAATGTGTCGCTCGTTTTTGGCAGCTTTTAAAAACCAACTTTTTGCACTATGGGCATTCATCATAGTTTCTTGAGTAGTAAAAGTTTTAGAGGCTACCAGAAATAAAGTGGTAGACGGATCGAGATTTTTTACTGTTTCAGCAAAATGAGTTCCATCTATATTTGATATGTAATGCATATTTAAATGATTTTTATAAGGTCGAAGTGCCTCGTTGACCATATATGGGCCAAGATCGGATCCTCCTATACCGATATTGACAATATCGGTAATTGGATGATTAGTATAACCTTTCCATGTTCCACTAATTATTTTCTTACAAAACTGATTCATTTTTTCTAATGTTGCATTAATATCTGGCATAACATCTTTTCCATCTACATTAATTGGCATATTACTACGATTCCGCAAAGCGACGTGTAGTACAGGTTTATTTTCAGTACGATTGATTTTTTTTCCAGTAAACATAGAAGAAATACCTTCTTTAAGGCCACATTCGTCTGCTAAAGCCAATAATCGAGTTAAAGTTTCATTGGTAATGCGATTTTTTGAATAATCCACTAGAATTTGATCATCGAAGGTAGCTGAAAAGGAAGAAAAACGATCAGGATCTTGCGCGAACAGGTCGCTTATTTTTACATCTTTCATTATAAAGAAATGTTGTTGCAGTGCCTTCCAGGATCTGGTATGACAAGGATTGATATTTTTCATAAAAAACCCTTTTGAGAACAAGTTTGCTTATTTTTTTGTTGTATATTTTTCAGACGATTGCTACTTATCTTTATTGAATTTTAAAGTTATGTAAATTTTCCATTATTTCAATGATTTATTTGGTACAGAAATCATTGGTTCTTTTTAAGAATTATTCCTTTTCTTCAAAAGAAAAGATAAAACTGCCCTTTAAAATAATTTCTATATCATTAATAGAACTTATGTAAGATTCTTAAATTTCATTATTTATATTTTTGGCGTATATATCATGTATTAAAAATATTCCAGATGGAAATAAAAACAACACCAAAGAATTTGTCTTAAAAAGACATGCGCCTTTTCAAAAGGAAATAAATAAAATATTGACAATGTTGTGATTAATCTTGTTATCTTGTCCGTAAGAAACATTAATTTTTTATTAAAAATTATCAGAATATTCTTTGTTTCTTTCTAAAAGAAAATGTTTACTGTATTTAATCCTTAATTTCCATTTCTTATCTATGATCTTCCAAATTGGAATTATTTAATTTTATTAATTCTACATCTTCTATGATGCTTAATATGAGTCTCACATATGTTAATTGATTCTGCTACTTCATTTCAAGTAGCTAAATTCGGAGGAACTAGCTTGATTGATTTTGAATCAATGAACCATAGCGCAAATATTGTACTAAATAATCCTATGGTGCGCTTAGTAGTACTTTCTGCGTCAGCTGGCATTACTAATATACTTATTGCACTTTCTGGAGGTCAAAAAGAAAGCTACAGAAGATATTTTCTAAATAAAATTCGGCAAATTCAATATAATGTTATTGATCATCTTATCGATAAAACGAGCGTTCGAAAAAAAATTGATCAAATGATTTATAACATTGGATTACTGGCTAAACTAGCACAACTTAAGACTTCATTAGCACTGACTGATGAATTGGCTAGTCACGGAGAATTAATGTCTACATTATTGTTTGTGGAAGTTTTACGTCAACGTGGCGCATCAGCAACATGGTTTGATATACGTAAGGTTATGCTCACTGATAACCAGTTTGGCCATGCTAAACCTTATGACTATCTACTTAAAACCCAAACACGCGCTTTACTTATACCACGTTTAAAAACTGAGTTAATCATTACTCAAGGATTTATTGGAAAAGAGTTCAACGGTCGTACCACTACCCTTGGACGTGGCGGAAGTGATTATACAGCAACATTACTTGGAGAAGCGGTAAAGGCAAGACAGGTTAATATTTGGACTGATGTACCAGGAATTTATACTACTGATCCACGTATCGTACCACAAGCCAAACGAATTGAAAAAATCAGCTTTAAAGTGGCTGCCGCAATGGCTATCTTTGGTACTAAATTTTTACATCCTGAGACACTAAAACCAACGATACGCAGTGCAATCCCAATTTTTATTGGATCCAGTAAAGAACCCAACGCTGGTGGAACGTTGGTGTACAACTATACCGAACATCAGCCATCATTCTCTGCCATATCTTTGCGTTATCATAACATATTACTAATATTACAGAATTTCGGTATAATGTGCGCAAATAAACTCCTAGAACAAGTACTTAATACATTAAACCGACACTCTATTTTGGTAGATTTTATCACTTTTTCTAAAATTAGCGTATCGTTAATAGTCAACCCCTTTTCAAGGCTACCTATTAACGACAAAAATTTGTTTATAAATTCTATTTTGACAGAATTATCTCTTTTATGTAACTTTTCAATAGAAGAGAACTTAGCTATTGTCACAATAATTGGTAATAGGTTACGAAAGATAAATAAATCGGATAGAGAGTTACTATATAATACTCTTGATAAGCTTAACATTCGGCTTATTTTTGGGGCTAGTAATTATAATATTTCTTTGTTAGTTTCCAACGATGATGCTGAAAATATTGTTAGGGTTCTACACAATTCATTATTTAGATAAGTTTATAAAACATATATACACACTAGTTTAGTTAAAACATATTTCTCCTATTTACTTTTTCAATAAAATAATGAAAAGATTTAAATTTTAAAAAAATAAGATGTTTTTTATCTTAAAAAGATCTGCTTTCAGTAACATCTTTAGATATAATATTTTTGGAATTTATTGTTTAATTGATGTACTGATATTAAATAGTAGTTAAAATTTTTTAAAAATTTAAAGAACATTCTCAAAAATTGATGTTGAGAAGTAAGTGTTATTACCTTGACTTTTGATCAAACCATTAACCTAATTTCAATAAAAATTTTTTCAAGACTGTTTCTTTGCCTTTTTCTTAAAAAGAATGATTAGTGTTAATTAAATTAACTTTTTTAAATTTTTCAAAAGAAGCTTTTAAGTAAAGGTAGATTTCATCAATAAAATGCTCTAATAAAACAGGTTCTCGAATTCGAAAATTATCCTAGTTGCTTTATAGAAATAAAAGCTAAAACCAATTTAAATTCAGTACAGATAGTTTTTTGAAAATTTATTTTAAATGCTTGTATATTTTACATACTTTTTATATTAAAAGTTGAAACATCTTAAATTTTTATATTGATAAGCAATAAAGCCAATCGCTTAAAAGAAGCACTCGTAAAACTTGCTTCGCACTCGTTATATTTTAAGCTTCTTTAAAAGATATAACGCTAGAACTGCAAATTAAAAGGCCGCATAGCGTGTTATTAAATTAATCAAGAGAATAAGAATTATCAACAATTTGATTTAGATCACTACATGCAAACTTTTAAAAATCAAAGAACTACTACAGGAACCAATAGCGCGATTTATGCACTTAGAAGTCGTCCATATTTGCGTTCATTTTATCTCAGAACGCTAGTCAAACGATAATTTTATATTCATCGTAACGATGTTAAAGGAGAAATACATTGTTTCATTTTTATTCATTAAAAGCTTCAAATTATTCACTTCATCAAATTAGGCAATCAGATATCAGTGTTTTATCATAATTGATTATTATTTCTGCGTAATTTTTAGAAATGTAGAGCAGTTAAGGTACTACATTTACTGAATTATTTCAATTTAAAATCTTCTTTTAAAGAAATGAAAGCGTTCAGTCAGGCGAGAGATACAAAGTTTTATCTGAAAATATATTTCATACTAAAATGGTTCTTGGAAATTTTGATCTAATTATTCTGGAAATTAATAATGTTAATTCTAAAGAGAACAGTGGTCGCTTATTTGATCGAATAAAGAGTTTATAAACGCTAGTAGCAAATGAGATTTTTAATAAAAGTTTATTTTGAATAAAAAGAAATTTTTTGAATAAGCTTCAAATTTAGATACGATTAAAATAATCAATTCCATGCCTTATTTAATAAGTTCAGTAATTGTTCCTTCGTATATTTCTGCTGCTAAACCAATTGATTCATACAGTGTAGGATGGGCATGAATTGTTAAAGCAATATCTTGCGCATTGCATCCCATTTCGATAGCTAACCCAATCTCGCCTAATAGTTCGCCACCATTAGTTCCAACAACAGCACCGCCTAAAATTCTACGATTCTCTTTTTCAAAGATTAGTTTAGTTATGCCGTTTTGACAACCGGAAGCAATAGCGCGTCCAGAAGCTGACCAAGGAAAAGTAACTGCTTTATAATTAATACCCTTGTTTTTTGCTTCTTTTTCTGTTAAGCCTACCCATGCTACCTCTGGTTCAGTGTAGGAAATAGATGGAATTACTTGAGCATCAAAATAGTGATTTTTACCAGCAATTACCTCTGCTGCTATGTGTCCTTCATAGCTGCTTTTATGCGCCAACATTGGATAACCGTTAATATCGCCAACAGCATAAATATGTGGTATATTAGTTCGCATTTGGTTATCGACACGAATGAAACCCTGATTATCTACTTCAACGCCAGCTTGAGAAGCATTTAATAATTTTCCATTTGGTATACGACCCGCAGCAACTAATATAGTTTCGTAACATTGCGTTTCTAACGGTGCATCTTTTCCTTGAAAATCAACATAGACACCATCTTTTTTAAATTCTACGTTGATAACTTTTGTTTCTAACATGATCTTGAAATAACTGTTAATATATTTTGTAAATACTTTTATTATATCTTGATCAGCTAATGGAAGTAGTTGATCGGATACTTCGACTATATCTATTTTCGATCCAAGCGTGTGATAAATAGTTCCTATTTCTAATCCAATAACACCACCACCTATAACCAGTAATTTTTTAGGTATTGACATTAGTGAAAGTGCGTCAGTAGAATTCCATATGCGTATATTTTCCTTTTCATATGGAATGCACGAAAGCTGAGCTGGACGAGATCCAGCAGCAATAATGGCGTGTTCAAAAACAACAGAAGTAACACTATCACTTTTTGCTTCTTTTACCTGGAGTGTATGAGAGTTAATAAATCTACCAGTACCATTTATTATTTTCACTTTTCGCGCTGCAGCCATGTTTTTTAGTCCAATAACTAACTGATTTACTATTTTCTCTTTTGAGAGACGTATTTTTTCAATATTTATCTTTAGATTTCCAGAAAAGATGCCGCGGTTTCTTAACGAATCTGTTTCTTTAATAATCCTTGAAAATTGTAATAGTGCTTTTGAAGGAATACAGCCCACGTTTAAGCAAACTCCACCAAGAGTAGAATAGCGTTCTACTAGTACAGTTTCTAAGCCTAAATCTGCACAACGGAAAGCTGAAGAGTATCCTCCTGGACCACCTCCAAGTACTAAAACTTTAGCTTTTATTTCGGTGTTCATTTTAAAACCTCTTAACTGCTGTTTTTAAAAACCATGGTTAATTGTTCTATGTTTTTCAAGAAATTTTTAGAAAAATCACAACTAATGTAAGCAACGTTGTATTAAAGAGAGATAAATAGGTACATGGGAAATTTTTTAATTACATTACCAAACGACGAAAATCAGACATTATCTCATTGATTAAATTGATAAAACGAGCACCATCAGCACCATCAATAACTCGATGATCGTAAGATAATGACAAGGGAAGTATTAATTTTGGCGAAAAATCTTTACCATTCCATATTCCCTTCATAGATAACTTGGATACACCGAGTGTAGCTACTTCGGGAGCATTTACAATAGGAGTAAAAGCAATACCCCCGATTCCTCCTAGATTAGAGATGGTAAAACACCCACTTTCCATATCTGATAAATTTAATTTACCAGAACGAGCTTTTTTTGAAATTTCTGTCAGTTCGTAAGATAACTCTAAGATACCTTTTTTTTTTATGTTTCGAAACACCGGCACAAGCAAACCATTTGGCGTATCAACTGCAACACCAATATTAATATATTTTTTCAAAATTAATTTCTGTGTGTCTGCTAATAATGAACTATTAAAACGAGGAAATTCTTCTAAAGCTTTAGCAACCGCTTTCATAATAAAAACTAATAGAGTGATTTTAATATTTTCTTTTTTCTTTGCCGCTTCTTCGTTTTGCTTTTTACGAAAAATTTCTATCTCGGTTACATCAACTTCATCAAATTGAGTAACATGTGGGATCATCATCCAATTTCGATGCAAATTAGCACCAGAAATTTTTTGAATGCGATTTAATTCTTCCTCTTTAGTATCACCGAACTTACTAAAATCTATTTTAGGCCATGGGAGCAACGATGATGCAACCGAATCAAAATTTATGGTCCTTAAATTAGCATCAGTATTTTGTACTGCTTTTTTAATATAGAACTGAACATCTTCATATAGAATGCGACCTTTTCTTCCAGAGCCTTTTATTTTTTCTAGATTAATACCAAATTCTCTTGCTAAACGGCGAACTACCGGGCTAGCATGGATATAGGGGTATTTTTCGATAATTTGATCTACTCCATTGGAGGACGATAAAACATCGTTCACACTTTTATGTAAATTTGACTGCGACGAAGAACCTTCAGTTCCAGCTGTATCGCTCGTCATGTCAATAGTTTTCGAAGAAGAAATAGAAACAACGTCTTCCTCAAGTTCAAATATCATTATCTTTGAACCAGTTCTTACTGTATCACCAATATTAACACTAATTTCTCTAACAGTACCTGTACACGGAGAAGGAATTTCCATTACGGCTTTATTCCCTTCAACAGTGATAAGTGACTGCTCAACTGTAACTTTTTCGCCAATTTTTACTAAAATTTCCGTAACTTCTACCTCATCGATACCAATATCAGGCATATTAACTTCTTTTTTCTGTAAAAAAGAACTCGTCAATTCAGATTGACAAGTAGACTCAGCTCCAATTATTTCATGACTCATTATTAATTCTTCATCAACACTGTCATCACACGAACTCATTAAAGTTTCAGTAACTTGTTCTTTATTCTCTATGCTGACGATATCTGAATCTTTGGCTATAGCTGATAAATTGATTTTGATATCCATAATGTATTTACTCCTGCCTCGCTTAAATTAAGCGAGGACTAACTTTATCGGGATTGATATTGAACCTATTAATGGCTTGTGACGCAACATTAAAACTAATATCACCACATTTGGCAAGTGCACTAAGTGCTGCAAGTACAATGTAGCTAGCATCTATTTCAAAATAATGACGCAAATTTTCGCGGCTATCGGAACGACCAAAACCATCAGTACCTAAAACTTGAAATGTTTTAGCAGGGACAAAGTTTCGTATTTGTTCAGCAAATAGCTTCATATAATCAGTGGACGCCACTATTGGTGAATCATTTAATACAGTAGTTATGTATGGTACTCGCGGATTTTCCATTGGATGTAACATGTTCCATCTTTCACAATCTTGTCCTTCTCTCGCTAATTCAGTAAAAGAAGTTACACTATATACATCAGAACCGATCCCATAATCCTGCAATAAGATATGTGCAGCATTACGAACATGACGAAGAATTGCTCCTGAACCCATAAGTTGCACTTTACCTTTACTTCCTTCTAATGTTTCTAGTTTATAGATTCCTTTACAAATTCCCTCTTCTACACCTTTTGGAATAGCCGGCATAATGTAGTTTTCGTTTACTGTTGTAAGATAATAGTAAATATTTTCCGGATTGTTTCCATACATCCTAGTTAATCCGTTATGGATAATTACTGCAACTTCATAGGCATAAGCAGGATCATAAGATATACAGTTTGGAATAGATAAAGATTGAATATGACTATGACCATCTTCGTGCTGTAACCCTTCTCCGTTCAAAGTAGTTCTTCCAGAAGTTCCGCCGATAAGAAAACCTCGCGCCTGTTGATCTCCAGCAGCCCAACAAAGATCACCGATTCGTTGAAAACCGAACATTGAGTAATAAATATAAAATGGGATCATTGGAAAATTATTTGTACTATAAGAAGTAGCCGCTGCTAGCCAAGAGGCAGCTGCTCCTAATTCGCTTATTCCTTCTTGCAAGATTTGTCCATTCTTATCTTCACGATAATAAGAAACTTGTTCCTGATCTTGGGGAGTGTATAACTGTCCATTAGGACTATAGATACCTATTTGACGAAAAAGACCTTCCATACCAAAAGTGCGAGCTTCATCAGCAATAATTGGAACTATGTGATTTTTGATCGAGTTATTTTTTAAAATTAAATTCAGAATACGAACAAAGGCAATTGTTGTAGAAATTTCTCTCTTCTGCTCCTCCAGAAGAGATGCAAACTCTTTTAATGTAGGTAGTTCAAGTTGCTTAGTAGAATTTTTTAGTCGACTAGGAAGGTAACCAAACAGTGCTTGTCGTTTTTTATGCAAATATTTATATTCTTCACTTTCTTTTTTGAAGGTTATAAAAGGTAGCGTTTCAATCTTGTCATCAGTAATACTCTTTAGATTAAAACGATCGCGAAAATAACGAATGCCTTCCATGTTAATTTTCTTTACCTGATGAGCAACATTCATTCCTTCTGCGGAGATACCCATGCCATATCCTTTGATAGTGTGCATTAAGATAACTACAGGTTTACCAATTGTGTTTTTGGCTTTTTCGAAGGCTGCATAAATTTTCTTTGGATCATGTCCACCACGATCTAATGCCCATATTTCTTCATCGCTCATATCTTTTACTAGTGATGCGGTTTCTGAAAATTTACCGAAAAAGTGTTTACGAATATAAGCACCATTTTTTGATTTAAATGTTTGATAATCCCCATCGACAGTTTCATTCATTAATTGAACAAGTTTACCAGATTTATCTTTACGTAGCAACGTATCCCAACGGCTTCCCCAGATGACTTTAATTACTTTCCAACCAGCGCCTTCAAATATTCCCTCTAGTTCATTAATAATTTTTCCATTACCGGTTACCGGTCCATCTAAACGTTGCAAGTTGCAATTAATAACAAATACCAGATTATCTAATTTTTCACGAGTTGCAATGGTAATAGCGCCTTTAGATTCTGGTTCGTCCATTTCACCATCTCCAAGAAAAGCATAAACAGTTTGATTAGTGGTATCCTTCAGTGAACGATGATTTAAATATTTTAAAAATTTTGCTTGATAAATAGCACTAATTGCACCGAGACCCATTGATACTGTCGGAAATTGCCAGAAACTTGGCATCAATTTTGGATGAGGATAGGAAGGCAGCCCTTTTCCGTTTATTTCTTGACGAAAGTTATCCAACTGTTCTTTATTTAATCGACCCTCAAGAAAAGCTCGTGCGTATATTCCTGGAGAGGAGTGCCCTTGAAAATAAACTAAATCTCCACCATCCATATCATTACGTGCTCGAAAAAAATGGTTGAAACAAACTTCATAAATAGTGGCTGATGATTGAAACGAAGCTATGTGACCACCTAATTCTAAATTTTTTTTCGAAGCATGCAATACAATCATAAGAGCGTTCCAACGAATAGCAGAACGAATGCGACGTTCTAGTTCTAGATCGCCTGGATATTCCGGTTCCTCTTCAAGAGGAATTGAATTAATATAATCTCCTCGCCTAGTATAAACTATTTCTTTCTTTGTAATTTTACTAACGGGATCCATGCATACTTTTTTAAGTATCTGATTAATCAAAAATTGTGCGCGTTCGACGCCTTCTTCACGGATAACAGATTCGACTGCTTGAAGCCAATCGCGTGTTTCGATCGGATCCACGTCATCGTACAAATATTCTGACATGGTATTGTTCCTTAAAAGTTATCTTTGCTTTAATCGAACTTAAGTATTTTATTGCTCAGTGTATAACCTTTTAAAGAAGATTACCACAAGCACCGTACGTTTTTAATACAACGTATAATGTATATCGTAATTTTTAATCTTTAAATTTCATGTAATCATTTGTAATGTAATTACTACAGGTTTCTATCTAAAAATATTAAGAGGACTCTTAATTGTATAACCTATCAACTATGAACCACTCAGGCTTATCTTTCTCGTTAGAAGAGGCAGGAATTTATTTGAGTTATTTTTTGAGAAATCAAATTTCTAGTTAGCAATAAGAAAACTCCTTCTAGGAATTTTTAACTATTATTAATACGATTAATGATGATTTTTTTTACAAAAAGCATTTAACTGTTATTAATTTCGTTTCTAAAAAATAGAAACAGTTATCCCGTTATGTTTTGTCTTAATTTAAATTAAGTGAATTTCACTCAATAATTTTAAATTACATTTTTATTATCTCCCTGCAATCTCTCTTCGAGAGATTTGTTTCTCAAACCTAGCAAAAAAAAATAAATTGCCATAAAGTTTTTTCTTAAATTACATCCATTAGTCGTTTGTTAAAGCAGTTCGAGAGTATTGTCCTTTTATTTTTTTTATTGCTAAGTTAAGGTAATTTATAAAGATGTTACATTTAGTGTTTCTAATCTAGGGTTCTATCTGAAGTCAAATTTAGAATAAAATTTCTATAAATCAGAAGTTTTTATAATTTTTCTATTTTAGACATATCAAAGACGGTTATTAATGAATGATGAAACAGTTCGTTTTCTTGACAGAATCAGATATAACTATGCTTACTTATTAATTGCGTACTTACTGATAGCTTCATCCATCATGGGGATCTTTAAAAGATTTAAGGAAACACACAACGTTGTGAGATTTTGTAATTTTGATAAGATAGCAAGCAGAATAAAGAAGCAAAGAAAAGGACTTTCTGCTAGAAAGTAAGTTTTTCTAAAAAAAAGCTGAGAACTTGTTAGACAGTGTTTTACTAGGAAGCTATTTCTTCAATTAAATATTCTATTCGAAATACTGAGCATCACTTTTGATTGATTAATTTCTTAAATATTCTTTAGTAAGAAACATCATAAAACGATGCTTGGTTTTTTTTCTTGCTGCAGAATATTTTTATATGGTATTTAATTATAAATTTAAAAAGCAACTAACCGTCCAAAAATGAATGGTTTCATATCAATAATTTCAATATCTTTAATTTTCGAATTTAGCTGAAATGAACAAACAATTTGCTCTGCCATTATGTAGATATATTTTAGTCAAAATATTTTTAATATAATCAAATAATAGAACATAAAAATGAAAGTTATATTCTGAATTAGATTTATTTTTATTCCTCTTAATAAGAGAAAATTATATTAGCTATATGGAAATATTTTTATTTTTGAAAAAATTTTTGCTTTTTTAAGAATGGAGACATTAAAGTGATTCGTCGTGATGATATTTTCGAAAACCGAAAAAATGAATTACTTTTACGATTGCAACAAGATATTCCTTCATCAGTCAGTTTTGCTCTGAAAGAAGATTTAAACGGGAACATAGATATACAATCGGATGTTACTTCGCTTTTACTACCGATAAACAAAAAAATTAACGCCATGATTATTACTCGAGAAAGTGGTGTTTTTTGCGGAAAACGTTGGTTCGAAGAGGTATTCAATCAATTAGGCAATAGTACAACAATAAAATGGTCCGTTTCAGATGGTGATGAAATAAAGGCCAATCAAATTTTATGTCAACTATATGGATCAGCTCGATTACTACTTATGGCTGAACGAACTGCACTTAATTTCATACAAACACTTTGCGGTGTAGCTAGTGAAGTAAAACGATACGTTAAAGAATTAGAAGGAACCTACGCAAAACTACTTGATACACGGAAAACTCTACCAGGTCTTCGAATGGCGCTAAAATATGCAGTGTTGTGTGGAGGCGGTAATAATCATCGACTTGGACTATCAGATTCGTTTCTTATTAAAGAAAATCATATTATTGCGGCTGGATCCATTTTTAATGCTGTAAATAACGCTATAGCGTTAAATTTCAATGTGCCTATAGAAATCGAAGTAGAATCTATTGAAGAGTTATATCAAGCCATAGAATCTGGAGCTGATATAATCATGCTCGATAATTTCAGCCAAGAAGATGTTGAAAAAGCAGTATTAATAAATCAAAACCAAGCAGCGCTTGAAGTATCCGGTAATATTACATTTTCTACATTGCGAGATTTTGCATTGACTGGTGTCGATTATATTTCAGTTGGCGCATTAACAAAACACTTACGAGCATTAGATCTTTCTATGCGTTTCTTTTGATTGTTTAATGATAAGTATGATACTACTATTTATTCTTCTTCTGTTCTACTGATCAAAAAAAAGACTTTCTTTTTATTTGTACAAAACATCTTTTTAAGATGAGTGTATGAAATTTTGAAAAAATGCCTGCATTCTTTAAATGAAGCTGAGAAGAATTAACTAACGATTTGCAGTAAACATAAATGCTCTACTTAAAATTTTCTCAAAAAATAGTTTCCTTATATATTAGTTTTAAATCTTTTTATATATTTAGAGTAATAAATCAGTTCGACTCTTCAATGTTTTTCTTTAACTTATTAAAGTGTCCAAATTAGAACTAAATTGTGAAGAAATTTAATTTATTAAATGTATTTTTTTAATTGTTGGTATTGTGAAAAAAACGTACTTATCGTTGTTTATTCCTTATTAACTATAAGTTTCAATAGAATTGAACATAATTGTCTGAAATATTATTTAAATCGTAATACTATTTTCAATAATCTCGAAAGAATATTTCTTCTATTAGAAATTTTTGGTTTATATTTTTCAAATCTCATAATTGTAATGACTACTAAAACTTAGTAAAAATCTTGTTCTCTTGTTCGGCAACATAAATAAAAGTAGTACGTTTAGTTAATTCTTTAAGTCTTGATGCTCCAACATAAGTACAAGCAGAACGTAAACTACCCAGTATATCACGGATGGAATGTTTTACAGGACCACGAATCGGTAATTTTACAGTTTTTCCTTCTGTTGCACGGTAATGAGCTATACCTCCTATGTGCTTTTTCATGGCTGATTCTGAACTCATCCCATAGAATAACATAAATTTTTCTCCACATTCTTCAATGATTGTTCCTTCGCATTCGTCATGACCAGCAAGCATGCCTCCTAGCATCACAAAATCTGCACCACCACCAAATGCTTTAGCAATATCACCAGGAACCGTACAACCACCATCACTAATAATTTGACCGTTCAGTCCATGAGCAGCATCTGAACATTCTATTATGGCTGATAATTGTGGATAACCAACTCCAGTTTTAACACGTGTGGTGCATACTGAACCAGGACCAATTCCTACTTTTACAATATCAGCGCCTGATAAAATCAGCTCTTCTACCATTTCTCCTGTAACTACATTACCAGCGCAAATCACTTTATTTGGCCATTCTTCACGAGATTTTTTAACAAAAGTTACAAAATGTTCTGAATAGCCGTTAGCAACATCAATACAAATAAAATTTAAGTTTGGTGATAAAGATAAGATCTGTTTTGTTTTATCAAAGTCAAAAGGAGAAGTTCCGGTAGATACAATTACATCACGTAAAACCGCTTCTGATGTGATCGAGATAAATTCACGCCACTGATTTGTATCATAATATTTATGTACAGCAGTGAGAATATTAAAAGAAGCAAGTGATTTAGCCATATGAAAAGTTCCTATAGTATCCATATTTGAAGCAATAATTGGCACACCAGACCATTGAATGTTGGAATGTCTAAAAATAAAGTCACGCTGTAACTCAACGTGAGAACGACTTTTTAATGTAGATCGTTTTGGTCGAATAAGAACATCTTTGAAGCCTAGCTTCATATCTTCTTCTATGCGCATAGAGTGTTCCTGATGAAAAGCGCATTGATCGCTTTCATATATTGAACGTGGTTTTACCATCAAACACAGTTTTGTTTTTTAGAAAAAACCAGAAAAATGTATTAGATCGGAGTTAGCGCCTGTTTCTACCTGACTTATGTAGAACCGTATATTTATTCTTACTTATTCTAAATCTTTTTTGGGAGATTACAAATCTCCTCGACTAAAGAAAACATTATCATTATAATGGCTACATTTTTTATTAAAAAAAATAAAGATACATAATAGCCAGTATAGCTTTTTGCGTCTTTATTTTTGTCGTAAATAAATATAACTTAATGATTTAACGATCGAGTTAAAGTAATTAAGAAACTTTTCACTTTTTTAAATCACTTAAATGTAGATGCATCTCATGGTGAGTGATGATGATCCATACGGGCAAATAAGTGTGATTATACCTGAATAATATGAGCACCAATAACTACCAATATTATTAACCATAGACATAGTACGTGATAGTACATTTATCTCAATAACGTGTTCTGTAAGCTAATCAGAAGGCTGATAGCGCTTATCCAAACATCCATGAAGAACAAAATATCTAGCTTTTTTCGATCACTGTTAGTTAATTAAGTTTTTATAAAAAATGATATCTGAACTTCCTCTTTGAAGACAAAAAAATTGATCTGTCAAAATTAATGCTTTGCTTGCTTTACTATTTATATTCTTCCTGATTTTAAATTCATATGATATTTTAATTACCTTAGAAAGATTATCTAAGAACCAGTGCTAATCAAATAAAAAATTAACTCTCTAAGAAGAATTATATTTTCCATGACAGTTTTTAAATTTTTTACCTGAACCACATAGACAAGGGTAATTTTGTTTTAACCTACCATTATCTATTGGTTTTTTTACAATTTTCCGTAGCTTTTCTTCTTCTGAAGCGAAATATACTATTTTCTGTTTTTTAATTGGGAAATTAAATCTCTCGTTTTTTTCTCTTTTTGTTTTTATTTCATTTGTCTCGTTTGTTTGCACCTTACTGAGTATACTAATAACTTCATATTTCAATAAATCTAGCATGCCAGAAAACATGGCAAATGATTCTCTTTTATATTCTTGCTTCGGATCTTTTTGTGCATAACAACGTAGGTGAATTCCCTGACGTAAATAGTCCATTGACGCTAAGTGTTCTTTCCACAAGAAGTCAAGTGTTTTTATCATAACACTTTTCTCAAACTTACGCATTGCGTTGATGCCAACGATCTTTTCTTTTTTCCGATACTGAATTATTGCTTGCTCAAAAATACGTGTTTGTAGCGCTTTTTTATATAGTCTTGGCTCATTATTCAACCACTGAGATATAGGAATATCTAAATCAAAATCATTTTTAAGGCGTTTTTCTAATCCTGACAGATTCCAAAGCGATTCTGTTGGTTTTAGTAGAGTAGGAACGTAGGTATCAAGAACGCTCTTTAAGACATCTTTTCTAATATTCTTAATAGTTGCGCTAATATCTTCCTTACTAAGTAATGCATTGCGTTGAGTATAAATTATTCGACGTTGATCATTAGCAACGTCATCAAATTCTAATAATTGCTTACGAATATCAAAATTTCTACTTTCCACCCTCCGTTGAGCATTAGCAACTGCTTTGGTGACCCATGGATGTTCAATGGCTTCGCCATATTTCATGCCTAACTTTCGCATCATATTAGTAATACGTTCTGAAGCAAAAATACGCATCAAGGAATCTTCCATGGACAAATAAAAACGAGAAGATCCAGCATCTCCCTGTCGTCCTGCACGACCACGTAACTGATTATCGATACGTCGAGATTCATGACGTTCGGTTCCAATAATATGTAAACCACCAGAAATTAATACTGCCTCGTGGCGCGACTTCCAAGCATTTTTAATTTTAGAAATTTGTTTTTTATTTGGAAAACTCAGAGACGCAACTTCTGTCCGCCAGTTTCCTCCTAGCATGATATCAGTACCTCGTCCTGCCATATTTGTAGCAATGGTGACAGCTCCAGGTTGTCCTGCCTGGGAGATAATTTCAGCTTCCATGGCGTGGAATTTAGCATTTAATATCTTATGGGGAATACCAACTTTTTTTAATTTTCTGGAAATGAGTTCTGATTTTTCTATAGAAACAGTTCCAACAAGGACAGGCTGTTCTCGTTGGGTACACGCTTTAATGTCATTAATAATTGCATCAATTTTTTCTTTTTCTGTCATATAAACAAGATCAGCTAAATCTTTACGAACCATAGGGCGATTAGCTGGTACTACAATCGTATCTAGTTTATAAGTTGAACTAAATTCAAAAGCTTCTGTTTTGGCTGTACCCGTCATGCCTGCTAATTTCTCGTATAGACGAAAGTAATTCTGAAAGGTTATTGATGCCAATGTTTGATTTTCGCCTTGAATTATAACATTTTCTTTAGCCTCTATTGCTTGATGTAAACCATCAGACCACCGTCTTCCAGGCATTGAACGCCCTGTATGCTCATCAACAATAATCACTTCTCCATTTTTGACAATATAATCTACATCACGAATAAATAGTATATTAGCCCGTAAAGCGGCAATTATATGGTGCATTAATCCAATATTATTGGATGAATAAAGTGAGTCATCTTTCTTTATGAATCCGTTTTTTAATAACAATTTTTCGATAAATATCAAACCACGTTCAGTTAAATTTATTTGACGACTTTTCTCATCTACCGAAAAATGTCCTTTACCATGAAAATTTTCTGAGTCTTCCTGATCTTGAGGAATCAGATAAGCAATAAGCTTGTTGATACGATGATATATATCTGAACTATTTTCTGTTGGACCAGATATAATTAACGGAGTACGAGCCTCATCAATCAATATAGAATCTACTTCATCTATTAGCGCATAATGTAGCTTGCGTTGGACTCGTTCTTCTTGATTAAATATCATATTATCACGTAAATAATCGAATCCGTATTCATTATTAGTACCATAAGTAATATCAGCTGCGTAAGCAGCATGTTTATCTAACATTGACAAACCAGGAAGGTTAACCCCAACGCTTAATCCCAAAAATTCGAATAATGGACGATTGTTTTCTGCATCTCGCTGCGCCAGATAATCGTTTACAGTTACTATATGAACCCCTTTTCCAGTCAAAGCATTCAAATATGCAGGTAAGACAGCCGTTAGAGTTTTTCCCTCTCCGGTTTGCATTTCAGCAATGCAATGGTCATTAAGCACTATTCCACCTATTAATTGTACATCAAAATGACGCATACCAAATATTCTTTTACTAGCTTCGCGTACTACAGCAAAAGCCTCTGGTAATAGACTATCAAGAGTTTCTCTTCGAGAGAGACGATTTTGAAATTCAATAGTTTTAGCCGCAAGTTGTTCGTTACTTAATTGTTCTATTTTTGGCTCTATTTGATTAATGAAGTCTACTGTTCTATTTATGCGGCGTAAAGCACGATCATTGCGATTACCAAATAATTTGGTGAATAATTTTGCTAACATATTAGTTAATAAATCTCATCTGTAAATATAGTTTATCTGTGAATATTGATTAAAATTTTCAACAAAGAAATATAATCTCCTTCTTTTTTTTAAACAATTTTATTTATGGTAACGTTATACCTTCCTTTCATTTGTATCAAGGATATATCCTTTCTTACATTCTTAAGAAGTAATATACATATAATGAGGCATTATCAATTCACATAATCTAAAATTATTATAGTTGTGCTTTTTTACAATTTACTAAAAACTCGATAATAAGTGTGTCATCAATTTTATCCAAAACAACTAACTCTTAATTACATGCTATTATGTTTTCTTAATTCTATAAAAAAGACAATTATGCATTTAAATAAAAAAATAAATAGAATTCTATATAAAAGAAGATCGATCTAATTATCTAGAAATAGTAAGTTATAAAAAAGAACTTTCATCAACCTTGTTTAATCATCATTAAAAATGCTAGTGTCTCACCTATTGACTTAGTAAATATAAATTGTTAGCTTGTTCTTTTGTGCAAAAAGAATTTACAGCATAGTGATCAGCTTTAAATTCAAAAAGTGTTTAAATACATATTTTTTCGAACTTATCTTAATGGGATAATGATCTTTACTTCAAAATATTTTTTATTTCATTCAAACGTCATGTGCAATAATCGTCCGCAACCTATCAACAACTTATTTAACCTTTTTTCTAAAAAAGATTATCGTTTTGCGCCTTTATTAAAAATTCAAAGACATGCTACTTTATTATTAAAAATAAATCGTGCAATTAATGAATTATTACCGGAATCAATACGACCATGGTGCCGCGTTGCAAATATTCGTCATAAAGTCTTAATATTGGAAGTCGCCAGTGCTAGTTGGAAATTTCGGTTAAATTTTGAACGATCTCAATTGTTGTCAGCATCAAAAGCGCGAATTTTGCCGTTTTTTTCGTCTATTGATATTAGAATTAATCCAGGATTAGCTAGAAAACAGCTTTTAACCATGAAAAATAGTAATCAAAATTATCAAGCTGATAATCCTTTTCTTAACAAGAAAAAACTACGACATAAAATGGTGAGACAATTTTTGAGTGAAAAAAGTGCAGAATCTATCCGTCATCTTGCTTTGCAAAATAACGGAAGAGTAAAAAACGCGTTAGAACGGTTGGCTTCCCTCTCAGAGAGAAGATCAATTAATTAATCTTTTATCACTATTATAGCAAGTATTTTTCTTTGCAACATCAAACGTCAACGGTAATTTAGTTTCATCTTCAAAGGTTTTTAATTCCCAAGCCCATTGAGATTCTAAAACTTTTTTTAGTAATTTATTATTCATAGTGTGACCGGATTTAAAGGCACTAAATGCACCAATAATATTGTAACCACAAATAAATAAGTCACCGATAGCGTCAAGTACTTTATGACGAATAAATTCATCTTCAAATCGCAAACCATCTTTATTCATTATACGATAATTGTTAATTACAATAGCGCAATCAAAACTGCCGCCAAGCGCTAATCCGCAAGATTGTAGACGTTTAATGTCGCACATAAAACCAAAAGTTCTTGCGCGACTTATTTGTTGCACGAAAGATTCCGTAGAAAAATTTAAAAAAAAATGTTGCGATCTAGCCTCGATTACAGGATGATTAAAATCAATAGTAAAATCAAGTGTAAAACCTTCATGCGGGCTCAACTCAGCCCATTTTTCTTCTTCTTCAACGCGTATTTTTTGTTTTAGAAAAAGAAATTTTTTAGCACTATCAACTTCTTCAATTCCTGCATCTAGTAACAAACGAACAAATGGACTAGCGCTTCCATCCATGATAGGAATTTCAGGTGCATCTACTTCAACAACAATGTTATCAATTCCTAACCCAGCTAGTGCAGCATTTAAATGTTCTACAGTTGAAATTTTTATATTGTTTTCATTTACTAAGCAAGTGCATAAAAAAGTATCTCGTACTGATCGAATATCTATAGGAAAATCTATTGGTGGATTCAGATCTGTTCGACGATAGATTACCCCAGTATTTGCAGATGCAGGTTTTAGGGTTAATTTAACTTTTTTTCCGGTATGAAGTCCGACTCCGATAGTTTGTGCAATACGCTTTAATGTCCGTTGCTTGATCATTTACTTCTCATGTATATTTTATCGACGCTATCCATTTAGCGGAAAGATTAAAATATAGAATGAATATCTTTTGGAAAATCTGCTACCGTATTTTAATCTACCTGCTTACGCAGAAATGCTGGGATATCTAAATAACTTAGTTCTTCTTCTTGAAATTTCTTATTATTAACTTCTCCTTTTTCTGTTATTTCGTGCTTTCTGTTAAGAAATGACGCATTTTTATCGCGATTATGATAACAATAATTATTTGTAGCGGGAGATTGATGATTTTTTTGTTTGTTTGTTAACAATGTAATCTCTTGACGTTTATCCATACCAATTCCTGTTGCTACCACAGTAACACGTAATTCATCATTCATTTCTGGCTCTAATGAGGTACCAATCACTACAGTAGCTTCATCTGAAGAGAACGCACGGACTGTATTGCCTACAGTTTCAAACTCATCCAAACGTAAATCAAGCCCAGCAGTAATATTTACTAGAACACCGTGAGCGCCAGATAAATCAATGTCTTCCAGTAACGGGCTTGAAATGGCTATTTCTGCTGCTTTTTCTGCTCTATCGTCACCGCAAGAAGTTCCAGAACCCATCATGGCGTAACCCATTTCCGACATAACGGTTCGCACATCAGCAAAATCAACATTCATTAACCCGGGACGAGTAATTAACTCAGCAATACCTTGTACTGCACCTTTTAGCACGTCGTTAGCTGCTTTGAATGCATCTAAAAGAGAAATTCCACGCCCCAAGACTTTTAGTAACTTGTCGTTAGGAATGATAATCAGTGAGTCAACATGTTTAGAAAGTTCAATAATACCTTGTTCGGCGAATGCCATGCGTTTTTTGCCTTCAAAGTTAAAAGGTTTGGTAACTACAGATACAGTTAAAATATTAAGATTTTTAGCAATCTCAGCTACAACAGGAGCAGCGCCTGTGCCAGTTCCACCTCCCATACCGGCAGCAATAAAAACCATATCAGCTCCTTCTAACGCAGCTTGTAATGATTCACGATCTTCTTCTGCTGCATTACGTCCAATTTCTGGGTTAGCTCCAGCTCCTAAGCCTTTAGTTATATTGCTACCGATTTGGATTGTTTGTCCTAAAGATGTTTTGCGTAATGCTTGCGAATCGGTATTTACAGCAAAAAAATCCACACCTTCAATGCGCTCACGCACCATGTGTTCAACAGCATTACCACCACCTCCACCAATTCCGATAACTTTAATAACTGCATCGGTAATTAACTCCATAGATTCAAACATAACTTATCCCCGTTTTACATTTTATCGAGAATCGGAGTCCCCTACTTTGTTCCTGTGAAAAAGTCTTCAAAATTCTTTTTGTAGCCAACTACTTAATCGTTTAAACCATCTTCTAACTGACATTTTTTTTTCTATTTGCATTTCATTGTTTAAATAATGGTCTTTACCATAATGCAATAATCCAACAACCGTAGAATAATAAGGTTCTCTCACGTGATCTTTTAAACCAGTGATATTTAATGGATAACCTATGCGCACTTGTGTATGAAAAATCTGCTTTGCACAAGCTGTCAAACCATCAATTTTTGCTGCACCACCAGTGATGACAACACCAGCAGACAGAGAATGATTTTTTGCCCATTTTGCTCGGAGTTTTTCTTGTAATTGAATGATCTCATTATTAACTAGACTAAGTAGTTCCATGTATCGTGGTTCAATTACTTCAGCTAAAGTTTGTCTTTGTAAGCAACGTGGCGGTTGTCCATCAGTAGTTGGTATTTCTATACTTTCTTCTTTGCTAAGGAGTGCGCCTAGTGCACAACCGTAACGTACTTTAATTGTTTCAGCATCAATTGGTAATGCTTCGAAAGCATAAGCAATATCATTTGTAACAGTATTACCAGCATAAGGAATTACTTTGATATGCCTTAAGGAACCAGCAATGAAAATTGCCACATCTATGGTTCCACCACCAATGTCAACTAAGCATACACCTAGTTCACGTTCGTCCTCGGTTAGCACAGCATAACTTGATGCTAAACCAGAAAAAATTAATTGATCGACTTTTAATCCGCAACGCTCTACTGAACGTACAATATTTTTTGCCATATCATTATGACAAGTAATTAGATGAACTTTAACCTGCATACGTATGCCGGTTAAACCAATTGGATTTTTAATTCCATCTTGGTAATCAATTGTATAATCTTGTGGGAGAACATGTAAAATACGGTGTTCATCGCGAACCCGAACTGATTTAGCGGTATGTACTACATTTTCTACGTCTTCTTGCGTCACTTCTTCCTCAGAAATTGGCACTATACCAATTTCATTTTGACAATCAATGTGTCTACCTGACAAAGCAAGATACACAGAGGAAATTTGACAGTCCGCCATTAATTCTGCTTTATCAATAGCAGATTGCACACATTTTACAACTGATTCTAAATCACTAACGCTGCCCTTATCCATACCGCGAGATGGACAGCCGCCAACTCCGATAATGCTTATCATTCCATCGGAAAGCACTTCCCCCACAAGGACAGCAACTTTAGCCGTACCTATTTCTAAGCCTACCAATAATTTTCTATCTGCTGCTTTGATCATTATTCATTTTGCCTGCATCTGCGTTGTAGTCAGTTTTTTATTTTTTTTATCAAAAAAAGTACAATTTGCATTTCAACCGACGGCCAGACCTGAGTCATAACGCAAATCAACATAATTTATATATTTATTTTCATTGTGTGCTTGTTGTAAAAAGTATAGGATAAATTTCAATAAAGCGTTGTAGTCGTTTAATTTGATCTTTCTGGCCTATTTCTAGCTTAATACCATTCATTAATATTAAATGCCATGAACTTTGTCACTCATAATGGTCGTTTTAATCTGAAGTTTGATAGTCATCAGTATGTTGTTCATAACATAATAATTGCTCAAAACTTTTTTTAACTTTCTTGTGGTCCATGTAATATTGGTACAAATTGGTTGATAATGTGAGCTGAAATTGGCTCGATTAATATCTTTTCATTATTTTTAATTAAATACATATTGCTCCATTGAGCTATGACTAGCTTAGTGTCTTCTACTGGAAGAACCTTAAACTCCTCTGTCCATGTTTTTTCCTTTTTTGCGTTAATTTTCTGTTTAATCCAAGGAATTCGTTTAATTTGTTTCTGCATAAGGCCAATTTTTTTTATAAAAGTAACATCAACTTTATCAAAAATTGGAGTTTTTTGTCGAACATCATTATTATCATTATCGGCGAATTTTCTGATAATTATTAGTTGATACATTTTTGATAAAAAATTAGGATCTCTCGTTCAGTTAATAATTCTATATCCTGTCCATGAAAAAGCGCTAAGAGCTACCAGGAAAAGCGCTGAATTAAAAATAAGTTGACTGTTTCTCTATAATCACAACCACAACGTATGGAGGTTTTTCTCGTCTTATTACTGCTGTACGTATTTACAACTGCTTGTGGTACCATATTAAACCATTCCGGATGAAATCTTCTTACAAAAAGAAGTTATTTTGGATAAACTTATTTTATCCATCATTAACTAACTGTTTATCTAATTTAATTTGGATCTTGTTTTCAATTAGTTTTCTGACAATGTTTCCAATCGTGCCAGCACCTTGAATTAACACTAAATCATTGTTTTTCATCACTAATTCTAAAATCATCGATAGTTTATTTATATGCGACACAAAAATCGGATTTATTATCCCAAGGTTTCGAATAGTGCGACATAAAGAAAAACCGTCTATACCTGATATAGGTAGTTCTCCAGCAGGGTAGATGTCTAGTATCAATAGAACATCTACTCTAGAAAGAACAATAGAAAAATCTTCATATAAATCTCTAGTACGAGTATATCTATGCGGTTGAAATATCATCACAAGTCGCTTACCAGGCCATCCTATTCGAATTGTTTGAATTGTTGCTTTTATCTCTGTTGGATGATGACCGTAATCGTCTATTAGCATTACGTTACCAGATTTACCATTGATATTGGTTAAATCATAACGTCCTAAATTATCAAATCGTCGTTTTGTTCCTTGAAAATTTTGCATTGCTTGAAAAATATTTTTATCATCAATACCTTCCTCGGAAGCTACTACGATTGATGCCATTGCATTTAGTGCGTTATGTTTGCCAGGCGCATTGAACAGTTTTATTTTTAATTTTAATTTTCTTTTTCGAAGAACGATAAAATTACTATACATACCGTTCTGATGGTATTCGATAATGCGAAAATCAGCGTCATCACTAAAACCATAAGTGGTGACTTGTCTTTTGATAAAAGGTAATATCTCACGGATTGCTGGATCGTCAATGCACATTATTGCTCGGCCATAAAACGGCATTTTATGCAAAAAGTTAATAAATGTTTTTTTTAAATTTTCGAAATCTCGATGATAAGTATCCATATGATCAGCTTCGATATTAGTAATAACAGCTATCATTGGTTGTAAACTTAAGAAGGAAGCATCGCTTTCGTCAGCTTCAACAATGATATGACGACCAGATCCCAAACGAGCTCGAGTATTAATGGTTTTTATTATTTCTCCATTAACAAATGTTGGATCAAAACCAGCTTGAATATAAATACTAACTATCATTGAAGTAGTGGTGGTTTTTCCATGTGTTCCTGCAACAACGATACTATGACGAAAACGCATTAATTCTGATAGCATTTCTGCACGTTGGATAACTGGAATACGTGCCTTTCTGGCTGCTATAATTTCTGGATTATCAATTGCAATAGCATTCGATACTACTACCACATTAGCATTACAGATATTTTCTGGTTGATGATTAAAAAAAATGTATGCGCCAAGATCTATTAATCTTTTTGTAATTGAGTTCGAAACTAAATCAGATCCACTAATTTGGTAACCTTCATTTATTAGAACTTCTGCAATGCTACCCATACCATTGCCTCCAATTCCAACAAAATGAATTTTCTTGACCCGCTGCATACCGGGTAGCATTAAATCTTGAAATTTAATCAATCGTTTTATGTTCACATTGCTATTAATTTTTTAATTATCTGTAATAAAATTACAACAAAATAATTTCAAAACTTTGATGTTATCAATTAAAATTTAATCATTAAAAATAAGAAGAAGCCGCTTTTTTCAGCGCTAGCGCTATGCGTTCTGTTGCGTTAAAAGTATTTACTGCACGAGCACGTTGTGCCATTGTTAACAGAATTGATCGATTCCAGCTAATTAGTAGTCGAGTTACTCGTTCAATGCTAAAAAATGGCTGTTCAATAATTTTTGCTGCTCCATGTTCCTCTAATAAACAAGCATTCCAATATTGTTGACGGTCTTTGTGAATAAACGGAACGAACAAAGCTGCCACCCCTGCTGTAGATATCTCACTTACTGTTAGTGCTCCAGCACGGCAAATTACAATGTCCGCCCAAGCATAAGCAGAAGACATATCGTCAATAAATTCTACAACCTTGTACTGTGTCATCCTGCTGGTTTTATTATTATTTTCTTTTTCCATATAGGTTTGAATAACCTCTTCTAACCTTCCTTTTCCTGTTTGGTGCCAGACGGTTATAGTATTAATTAACTGTGAAAATACTTCCGGCATTACTTTATTAAGTACCTGTGCACCTTGACTTCCTCCTATAATTAAAACCCGAATTGGCCCAGTTCGATTTCGAAAACGTATTTCAGGTGAAGGAAGACTTATAATTGTATCACGTATTGGATTACCAACTACTTCAGCATGTGGAAATGCATTAGGGAAAGCTTGAAGTACTTTATACGCAATTTTTGCCAAGCTGCGATTTGTTAGTCCAGCAACACGGTTTTGCTCATGCAAAACTAAAGGAATTCCGCAACTCCAAGCTGCCAAACATCCTGGTCCGGAAACATAGCCTCCCGTACCTAGCACTACGCTAGGTTTCCAAGAATATATAATTGATCGTATTTTTCGTATAGTTCGGAAAATGTAGAGACAAGCTAGGAACTTTGCTTTTAATCCTTTTTTACGACGCGGATTACTGATGCAAATATGACTAATATTAATACCATATTGTGGTACCAAATTTGCTTCTATACGTTCAGAAGTTCCAATCCAAAGAACTTGCCAACCATGCTTCATTAGATGTAATGCTACCGTTAATCCAGGAAAAACATGTCCGCCAGTACCGCCTCCTATCACCAATAATCGTTTTTTCTTTCTTTTCATCGAGATCCTATTAGGAATGCTTGTTTTTTAGCTATTCGTCTTTCAAAATCTATTCTCAAAAGAATTACCATTGCTATTGTCATAACGATTAAACTAGAACCTCCGTAACTGATTAATGGCAACGTTAGACCTTTGGTTGGCAATACACCAACAACAACCCCTATATTAACCAAAGTTTGAAATCCAAACCAAATTCCAATAGAACATGCCAAGAAACCAGAAAACTGTTGGTTAGCTTCCAACGCCTTTCGACCAATACTCATTGCGCGAAATGAAATAAAAAATAACAATGATAACGTTAAGACTACTCCAAAATATCCAAGTTCTTCTCCCAAAATAGCGAAAATGAAGTCAGTATGGGCTTCTGGTAAATATTCCAGTTTCTGTATTGAATTTCCTAATCCTCGGCCCCAGAATTTTCCACAACCAAAAGCCATTAGCGATTGAGTAAGCTGATAGCCACTGCCAAATGGATCATCCCATGGTTTCCAGAACGACATTATACGACGTATGCGATACGGTTCAGAAAATATAAATAAAAAAACTGTAAATATTCCAGAGCCGATAATTAATGAAAAATGCCAAAGTTTAGCGCCAGCTAAAAATAACATCGCTAAAGCAGTAACAAACAATATTATCGTAGTCCCAAAATCGGGTTGTGCTAGCAGTAATGCTGATGATAATATTATTACACTTATTGGTTTACAAAGTCCCAAAAAATTAGCACGCACTTCCTTTGCTTTTCGCGCTAAATAATTTGCAATATAACAAAATAGTGCAAGTTTAGATAATTCTGCAGGTTGAACTCGCAATGGACCAAAAGCTAACCAACGAATTGAACCATTAGCCGAACTTCCGATTAGTAAAACTAATATTAACATCGCTAAAGCAACAAATAACATTAATGGACTGCAACGTTGCCAAGTAATCATTGGTACCCTAATTATCACTAATGATAATAAAAATACTGAAGTGAGATAAAGAGCATCGCGCTTTATAAAATAAAATGGATCACTTGATATACGCGCTCCGATTGATATCGAAGCCGAAGCAACCATCACGAAACCAATACTAATTAATCCTAATACTGACCATAAAAGAGCGCGATCATAAAGCACATCTTTTTGTTGTCTTTTAAAATTGAGACTGTTAATCAACCACATATTCAATAATATAGGTTTATTTCTTTTTCTAAGATTATTACGCTATCCTAATTCTAAAGCGAGACGAGTGAAAGTCTCACCACGTTCTTCAAAATTGATGAACTGATCTAAGCTCGCACAAGCAGGAGATAACAAAACCAAATCTCCTTTCTTTACACAGCAACCAATAATACGCATCGCTTGTTCAAGCGTATCAGTAATAATTGACTTGTCAGGGCATAAAGAAGCTAGTTTTGCGCCATCTTGTCCAAAACAATATAACCGTATTTGATGATAACTTTTCTGTATTCGTAACTGAAGTGTTGTAAAATCTGCAGATTTTCCATCACCTCCCAAAATCAAATGGAGTGTACCAACTACCTCTAATCTATCTAGGGCAGCTTCTGTACTGCCTGTATTTGTTGATTTTGAGTCGTTAACCCAATGCACACCGTTACGTTTGTGTATTAACTCAAAGCGATGCGCTAGGCCACAAAAATGACGCAGCGCCATTAAACTGCTTTCACGGGGAATTTTTAGTTCGTCTGCTATCGCTAATGCCGCTAAAGCATTAGTATAATTATGAACTCCGCTAATTCTTAGTTCTTTGCATTCCAGTAATTGTTTGCCATAAGCCATAAGCCAAATTTTTCCAGAGCAACGATGTAAGCAATAATCTCCTCTTTTTATGCCGAAACTAATAAAACGCGCGTTTTTTCTATGCTCTGGAAAAGTAGAGATATCATCTGTATTAATCAAACAAGTTAAAGAGTTTCGATAGATAGCTAGTTTAGCCATACGGTACTGTTGCATACAGACCGAATAACGATTCATATGATCTTTGCTAATATTCAGAACAGTTGCCACAGAAACTTTTAGGCTATATGTATTTTCTAGTTGAAAACTAGATAACTCTAAAATATACAATTGACATGATAAGTTTAATAATTCTAAAGCAGGTAATCCAAAATTACCACCAACACCAACTTTTAAGCCTGCCTTGGAAGCCATTTTGTTTACCATATGCACAACAGTGCTTTTACCATTCGTTCCTGTTACTGCTACCACTGGTACCTCTAATGCTTCACGTGCGAATAACTCAATGTCGCTAACAATAACAGCATCAGATGATATTAGAGAAGGATCCAACGACGGAACACCGGGACTTTTTACTATAAGTGTAGCATTAAGAAGCCATTGTTTATGTAACGAACCTAAATGAATTGGTATATCATGCGGAATTTTTCCCAAACCGATTGGTGAATAACATGTATCTATTACATACGGAATCACACCGCGACGATGGAAGAAATTAACACAAGAAACACCGGTAATGCCTAATCCAATTATGACCACTCGCTCACGCCGATAGTCTGTTTTCATCTATATCACCGCATTCTCATCGAAACCAACCCAACCAAAACTAACATTAATGAAATAATCCAAAAACGTACCATAATACGAGGCTCTGGACATCCTTTTAACTCATAGTGATGATGAATTGGAGACATAAGAAAAAATCGATGACCACGCAGTTTAAATATACTAACTTGTAAAATCACCGACAAAGTTTCTATTACAAATACTCCACCCATAATAAATAATAAAAGCTCTTGGTGTAATAAAACCGCTATTATTCCAAGCATGCCTCCAATCGAAAGAGATCCAACGTCTCCCATAAAAATTTGTGCAGGATAAGTATTAAACCATAAAAAACCGATACCTGACCCAATTATAGCCGCGCAAACTACCGCTAACTCGCCTGCAAATTGCGTATAAGGAATGTGTAAATAGTTTGCAAAACCTATGTTACCTGTTACCCAAGCTATTAGCGCTAAACCAAAAGCAACACAAACAACAGGAACAATCGCTAGGCCATCTAAACCATCTGTTAAATTTACTGCATTGCTAGTGCCAACAATTACAAAATAAGCTAAAGGTACGTACCATACCCCTAATTGTGGCTTAACTTCATTAAAAAAAGGGATTACCAACTGAGTTGGTGATGGCGTATTTTTCTCTATTTTAAATATGATTAATATAACTGCCAAGGCTATTAATGATTGCCAAAAATATTTCCAAAAAGCAGTAAGTCCTTTAGAACTTTTATATGCTACTTTACAGTAGTCATCAATAAAACCTATAGTTCCATAACTAATTAAGACGAACAAAGTAAACCAGATATATGGATTAAAAAGATAAGACCACATTAATACTGAGGTAACAATCGAAAAAAGGATCATTAATCCGCCCATAGTAGGGGTACCATGCTTTCTGATATGTGACTCCGGTCCATCTGTACGCACCGATTGTTCAATATGTAGTTTTTTTAGCCAAATTATTAGATACGGCCCGGTCCATAGGGATAAAAAAATTGCTGTCAAGCAACTCATACCTGCACGAAACGTTAAACAATAAAAAAATTTAAATATCGAAAATGATTGAATCAAATATTCTGTTAACCATATTAACATGATACCCTCTCTTGTATGGAGAGCACCACTTGCTCCATCACAGCATTGCGTGATCCTTTTATTAAAATGGTTGTCGGTTTTTTTTCGGACAGAAGTAGCAAAATTCGATCAATTAATATTGCTTTGTTTTGAAAATGTTCGCCTCGTCTGCTAGCATTGCTAATTAAATAACTAAAATAACCAATGCTGAGTATTTTGTCGATACCAGATGTTGCGGCAATAATTTTACCTATATTCCAATGATACGCTGCTGTGTTATTTCCCAATTCAGCCATATCACTAACTACCATTACTTTGTATCCAGGTATTTTCAATAGAACTCTTATAGCAGCAATCATCGAGCCAACATTGGAGTTATAACTATCGTCTAATAATAATTGATTTCTTCCAAGAAGAATAGGAAATAATCGCCCAGGAAGGGGTTGAATTTTTTTTAAACCAGCAACGACAGAGGATAACGATGCTCCTACTGACATTGATAACGCGCAGGCAGCTAAAGCATTAGAAACGTTATGTATTCCCAGTAATGGCAATCGTACCGCACACGCTCCTGATGGAGTATGTAATAGAAAACGTATACCTTTTAAGTTTTCTTCAATATGGCTAGCAAAGAAATCAACGTTGTTGGTTGCCTGTGTAGCAAATCGCCAAATATTTCTTTGATCTAAATCCTTTTTCCAATTTTTCCAATCATGACTGTCAGCATTAAAAATGCCGCGTCCATTAATACTTAAACCAGAGAAAATTTCTCCTTTAGCTTTTGCTACAGCTGATAAAGAGCCGAATCCAGTCAAATGAGCTATAAAAAGGTTATTTATCAAAGCAGCTTCCGGGCGAACTAAGCTAGTAATCCAAGAGATTTCACCAAGACGATTGGCTCCAATTTCAATAACTGCATAATCATGTATGGGTGTTAAACGTAGTAAAGTTAATGGTACGCCTATTTCATTATTAAAATTTCCCTGTGTTGCTAAAACGTTTCCGCATTGGCGCAAAATAGCAGCTGTCATTTCTTTAACTGTAGTTTTTCCAGAGGATCCAGTTACAGCAACAATTCGCGCCGAAACTTGTCGACGTACCCAGGCGCCTAACTGACCAAGTGCACGTTTTGTGTCAGTAACGATCAATTGCGGAACAGTTAATGGTATTGGACGATTAACCAATAAAGCACTACAAAAAGAAGTACTGATAGCTTGCTTAGCAAAATCATGCGCATCAAACCTATCCCCTTTTAACGCAACAAATAAACATTTACGTTTCATAGTAGCACCTAGTGTACGTGAATCAGTTGTGACAGTTTCGATACAAACGTCTTCTCCAATCCAATCAGCACGAAGAATCGATGCGATGGTGCTGAGTCTAAATGAAATCATGTATCGATCGCTCCTCCTAATAACTGTGCTACAATGGCACGATCGGAGTGATAGATTGTTTTTTGTCTGATAATTTGATAATTTTCGTGGCCCTTTCCAGCTATTAGGATTATATCTGTCCATTTAGCTTGCATAATTGCGGAAGTTATTGCTTCGGAGCGATTGAGAATCACCTGCACTCGCTTCTCATCTTGGAAACCTTTTCTGATATCATTAATGATGTCCAACTTTGTTTCATTACGTGGATTATCATCAGTAATGATAATTTCGTCAGCATATAGATAGGAAATAGAAGCCATTAGTTGTCTTTTTCCTTTGTCACGATTGCCTCCGCAGCCAAAAACACACCACAATTTTCCATTACAATGCAATTTTGCTGTTATTAATGCTTTTTGTAGCGCTTCAGGATTATGAGCGTAATCGACTAAAACTGTAGGTAAACCTTTTGCACGAAATGCTTCCATGCGTCCGCAAATAGAACGCAATTGACGTGCATTCTTAAGTAAGATTGGAAGCGAATAACCGATCGAAAGTAGTGTTGCTATTGCTAATAACAGATTAGTAACATTAAATTCTCCAATCAATGGACTTTGTAACTTTCCATTACCCCAACTAGAACAAAAAAGAATCTCTGTACCGTCCATATGGTAATATATTTCTTCAGCATATAACCAATTTCCATTTCTTTTTTTTGGAAAATTTTTTTTAGTTGATACAGAAATTGCGGCTGGCAGCATTTTAAGCCAATGACGGCCGATAATATCATCTGCATTAATAACATATTGACTGACGTCTAATTCGCTAAAAAGTCTCCATTTAGCTGCTTTGTAATGCGACATATCACCATGGTAATCTAAATGATCTCTACTGAGATTTGTAAATACTGCAGCCGAAAAATGAATATTCTCAACGCGATGTTGATCTAACCCGTGAGAAGAAACTTCCATTGCCACAAAATTTACTCCTTCTTTTTGAAATTCTGACAATTGTCGCTGTATTTTGATTGGTGATTCAGTGGTACTATTAGATGGAGAAAGATGACTTAAAATGCCATTTCCAATGGTACCCATTACAGCACTATTTTCTATTCCTGACAGCTGTGCCAATAGATGAGTAGTTGTAGTTTTTCCGTTAGTTCCAGTAACGCCAACCAAACACATGGTTTGCGATGGATGTTGATAAAAACGTCCAGCTATCTCGGACAAACGCTCGCGAAGGTGATGCAAATAAATAACTGGTATACCTTGAATTTTATAAATTTCATTATTGTTAGAATTTACTTCATTTTCTGCTTGTGCTACAATAGCAGCAACTCCTTTTGCGATAGCTTGCTTAATATAAAGACGTCCATCTGTTTGATGACCCGAAATTGCTACAAATAAATCGTTTTTTGATGCAACCCGGCTATCTAGAATTATTTCATTAAGTAAACATTCTGGAACATCAGAAGTCCAAGGAGCTAATAAGTAGCGCAAATTACAACGTTTAGTCACTAAACATATTCCCTTAATCAGCGATGTACAATTTCTTGATGAGTTTGCAGTGCGTCTGGTTGTATATTCATAGTACGTAATACCCTTCCCATAATAGATCCAAATATAGGCGCAGTCACTACTCCTCCATAATATTTTCCACCTTGCGGATCATTTATTAATACAACTAATGCAAATCTTGGATTGCTAGCAGGAGCAACTCCAGCTGTATAAGAAATATACTTGTTAATATAATTTCCGTCTGATCCAACTTTTTTGGCAGTACCAGTTTTAATAGCAACACGATAGCCTTTAATCGCAGCTCTAGTGCCAACTCCTCCTGGAAGTGCTACACTTTCCATCATATGTACTACAGATCGTACTAGCGATTCTGGAAATATTCTTTCTCCAGTTACAGGAATATTCACTCGTGTAATAGACAGAGGGCGCAAAATACCCATTCCACCAATTGTTGCATAGACTCTGGCTAACTGTAATGGAGTGACCATTAATCCGTAACCATAAGAAAAAGTAACTCTTTCTACATCAGTCCACTTTTTTTTGCGGGGAAAAAAACCACTACTCTCTCCAACTAAACCTAGATTAGTTGCTTTACCTAGTCCAAATTTCAAGTATGTTTCGACTAATACTGATGGAGGCATTGCTAACGCCAACTTGGAAACTCCAACATTACTCGATTTCTGTAAAATTTCAGTTAAAGTTAGTTCTGGATAACAAGTCACATCCTTAATTTGATGTTTGTTGATCATATAAGGGAGCGTATTAAGTACGCTATTACTTTGTACTATACCGTTTTCTAATGCTGCCATTACTACCATTGGTTTAACTGTTGAGCCAGGCTCAAAAATATCGGTAATGGCACGATTACGCATTACATTTACAGTCGTTCTAGTTAAGTTATTAGGGTTATAAGAAGGACTATTTGCCATTGCTAGTATTTCTCCAGTGTTAATATCTACTAGAATTGCAATACCAGATTCAGCCTTATGGAAAATTACAGCATTATTTAATTCGCGATAGACCAATGTTTGCAAACGTTCATCAATGCTCAGTATTAGATTATTTGATGTTTGGCTTTTAACTAAAGAAACATCTTCGATAATGCGTCCAAATCGATCTTTCCGAACTGATCGAAAACCAGCTTGTCCAGCTAGGAGTCGATCGAAGCTTTTTTCAATGCCTTCAATACCTTCACTATCAATGTTAGTTATACCTACAAGGTGTGCTGTTACTTGACCAGCTGGATAATAACGTTTTGACTCTTGTAGCAAGTAAATGCCAGGAAGTCTAAGTTCATGAATATAATCGCCAATTGTCGGATTAACTTGACGTGCCAAATAAATAAAACGACTATTAGGATTAGTATTAATTCGCGTGGCAAGTTGATTAAGTGGAATAGAAAGCGCATCGGACAATGCTTTCCATCGAAAGTCAACACCAATACCTCCATGATCATTAAGTTCTTTTGGATCGGCACATACAGCTTTAACCGGTACACTTACCGCTAATGGACGTCCAACGCGGTCACTTATTATGCCACGTACTACGTGGACTCGCTGCATTCGCAGTGATCGCATATCTCCTTCACGTATTAGTTTGTCAGAATTAATTATTTGTAAATAAGTTATTCGTAGCGTTAAACCTAATAATGCTAGAAAAAAACAATTACAAAGTAAAACGAAACGCCATCTAATAAAACTATTAGCTTTATTCTTCCATTTTATTGGATAAACTTTATCTTTCATATTTAAAGATGATGTAATACGAACTATGATTAATTAATCGATTGAGCGATAATATTTTCTTGCGATGGATCAATATGTTGCATTTTTAACTGCTCAATAGCGATGCATTCTATTCGATTATGATTCTCTAATGTTTTTTCTTCTAGAATTAGATTTCGCCACTCTATTTCTAACTCATCTTTTTCTAGAACCACCTTTTCATGCTCCGTTGTTAAATACCTTATTTGATAGGTGGTACTAATTATCATGAGAGCTGAAGATATGGACGCAACTAACAGTAATAAAGAAAGTTTGCTATGGCATAACAAATCATTTCCAATGATTCTCATCAGACAAAATCGTTTGTTATCAGTCATCATATAAGTTTTTCGGCAAAACGTAAAATTGAACTACGTGCACAAGGATTGTTTTTAATTTCTTGTTCTGAAGGACGTATTTTCCCTAAAGCTTTAAATTTTCGAAAATTTTTGTATCGTTGAATTACTTGTTTTTCCGTAAGAGGAAAACTTATCGGAATTTGTGGCCAATTACTAAATTGATTAATAAATTGTTTAACCTTACGGTCTTCTATTGAATGAAAACTAATAACTGATAATCTTCCTCCAGGAGCCAATATTGTTAAAGTTCCTTTTAGTGCTTCTTCGATTTCTCTTAATTCATTGTTAATAAACATACGAATTGCTTGGAAACTGCGTGTAGCTGGATGTTTTTTCCAGCTAGAAAAAGGATTAGCTCTAATAATTAGAGTAGCCAATTCGTGTGTACCAACTATAGGTTTTTGACGATTGCGAGAAACAATGAATTCAGAAATCCTTTTGGCATAGCGTTCTTCGCCTAACGTTTTTAAAACCAAAGCAATTTCTTTCACTTTAGCTTGTAATAACCATTGTGCAGCAGTTTGTCCACACGACGTATCCATACGCATATCTAAAGGACCATCGCGCATAAATGAAAAACCTCGTTTGGGATCAGCCAGTTGCGGCGACGATAATCCAAGATCAAGCAATATTCCATCAACCTTTCCTAATAATTTCCACTGTTCCATATAGTTCTTCATAGCAGAAAATCGTCCATGAATAATAGTAAAGCGAGGATCTTTTATAGAAGAAGCTGATTTAATAGCTTCCAAATCTCTGTCAATAGCAAATAGTCGTCCACGTGCACCAAGTTTGGATAAAATTAGATGAGAATGACCACCTCTTCCAAAAGTTCCATCTATATAAATTCCATCTGATCGGAGATTTAAACTTTGTATGGCTTCATGTAATAAAACGGTAGTATGTTGTGAGTAGTTGTTTGACATAGCTGCTAAAGGTGCATCATTTTAATAAAAGTCATTAAAGCGCGTCGATTAATAGCAATTAATATGGGAAAACATTGTTTTTAGTGAATTTCTATATTAGTTATTTAATAGCTCATAAGAAATTGATACTTTTTTAGGTACAAACCTCATTTTTAGAAAAAACTTAGATCTGATGTAACAATTCCAAAATTTTATTCACATAAAATAAAATTTTAAACTGTAAAAAAACTAAGAAAAGTAAATTAACTTTAATTTTTTATTTCGTCTGAAATAGGTCTAGCAAAAATTTATGAGATTTATAAAAAATTTGATAATTTCTATACGGCTTAACAATTGGAGGTAATGAACACACAGGATTTAGAGTAAAAACCAACGTGCTCACTAAGAAAGTTATATCTTCATGCAATTTGCGTTATGCTAATGCTAACTACTTAATTTAATATTTTTTTTCTAAAAACTGCGCAGATAACAATTTTCCTTTTAGGAGGGATATTATTTTCTGATTTAAATCTTTTTAGTAAAAGAAAAGTAGCCATTGTTTCGATTAAAAATATTATGATAGTAAAAGCTCCTTGAACTCTTAAATCGTTTTAAGGTTTATTAAACTAATAATTATGTTTCTAGATCTCTATTACAGATTAATCTTTTTTAGTGAGAATTAGAGATGTTAACACCTCTTAACTAGAGAAGGAGAAGACTCTAATAGAAGATCATTATCGTCTTAGAATTTTAAGGAAGAAAAAGGAAATTAATAGAAAAACTTGAAAAGTTTAATTTCGTTCGCATATCAGAATTAACGATCGTTTACAGAATTTAGTGAGGTATTTTGATGGGAAAAATCATCGGTATTGACTTGGGCACGACTAATTCTTGCATCGCAATCACCGAAAGCAGTCAACCTCGCGTGCTCGAAAACAGCGAAGGAGACCGTACAACTCCTTCTGTTATCGCTTATACTCAGGATGGTGAGATTTTGGTTGGCCAGCCGGCTAAGCGCCAATCTGTTACTAATCCACAAAACACTTTGTTTGCCATCAAACGTCTAATTGGTCGTCGTTATCAAGATAAAGAAGTTCAGCGAGATGTTAGCATTATGCCATATAAAATTATTGCGGCTAATAACGGCGATGCTTGGTTAGAAGTAAAAGGTCAGAAAATGGCACCGCCTCAGATTTCCGCTGAAGTTTTAAAAAAAATGAAAAAAACCGCAGAAGATTATTTAGGAGAATCAGTTACTGAAGCGGTAATTACTGTACCAGCCTATTTTAATGATGCACAGCGTCAAGCAACAAAAGATGCAGGACGAATCGCTGGACTAGATGTTAAGCGAATTATTAATGAACCGACCGCAGCCGCACTTGCGTATGGTTTAGATAAAGAGACAGGCAATCGAATTATCGCGGTTTATGATCTAGGTGGTGGGACTTTTGATATTTCTATTATCGAAATTGATGATGTTGATGGTGAAAAAACATTTGAAGTATTGGCAACTAACGGAGATACCCATTTAGGTGGCGAGGACTTTGACAGTCGTCTTATTAAACACTTAGTCGATGCATTTAAAAAGGATCAGGGAATCGATCTGCGCAATGATCCGTTAGCAATGCAGCGTTTAAAGGAAGCTGCTGAGAAAGCCAAAATAGAGTTGTCATCTGTTCAACAAACTGACGTTAATTTACCTTATATTACAGCCGATAGCTCTGGTCCAAAGCACATGAACTTAAAAGTAACTCGTGCTAAATTAGAGTCATTAGTAGAAGAATTAGTAAATCGTACTTTAGAACCTTTAAAAATGGCGTTGAAAGATGCAAATCTATCTGTTTCTGATATCAGAGATGTTATCCTAGTAGGCGGACAGACTCGTATGCCTTTAGTTCAGAAAAAAGTCACTGATTTTTTTGGAAAAGAGCCGCGTAAAGATGTAAATCCGGATGAGGCTGTAGCTATTGGTGCTGCAGTTCAAGGTGGTGTGCTAGCCGGTGATGTGAAGGATGTATTGCTTTTGGATGTTACTCCTTTATCATTGGGTATCGAAACGATGGGCGGAATAATGACTCCACTGATTGCTAAAAATACTACTATTCCAACTAAGCATAGCCAGATATTTTCTACTGCAGAGGATAACCAATCTGCTGTCACTATTCATGTTTTGCAAGGCGAACGCAAACGATCCAGCGATAACAAATCTTTAGGTCAGTTTAATCTTGATGGTATTGAACCGGCTATGCGTGGTACACCACAAATTGAAGTAACTTTTGATATTGATGCTGATGGGATTTTGCACGTTTCTGCTAAGGATAAAAACAGTGGAAGAGAGCAAAAAATTACCATAAAAGCTTCTTCTGGGCTAAGCGAAGAAGAAATTAAAAAAATGATACGAGAGGCAGAAACAAATGCAGAGTCTGACCGCAAGTTTGAAGAATTAATACAGACTCGAAATCAAGCTGATCATTTACTGCACAGTACTCGAAAGCAACTAGCGAACGTAGCTGATCAGTTACCTGCTGATGACAAAATATCTATTGAGAATGCTTTAAAGAATTTAGATGATTCCATGAAAAATGAAGATAAAGCTGATATTGAAACGAAAATTCAAGCACTTATTCAGGTATCTAGCAAATTACTCTCAATAACCAAGAACCGTACTAAAACAACTGGAGAAAGCAAAACAAGTAGCGACGACAACAACAATAAAAAAGCAAAAGCAGAGGATGACGTTGTTGACGCTGAATTTGAAGAAGTTAAGGATAAAAAGTAATCTTCACGAATGAGTAAAGGTTGTTGTCTGCCGATTCTGTTCGGACGCTGCGATGAAAAGTGCGGATAGTGTGTTTGCCCTTACAAATTTGTTGAAGGAAAAGGAATGGCAAAGTCAGATTATTATAGGATTTTAGGTGTTTCTCGAGATGCAGAAGAACGTGATATTAAAAAGGCATACAAACGTCTAGCAGTAAAATTCCACCCAGATCGTAATCCAGGAAACTCCGAAGCTGAAGCCAAATTTAAAGAGATTAAAGAAGCTTACGAAGTACTAACTGACACTCGAAGACGTGCTGCTTATGATCAATACGGTCATGCGGCTTTTGAGCAAGGAAATGTAGGAGGTTCTGGATCGTCTTTTTCTAGCGGAGCTGGCGGGGCAGATTTTAGTGATATCTTTGGGGACGTTTTTGGCGATATTTTCGGAGGAGGTCGACGTCAGCGAGCTAGTCGAGGAGCAGATTTGAGTTATGACATGGAGCTTTCTCTCGAGGAGGCGGTGCGAGGCGTAACCCGAGAAATTCGAGTCCCTTCGTTGGAAAAGTGTAGTCTTTGCTATGGTAGTGGAATAAAATCAGGAACTAAAGCTATCACATGTCTTACTTGTCATGGACAAGGACAAGTCCAGATCCGACAAGGATTTTTTACAGTCCAACAAACTTGTCCTACTTGTCAAGGACAAGGTAGGATTGTTAAGGATCCTTGTGTTATGTGTCACGGACAAGGAAGAGTAGAAAAATCTAAGACGTTATCTGTAAAAATTCCGGCAGGAGTAGATACAGGAGATCGAGTTCGTTTATCTGGTGAGGGGGGAATAGGGGTACGTGGTGCAGGTGCAGGTGATCTATATGTGCAAATTAAAGTACGAACACACCCTATTTTTGAACGAGAGGAAAACAATCTATATTGTGAAGTTCCGATTAATTTTGCCATGGCAGCACTTGGCGGTGAAATTGAAGTTCCAACACTGAATAGTCGCGTGAAACTTAGAATTCCAGCAGAAACTCAAACTGGTAAAATGTTTAGAATGAGAGGTAAAGGGGTAAAATCTGTACGTGGTGGATCTCAGGGTGACTTGTTTTGTCGAGTTGTAGTTGAAACACCTGTGAAACTTAACGAACGTCAAAAACGACTGCTTCAAGAATTAGAAGAAAGTTTTGGCGGGTTAAACGGGCAACAAAATAGTCCACGTTCGAAGAGTTTCTTAGAAGGTGTAAAAAAGTTTTTTGATGATCTAACCCGTTAAATTCCTAATTTTGCTTTTTAAAAGTAGACAGCGTTGTTTTAAGAAAAATTAAGATCTAACAAAAAGCTTATTTTCCATTCATCTCTTCTCTTATAAGAAGATTATTATTGACCTACATCCCCGCTTTATCTTTTTGATCATGATTCATTTTGCTGAATGGATTTTTAATAACAATACATGTAATCAGTTCATTGAATTTATTCTTATAAGAAGTTTTGATTTATAACGTGCTGCTTTATTTTTATGAATTAACCCCCTTTTTGCTTGACGATCAACAACTGGTTGCATGATAGAAAACGCGTGCTGTGCAGCACTTTTATTTCCCTCTGCGATAGCAGTATAAACTTTTTTTACAAAAGTTCTTATCATAGAACGTCGACTTGCATTATGTCGACGACGCTTTTCAGATTGAGCAATTCGCTTTCTAGCGGATTTATTGTTAGCCAAAATAATCTCCTAAATAATGTAGGATTTTTACAAAAAAATTTCATAAAATATTTAAAGTGTTAAACCCTACATAATATTTTGAAAAAAACAATTCTCCCTTCTATAAGGTAACTGGAATTGTTAAGAATATATCATTATCACTGAATATTGGTATAAGGCTAGTATTCTATTTCTCTTATTTGTTTAAACGACATTTAAACTAATTATGAAACTTATTCGAAATGTACATAATTTACAAAAATACCCCTACGAATGTGTTTTAACTATTGGCAATTTTGATGGATTTCATCGCGGGCATCAACTAATTATTTCAAATTTGAAACATGAAGGACGCCGTCTTGGTTTACCGGTAACCGTAATGCTATTTGAACCTCAACCGCAAGAATATTTTTCTGGTAAGGAAAACGCACCAGTCAGACTATCTTGCTTTCGTGAAAAAGTAAAGTACTTAACTGCTTCTGGAGTAGATTCAATTATATGTATTAATTTTAATGAACAGTTTGCAATGTTAGATGCTCAAAAGTTTATAACTGATTTACTAATAAAGAAATTAGGAGTACGATTCATTAGTATTGGTGATGACTTTCGGTTCGGGGCTAAACGACAAGGAGATTATATTTTACTAAAAGCAATGGGAAAACGTGCTGGATTTAGAGTCACAAATGTGGCGACATGCACTACTAAGAATGGGGAAAGAATCAGCAGTACCGCCATTCGCAAAGCGCTAGTAAAAGACCAATTAGAAAAAGCAGAGAATTTATTAGGACATCCATACCGTCTCTCTGGTCGAGTAATATATGGCGATATGATAGGAAAGAACATCGGTTTTCCAACTGCAAATATATCTCTTAAAGGAAGACGTATGCCAATTCATGGTGTATATGCTGTAAAGGTTCACACTTTCACTAGTGCACCTTTGCTAGGTGTGGCAAATATAGGTGTTAGACCCACGGTGTCTAGTAATAAAAACCAAAAATTAGAAGTGCATTTATTAGATATAGATAAAAATCTGTATGGTCAATATCTTGAAGTATTAATACATGCAAAATTACGTAACGAAAAAAAATTTTCTTCACTCGAGGATCTTAAAAATCAAATTGTGCTTGATATAAGAAATACACGTAACTTCTTTAAATTAAACCATTTTTAATGATGCGCATATAGAATTGCGTGATTAATTGGAATTAAATGACTAATTACAAAAGTACTTTAAACTTGCCTAATACAAAGTTTTCCATGCGTGGAAATTTAACTGAAAAAGAGCCGCAAATATTAAAACGTTGGCATGAACAGAACTTATATGACATAATTCGTCAAGTCAAAAAAGGAAAAAAAATCTTCATATTGCACGACGGACCGCCATATGCAAATGGCGGCATTCATATTGGTCATGCGGTTAATAAAATTCTTAAAGACATTATAATTAAGTCTAAGCTGTTAACAGGATATGACTCTCCATACATAGCAGGTTGGGACTGTCATGGATTACCAATTGAATTAAAAGTAGAACAACTTATTGGTAAAGCTGGCCAAAAAGTTAGCGCTGCGAAATTTCGCGAAGTTTGTCGCACGTATGTTACTAAACAAGTTGAGAAACAAAAAAAAGATTTCATCCGTTTAGGTGTTTTAAGCGATTGGCAACATCCATATTTAACGATGGATTTTTCAACTGAAGCAAATATTATTCGAACATTTGGTAAAATAGCAACCAGTGGTTATCTATATAAAGGAAAAAAACCAACACACTGGTGTACCGAGTGCCGCTCTGCGTTAGCAGAAGCAGAAATAGAGTATCACAACCGTTCTGCTCTATCTATTGATGTTGCTTTCAAAGCTAAAGATACCAATTCGGTTTCTATTAAATTTGGCATAACCAATTATATTGAACAGATTTATTTGCTTGTTTGGACTACGACACCATGGACTCTACCTGCTAATCGAGCTATTGCTATTCATCCTGAATTCAATTACCAACTTATTGAAATAAAAGGAAAAGGTTATATTTTAAGCGAAACTTTATTAAATACAGTAATGAAACGGTTTTGTGTTAAATCTTGGAAAACATTAGGAGTCACTAAAGGTAACCAGTTAGAATCACTATGGTTTTGTCATCCATTTATGAATTTTAATATACCGACTATTTTCAGTCAGAATGTAACATCATCTATGGGAACTGGAGCAGTGCATATAGCTCCAGGACACGGTCTTGATGATTACATCGTTGGTAAAAAATACAATTTAGAAATTTTTAACTCAGTCGGATCTGACGGCTGTTATTTACCAAACACGCATCCATCGTTAGATGGATTATCAGTCCTGAAATCTACTGTTGATAAAGTGATTATTAATCTACTTTATAGTAACGATGCTTTAATGCATGCAGAAAATTTAATACATAGTTATCCGCATTGTTGGAGACATAAAACTCCAGTTATCTTTCGTACAACGCCACAATGGTTTATCAGTATGGAGCAAAATGGTTTACGTAGAAAATTGTTAAAAGAAGCTAAAAAAGTAAAATGGGCTCCTCAATGGAGTCAAACTTGTATTGAAGCGATGATTACAAATCGTCCTGATTGGTGTATTTCTCGACAACGTGTTTGGGCAATACCATTGGCACTATTTGTGCATAAAGACAAAGGCACATTACATCCTCGAACAACTGAATTAATAGAGGATATTGCAAAACGAGTTGAAAAAATCGGTGTGCAAGCCTGGTGGGATTTAAATTTAGCTGAAATTTTGGGCGATGATGCTGATCTTTATTATAAAGTACCAGACACTCTTGATGTTTGGTTTGATTCTGGATCTACTTATTCTTCAGTTTTAGAAGCGAGGCCAGAATTTAAAAATCATTTACCAGATATGTGCTTAGAAGGGTCAGATCAGCACCGTGGTTGGTTTATGTCGTCACTGATAATTTCTACCTCTATACATGGTAAGGCGCCATATCGCCATGTACTAACTCACGGTTTTATTGTTGATGGAAAAGGTCGAAAGATGTCAAAATCAACAAATAACGTAATTAGTCCGCAAGTAATAGTAAATAAGTTGGGAGCAGATATTTTACGTCTCTGGGTTGCTTCTACCGATTATACACGTGAAATGTCAGTTTCGAATGAAATCTTAACATGTTCAGTTAACTCTTATAGAAAAATACGCAATACAGCACGTTTCCTTCTGTCTAACTTAAATGATTTTATCCCAACATTACATAGTATTAGTCCAGAAGCAATGATCGCAGTAGATCGATGGGCGGTTAGTCGTACACAAGCAGCGCAGGAGGAAATTATTTCTTCTTATGAAGAATATAATTTTCATAATGTTATAAAGCGTTTGATACAATTTTGTTCTGTTGAAATGAGTTCTTTTTACCTAGATATTATTAAAGATCGTCAATATACATCTAAAAAGAACAGTATTGCTCGTCGTAGTTGCCAGACGGCAATGTATCATATTATCGAAGCTCTTGTTCGTTGGATAGCTCCAATTATTCCATTTACAGCTGATGAAATTTGGAGTTTTATTCCAGAAAGACAATCCAAATATGTCTTTACTGAAGAATGGTATAATGGTTTATCCAAATTGGATGCTACTCAATTATTGAACGATGCGTATTGGGAAACTTTACTAAAAGTACGAAATGCAATTAATAAGGTTATTGAGCAAGCGCGAGTTGCTAAGTTTATTAATAGCTCATTAGAAGCTTGTATTACATTATACGCTGAACCTATTATTAAAGATGTATTAAGCAAATTGGATAAGGAGCTTCACTTTGCACTACTTACGTCAGATGCAATTATTGCAGATTATAATGATGCCACGATTGATGCAATACAATGTGAAAAATTTCATGGATTAAAAATAGCTTTGAAAAAAGCAAATGGAGAAAAGTGTCCACGTTGTTGGCATTACACGACCAATGTTAACCAATATATTCATGATCTAAAAATGTGCAATCGCTGTGTTATGAACGTATCTGGTCTAGGTGAAATTCGTAAGTTTGTTTAACAAAAAAGCTGCAGATTCAATGTATTATATAAATTTTCTTGTGATGGTAATGCTAGATTTAATCAGTAAGAAATGGATTATGACTCATTTATGGATTGGTGAATCAATATCGGTATTTCCATTTATTAGCTTTACTTATGTTCTCAACTCTGGAATAATCTTTGGCTTTTTAGCCGGAAAAGGAGAGACCCAACGTTGGATATTGTCAATAATATCAATAATGGTTTTATTGATACTATTTATCATAGTCCAATCTAATAAATCAAAAAGATTATCTAGCATTGCCTATACGATGATTGCTAGCGGCGCATTTGGTAACCTATTTGACCGAGTTATGTACGGTTTCGTGATTGATTTTATTGATTTTCATATTGATGATTGGCATTGGCCAACGTTTAATTTAGCAGATACGGAAATTTGTATCGGTATAATATTGATTACATTAGAAAATATTATTGTTCGCTACAACAATCGTTAATTAGATAATTTATCCAATAGGCATCCTGAAAAATTGTAATATTATATTATTTGGCTTTAATCTAAATCTTTAAAAGATTAACTAAATTTCTTTAGAAACTAAGTGGTGTTTAAAAAAACAATCAATTTGACTAAAAATTTTAAAGTGATAGCTCTCCTTTTAAAGAGGAATTGAAAAATAATAGGAAAAAAATGAAAGTGTTATTAGCTAATCCTCGTGGTTTTTGCGCAGGCGTAGATCGGGCAATCAACATTGTTGAGCGAACGTTAGAAATTTTTGGTCCTCCAATTTATGTGCGTCATGAAATAGTACATAATCGTTATGTTGTAGATTCTTTTCGAGCACGAGGTGTAATTTTTGTTGAGAAAATCATTGAAGTACCTGATAAGGCTATTTTAATTTTTTCTGCTCATGGTGTATCACAAAAAATCAAAGAAGAAGCTCGCTGTCGCGACTTACTTATATTTGATGCGACTTGTCCTTTGGTCACTAAAGTACATAAGAAAATTATTCGTGCTAGTCAAAAAGGCATGGAAACTATTCTCATTGGACATTCAGGTCATCCTGAAGTTGAAGGGACTATGGGACAGTATAATAATTTATTTGGTGGTATTTATTTAGTAGAGTCAGTTGACGATATTCAAAAACTTCAAATTAAAAATGAAAATAATCTGTGTTTTATGACTCAAACAACGCTTTCAGTTAATGCGGCTAGAAATATTATTGATGCGTTACGTACACGATTTCCCGCTATTGTTAATTCTCATAAAAATGATATTTGCTATGCAACAATTAACCGTCAAAAAGCTGTACGTGATCTTTCTGCTAAAGTTGATATAATGCTTGTTATTGGCTCAAAAAATTCATCCAACTCTAATCGACTAGCAGAGTTAGTCCAACAAATTGGTAAGCCATCTCATTTAATTGAGAACGCTACTGATATCCAAGAAAGCTGGTTTCGAAAAACGAAAAATGTTGGTATAACTGCGGGTGCATCCGCACCGGAAATATTGGTAAATCAGGTTGTTAGACATTTATGTCTGTTAGGCGCTGAAAGCGTTAGAGAATTTGTTGGAAAAAAAGAAAAAATCGTTTTTAAACTTTTAAAAAAAGCTGAATATAAAAAAAAATTTAAAGCGCAATCTCAATTATAAATTTTTATTTCTTACGCGCCTTAATATTAGTAAAATTTATTAATTTCTATCTTTTTCAGATTCTGAAAGTATCTTCTAAGTTCCCCTTCATCAGGGGTTTCAAGCAATTAATGTGAACAGACACTTATCCGTAAGGATCAAGAATAGAATGTGTAAGGAAAATCCAGTTTTAATTGCAATTGCTGGCGCAACGGGTCGGATGGGAAGAGAACTTATTCAAGCAGTAGCGCAATCAAAGCGAGTTATTTTAGGAGCCGCGATAACTCATGATAGGTCAACATTGTGCGGTATAGATGCCGGCGAATTAGTAGGAATTAACCGCCTAGGTGTATTAATTAGCAGTGAATTAGAAGCAGTAAAAAATAACTTTGATATCCTAATTGATTTTACTTGCCCTAATGCTAGTATGAAATATTTGGCATTTTGTCATCAAAATAATAAAAGTATTGTCATAGGCACTACAGGTTTTAATCAATTTCAGAAAAATATCATCAAAGCCTGTTCTAAAAGCATAGGAATTGTTTTCTCTGCCAATTTTAGTATTGGAGCTAGCCTAATGCTTGAACTACTCAAAAAAGCAGCTAAAATAGTTGGAGAAAGCTGTGACATTGAGATTATTGAAATGCATCATCGTGATAAAAAAGACGCGCCTTCAGCTACCGCAATTGCTATGGGTAAAAACATCGCTTGCGCGATTGGAGAAAAAGAATCAAATAATTATACTTTATACGATCATAAAAAATATAAAAATAGATATAAAATGAAAAAAATTGGGTTCTCAATCATCAGGGCGGGGGATATTATTGGTGAGCACACCGCGATTTTTGCTGGAATTGGAGAACGTTTAGAAATCACTCACAAAGCTTTAAATAGAGCAACATTTACTAAGGGGGTAATTCGCGCTGTCACATGGCTCGCTGATAGTAAAAAAAAAGGTTTCTTTAATATGCAAGATTTACTTAATCAAAAATAAAGTATCTTATTTTTTATTAGTCATTAATTTCTAATTAAACTTTTCTTTCAGATTTTATTACATCCGTGTTAACCTATTTAAATGTAAACATACATACTTAATCAAAATTAAAGCAAGAAATAATCTGGTTGATTATTTTTATCCTTTTTATTCTAATTTCTTTTTTGAAAAGTTCAGTTTTTATATTATCTACTACATGTCTCTTTTTCATAGCAGAATATACATAGGCAAAATCAATAATACATCTCATTAGATATAGTCTAAAAGAAAAGAAAATTAATAGAATGACTGTTTATTAAAAATGGTCAGATTTTTTTCGATACTTTCTTTTAAAGAACCGACACCTTATCGAGATGCTTATCTAAACTTAAAATGATCGGAAATAAGCTTATATTTATTTATTCTTGTTGCATTTTTTAATTTTAAATTAACTCATTTAGAAAATACGAAAATCAATTTATACCTTTTATTTAATTATGAGTAAAAATTTAGTTAGAAATTTATCTTTCCTCAAGCATTCAAATGCAATGTTATGTGATAAAATTTCCAAAAGTATTACTAATTAAATTAATTATGCTTAACAAAAAAACAAATATGTAGTTTTCATCGGCTTAAGTAAATAAAAAGATGTCTATTTGTATTTGTAGTTCATTATTATCTTTTTCAAAATAAAAGAGCCCTCTAATGTACGTAATAAACATTTTAATTTAATTAGATTAAATAATCTTTTGATCGTTTGACTTTTGATCGAAATCAAGTTATTTTGGCTCTTTGTTTTCTATTCTTCCTTATAAATTTAGAATTTTATTTTTTTAGATAAAAAGTTATATGATTGTTAGCTTGATTGTTGCTATGACAACAAATCGAATAATTGGCATAAAAAATTCCTTGCCATGGAATATCCCTATGGATATGATCTGGTTTAAAAAACATACAATTAATAAACCAATCATTGTTGGACGCAAAACATTTGAATCTATTGGGAACCCGCTACCAAAAAGACATAACATTGTATTAAGTACTCTTCGCCATCCAAAGAAGAGAAAAAGTGATACCGCCGTCGTATCATGGGTAATGACACCGTCAGAGGCGCTATCAGTAACAAACAATGCACCAGAAGTGATGGTAATAGGTGGCGCTAAAATTTACGAAATTTTCCTTCCTAAAGCTAATAAGCTTTATTTAACCCATGTGGAAACTAATATAAACGGAGATACACGATTCCCAGATTATAAATACGATGAATGGAGGTCTGTTTTTTATAAGTTGTGCAAAAATGCAATAAAGAATAAAAACAATAATACTTACAATTGTTGTTTTGAGATCCTGGAACGCCGTAATTAATATCACAAAAAACAAATATAAAAACTTTAATAAATATCCAAAAAAACTTTATCTTCCTCATTTTTAAAAGTAATAGTATAAATGAAAACATTCTTCAAAAAAGAAAAAACAATTTCAGCTGTTTAGCGATAGACGTTCTTTCATTTACAGAGACTGTCTTAGGGAGGATGGGACATGAACGAGCGCTTTTTTCTCCCAATGTAACAGTGTTAATTTATTTCCCCAACAACAACCAGTGTCAAGTCCATAAATTCTTTTTGGCGTTTTAAATCCTGACAAGGAAGACCAATGACCAAAAACAACACTGTAATGTTCGTAGAATTCTGATTTTAGTAACATGAACCAAGGTTGTAAAATCCTAGAAATATTTTTTGGCGAATCTTTACAAGACATATCTATTGTCCCATCTGGAAAACAATATCGAATTCGAGTAAAAGCATTAATACTAAACTGTAAACGAGCTAAATTATTTAAATCTTGACTCCAATGAAATCTATTATTATCACTATACATAGCAGCTAGGAACAATGCATAATCATCTCCTCTTAATGCTGATTCGATTTCCTTAGCGCATTGTTTAACAGTATCAAAATTCCATTGTGGAGCAATACCAGCGTGTACCATGAACAATCTTTTTTCTTCATCTATTTGCAATATAGGTTGATGACGGAGCCAATTAATCAACTCATCAGCATCTTTTTCTTTTTTTATCGATAGCAAAGTTTCTGTATTATCTTCTTGAAAATCTTTAATTCCGACATATGATGCCAAAAGATGAAGATCATGATTTCCTAATACTATGCGTATTCTATTACTTTTAAAATCATGTATAAAGCGCAATACTTCTAATGAGTTTGGACCACGAGCAACTAAATCCCCGGTCAACCAAAGAGTATCCTCTGTTGGGTTAAATTGAACTTTTTCAAGTAAAATTTTTAATTCTTTAAAGCAACCGTGAACATCACCAATTAAATATGTTGACATTAGTAATTCTACGTAAGAAGGTTTTTTAGATAACGAAAAAATAAATCAAATTTATTGAATGAGCGCTAAAAACAATTTAATTATTGATACAATGCTTACATTTTATAACATTTACAAAGTGATGTGAGAAAAACATAACAAAAGTTCTATTCTTAGTTCTTTTTTAAATTGACCTTGCCAAATGAACATCACATTATTTATTTCTAAATTAATTTTAGAGAATATATTGAAACGATGTAAACGCATTCCTTCCTATTTTTCATCTCTTTTAAAGAAAAGATTAAAACGATTTTCTAAAAAATTAGCCAAACGACAATAATGTTCAATGCTTATATTTTCCGCACGTGCTCCTGCATCAATTCCACATTCTTTTAATTGCTGAGCATTACAAAAACCGCTAAGACTATTCCTCAATGTCTTTCGTCGTTGACTAAAAGCTAAATTAGTTAGAATGGCTAATATTCTTGTTTTCTTTGTTGAAGAAGACTCTATAATATAAGGAAGAAATCGAACTACTGTAGAATTTACTTTTGGAATGGGACGAAACGAGGCAGATGAAATTTCTAATATTGGAGTAATTTTAAAATGATACTGGGAAATTATGCTTAGTCGTCCATAATCTTTACTTCCAGGAGAAGCCACCAATCGATTTGCAACTTCCTTTTGCAAAATAAAATACATATCTTTGATACTTTGAATATGTTTAAACATATGAAATATAATAGGAGTAGATATATTATATGGTAAGCTTCCAAAGATACGCAATAAGCCTCCAAGATTGGTCGATAATTTGGTAAAATCTACTGTCATAACATCTTGACATATAGTCTTCAATTTAGTTCGTAAAAAAGAGTTTTTAGCTAAACGTTTAGCTAAGTCTCGGTCAATTTCGATTGCAGTAATGTTTTTAACACGCTTCGCAATTGGCTTTGTTAACGCACCAAGTCCAGGTCCAATCTCAACAATTATCTGTCCTAATTGAGGTTTGATAACGTCAACGATAGCATCAATAACTAAACGATCATGCAAAAAACATTGGCTAAAACGCTTACGAACCGAATGCATTTGATAAATATAGTTACTCATTAATATTTTTTATTATATCTATGGCAAGATTAAGCGCTGTTTGAATACTCCCAATATTTGCTTGTCCCGATCCAGCTAAATCCAAAGCAGTGCCATGGTCAACAGATACACGAATAAAAGGAAGCCCAAACGTAATATTAACTATTTGACCAAATCCTTGATATTTCAAAACAGGAAGGCCTTGATCATGATACATTGCTAATACTGCATCTGCTTGTTTTAGATATTTTAATTGAAATAAAGTATCGGCTGGAAGAGGTCCGATAAGGTTGTAGCCTTTATCACGTAACATATCCAAGGTTGGAATAATTGTTTCAATTTCTTCTCGCCCTATATAACCTCCTTCACCAGCATGCGGATTTAAGCCGCATACATAAATACATGGTTTTCGAATTTTGAACTGTTGCTGTAATCCACGTGTTAGAATTATCAATGTTTCGCTAAGAGATTGTTTGGTTATAGCTTTTGAAACTTCTAACAATGGTAAATGAGTTGTTGCTAAAGCAATACGCAATGACTCACTAGCTAACATCATCACAACTCTTTCTAATCTACTTCGACTAGCTAAATATTCTGTATGTCCGCTAAACGGTAATCCACTATCATTAATAATGCCTTTATGAACTGGTCCTGTAAGCAATGCTGCAAACTCACCATTAAGGCAACCGTCACAAGCACGATCCAATGTTTTAAGCACATAACTACTATTAGTAACGTTAAGTTTGCCAGCAATAGTTGGAGCTGGCTTCTTAACAGCAAGCACTGTTAACTCATGTTTCGATCTTGTTTTAACTGGTTTTTCAGGTTGGTAAGTTTGTAAAAATAAAGGTAGATTGAGCTGTTTTGCTCGTTCTATCAGTAAATCAGGATCTGCACAAACCACTAATTCTAAGGACCAAACCTGCTGAGCTAATTTAATAACAAGATCTGGACCAACTCCAGCAGGTTCGCCTGGAGTAATAATAATTCGTTTACCATTCATTGCTATGAAAAATCTTAATATAATTAATTGCACGTTGCTCTTGCAGCCAAGCTTTCTCCTCTTCTGCGAATTTTTGACTAAATAATAATTCAAAAGCATAGTGTTTTTTTTGAAAATCATTGAAAATATTTATTTGTCTTTTTTCAACTAGTTCAACTAAGTGCCATCCAACTGAAGAACGAATCGGTGTACTAATTTCTCCTTTTTTTAAATGTGTTAGCGCAACACGGAAAACAGGATCGAGCATGTCAATTAAATTCCAACCTAAGTCGCCGCCTCGATTTACTGAGTCAATATCTTCGGAGAATTTCCTAGCAGCACTGGAAAAATTAGTACTACCATTTTTTATTTGTGATGCAATATTCTCAAGTTTAGTTTGAATTTGATAATCTGATAGAAACGTTGAGGTATGCATCAAAATATGACGAATATGCACTTCTTCAGTAATTATTGAACTCTTCTTACCACCATTTCCATAACGTACATCATTAACTTTAAGAATATGGAAACCATTTTTAAAAAACAGTGGTCCAATAATTTTACCTTTTTTAGCATGTAGTAGCTGTTCTACGAACAATAATGGAATGTCTTCTATCTTTTTCCAACCAATCAAATTTCCTTTTATTATTTTGGAGCTAACCAAATAATCAGTTATCAACTTGTTAAAGTTAACATCATCTTTATTCTCTTTAATTAAGGAATAAGCTATTATTTTTGCTTTATTTAATTGATCCTTTGTTGGATTGTTTGATAAAGGAATTAAAATATGGTTAAGATTGTACTCAAAATTAGCTACATCAATCGCTTGATCAGTAATTTTTTGAGCTAACAACTCAACTTCTTTTGGAAGAATCTTGATGCGACGACGCATCTCGTTATCATATACTTTGGCAATTAATATTTCTTTGTAAATTCTTGCCCGATAAACATCATCGCTTATGTTACTACAAGCCAATTGACTACGTAACTGATTAATCGTCATATAATTCTTAACAGCAATATTATTTATAGCTTGATCCACTTCTTCATTACTAATGACAATGTTTTCTTGTTGAGCTAGCTGCAATAGAATCCGATCAATAATTAATTGATCCAAAATCTGATAGCGAAGTATATCTCTATTGAACAATCTTTGGTTAACTTTTTTGTTTCCATATAACATGACCAATGCATTTTCTACATCGCTTTTCAGAATAACTTCCTTGTTTACTACAGCAACAGTTTGATCAAGAATGTGCAGTGATGCAATTGGACTTTCAGTAAAAAGTAAGAAAAAGAAGAGGGTAGTTGTTCTCGACTTTTTCATAGATCATATCAATTTGAATAATGCCATTTTAATGATTACCTTGAGTATTTGTATATTAATTTTTCTCTTCAAAAAAGAGAAAAACGTCCAAAATCAAGTTTGTTCTATTCATTATTATGATGTTTTTAATCCTCGTAGTTCAATATTAAATGAAACCTTGTTTTCAAGCTGATTAGCGTGACTTATTTTGTTCCACCCAATAATTTTACGTTCATAGTCTAGATTCATAGCTAAACAACACGTATTGTACTGTAGTCCAATTAGTCGATTTGTTACTTGGTTAGTTTTTCCATTAAAATAATATTCTCCAACTAGCGACAAAGAATCAATTAGTGGCCAATTTCCTGTTATTCCTATCTGAGAAATGCTTTTTTGATGACCTGACTTGTTAGTGTCAGACAGCAGTTGTTCAATATATTGAGAATTAGCATAACGATAATTTAACTGAAGAGCATGATTTTTGTCGCGCTGGTATTCTAACATTGCATTGCCTAATATAATATTGTTGAAATGAGAATCATATTGTAAACTGCCGCGAACTCCCCATTCATTATCACTGATGCGCCAGTAACTATCGCCTACCCATAACATATTACTTCTTCCGCTTATACTATGACTGTTCCTAATATCGACATTACTTTCAATATGTGATTTTGAAAAGTTGTAAATCTGACCTATGGAAGCACTGAATTGTTCTATATTTTGATCATTATAAATTCGTGTCGAAACACCAGCTGCCAGGCGATTAGTCGATAAAATTCGATTAAAATAGTTATAAGATGGATCACGAAAAAGTCCATAATAATCAATAATTCGCAAAATGTTAGAATCGTAAATACTAATATTATTTTGGTTACCATAAGGAATGTATAAGTACTGTAAACGTGGTTCTATGGTATGGATGTAGTGTGTTTTGCGATCCGTATTTCGTTCAATTATTATTCTTCCATCTGTTTTAAATTTTGGTATTACACAACTGGCTGATTTTTTTAAAAACTGATTAATATTGATACGCTTATTATATTCAACGGTATTATCTTGTTGATAATACAAGGTTACTAATTTAGCTTCAGCATTTAGATTTCCCCAATAATTAATTAACGGAAGGCCAATTGTTGGTTCAACGTATAGTCGAACTGTTTTAGGATGATTATTATTGACATGCGTAAACTGCGCTAACTGACCAAATAATTTAAAACTGAACGGACCAAGTTCATCTTTATGGTAGATTAAATCAAATTGAGGAGCAGAACGATACCTATCACTGGTAGGTGCATTAAAAGTTTGAAATTTCACATACGAAAGAACAGAATTCCAATTTTGATCAGAAAAACCAAAACAGATTTTCTGTGCAGTTTTAGTATCTATCATTCTTCCATTTTTATAGTACTTCGAACTAAAATCATTAATATAATCAGTATCGCTAACTCTGTAGCAATCAGCATTAAAACGCCAAACTCGATTCATAATTCCATCGTGTTGCCAATACAATATCCATCTGTTTTTGTTATTGTTGTCGATTTTGTGTATGTTTTTATATATACGGTCGCCTGACAAATAATCAAACTTTGTTAAACCTTTTCCAAAATCACTTAAGTAACGGAATTCAGTTTGAATTTGAGTTCCGCGTTTAGCCATATAATTTGGTGTAAAAGTAACATCATAATTTGGAGCCAGATTTAAGTAATAAGGAAACTTAAACTCTATACCGTTCTTACTACTGTATGCAATACTAGGTATTAACAATCCAGAATGACGTTTATTTCCTATCGGAATTTGAAAATAAGGACTATAAAATATTGGAATTTTTCCAAATTTTAAATATGCATTGCGAATTTTAGCAATTTGCTCTCGATAATCATAAATTACTTCTGATCCTACGAAAGTCCAAATTTCATTTTCAGGAGCGCAAGAAGTAAAACTACCATTTTTTAGAACTGTATAATGATTGTTTTTGCAGTGTTTAATAAAGTAAGCTGCTCCATGTCCTGGTCGATCTAAGAAACAATAATTACCATAGTAAATATTAATGTCTTTACTATCGAGATCAACCAATGCTTTAGGTCCCTGTAGTTTGATTTTTCCATCACAGTAACTAATATTCCCTGTAGCAGAAATAACACAGGGAGTATTTTCTTTTTTCTCTTGACTTTGTTGGATAAGTTCAATTTTTTTTGCAGAAATTATACTATCTCCTTGCTTAATTTTTACGTTACCACTAAAAGTTGCATGCCCTGAATGGTTTACTTTGACTTCATCAGCTTGGACACATATTGGTAGTGAATCATTATCATTTTTTCTAACTATTGATCGAATATAATTCGCCCCTATTGGTTGACTTTGATCCGGGATATTTGCCAATACTGTCTGATTGTATAACATTGGTCCGACCAAACTTATTAGGATGGTAATAGATAAACGTTTTTCATGGAACATTTAGGCTTTGCATTGACATTCAATAAATAATGATACTAAAAATTTTTTAGTTAATGAAAAAGCGTTAGATAGTAATTACAGCATCAAAAATAATCGTTCAGTTTCGTTCTTATCTTCTTTTTAAGAGATTTCATTAAGATCGAGGTTTTTTTATTCAAAAAGTTAATAATATCGCTTCCATAATACATATACGATTTTAACAAATTTTATTTAAAAGAACTTAGTCTACTACTTTATATAGTTTTAAAAAAAATCTGAAGTATTCTGTTAATCTTTTTATAGTTGTTATTTTTACTATCTTTTATTATTGATAATAAATTGACATTCTACATTAGTTCTAGAATTCCTGATCTGTAAAGAAAAAAGAAAGCTTCATATTTTTAGAAGACAAAAAAGATGTGCTAATTTTTGTTAAGATAGGTATTAGTCTATTGATAGATCAGATCTGTAAACTTTTTAAGTTAACTTAAAACAGTTAGTTTACTAATTAAATTATAATTCTAATTTCAGTTAGAAATGATTTCATCTTTGTTTGGATTAAGACACCATATTTTAGTTGCTAATTATTAAATAATAATTTTGGTATTAGCAGCAACTTTGTCTATGATCTATTTTTAGAAGATCTATAAAATCTAACACATTTGTTCAATGTTATAACTCAAAAAAATAACTGTTTTAATTTAAATGTTAGAAAATTTTTTTATCTATAAAATCCAGTTATTCTTTCTTTTGTAAAGAAGTGCTTTGATAGATTTAAGCTCCTTCTCGGAAAATTTTTTGATAAAAACGACTTAAAGCTTTTAATTAGAGTTTTTAGATAATCTTGTAAACAGCAAAATGTTATGCTAAAATTACCTTATTTATGTGAGAACGCAAATAAATTTGTCAGAAAAGATTTCTATATACTGAGATAATTGTTTATAAAAAAACCTCTCTGTAACTTTCCTTAAAAACTCATAAAGGTGCTTCTCTTCTTAAGAAGAGCTAATGATAATTTTTATTTTTCACTGTTGTTGACGAATTGCAACATGCGATATTATCGTTGTATTTTTCCGTTTAAAAACTAAAAAAAACCATTATTTTCATTTATCAGAAAATTCATATATTAGAGAATAACTAAGCTAATTATTATTAGCGATAATTTAGTTAAATTATGCTACACTTATCTAGTAAAAATGACGAGTTTATATCTTAGGCGTATAATTACGCGCTGTTTTTGTTACTAGATAAGTTGTATAGCTAATAATTGTTACTGATCAATTATTTTTCTGCTTATCAGTAAAATTTAGCAAAAATTTCCGTAAGAAGATTCGATTTAGTAAATGACAGATAATCAATTATACCATAATTTAACAATGCATATTTATCCAAATGTTTTCTTTGTTATATTATTGATGATAGTAAAAATCATTTTTTTAGACTGTTATAGCTAAGGAAAATATTGAGTTCATTATGGCTAGATTATTGATAATTGATAACTATGATTCATTTACCTGGAACCTTTATCAGTACTTCTGCGAGTTGGGAACAGAGGTAGTTGTACATCGTAATGACAGTCTGAATATTAAGGATATTGAAAATTTAGCGTTATCGCATATAGTAATTTCCCCAGGACCAGGTAACCCAGACAAAGCAGGAATTTCTCTTGCTGTTATTCATTACTTTACTGGCAAATTACCAATTCTAGGAGTTTGCTTAGGGCACCAAGCTATTGGTCAGACTTTTGGTGCAAAAATTATTCAATCTCGTCAAGTGATGCATGGGAAAACTTCCACTATTTTTCATGACAATTTAGGAGTATTTCTCAAACTAAAAAATCCCTTAGTAGTGACTCGATATAATTCACTTGTGATTGACCCCACTAGTATTCCATCTTGTTTAAAGGTAACTGCTTGGAGTCAAAAAAAAGGAAAACAAGATGAAATAATGGCTATCCGTCATTGTTCTTTTCCAATTGAAGGCGTTCAATTTCATCCTGAAAGTATTTTAAGTCAGCAAGGTCACTCTCTGCTTGCTAATTTTCTTAAGATTTAAGAGTAACTTAAATTGTTCTTAAAAAATCAATCAACTTGATTTTATCATTTTGTACAAACATCAATGTTATTTTATTTTTCCAAAGCAGTACTTACCAAATTAAATATTAAATCTTTAATTTGAAACAAATTACATCTAACTATGTGATAATTCACCAAATTAAAGATTTTTTTAAAGTATGACTTTTATTTAACTATTCAGGCCAAATGAATAAAAAATTCAAATTCTTATTAAATTATAATTATCTAGCTGCAAAAATTTAACATCCTAAAATGAATATTAAATCAATTGAAATTCATAATTTCAAATCAAAACTTGCTTTAAGAAAATTCATTTAAATAACTTTTGCAAACTTGTTCTTTAAATAGACTAAATTTCTTCTTTACGGAAGTTTTTAGATAAAAATATTAATTTAAATTTAATTTATTGCACAGTGTGCGTCATTGACAAGTATAAGATTTTTTATTTTTTTTAAAAAAAAAGGTGCCAAAAATTTCTGTAATAATGTAAATCAAAAATTAAAGAAATTTGTACGCCTTACATATAAAAATTTACATCAACTTATAAGCCCCATATAAATTTAAAACATAAAAATCTAAACAAAAGCTTTTTAGAAAATGTTAGAAAAATTAAATTTTGCTTTAGCATCTACCTAATTTTTATTCTCCTCTTATTAAGACGATATAATAAAAAACCATAAATGCTAGTTATTTTACAATACAGAGATAGCAATTCATTATTATAATAAAATAAAATTAGTAATAAGTTACTTCATTATAGACCTCTTTTTTTGTACTTAACTCAAGTTTAGTGAATTAATCCAATAAGACCACCCCAGTAAAATTTACTGAGTTTATTGCAGGCAATTTTGGCAAATTTTTTTGAAAAAATTCAAGTTTTTAAATAAAAAATTTGAAAAAAAATAAAATAGTTTTTACTTAACGAGAACCTTAGTAGAATAAGGAATTCTCATTTACTAAATTAGTAAGCCAATTGTGTTGTCAAATTTCTATACACAGATCTATCTAGTATTTTTATGTAACACTTTTTTATTTTGTTCAAAACAAATATTCATCAATAAAAAAATAACTTTTTAAAATTAAACAAAAAAATAACACTTATAAAAACTGATTGGTTATTATGCTTCTTTCTTCTTAAGAAAGAATTTTTATTGTGAAAATCTTGCATTCCTTATGCTCAAGCATAATTCTCTATTTGAATTGTTATTATATCCAATTCAATATCACTATAAAAAATATAAATAGTGTATTATTAATGATTTCCATATTCTTTTTTCAAAAAGAAGAATGGAGAAATTTATTAATTATTTGGTAAATAACCTATCTATCTAAAAGATTTATTTATAATGAATCTTAATCTATAAATTAGGAGCCTAAAAATTTAATTTTCTAAAGATGAACAGGCATCAATAAAAATAGCGAGTCAGGACGACTGTTGTCTTAGATAGTAATAGATTATGATTAGCACATTTTAATTTATTTTAAATCACTTTATGTATCTAGTTAGGTAGCAATTAAGTAAACTTTATTTATAGTTTATTGAACATGAACATCTTCTATTATTTTGAATTTCTTTTCATAAAAAGTTTATAAGATGATATTCATAGCTATTATCACGCTTTAATTGTTAGTACTGATTTTCATTTTGAAAAAATTTAAAAGATAAATCATAACAAAAAAAAGGATTATCAAGCTAAAAATATTTGTGTGTGAAGCTTTAATTAAAGCTAATGCTTTTTCTACTTAAAAGGAATCTTGTTCATACGTTCTGCGTATTGTAACAGCGTAATCTAAAAAAAATTACTAAAGATCACGATATTTTTGATATTACGAAATGATTAGTATAATTTCTCGAATCTATTGCTCTGTACAAAGAATTTTTATGCTTTATACAATTAGCTTAAAAATTTTAATTATGCTACAGCATTTTTTTTACAAAAAAGCTTGAAAAAACAGTCATTTCATGACAGGAGTAATGATGTTAAACTATTGCTTAATGGTTACAGGTCCAGCTTATGGAAATCAACGCTCTAGAAGCGCACTGCAATTTTCTCAAACACTTTTAAAGTGCAATCATCGTTTGAGCATGATATTTTTTTATCAGGATGGGGTACTCAATGCTAATAGTTTTAGCACGCTAGCTAGCGACGAAGTAAACCTTGTGCATGCATGGCAACACTTAGCAAAGCAAAATCAAATAACATTGTATGTTTGTACTACTGCTGCACTCCGTCGTGGAATAATTGATTCCACTCATGCATCATTGCTTAAAAAAACTGGAGAAAATCTCCAACCTGGGTTTGAACTAAGTGGGCTAGTTAATTTGGTCCAAATGATTTTAACATGTGATAGATTCGTTCAATTTTAGTGAATAAACTTTTTTTATGAATCGCATCGCATTTATTTTTACGCATGGTCCGTATAGAGATGAATCTGGAAGGGAAGGATTAGATTTACTGCTAACAACCGTATCATTATCTGAAGAAGTTGGAATTTTTTTTATTGCTGATGGAGTATTTTTATTGTTACCTCACCAGCAACCCTCGCAAATTCTAACGCGAAATTTTATTGTTACCTTCAATATACTTTCTTTTTATGATATAAACGGAATTTATCTTTGTTCTAAATCAGCAGAAGAACGGGGATTACATAATCATACTAAATGGATTTTGAATGTTAAACGATTATCACCAAAAAGATGGTATCAAAAATTGACTTTTTATAATACTATATTAACGTTTTAATATCAGGAAACGCATGTGCTATATACTCTTACGTCTTCATCTTATTATTGTCATTTAAAAGCTTTGATACGTATTGCATATTTTGGTGATGCTTTATTATTATTATCCGATGGTGTTACTGTTGGCATTATTGGTTCGTCGACCGTACGTATAATTTGTTCTTCTCCACTGGAGCTATATGCATTAGAAAATGACGTTGTAGCTAGAGGCCTTTCAACTTATATTTCACCTAATATTAAAATAATTGACTATGTTGGTTTTGTTAGATTGACTGAAAAACATATACGGCAAATAAGATGGTAAAAAGTTTTCTTGTGACTTGCTTGACATTTTTTTAAAGTTATTCGTACCATTTTACTGTTACAAATTCTTTTTATGATGCTCCGTTTCAAAAACAATACTATGAATAAACTTTCACATGAAATTGATGATCAGGAGTTTTAATTTTGACAACAATTAACCAGCTTGTACGTAAACCGCGTGTCTTAAAAGTAACGAAAAGTAAAGTCCCAGCACTAGGTTCTTGTCCACAGAAGCGTGGTGTATGCACTCGTGTATATACTACTACCCCAAAAAAGCCAAACTCTTCTTTACGTAAAGTATGCCGTGTTCGCTTAACAAACGGATTTGAGGTTACTTCTTATATAGGCGGGGAGGGCCATAACCTACAAGAACATTCTGTAATCCTTATTCGAGGAGGCCGTGTAAAAGACCTTCCTGGCGTACGTTATCATACTGTTCGAGGTGCACTTGACTGCTCTGGAGTTAAAGATCGCAAACAAGGAAGATCCAAATACGGCATGAAAAAACCAAAGATCTAGTTATTTTTAGAGCAATTTAATAAGTAAAATAAAACTAGTTATTTGCTTTTTAAGAAAAATTCATTTAATCCTTGATCGGAATAAGTTATGTCACGTCGAAAAATAATTAATCAACGTAAAATTCTTCCTGATCCAAAATTTGGATCAAATGTTTTAGCTAAATTTATTAACATTTTAATGATGAACGGTAAAAAATCTGTTGCCGAAACAATTGTGTATGCAGCATTGGAAATTCTAACTCATAGATCTGGAAAACAACATCTGGAGGCTTTTGAAACAGCTTTGGATAATGTGCGTCCGACTGTTGAAGTTAAATCACGCCGAGTCGGCGGAGCGACGTATCAAATACCAGTAGAAGTTCGTTCAATACGTCGAAATACTCTTGCAATGCGTTGGATTATTATTGCTGCGCGTAAGCGCAATGATAAATCTATGGTTATTCGTTTGGCAAACGAACTCTCTGACGCAGCAGAAAATAAAGGTGGCGCTGTAAAAAAACGTGAAGAAATTCATCGAATGGCAGATGCCAATAAAGTTTTTGTTCATTATCGTTGGTAATTGAAAAACAGACGCCTTTTCTAAAAGAAGAAAATTAATACTTATGTTATAAAATAATTGGTTTTTAACAATTAAAGGACTTAAATGGCTCGTATAACACCTATTACACACTATCGAAATATTGGAATCAGTGCGCATGTTGATGCAGGAAAAACCACTACAACGGAACGCATTTTGTTTTACACAGGCGTAAACCATAGAATTGGTGAAGTTCATAATGGTTCTGCTACTATGGATTGGATGGCACAGGAACAAGAACGTGGAATAACCATTACATCTGCAGCAACCACTTGTTTTTGGGCTGGCATGGCCAAACAATTTGATTCGCATCGCATTAACATCATTGACACTCCTGGACATGTTGATTTCACTGTCGAAGTGGAACGATCTATGCGTGTGCTCGATGGAGTCGTAATGATTTATTGTGCTGTTGGTGGTGTTCAACCTCAATCTGAGACTGTTTGGCGTCAAGCAAATAAATATAAAATACCGCGAATTGCGTTCGTAAACAAAATGGATCGTATTGGAGCAAACTATCTGCGTGTTGTTGAACAATTAAAGACTCGTCTGGCTGCTAACCCAGTTCCAATTCATCTCGCTATTGGTGCAGAAGAAAAATTTACTGGAATCATAGATTTAATAAAAATGAAAGCAATTAGTTGGTCTGAAATAGACCAGGGTGTAACTTTTACTTATCAGGAAATTCCTATTGATTTGATTGAATTAGCTAAAAAATGGCATCTGCATTTAGTAGAATCAGCAGCAGAATCGTCTGAGGAACTAATGGATAAGTATCTAGAAGGAAAAGAACTTACTCAAGACGAAATTAAACGTGGTTTACGTCAACGTGTTCTAAAAAATGAAATAGTTCTTGTAACTTGTGGATCTGCCTTTAAAAACAAAGGAGTACAATCAATGCTGGATGCGATTATTGAATATCTACCAGCGCCGACTGATGTTGCTGCCATCAAAGGAGTTCTCAGTGATGGAGCTACTAGCATTAAACGTCGATCTAGCGACGAAGAACCTTTTTCAGCATTAGCTTTTAAGATTGCCAATGATCCATTTGTCGGTAATTTAACTTTTTTTCGTGTTTACTCAGGAGTAATTAACTCTGGTGATGCTGTCATGAACTCTGTAAAGGATAAACGAGAAAGATTTGGACGAATCGTACAAATGCACGCCAATAAACGTGAAGAGATAAAAGAAGTTTATGCAGGAGATATTGCTGCAGTGATAGGTTTGAAAGACATAACTACTGGAGATACTCTATGTGATCCATTAGCACCTATTATTCTCGAACGCATGGAATTTCCAGAACCAGTTATTTCGGTTGCCGTAGAAGCAAAAACAAAAGCTGATCAAGAAAAAATGGGCTCAGCACTTAGTCGTCTAATGCAGGAAGATCCATCTTTTCGAGTATGGACCGATAAGGAATCAGGGCAAACAATAATTGCCGGTATGGGGGAATTGCATCTTGAAATTATTATTGATCGTATGAATCGTGAATTTGGTGTAGAAGCTAATATCGGAAAACCACAAGTAGCTTATCGTGAAACTATTCGTGCTACCGTTGAGCATGAAGGAAAATTTATTCGACAATCTGGCGGCCGTGGACAATTTGGTCGTGTTTGGTTGCGCATTGAACCAATGGAAGCAAACGGAAAGAGCTATGAATTTTTGAACGAGATAGTTGGTGGTGTCATTCCAAAAGAATATGTACCGGCAGTGGATAAAGGAGTTCAGGAACAAATGAAAAGCGGTGTATTAGCCGGCTATCCAATTGTAAACGTAAGGGTTTCTGCTTTTGATGGTTCCTATCATGAGGTTGATTCTTCAGAGATTGCATTTAAAATCGCTGGTTCTATAGCCTTTAGAGAAGGATTTATGAAGGCAAAACCAGTTCTATTGGAACCTATTATGAAAGTTGAAATTGAAACACCAGAACAATACATGGGTGATGTAATTGGTGATCTTAATCGTCGTCGCGGTGTAATCGATGGAATAGAAGAAAATATTTCTAGCAAAAAAATTCGTGCGCAGGTCCCTTTGTCGGAAATGTTTGGATATGCTACCGATTTACGTTTACAAACTCAAGGTCGCGCCTCCTATTCTATGGAATTTTTGAAATACAGTGAAACGCCAAAACATATTGCACAAGCCATTATTGAAGCCCGCAGAGCAAATAAATAAAATTCAAAATCTTATTTTAATTTAAATTAAATTATTAAGAATATTGATATTGTTCGATATACTTTTGATCAAATTGCCTTAACTGCTTTTCTATCTACTATCGGTTATCCCTTGCTTTGAAAATAGCCTATATGTTCGCGAAAATTAATATTACATCGAAAGAGTCCGTAAAAAAAACTATCTTCCATGACTAGTCAGCCTATTGAATTAAATATAATTCTTTAGTTGATTAATCTAAAACATAAACTGTTCAGAAAATATTTCTTTGGAAAGAAGATGCAACAATTTTAAATCATGTTCTAATGTAGAAAACTTTCTAATTATTGAATTTTCTTTAATTGTTTTTTCATTCTTAATTTATCAAAAATAATTTGATATAAATAATATTGAATTTAGAGTACTATCGCGTATGACAGAGTTTATTAAATGGTTATTTATTATTATAAGTGTTTGATGTCTAGCCGTTTTTAATAATAGTTTTATCATGAATATAGTTTGCTATCTTGAATAACAGCGATGACGATTACTTTCATTTCTGACAATTTAATTTTAATGATAACCAAGAGAAGTTTTCTGTTTCATTTATATTCGGAACACACATAAAAGCACGTAAAGTAATTATTCAACTTTAATTTAACCAAGTAGTTGTTTTTATTTTGTGATAAGATGCTAACCAAAGAGGAAAGTATCACCTTTGTTATCTAATAACTATATTTTAAATATTAATTTAAATTATTAATTAATAATATCTCCTTGCTTATGTTTTTTATTTTCTATTGAATTTTTGTATAAATTGTATATGATTTGTAAGGGGGTTCCTAGAAAATTAACTTTCCTACTTATCTCCTAAAAGATCCTTTAAAGACAAAAATACTATCAAGCGTTTTTCTTAAGTAAGAACAACATTGCAGCGTTTCTTAATATTCTATGTTAATTTAGATTGAGGCTCTGATTTAATGCAAAACCAAAGAATTCGTATCCATTTAAAAGCTTTTGATCATCGTCTTATTGACCAATCCACAGCAGAAATTGTCGAAACTGCCAAACGAACTGGTGCTCAGGTTCGTGGGCCAATACCTTTACCAACCCGTAAAGAACGTTTCACTATCTTGAATTCTCCACATGTCAATAAAGATGCTCGTGATCAATACGAAATCTGTACTCATAAACGTTTAGTTGATATTGTTAAACCAACAGAAAAAACTGTTGATGCGCTGATGCGCTTAGATTTAGCATCTGGAGTAGACGTACAAATTAGCTTAGGCTAGTTAACAATGCGGATACTATCTCATTTGTTAGTTTTTAAATTGAAGAATAACCAAATAATGCAATTTAAAAGCACTAACCTTATTGAGGTTCTATAGAAAATTAGAAGGATTTAAAGATGATAGGTTGTATTGGACGTAAAATAGGAATGACTAGTATTCTTACTAAAGAAGGCGTCTTTATTCCTGTCACTATTATTAAAATTGAAAAAAACTACATTACTCAAATTAAAAGTATAGAACAAGACGGATACGATGCTATTCAAATTACTTTTGGTAATAAAAAAGCAAATCGGTTAACTAAGCCAGAATCCGGACATTTTAAGAAAGCTGGTGTAAACACTGGTTACGGTTTATGGGAGTTTCGCATAAAAGAAAATAAAGAAAAAAATAAATTTTTTATTGGTCAAAGCATTACTACAGAATTTTTTACTAATATAAAAAAAGTTGATGTTACTGGCTTATCTAAGGGTAAGGGATTTGCTGGTACTGTAAAACGTTGGAATTTTCAAACTCAGAGTAGTAGTCATGGTAATTCTTTATCCCATCGAGCACCAGGATCCATCGGACAAAATCAAACTCCAGGTAAAGTGTTTAAAGGAAAAAAAATGGCAGGTCAGTTGGGTAACGATCAAATAACTATTCAAAACTTGGAAGTAATACGTATAGATATAAAAAGAAATCTTTTAATAGTTAAAGGCTCTATTCCAGGAGCAAATAAAGGTAATTTGATTATTAAATCAGCTATTAAAACTAACGCCTCTAGCTAAAAAGGAGATAAGATTGGAGTTGGTGTTAAGAGATGTAAAAAAAACATTAGAGGTTCCCGAAGCTATTTTTGGATGTAATTTTAATGAAGCACTAGTTCATCAAATAGTTGTTGCTTATAGAGCGAATGCTCGTCAAGGAACTCATAATCAAAAAACTCGAGCTGAAGTATCAGGTTCTGGAAGGAAACCGTGGCGTCAAAAGGGAACTGGTCGTGCGCGTGCTGGTAGCTCTAGAAGTCCAATCTGGCGTTCTGGTGGCGTTGCTTTTGCTTCCAAGACCAGCAACTATAGCCAAAAAGTAAATAAGAAGATGTATCGCGGTGCTATGAGGAGTATTTTTTCTGAACTTATACGTCAGAATCGATTATTTGTTTTTCAACAATTTTCTATTGAACAACCACATACCAGACTTCTAATAAAAAAATTAAAAAATATGGCATTAGAAAATGTGCTTATTATTATTGACAAGCTAGATAAAAATCTTTTTCTTGCAGCAAGAAATCTCTACAAAGTAAACGTACAAAAAACCTATAATCTTAATCCGATTAGTTTAATTACCTCAGAAAAAGTTATTATAACGGTTGATGCTGTTAATAAAGTTGAAAGGATGTTAGTATGACTAACGTGGAGCGTTTGTTTAAATTATTACTTGCCATATATGTTTCTGAAAAAACCTCTAATTTAATGGAAAGACGCAACACTGTTACAATTAAGGTCTCTAGAGATGCAAAAAAAGCAGAAATTAAAGTTATTGTGCAAACACTTTTTAATGTCAAAGTTGATAATGTTCGTACCTTAATTGTAAAGGGAAAAACTAAACGTCGTGGACAGCACATTGGTCATCGAAACAACTGGAAAAAGGCTTATGTCACCTTAAAAAGGGGTGAAGATATGAACTTAGTTAATGCAATCAATGAAAGCAAATAAGGGGAAAAAGTGACGGTAATTAAGTATAAACCAACATCCCCTGGACGGCGCCATGTCATTAAAGTGGTAAATTTTGACCTTTATAAAGGAAAACCGTATATACCCCTAGTGAAAGCTCTCCATAGATCTGGAGGTCGAAACAATATTGGTCATATTACTACGCGACATATTGGTGGGGGTCATAAGAAACGTTATCGTTTGATTGATTTTAAACGAGATAAGGATTATATACCAGCGTTGGTAGAGCGTTTAGAATATGACCCTAATCGTTCTGCTAACATCGCATTAGTATTATACAAAGATGGTGAACGCCGTTACATTTTGGCAACAAAGGATATGAAAATTGGTGAAGAGATTCAATCTGGCATTAAAGTGAAAATTAAAACAGGAAATTCTTTACCGATACGTAATATTCCAGTTGGTTCTTTTATTCATAATATCGAAATGAAACCTGGTAAAGGTGGTCAGTTAGCTCGCTCTGCAGGAGCTTATGCCCAAATTGTAGCTCGTGATGGAAATTACGTTACAGTTCGTCTTCGTTCTGGAGAGATACGAAAAATTCAATCTGCATGTCGTGCGACTTTAGGTGAAGTAGGTAACGCCGAACACATGGCGCGTGCTTTAGGTAAGGCTGGGGCGAACCGTTGGTATGGAGTTCGTCCTAACGTTCGCGGTACGGCTATGAATCCAGTTGATCATCCACATGGTGGCGGTGAAGGACGTAATTTTGGCAAACATCCAGTAACACCTTGGGGTGTTCAGACTAAAGGAAAAAAAACTCGTAACAACATTCGTACTGATAAACTTATTGTTCATCGTCGCAATAAATAGCTTTTCACTAAGGAAACTATATGCCGCGCTCTCTTAAAAAAGGCCCATTTATTGATTTACATTTGTTAAAAAAAGTAGAGAAGGCGTTAAAAAACAATGATAAAAAACCAATTAAAACTTGGTCTCGTCGTTCTACAATTTTTCCTAAAATGGTGGGTTTAACTATTGCCGTTCATAATGGTCGTCAGCATATTCCTATTTTTATAGGCGATGAAATGGTTGGTCATAAATTAGGTGAATTTGCTCCAACTCGGATTTATCGTGGTCATACGGCTGATAAAAAGGTTAAGAAGAGATAAGATTCATGGAAACTATTGCTCGTTATCGTTATGCTCGTTCTTCTGCTCAAAAGGTTCGTTTAGTAGCTAATTTAATTCGAGGCAAACAGGTTGCAAAAGCTTTAGAAATTCTTACTTATACCAATAAGAAGGCTGCTTCTTTAGTAAGAAAAGTATTGGAGTCTGCAATCGCCAATGCTGAACATAATGATGGTTCAGACGTTGATAATCTTAAAGTTATGAAAATTTTTATTGATGTTGGACCTAGTATGAAGCGAATTATGCCTCGCGCTAAAGGTCGTTCGGATAGAATGTTAAAACGCACTAGTCATATCACCGTAGTTGTTTCTGATCATTAACATTCTTTTTAGAGGAAACTTAAAGATGGGTCAAAAAGTACATCCAAACGGAATTCGACTCGGTATTGTAAAATCTTGGAGTTCTACTTGGTATGCAAGCAAAAAAGAATTTGCTGACAACCTTAATAGTGATTTCAAAGTTCGGCAATTCTTAAGTAAAGAACTGATAAAGGCTTCAGTTTCTCGTGTGGTGATTGAACGTCCAGCTAAAAGCATTCGAGTGACTATTTATAGTGCTCGTCCAGGTATTGTAATTGGTAAAAAAGGAGAAGATGTTGAGAAGCTTCGTAAAGCCGTAGCAAATATTGCTGGTGTGCCAGCTCAGATTAATATCAGTGAAATTAGGAAGCCAGAACTAGACGCTAAACTTGTTGCTGATAGTATTTCTTCTCAACTAGAACGCCGTGTCATGTTTCGGCGAGCTATGAAACGTGCTGTACAAAATGCAATGCGTCTTGGCGCAAAAGGAATTAAAGTTGAAGTTAGTGGTCGTTTAGGAGGAGCTGAAATAGCGCGAACTGAATGGTATCGTGAGGGTCGTGTTCCGCTTCATACTTTACGTGCAAATATCGACTATAGTAACTCTGAGGCATATACCACTTACGGAATCATTGGCACAAAAGTATGGATCTTTAAAGGCGAAGTTTTTGATAAAACAACTGCAACTAAGCAAGGAAATTCAACCTCTTCACCAAGAAAACAGCAGCGTAAAAAAGTACAAGCAAAAGAGAATCAATAATGTTACAACCAAAACGTACAAAATTTCGTAAAATGCATAAAGGACGTAATCGCGGGCTGGCAATAGATTCCCAAATAAACTTTGGTGTTTTTGGTCTAAAAGCTACCAATCGCGGTCGCTTGAGTTCTAGACAAATCGAAGCAGCGCGACGTGCTATGACAAGAGCGATTAAAAGACAAGGAAAGATTTGGATCAGAATTTTTCCAGACAAGCCTGTTACTGAAAAACCTCTAGAAGTTCGCATGGGAAAAGGTAAGGGCAATGTAGAATATTGGGTGGCCTTAGTCCAACCAGGCAGAATTCTATACGAAATGGATGGAGTTTCAGAAGATCTTGCGCGTAAAGCTTTTAAATTAGCTTCGGCAAAATTACCAATTAAGACTATTTTTATGACTAAAGTGACACCAAATTAAAATGAGTAAAACCGAGCTTCGTAAAAAAAAATATCAAGAACTTAGCATGGAGTTATTTGGTCTGTTGAAAAAACAACTTAATCTTCGTATAAGGGTATCTAGCAATCAATTACAACAAACACACTTGTTAAAACAAACACGTCGTGAAATTGCTCGTATAAAAACGATATTGACTGAAAAGATCTTATATAAATAACATGAAAAAAATTCGCATCTTAAGGGGTCGCGTGGTTAGTGATAAAATGGAAAAATCAATTGTCGTATCTGTTGAACGTCTTGTGAAACATCCGATTTACGGTAAAGTAATTCGGCGTAGAACCAGACTTCATGCACATGATGAAAATAAAAGCAGTACTATCGGCGACATTGTTGAAATAAGCCAATGCAATCCTATTTCTAAAACCAAATCTTGGAAACTAGTTCGTATCATAAAAAATAAAGTCGTATGAATTACATTTCGATATAATAAGCTAGTTCTCTGCAAGAAAAGATTAATAAAAATTATTGTAGAATCTTAATATATGCTAATATATCCTTTCGTAGTCATTGAAGGAGTATTTTGCAATGTAAACGGAGTATTTAAATGATACAAGAACGAACTGTATTGACAGTAGCAGATAATTCTGGTGCACGTCATGTAATGTGCATTAAGGTTTTAGGTGGTTCGCGCCGCAGATATGCAAAAGTTGGTGATATCATCAAAGTTACCATCAAAGAAGCGATTCCTCGAAGTAAAGTAAAGAAAGGTGAAGTTTTAAAGGCGGTTGTAGTAAGAACAAAGAAAAGTATTCGTCGCAATGACGGTTCAGCTCTTCGATTTGACAGTAATGCATGTGTATTACTTAGTAATAGCAATGAGCAACCAATAGGAACTCGTGTTTTTGGACCTATAACCCGTGAACTTCGGAATGAAAAATTTATGAAGATTATTTCTCTAGCCCCTGAAGTTTTGTAAGGAAGTAATAATGGCATCAAAAATTCGTCTTAATGATGAAATCATTGTGTTAACTGGTAAAGATAAAGGTAAACGCGGAAAAATAAAAAACATCTTACCAAACGGTAAAGCCATCGTTAATGGGATTAATTTAATTAAAAAACATCAAAAACCACTTCCAGCTGCAAATAAATTAGGTGGCATCTTTGAAAAAGAAATGGCAATCGAACTTTCTAACGTTGGAATTTTTGATATTTCCACTAACAAAGCTGGAAGAGTGGGCTTTAAAATTGAAAATGGTAAGAAGTTCCGTATTTTTAAATCTAGTGGAAAAATTATTAAATAACAGAGCATCATATGATAGCAAAATTACATGAATATTATAAAAACAAAGTAATATCTACATTAATGAGAGAATTTAGGTATCGCTCTGTTATGCAGGTTCCTCGTATCGAAAAAATTTCACTGAACATGGGAGTGGGTGAAGTAACTTCCGACAAAAAGATCTTGGATAATGCTGCAACCGATTTAGCTGCAATCTCTGGACAAAAAGCACTTATTACCAAAGCACGCAAATCAGTTGCTAGTTTTAAAATTCGTCAAGGGCATCCTATTGGATGCAAGGTAACCCTTCGAAGCAAACGAATGTGGGAGTTTTTTGATCGGTTAATTTTTATTGCTGTACCGCGTATTCGCGATTTTCGAGGATTATCTAAAAAATCATTTGATGGACACGGTAATTATAGCATGGGAGTGCGTGAACAAATTATTTTTCCTGAAGTCGATTATGATAAAATCGACCGTATTCTTGGTATGAATATTACTATTGTAACTACTGCAAAATCTGATCATGAGGGTTATGCATTACTTAACGCGCTTAATTTTCCATTCAGAAAATAAAACTTAAGGTTTCTAATGTCTAAAGAATCTATAAAAGCTCGTGAAATGAAACGAGCAAAACTAATTAAGAAGTTTTTTACTAAGCGAATTCAACTAAAATCTGTCATTTCTGATTTAAACGCTCCTAATGAAGAGCGTTGGAACGCAATATTAAAACTTCAAACTTTCCCTCGTGATTCTAGCCCTTCCAGAAAAAGAAATCGTTGTCGACAAACTGGTCGACCTCATGCCTTTTTAAGAAAATTTGGGTTAAGTCGTGCCAAGCTTCGCGAGGCAGCAATGCGTGGAGAGATTCCTGGTTTAAGGAAGGCTAGCTGGTAAAATGAGCATGCAAGATCCGATCGCTGATATGTTAACTCGTATTCGTAATGGTCAGTTAGCAAATAAAAAAATTGTGCTTGTCCCGTCATCTAAAATGAAAGAAGCAATTGCAAGTTTGCTAAAAGTCGAGGGTTTTATTGAAGATTTTAGAATTGCAAAAAGTAATAAACCTATATTAGAATTGAAATTGAAATATTATCAAGATAAACCTGTAATAGAAGTTATAAGACGTATAAGCAGACCTGGATTACGAATTTATAAAAAGAAAAATGTCTTACCAAGGGTTAGAGCAGGAATGGGAATTGCAATAATTTCCACTTCAAGAGGGATAGTTACCGATCGAGTCGCCCGTCTATCTGGTCTTGGCGGTGAAGTTATTTGTTATATAGCTTGATTAAAGAGGAGAAAGATGTCTCGTTTTGCTAAGACCCCTATAATTATTCCTATTGGTGTACATGTGAGGCTTGATAAGCAAGTAATACTAATTGATGGAAAAAATGGAAAATTAACTCGTACCATTCATAAGTCTATTATGGTTCAGTATTCTGGCAGAAAAATATTTTTTACTCCAAGAATTGATTGTGCAAAAAATTGGGCACTTGCTGGTACGGAACGTGCACTAATTCATAGCATGTTAATTGGTGTAACAGAAGGATTTACTAAAAAACTACAGTTAGTTGGTATAGGTTATCGTGTCTCTGTAAAAGACGACATAGTTACTTTAACATTAGGTTTTTTTCATTCTATCAACTATCGATTACCTGATGGTATTATTATAGAATGTCCAAGTCAAACCGAAATTATATTAAAAAGTGCTGATAAGCAGATTGTTAGTCAGGTCGCAGCAAATTTGCGTTCATTTCGTTGCCCTGAGCCTTACAAAGGGAAAGGAATTCGTTATTCAGATGAAATTGTACGTATTAAGGAATCGAAGAAGAAATAAAAATGATAACAATAAGAAAAGCAGCTCGCCTTCGTCGAGCTATTCATACAAGATATAGGCTTCAAAAGTTGCATGCTATCCGTTTAGTGGTGCATCGCACTAATTGCCACACTTATGCTCAAATTATTGCATCAGACAATGCTGATGTTTTAGTATCCGCTTCTACAGTTGAAAAAATTATAAGGAAAAAATTAAACAGCACTAGCAATAAAGAAGCTGCTGCTACAATAGGTAAAATCGTTGCAGAACGGGCACTAAAAAAAGGAATTAAGAAAGTGTCCTTTGATCGTTCTGGTTTCCAATATCATGGAAGAATAAGAATGTTAGCAGATGCTGCACGAAAGGCCGGTCTTCAGTTTTAAAGTAGAGATTTAAAAAATGTTTCAAACTGAAAAACATATGAGTGATTTACAAGAAAAACTAATCGCAGTAAACCGTGTGTCTAAAACTGTAAAGGGAGGACGAGTTTTTAGCTTTACTGCCCTTACAGTAGTCGGCAATGGATTTGGTCGTGTTGGTTTTGGCTATGGAAAAGCAAGGGAGGTTCCAGCAGCAATCCAAAAAGCAATGGAAAAAGCTCGAAGAAATTTGATTAATATTGCACTAAATAATGGTACCCTACAGCATTCAATCAATGGTATACATACTAGGTCTCTTGTATTTATGAAGCCAGCTTCTGAAGGGACGGGTATTATTGCAGGCGGTGCTATGAGAGCGGTGTTAGAAGTTGCAGGAATTTATAATGTGCTTGCAAAAACTTATGGTTCTACCAATCCAATTAACGTAGTTCGTGCAACTATCAATGCTCTTAAAAATATGAAATCTCCTGAAATGGTTGCTGCTAAGCGTGGAAAGTCTGTTGAAGAAATATTAGGAAGTGCTCTTCATGGCAAAAATACTTAAAATTACTCAAATTCGAAGTTCCATTGGTCGTCGACCAAAACATAAAGCAACTTTAATTGGACTAGGTTTGCGACGAATTGGTCATGTTGTGGAGCTTCAAGATACACCAGCTATACGAGGAATGGCTCGTTTAATTTCTTATATGGTTAAGCTTGAGGAATATGATACGTCTAAACGCTTTGTGTCCTACTAAAGGTTCTAAAAAACTTCCTAAGCGAGTCGGTCGTGGAATAGGTTCTGGTTTAGGGAAGAGTAGCGGTCGTGGCCATAAAGGTCAAAAATCTCGTTCTGGAGGAGGTATACGTCCAGGATTCGAAGGCGGGCAAACTCCTTTATATCGTCGACTCCCAAAATTTGGCTTTATATCACGTAAGTCTATGATTACAGAGAAAATACGTCTATCTGATTTAGCTTCTTTAAAAAGCAGTATCATAGATTTGAAAACGTTAAAAGCTGCAAAAATTATTAATGTTCGTACTAAGTTTGTAAAAATTTTCCTTTCAGGAAAAATTAAACAAGCGATTGTTATTCGCGGATTGCGTGTTAGTAAAGGAGCTCATTCTGCAATTAAAGCAGTTGGTGGGAAAATTGAGGAATAAGCGAAAAGTGGCTAAACGATCAAAATTTAATTTTCAAAGTGCACAAAGTGGCTTTAGCGAGCTAAAACGTAGGTTGTTATTTGTTATCGGAGCTCTTATTATCTTTCGAATCGGTTCTTTTATTCCTATTCCTGGAATTGACGCAGCCGTTCTTACGAAGCTACTTGAACAAAGATGGGGAACTATTATTGAAATGTTCAATATGTTTTCTGGCGGAGCCCTGAATCGTGCCTCCATCTTTGCACTAGGAGTGATGCCATATATTTCGGCATCAATTATTATTCAATTATTGACTGTAGTTCATCCTACTTTGGCAGAAATAAAAAAAGAGGGCGAATCTGGAAGAAAAAAAATTAACCAATATACTCGCTACGGAACATTGATGTTGGCAATATTACAAGCTATTGGTATTGCAACTAGTCTTCCAAATATGTTGGGAGTAAGAAGCCTGGTTAGTAATCCCGGTTTTGTTTTTTATTGTATCGCAGTTATAAGCCTCGTCTGCGGAACCATTTTTTTAATGTGGTTAGGAGAACAAATCACTGAACGAGGTATTGGTAATGGCGTTTCTATTATTATTTTTTCTGGAATTGTCGCAGGCTTACCACCTGCTGTTGGTTCCACTATTGAACAGGCCCGACAAGGAAATATAAATTTTTTTGAATTGCTTTTAATAGGAATATTTATATTTTTAGTAACATTTTTTGTAGTATTCATTGAACGTGGACATAGACGTATTCTAGTCAACCATGCTAGACGACAGCAAGGGCGTTACATTTATGCAACTCAAAGCACACACTTGCCATTAAAAGTTAATATGGCAGGTGTGATCCCAGCAATATTTGGTTCTAGTATTATTTTATTTCCTGCTACAGTTCTATCTTGGTTTGGAAATAGTACAAGTTGGAGCTTCTTAACTAGAGCTGCATTTTATTTACAACCAGGTCAATTGCTTTATGTATTATTGTATGCATGTGCAATTATTTTTTTCTGTTTTTTTTATACAGCGTTGGTTTTTAACCCTAGAGAAACGGCAGATAATTTAAAAAAATCTGGCGCATTTATCCCAGGCATTCGCCCTGGCGAGCAGACGGCAAAGTTTATTAATAAAATCATGACCCGCCTTACACTGGTCGGTGCTATATATATAACTTTTATCTGTTTAATTCCAGAATTCATGCAAGGCATTATGAAAGTTCCCTTCTATTTTGGCGGAACATCTCTATTAATTGTCGTTGTAGTTATTATGGATTTTATGGCTCAAATTCAGACCTTTATGATGTCGAATCAGTATGAATCTGTTTTAAAAAAAGCAAATTTGAAAATTTATAATCGTTAATTTAATTGAGTAATAAATCTTGGAGGCTAAAATTAAATGAAAGTCCGTACTTCCGTTAAGAAGTTATGTCGTAATTGTAAAATTGTCAAACGAAATCGAATTATTCGAGTAATCTGTACCGCAGAATTAAAACATAAACAACGCCAAGGCTGATTCTTGCTTTTAATAAAGAAACTAATTAACAAAAAATTTTAGCTGTTTTTTTAGTGCATCCTCTTAAAATCTTTTGATTCTTTTTCGTTTTTTCCGTCGGCATTCATTTAGAATATAGAGTAGAGGTATACAATGGCTCGTATTGCTGGTATTAACGTTCCGGATAATAAACATGTTTTGATTGCTTTAACATCAATTTACGGAATTGGAAAAGCTCGTTCGAAATACATTTGTACAACTTCAGATATTAACGAACATATTAAGATCAGTAAACTGTCCGAAGAACAGATTGATACTATACGTGCAGCAGTTTCCAAATTTGTTGTAGAAGGTGATCTTCGTCGTGAGGTAACTTTAAATATTAAACGTTTAATTGATCTTGGAACCTATCGTGGTTTGCGTCATCGCCGTAATCTTCCAGTTCGTGGTCAACGTACTAAGACTAATGCTCGTACACGTAAAGGTCCTCGAAAATTAATCAAAAAATAAATTTAGGATAAAAAATGGTTAAATTTACCACCACACTTCGAACAAGAAAACGAATTAAAAAGTCTATTCCAGATGGTGTAGCTCATATCCATGCATCCTTTAATAATACAATTGTTACGATCGCTGATCGTCAGGGTAACGTATTAGGATGGGCGACTTCTGGAGGTTCTGGTTTTCGCGGATCACGCAAATCTACACCTTTTGCTGCACAAGTTGCAGCAGAACATTGTGTTAAAGTTGCAAAAGAATATGGAATTAAAAATTTAGAAGTAATAATTAAAGGACCCGGACCTGGTCGCGAATCTACTATTCGTGCTTTAAATACAGCTGGTTTCCGTATCACAAATATTACTGATGTTACTCCTATTCCTCATAATGGATGTCGACCTCCTAAAAAAAGACGAGTATAGTATCAATTTTAAAAATTGAATGGAGAAAAAATGGCAAAATACTTAGGACCTAAACTAAAATTGAGTCGACGAGAAGGAACAGATCTTTTTCTAAAATCTGGTATTCGAACGATTGATTCTAAATGTAAAATAGAAAAACTTCCAGGTCAACATAATTCTAGAAAATCGCGTCTTTCTGATTACGGTATTCAATTACGTGAAAAACAAAAAGTTCGACGTATTTATGGCATTTTTGAACGTCAATTTACTAACTACTACAAAAAAGCAGCACGTTTAAAAGGAAACACAGGAGAAAATTTATTGCAATTATTAGAACGTCGCTTAGATAATGTTGTTTACCGAATGGGATTTGGAGCCACGCGTACTGAATCACGTCAATTGGTTAGTCATAAAGCAATCATGGTAAATAGCAAAATTATTAATGTTGCATCTTATCAAGTTAATTCAAATGATATTATTAGCGTTTGCGAAAAAGCTAAACGTCAACACCGTATTCATGCTTCATTAGAATTGGCTGAACAACGTAGCAAACAAATTTGGATTGAAGTCAATATTTCTAAAATGGAAGGAGTATTTAAACATATTCCAGAACGAACTGCCATTTCTGCAGATATTGACGAACATTTAATTGTCGAACTTTATTCCAAATAGGAATTTAATGGAAAAAGATAATATGCAAGATTCTGCCATAGAATTTTTAAAACCGCGCTTGGTGGATATTGAACAAATAAGCCTAACACATGCCAAAGTTACCCTCGAGCCGCTAGAACGCGGATTTGGTCATACTTTAGGTAATGCCTTGCGCCGTATCTTACTTTCATCAATTTCAGGTTGCGCTGTAACAGAAGTTGAGATTGATGGTGTATTACATGAATATAGTAGTAAAAAAGGTGTACAAGAAGATATTTTGGAAATCTTACTCAACTTAAAAGAACTGGCGGTAAAAATTCAAGGTAAAGACGATGCCATTTTGGTTTTGAACAAGTCTGGAATTGGTCCTGTAACTGCATCTGATATAACCCATGATGGAAATGTTGAAATTATAAAATCAGATCACATATTATGCCACCTAACTGACGAAAGTGCATCTATTTCGATGCGTATTAAGGTACAAAGAGGTCGCGGTTATGTTCCAGCTTCAGCCAGAATTTATGCAGGAGATAATGAACGCCCAATAGGACGTTTACTAGTTGATGCATGTTATAGTCCGGTAGAACGAATTGTTTATAATGTGGTGGCAGCACGTGTCGAACAAAGAACAGATTTAGACAAACTGATTATCGAAATAGAAACTAACGGAACAATTGATCCAGAAGAGGCGATTCGCCGTGCTGCTACGATTTTGGTGGAACAGTTAGAAGCTTTTGTTGACTTGCGGGATGTAAGTCAACCAGAAATAAAAGAAAACAAACCAGAATTCAATCCAATTCTATTACGTCCTGTCGATGATTTAGAATTGACTGTACGTTCTGCTAACTGTCTTAAGACAGAATCTATTCATTATATAGGTGACTTAGTTCAACGTACTGAAGTTGAATTACTAAAAACTCCTAATCTCGGCAAAAAATCTCTTACAGAAATTAAGGATGTATTAGCTTCTCGTGGACTATTTTTAGGGATGCATCTGGAAAATTGGCCACCTTCTATTACTACTGATGAATAATTTAGCTTATAAATTATGGAGTTTGCATGCGTCACCAAAAGAGCAGTCGTCAATTAAGTCGAAACAGTAGTCACCGTCGCGCCATGTTTCGTAACATGACAAATTCTTTGATTCAATACGAATTTATTAAAACAACTTTATCAAAAGCAAAAGAACTACGTCGTTTTGTTGAACCATTGATTACTCTTTCCAAAGAAAATAGTATTGCGAATCGTCGTTTAGTTTTTTCCAAAACTCGTCATAATGAAGTTACAAAAAAACTATTTAACGAATTAGCTTCACGTTTTTCAACGCGTTCTGGTGGGTACACTCGAATTTTAAAATGTGGTTTTCGTAAGGGAGACGGTGCACCAATGGCGTATATCAAATTTATCGATCATAAAACGATATCAAAAAGTTCAACCGACGCGTAAACTTAATTCTCTAACAATTAGAGAATAACGTAGAATAATTATCTAAATTTTATCATCCCGAATTTCTAGGAGATTCCAGATTCTTTTTTTCGTATTTCAATGCTTGCGAATTATCATACAAATTTTCCCATTTAGAAATTACTAATACTGCTAATGCGTTACCAATTACATTTAGTGCAGTTCTTGCCATGTCTAAAAAACGATCAATGCCAGCAATAAAAGCTAATCCTTCTATAGGGATATTTATACTTCCTAATGTTGCTAGTAATACTATAAAAGAAACCCCTTGTGCGCCAGCAATTCCCTTAGAGGTAATCATTAATGTCAATACTAGCATTATCTCCTGATATAGAGATAATTCAATTCCGTATAATTGAGCAACAAAAATAGCAACAATGCTTTGATATAACGTTGAGCCATCTAAATTAAATGAGTATCCGGTGGAAATAACAAAGCTAGTAATTGATGCCGGTGCACCATAGAGTTCCATTTTTTTAATAATATGTGGCAATACACTTTCTGAACTAGCAGTAGAAAAAGCCAAAATTAATTCTTTTTTTAAAAAACAAATTAGTTTCCAAATTCGCAATTGAAAAAGTCTGGCTACAGTTCCTAATATTACTAAAGCAAAAAAGACAATAGCGCCATATACTAATAATACTAACTTAGCTAATGGAAAAATTGAAGAAAAACCAAAAGTTGCTATAGTAACAGAAATTAATGCAAATACTCCTACTGGAGCACAACGCATTACTATTTGTGTTACTTTAAACATTGTTTCTCCTGTTGCATTAAATATATTAATTAATGGCGCACGAATCCTTTCTGGTAATGAAGATAAACCAAAGCCAAACATTACAGTGAAAAAAACGATAGACATTATTTCTCCATTTGCCATTGAGGCAAAAATATTTATCGGAATAATTGATAAAATTATCTTCAGTACGTCTTGCCCATCTAGTCGTATCGATTCGAAAGTAATTTGCTTATGTTTTGAAGCATCACCCAATGATGACAAAACTGACATATCAATTCCTTTTCCTGGATGAAAAGTATTAGCAAAAATTATTCCAAGAATAATTGCTATGGTTGTAATTATTTCAAAATATAGAATAGTTTTAAATCCAATACTACCGAGCTTATCGGTATCTCCAATTTTGGCGATGCCGACAACTAGTGTTGTTATTACAATAGGAACTACAACCATTTTAATCATGCGAATAAAGATATCTCCGGCCGGAGAAAGCACACTTGCTAGTATCCAATCACGTAGCTCTCCCTGATTATGTAACGATAATCCGAAAAGAATTCCGAGAATTAAGGCAATAAAAATTTGCCAGACAAGTGTTATTTTTAACTTTTTCATAAGGAATAATTATTTTCTATAGTTATTTTTGTCTGAAAGAACGTTTTTCTTTTCTATTATTAATAGACTTTACGTGTATAAAATTTCTGTTATTTTTTCTAGCTTGTAGTCGTAAATCAAAAAGTTTAGGAAAAATAAAAAATTATGCAAATGAGAAATCAAAGCAAAAGCTTTAGCATAATACTTTATTTTAAATGATGATTGATTCAAGGAAGATTTTTCAACAATCTTCTAATGCTTAACGAGTATAGACAAATAAATATCCATTTTAAAAAAATCCAATTTCGGAGACAGTAAAAACTAGAATATATAATTAAAATATAAGAGAAAAGAATTGTTATATTATTTTATTAGTCAAATTTCGGGCGAAGAACAGGATCCAAAAAAGATCGTTCAAAGAATTTAAAATTATATAAATGAAAGCTATGTAGATATTTCTTTGTTCTATTCTTTTTTCAGAGTGGTTTAACGTTTTTGGTGTATATCTTTATTCATGAAATGAACAAGTAGTTCATATTTCTTATTGCTTAGCTCTTATATTTAGGGCATATGCTTCTAAAAAGAAATTATAACAAAGCAACTTCAACGAAATATTCAGAATTTAATAAATGTTAATTGTTTTAAACAAATAAATAAATTAAAAAATAGAAAGTTTGTTTTTTTTCTTTGAAACTCTAAAAAATTCTTTATAAGAATCCATTTAAAATGGAATATCGTCATCAAAATCTATTGGAGACTCATCGCCAATCATTGAAGTGTTTTTCTTGATACCATCACGCATCACTATGCTATCATTATTAGAAATTTTAAATCTTGATTGATCATTTTCCTTAGACGACTGAGCAGCTTTTTGAATCCACTCTTTTTGTTTTCCGAGTTCACTTGCTAAATTGTTTTGACGATTACCAAGCATTTGCATAGTTCCGCCCGTATTGACTATTACTTCAGTAATGTAGCGCTCTAATCCGTTTTGATCCTTCCATTTACGAGTTTGTAATGATCCTTCGATATATATTTGAGATCCTTTATGAAGATATTCTTTCGCTACTTCAGCTAATTTACCAAAAATTACTACACGATGCCATTCTGTTTTTTCCTTAGTTTCACCAGTTTGCTTATCTCGCCAACTTTCTGAGGTAGCAACGCTAATGTTGGCTACTGCATTACCGTTGGGTATATGACGAACTTCTGGGTCTCGACCTAAATTCCCAACTAAAATTACCTTATTAATACCTCTACTGGTCATGAAGAATCTCCTGTAAAAAGGTTTAACTTTTATTTCTTTCCCTAAGAATATCATTAACGATACATAAATAATATAGCAATCATGTTTCTTAATTTCTAAAATTGTAGGCTTAAAAAAAGAAGAGTTAAGTTTCTATACCTTGTCTAAAAGCACACTGAATATTTACTCAGATCTTTTTGTGATATTATACAACGATTTTAGTTACTTTAAAGACGCGATAAAGTTAGATGTATGAAATTAAAATTCATGGTGCCAATGCCCATAATCTTAAAAACATTAGTTTGACATTACCTCATAACAAATTAATAGTAATAACTGGATTATCTGGTTCTGGAAAATCATCACTAGCGTTCGACATAATTTATGCTGAAGGTCAGTATCGCTATACTAAAGTACTTCCTATTTATATTAGACGATTTCTACCATCAATAAAAAAACCAAACGTAGATCGTATTGAAGGGTTATCACCTACAATTACAGTTGCAAGAAAGAGTATGTTTTCCAACTCTCGTTCAACGGTAGGAACTGTAACTGAAATTTACGATTACCTTCGGCTTCTTTTCGCTCGTATTGGTGAGCCTTATTGTCCTAATCACAATATACCATTAGCAGTATTGTCTATTAGACAAATGGTAGATAATGTTTTGTTAAAACAAGAAGGTAAAAGGCTTATGTTGTTGGCTCCAATCCTTATAAATGGACAACAAGAAGAATACAAAAAAAAATTAAAAGACCTAATAAAAGAAGGATATATTCGAATACGCATCAATGGAAAAATTTTTAATTTATTAAAATTATCTACACTTGATACAACACAAGAGAAACTTAAAATTGAAGTAGTGATAGATCGTTTTAAAGTATGCAAAAATCTTTCACAACGCTTAATAGAGTCCTTTGAGACAGCTCTCATTCTTTCAAAAGGCAAAGTAATATTAGTAGATATGGAAGATCAAGAAAAAGAAACATTGTTTTCTAATAATTTTTCTTGTTCTATTTGCGGATATAGCGCTAATAAATTAGTTCCTCGCTTTTTTTCTTTCAATAATCCATATGGCGCCTGTCCAGATTGTAAAGGAACTGGTTTTCTGAATTATTTAGATCCAGAAAAAATTTTTCGGAATAAAAATATCTCTCTTGCTAAAGGCGCTATTCATGGATGGAATCAGAACAACTCTGATCATTTTCAAATATTATGTTCGTTAGCTGAACATTATAAATTTGACATTGAAGAACCATTTTGTAAACTTGATTACAAAATACAACAAAAAATTTTATTTGGATCGAAAGAAAATATTAAGATTAAATATATTAACAATGGTACGGTCTCAGAACAATATCTTCCATTTGAGGGAATTGTATCAAACATAGAACGACGTTATAACAACGCTGAGCCTGCTATTCGTAAACGTTTTGCCAAGTATATTAACAGTCGTTTTTGTATCAATTGTGGCGGAACTCGCCTTCGTCAAGAAGCTAGAAAGGTTTTTCTAGAACATATTTCTCTGCCAGAGATTTCTGAAATGCAAGTCAGTTACGCGCTTTCTTTTTTCGAAAATATAAAAATAAGTAAGCAACGCGCAAAGATTGCGGGAGAAGTTTTAAATGAAATTTGCAAACGACTTAAGTTTCTTGTTGATATTGGATTAGATTATCTTTCTTTATCTTGCCCAGTGGGAACCTTATCGACAGGTGAAGTCCAACGAATACATTTAGTGAACCAAATGAATACTGAATTAATTGGAGTAGTTTTTGTATTTGATGAACCAACTATTGGCTTGCATCAACGCGATAATATCCAATTATTACAAATGTTAATGAATCTGCGAAATGCAGGCAATACAGTTATCGTAATAGAAAATGACAAGAGCATAATACAAATTGCTGATCATATTGTTGATATGGGCCCTGGCGCTGGTTGTAATGGCGGAAGAATAGTAGCTAAAGGCACAATAGAAGAAATTATGGCAAATCCTACATCAATTACAGGACAGTTTCTTAGCAAGAAAGAAGATATAGTCATCCCAAAAAAGCGTGTTGTAGCAGATACTTCCCGTATGTTAAAACTAATCGGTGCACATGGAAATAATCTAAAAAACGTAACATTATCTTTACCAGTCGGACTAATTACTTGCATTACTGGCGTTTCTGGATCAGGTAAATCTACACTAATTAGTAATACTTTATATCCAGCTGTTCAAAGTCAATTTAATAAAAATATCACCTTTAGCAAAGCAAAACCATATCACCATATTCAGGGTCTAGAATATTTTGATAAAATTATAAAGGTTGATCAAAATCCAATTGATCGCATATCATGCTCCTCTAATACCGCAACATTTACTGGTATTTTTACACTAATACGTACATTGTTTGCTTCCGTTCCAGAATCTCGAGCTAGAGGGTATACAACTAGTCGATTTAGCTTTAATACACAAGGCGGACGTTGCGAAACATGTCAAGGACATGGAATTATCAAGACTGAAATGTACTTTTTATCGGATACTTATGTCCGGTGTGATCAATGTAATGGCCAACGTTATAATCGTGAAACTTTAGAAATTAAATATAAAAAGAAAAGTATTTATCAGATATTAGAAATGAGTCTTGAAGAAGCATACGAGTTTTTCAGCGCTATTCCAATTTTGGCAAATAAAATTCGAATGTTAATAGACATAGGTTTATCATATATCTGCTTAGGTAATCCGATTACAATATTATCAAAAGGCGAAGCACAACGAATTAAACTAGCACAAGAACTATCTAAAAACAGAATAGGAAGAACACTATACATACTCGATGAACCAACAATAGGTTTACACTGTTTTGATATCCGTAAATTATTAACTATACTTTATAAATTACGAAATCAAGGTAATACAATTGTTATTATTGAACATAACTTAGATATCATTAAAACTGCAGACTGGATTGTCGATCTTGGTCCAGAAGGGGGAATCAGTGGAGGTCAGATTATAGTTTCCGGGACGCCAGAAGTAGTAGCGGATTGCAAAATTTCTTATACCGGACAACTTTTGAAGCCAATCCTAAAATGTAAAACCTAAAAAACATTCGGATTTTAAAATTAAAAAGGTATTTTTATTTTTTTGATTGCTTTATTTAGAGTGGATTTAACGTCAGAATTAATTTTAATACAGTTTTTTTAATTTTTAATAATGTTAAATAGAACATCTATCTTCTAGGATAGAGTCACATTAAAAATAACATGGATCAGCATAATTTTCAAATCGAGACCATTTTCCATTGAAAGTTAATCGTACAGTCCCAATTGGTCCATTACGTTGTTTGCCAAGAATAATTTCAGCAATACCCTTCATCTCACTATTTTCATTATAAACCTCATCACGATAAATAAACATAATTAGATCAGCATCCTGTTCAATGGATCCAGATTCACGCAAGTCAGAATTGACAGGACGCTTGTCAGCACGTTGCTCTAAACCACGATTAAGTTGTGAGAGAGCTATAATTGGAACTTGCAGCTCTTTTGCTAATGCTTTCAAAGATCGAGAAATTTCGCCAATTTCTAGTGTTCGATTGTTAGATAAAGATGGGACTCGCATTAATTGTAAATAGTCGATCATAATAAGGCTTAAGCCGTTATGTTCTCGAAATATTCTACGTGCACGCGAACGTACTTCTGTCGGAGTTAAACCAGACGAATCATCAATGTATATATTACGTTTCTTTAAAAGAATTCCCATAGCACTAGATATTTTTCCCCAATCTTCATCGTTTAGTTGTCCAGTGCGGATCTTAATTTGATCAACACGCGATATTGATGAAAGTATACGAATTATGATTTGTTCACTTGGCATTTCTAAACTAAAAATTAGCACTGGATTATTTTCTGTCATAGAAACATTTTCGCACAAGTTCATAGCAAAAGTAGTTTTTCCCATGGATGGACGAGCAGCTATAACAATTAAGTCTGATCTTTGTAAACCGGAAGTTTTTTTATCTAAATCTAAATAGCCGCTAGAGATACCAATTATTCCACTGTGTGGTTTCTGATATAATTTTTCAATACGAAAAATTGCATCTTCAAGAATTAAATCAATGCTTTTTGGACCTTCGTTTTTATTAATCCTATCCTCTGCTATCTGAAATACTTTTGATTCTGCTAAATCTAATAACTCTTCACTGCTGCGTCCTTGAGGGTAATATCCAGCATCTGCTATTTCATGAGCAGCTTTTATCATTTCTCTTAAAATAGCTCGTTCACGTACAATATCGGCATAAGCAGAAATGTTAGCAGCGCTTGGAGTGTTTTTTGATAATTCTGCTAAATAGGCAAAACCACCAACCGTATCTAATTCTCCTTTTTGATCCAATGATTCTGAAAGAGTAATTAAGTCAATTGGTTTATTTAATTCTAATAAAAGTCGCATTTCGTCAAAGATGAGTCGATGAGGGCGGCTAAAAAAATCATTGCTCGTGACTTGCCCAATAACGGTATCCCATCTTTCGTTATCTAACATGAGACCACCCAAAAGGGACTGTTCTGCTTCCAGAGAGTAGGGTGGAGTTTTTATATCTTCAATTCTATGCTCTTGAATAAAACTGGATCTACTAAATCTTTTTTCTGACATAAATACTCTTCTCACTGTAACAGTGTTTAAATATTGAATTGCTTCTTCTATATAAGAATTGTTTAAATTTACTTTTTAAATTTAAATGATTCTCCAACTTTTTTAAAATTATTAAATATTATTTTTAATTCTATACATCAATAGTTAGATATCGCAATCGGTATTATTTAATAATAAATCCATATTTTTATCTAAAAAATTAATAGTACTGAAATGTTTTTTTAGATTATGAAGTAATTTAATAAAATAACGATAACTTCAAATTAAAAACATTAATTACATCAGTCATATTATACTTTTAAAAAATTGAGAAATAAAATTTTCATTAAAAATTGATTATAATTTAGGATAGAAATGATTTCCATTAAGATAGATTCTTTATAAAAGAGAACTTTCATAAGAAAAAGAAATAATTTCAATACTAGTAAAATAAAAAAATGCAGTAGTTTTTCTCTCAAAAAAGAGATTTTTTCTATAATTCATTAATTAATTTGATTGCTTTTTTTGAAGTAAAAGATTTTAACATGCCATCATATTTGATAATCATTTATATTTTCTGCATATTCAAGAGAGGTAATAACTTAAAACCAAGCCTTTTGCATAAAAGTTGCATAACTCATGACAAATATTTATCATAATTAAATTAATTAAATTGTTAATGAAAAAACTTATTTGTATGTCAGAAAATTTTTTCCTCGATTCAGATCAAAGTCTAGATGTACGTGGTTTGCGTTGTCCTGAACCGATTATGTTAATACGTAAAACTACACGCAATATGTTCCAAGGTGGAACATTATTGATTATTTCTGACGATCCGGCTACTGTTCGAGATATTCCACTTTTTTGTCGATTTATGGAGCATACTTTATTAGCAAAAATAACAAATAAATTGCCATATCAATATTTCCTTCGTGTACAAGGAAGAATGAAATAGCCATGAATAATGAAACAGAAAAGTTTATTTCAAAAATAATGATTTTAAACGAAAATATTATTTCGTTCAGAAAACCCCTCGAACAAAATCCGATTTAATTATTTGAAATTGAATTGTATTAATTTTAAAAATTAACTAAGTGATCTTATTTCCGCTAGCGGTAAGTACACATTATACTATCATAGTCATTAATAATAGTTGATAATGGAAAGATACAGCGGAGTTCAATGATGAATCGTTTTAGTAATTCACTTAGTTTAATTTATTTCTATTTATAGAATAAAGAATTTTAATAAACCTATTAGTAATTTTAATTACGTTTATAGATCTTTGTTAAAGTTCGATCCAAAGAACACTTTATGGAGAAAAGTAAAGTCGATAAGAAACCTGAGAAGTGTTCTTCTCCCGATGCTTTTTCCAGTGAGAAGGAACTATTTTATTGGCTTCTTGGTTCGTCGCTTCGGTTTCAATATAAATCCATGCGTTCCGCTTTAGTCGCTGATATTGATTTAGAGCATTTATTGTAACAGTTATTAATTCATTATGATAAAATGGAGGATCAATAAAAACAATATTAAAAGAACTTCCATTCCTCGCAAGCCAATGCAAGCTATTAGTAGTGATGATTTTTGCTTTTTTTGTTTGCAATTTTGATGCGCTTTGAATCAATTGCTTACTGGCTAGACGGTTTATTTCTAATAGGGTAACGTTACTAACACCACGAGATAGTGCTTCAAAACCTAACGCACCAGTCCCAGCGAAACAATCTAAACATTGAGCTTCTTTAATAACTGGTTGTAACCAATTAAATAATGTTTCTCGCATGCGACTAGAAGTCGGACGCAAACCAGGATTCTTTAATACAACAAGTTTACGGCCTCTCCATTTTCCACCAATAATGCGAATGTAATTAGGATAATTCATTTCTTATTATGCTATAAGCATATAAAAAGTATCATCAGATAAATAAATTAAAATAAATAACTAATTGTATCATTGAGTAATATATAGTGAATTCTTTATCAAAAAAAAAGATCCTATTAAAGATAGGCGAATATTTATACGTTTATAAAAACTACACCTATAATTATCAAGCAATTAATGGATTTAAATTTCTATTAAGAGAATTTTTCATTGGAATAGACAAAAAGCCAAAAAGCAATAGTTATTAAGCTGTAAAATTCTTATGGTATAAGAAAATTATTTAAAACAATATAATTTTCTTATAAAAGACATGAAATATGAAAACAAATAAGCGCTCCTTTCTAATTAAGATTTTAAATAGATTAATGCAATCTCTAATATTCATTTTCAATTGGAATAAACCTGATAATAGATTTTAGGTTCGTATTTTTTGATCTAAGGAAGGTAGAAATAAAAAATTATTTTTTTGTTAAAAATATCTCTTAGTATATTACTTTTAATTCTAAAAAATAGAACAACCATATTTATTCATCCTTTTAATAAACAAAAAGACTATTTAGAAAATAAAGTCAATATATTTATCTTTCTAATTGAAAAACATGAACTACATTTTTATTAAAATGGTACAGAAAACAACAGCAGATCTTTTTATAGATCTGAAAAACTTTATTTTAGTTAATTTTTGCTTTCTGCTTGATAAGACATTACCCATAATTTTTATAAAAATTCTCATCTTAAAAAGAGGCTATAATGATCGAAGAAATACAAGGATTGGCTTATTCTCCACAGGGGAGTTTAAAGGCTTATGTTAGATCTGCTCATGCTTATCCAATGCTTACTGCAGAAGAAGAGCGTAACCTGACTGAACAGTTATACTATCACGGGGATTTAGAGGCAGCTAAAAGATTGATTTTATCTCATCTTCGTTTTGTTATACATATTGCTCGTAACTATTCCGGCTACGGATTATCACAGGCTGACTTAATTCAAGAGGGTAGTATTGGATTAATGAAAGCTGTTCGGCGTTTTAATCCAAAGGTAGGTGTAAGGCTAGTATCATTTGCAGTGCATTGGATAAAAGCGGAAATACATGAATACGTATTGCGTAACTGGCGCATCGTAAAAGTGGCTACTACTAAAGCACAGCGTAAGCTCTTCTTTAATCTAAGAAAAACTAAGCAACGTCTTGGATGGTTTGATCAGAATGAAGTAGAAATAGTAGCTAAGGAACTCGGGGTAACAAGTAAAGATGTTCGTGAAATGGAGTTTCGTATGGCTGCACAAGATATGACGTTTGATCCAATACCAGAAGATAGCTCTCGCGATGGATATTCAATTTTACCGACAATTTATTTACAAGATAAGTCATCTGATTTTGCTGATAATTTTGAAGAAGATAATTGGGATAACCATGCTACTGAAAAATTGAGCAAAGCGCTTCGAAATCTCGATGAGCGTAGTCGAAACATTATTTGCGCGCGCTGGTTGGATGTTGAGAATAAAAGCACTCTCCAAGAGTTAGCTAATAGATATGGGGTTTCTGCAGAGCGCGTGAGACAGTTAGAAAAGAACGCTATGAAGAAAATGCGCCTAGCGATCGAGACCTAATTAATTTTTTATGACTGAAAACGTATCTAGATTCTGTACAATGAAACGTTTTATATGGGCACTTTTTAATCAAGATATATAAGTTTTTAGTTTCAAACTCTTTTTATAAAAAAATCTCTTCAAACTGCTGCCATATCATCTTTCAATAAGAAATTTTCTTTGTAATGGAAAAAACAATCCGTATCAATTTAAATTAAACGATTACTACTTTTTTAATGTCATTATACATAAAAAAGCGTATTTATAATTTCTTATTTAAAACTAGAATAAATATCGATGTTTAATACCAAAAATCATATGAAAAACAGATAAATTTCAGTAAAACAAAAACTATAAATATTCTTTAATGTCGTAGCAACAGTACACCAATACTAATTGTAATAAATATTGCACTAGGAAACAAAACCCCTAGTATGGGAGGGATGTTATATATCAGACTGAGCGTTCTAAGTATTTGTTCCGTTATAAAAAATAAAAATCCAAGACTTATTCCTGTAATAATACGTGTTCCCATAGAAACATTATGTAGTGGACCCAAAATAAACGATATTGCTACAAAAATCATTACAGCTACCGAGAGCGGAGAAAAAATTTTAGCCCAGACATAAATTAGATATCGATTAGATTTCTGCTTGTTTTGATCAAGATAATTAACATAGTTGTACAGTTCGGAAACGGACATTGATTCCGGTTTTGTTAGAATAATTTCTAATTTTTCTGGTGTAATATCAGTCTTCCACTCATCATTTTCAGTGTTTTGACTAGAAATTTTTTTATCGTCAATTAATGTTGATTTACTTACTTGTGATAATCTCCAAATATTATTGCTAAATGTAGCTGTTTCTGCATAAAGAAACGATTTTAATCTTTTTTTCATTAAATGATAAATATTGATACCAACTAACTTATTACTACCTATAATGCTTTTAATAAAAATAAAATCATCACCATCTTTAATCCAAAGATCATTATAGGCGGAAAGAGTAGAGTCATTATAAATCATATTTGTACGATAATTATGAGCCATTTTTTCACTAACCGGAGAAATCCACTCGCTGATAATTACCGTTAAAAGAATTAGCGGAAAAGTAGTCTTCATTACTGAACCAGTAATTCGAATGAGACTAATTCCAGCTGCTTGTATTACCACCAATTCATTGTTTGTTATTAACGATCCTAATCCTAATAAGGTTCCAAGCAGGATAGATTCAGGCAAGAACACTTCAATATCTTTTGGAACACTAAATAATGTAAATAACCCTGCACAAAAAGTAGAATAATTGCCTTGACCTACTTTTCTTAATTGCTCAACAAATTTAATGATACTAGACAGCGATATAAGAACAAATAGGCTCATTATTACTGTATTTAGTAAAGTTTTACCAATATAGCGATCTAATATGCTAAGAAACATTAAATTATTTCCTTATGCGAAAGTGATTACAAATCCTTTTTACAAAAAACGAATTATCTAGTAAATTCAAAAATAATGCCAAAAACAAATATGCTATATTTGTAATCCACGACCAAAGTTTAGGATCAAGCTTTCCCATAATGCTATTAGCACGCAACGATGTTTGCAAAAGAAAGAAAAATAAGTATAAAAGCATTGCAAAAAATAGGCTAAAAAATTGTTTTCGGCGCGAATTTACCATCGAAAATGGAATTGCAATTATTGCCATGATAGGTATTGAAACTATTAGTGTAAATCTCCAATGCAATTCTGCGCGTTTTTTAGATTCTTTAGAATTCCATAACTGTAATAAAGTTAATTGGTTAATATTTTGTTTAAAAAGCAAAGTTTTTTTTTGTTGATGAATAACAATTTTAGTTTGATCAAAGTCAGTAATGCGAAAAATAAGAAATGGGTTTTTTTTTTCATAAAAAGTGCCTTGTTTTAGAACAAAAACTTGTGATCCATCTGATCTATAATTTAGATATCCGTGATCGGCTATTACTATAAAAGGATATGTATCTTCTATTTTTCTAAGTTGTGCCAGAAATATATGATTAAAATTATTATTTGTGATTTGTTCAATAAACAGAACAGAATTTCCGTTCTGCATTGATTTAAATCGGCCTTCCATTATTGCTGATACACCAATATCAGCCTTTGATTCTGACATAACTATATCTTGATATTGACACGACCAAGGAGAGATCCACATTACGTTGATTCCTTCCAAGACTATTGTGATTAAACTAAGTAGGAGTGCTGAACGTAGCAGTTCAATTTTACTAAAACCGCAAGCATACATAGCGATAATTTCATTTTTGGCATACATATAACTTAACGTTATTAAAAGACTTAGGAAAAGGCTCAATGGAAAAATAAGTTGCGCCATCTCAGGCATACCTAAAATGAGCAAAGGAACAATCAGATTCTTTGATACAATACCATCAGCTGTTGCATCAAGTACCCTAACCAATTTTTGACAAAAGAAAATAAAAAATAAAATAAATAAGATAGTAACCTGGTTTTTGAGCGTTTCATAAATAAGATATCTAATAATAATCACAACTATTCGTCTATAAGGCCTTTTTAATAGAGAAAAAGCAGTAGTACCATCTTATTTTATTATAAGCTAAAAAAACTTTTTCGTTTAAAAAATAAATGACAAATATCTTTTTAAAGGCTTTTATTACTTAATTTAGTAAAACTAGAAGCAATCATTTAATTATTGAAGAGATAGATAGGAGATTTTTGATTTACTAAAATATATTTATGCAAGACGTGGATATTTTATTATTTACATGAATGTATACTAATATTTCCATGCACAGATCACCATAATTAAGACCGAAACATTAATTATTTCAAATTGACATACCAGACTATTAAAATTTTTTATAAAAAAGCAGAGAATCATTATAGTTATGATGATTCATATGGAACTTTAGTTTAAAGAACAAGAGTAAAAAAATTTAGAGATTTTCTTTTTTTTTTGAAACTTTTAAAAAATTTTCTCTAAAATAGAGAAAATAAATATATCATTATTACAATTATCTTCTAAGAAGAAGGAAATAGAATCTGTTCTTTATTAGAATTGCTTATTTACAATAAATAAATTTTCTATTTAGTTGTAGAAGCAACTTAATTAAGTTAAGTAGTTACTCTTTGATGCTGATATTTTAGATATTCTCTTCATTAAAGAGATTTAAGTTCTAATTCAAACAGAGTGCAAATCTAATTTTTTAATCATTCTTACTTTTTTAAATAAAATTTACTAGAAATAATGTCATTACGGATTGTAACATAATGTGCATAAATACTCAGATAAGTTTCATTTCATGACAACGCTTACACAAACTAGGATAATTAGGCAGATTAATAATAATGGATAAAACATATCATCCAAGAGATATTGAGCAATCACTTTACAACGATTGGGAACAAAAAGGATATTTTAAACCTAATAACAATACCCAACAAAATAGCTATTGCATTATGATGCCTCCGCCTAACGTAACTGGAAATTTACATATGGGTCACGCTCTCCAGCATTCTATTATGGACGTCTTGATTCGTTATCAGCGCATGCAAGGAAAAAATACTCTCTGGCAAGTAGGTACAGATCATGCAGGCATTGCAACACAAGTAATAGTGGAAAAAAAGATCGCTGCTGAAGAAGGAAAAACCCGTCACGACTATTGTCGTGACGGGTTTATTGAAAGAGTTTGGCAATGGAAATTTCAGTCTAGTAAAAAAATTTACTATCAAATGCGTCGTTTGGGTAATTCTGTAGATTGGGAAAGAGAACGATTTACATTAGATGAAGGATTTTCTAATACAGTTAAAGAAGCATTTGTTCGTCTATACCAAGATAATTTAATTTATCGAGGTAAACGCTTAGTAAATTGGGATCCTAAATTAGGTACCGCAATTTCAGATTTAGAAATAGAAAATCGTGAGTCAAAAGGAACTATGTGGTACTTTCGTTATCCACTTTCTGACTCAATAGTTACTCGTGATGGATTACCTTATATTGTGGTTGCTACCACACGGCCAGAAAGTATACTTGGAGATACAGGTATTGCAGTACATCCAAAAGATCAACGTTATCAAAATCTAATAGGTCGATTTGTTTTTTTACCTTTAGTTAACCGTCGTATTCCTATCATTGGAGATCACTCTGTTGATGCAACTAAAGGAAGCGGATGTGTCAAAGTTACGCCAGCACACGATTTTAATGACTACGAAATTGCAAAAAGACATGTCTTGCCAATGATAAATATACTTACTTTTGAAGGTAGAATTCGACAACATGCAGAAATTTTCAATAGTAAAGGTGAAATTAGTAATATTCTCTCAAGAGAAATTCCAGATTTCCTGCAAGGATTAGAGCGTTTCGCCGCACGAGCGAAAATTATTTCTAAAATGAAGAGTCTTGGTTTACTTTCTGATGCTAAAAATCATAATCTTACAATTCCATACAGCGATCGTAGTAATGTAATAATTGAGCCAATGTTAACCGATCAATGGTATGTTCGGACTAAATCATTAGCAAAAGTAGCAATAAAAGCAGTAAAACAAGGAAAGATAAAATTTGTACCGAAGCAATACGAAAACATGTACTTTAGTTGGATGTATAATATTCAGGACTGGTGTATTTCTCGTCAACTTTGGTGGGGACATCGTATACCAGCTTGGTATGATCCTATAGGAAAAATTTATGTTGGTCGTAATGAGATTGAAGTACGTCAAAATTATCAATTGAAAGATGACATAGCCTTACGGCAAGATGAGGATGTTCTAGATACTTGGTTTTCTTCAAGTTTATGGAGTTTTTCTACTCTCGGTTGGCCAAAAGCAACCAATGAACTACGTATTTTCCATCCAACTAATGTATTGGTAAGTGGTTTTGATATTATTTTCTTTTGGATAGCACGCATGATTATGTTAACAATGTATTTCATTAAAGACGAATGCGGTGATCCACAAGTGCCATTTAAAACTGTTTATTTAAGTGGATTAATTCGCGATGAGAAAGGAAAAAAAATGTCTAAATCTAAAGGAAATATTATTGATCCACTAGATATGATTGATGGTATTTCATTAGCTAACTTAGTTAAAAAACGTACTGATAGTATGATACAACCAAAATTAGCAGAAAAAATTCAAAAACAGACTTCAAAACAATTTCCTAATGGAATTAAAGCGTATGGAACTGATGCTTTACGCTTTACGCTTATGGCATTAAATTCTACTGGTCGTGATATCAATTGGGATATGAAACGTTTGCAAGGTTATCGTAATTTTTGTAATAAATTATGGAACGCTAGTCGTTTCATATTAATGAATACTAAAGACCAGGATTGTGGATTTTACGGTGGTGAAAAAAAATTTTCACTAGCAGATCGCTGGATCTTAATTGAATTTAATCAAGTAGTAAAAAAGTTTCGCGAAGCATTAGATAACTTTCGATTTGATATAGCTGCTAATATTTTGTATGAATTTATTTGGAATAGATTTTGTAATTGGTATTTAGAGCTAACTAAATCAGTAATAAGCAATGAAGATAACAACAATAAAGCTGAACTGCGCGGAACACGATATACCATGATTACTCTGTTAGAAAAACTATTGCGTTTGTCACATCCAGTCATTCCCTTTATTACTGAAGAAATTTGGAAGCAAGTTAAAATTATTATTGGAAACAGAGGTGACACTATAATGTTACAACCTTTTCCATTGTATGATAAAACCTTAAAAAAGGATGTAAATGCTTTACTTGATTTAGAATGGATTAAACAAACGGTTTTTGCTGTACGTAGCGTACGTTCTGTTCTTGGTATTGCTCCTAATAAGCCGTTATCAATATTGCTACGTCAAGCATCCAAAGATGTAGTCCGTAGAGTACATGAAAACAAAAGGTTCATTTTAAAATTAGCCAAACTCAATAGTATTTCATTATTATCACCGAATGATAACGAACCAATTTCTTTCATTAAAATTATCGACAACGCTGAACTTCTTGTTCCAACAAAAGACCTAATTTACGAAAAAAAAACCGAACTAAACTGTTTAATTAGAGAAACTGAGCGAATTGATGATAAAATTAATCATATTATTGCTAAACTTAACAATAAAAATTTTATCAATTATGCTCCAGAGCAATTGGTATTAAAAGCTCAAAAAGAACTGATATCTTATAAAAAATCTAAAGAGGTGTTACTTAAACAATGGAAAAATATTACTAATGAATAATATTCGTCTCTGTGAGTAAATGAATTTTTTGAAATTTGTGAATATAAAAGCTATGTTTTAGCGAAAATACCAACAGCTTTATGCACTCTTTCCAGAGTAGAGTTAGATTGAACTTTGGCTTTTTTTGCTCCATCATATAGAATTTGATTTAAATAATCCTCATTCGTACGTAATTTACGATAACGACTCTGTAAAGAAATTAATATTTCTAATACTACATCTGAAACGACAGATTTTAAATGCCTATATGTTTTTCCTACAAAAACTTTTTCTAATTCCTCAACAGAGTCACCAATTAAACCAGAAAGTATTTCCAATAGATTTGAAATACCGGGTTTATTTATTGGATCATAACGTATTACTGATGGCTTATCTGAATCAGTTACTGCTCGCTTAATTTTTTTAATAATAGATTCTGGATCATCTAGTAAAAAAATAACGTTGTTTTTATTACTATCTGATTTTGACATCTTTTTCTCTGTATTTAATAGAGACATAATCTGCGAACCATGTTTAGGAATAAGTGGATAAGGAATAGTAAATATATTTCCGTATAAAGTATTAAATCGTTTAGAAATTTTTTGAATCAGTTCTAAATGTTGTTTTTGATCCCTTCCAACTGGCACTTGATTAGTTTGATAAAGTAAAACATCCGCAGCCATCAGGACTGGATAATCAAACAATCCAACATTTATATCCTTAGCATAACGAATTGACTTATTTTTAAATTGTGTCATTCGATTCAGCTCACCAAAATAAGTATAACAGTTCAACAACCAACCTAACTGGCTATGTTCTGCAACATGAGATTGAACGAAAATTATACTTTTTTCTGGATCAATACCACAAGCTAAAAGCAACGTGAGGACATCTAAAATCGACTTGCGAAGTTTTTGAGGGGGTTGACGAACTGTAACAGCATGTAAGTCAACGATACAATATATGCATTCATAATCATCTTGCATTGCTCTCCATTGTTGTAGAGCGCCTAAATAATTTCCAATTGTTATTAATCCTGATGGTTGTATTCCACTAAAAACAATTAATTTTTTTGTTGTCATAAATTTATTTCAATTTAAATTGAATAAAAAATTAACGAAATAAAAACGACGCATCTTTTTCAGACAAGTTTTTATAAAAAAATTTTTTCATTCAAGATGACCGACGTTTAACGGTCATATAAATTATTTTTCTAACTTAGAATAAAATATATATTTAAGTTTTTTAGTATCTACTCGTCTTTAAAAGAGCTTGGCGCATAGCGCCAATTGCAACACTGTAATCTGGTTGATTGAATATGGCTGAGCCTATAACAAAGACATTAGCTCCTGCTGAAGCGATGTCCCCGATATTACTTACTTTGATACCTCCATCCACCTCAAGCCAAATATCTCTTCCACTCCGATCTATCATTAAACGAGCTTGACGTACTTTTTCTAAAGTAAAAGAAAGAAAAGATTGCCCGCTGAAACCTGGATTAATCGACATCATCAAAACAAGATCAATCTTGCTCAAAACATATTCAAGGCAACTTAAAGAAGTAGCTGGATTAAAGGCTAATCCAGCTTTACAACCGCAATTTCTAATCAACTGCAAGGATCGATCAACATGCTCCGATGCCTCAGGATGAAAAGTAATATAGTTAGCACCAGCAGCAGCAAAATCTGGAATTAAATCATCGACTGGTTTTATCATTAAATGTACGTCAATATTAGAAGTAATTCCATACTTACGTAGTGACTTAAGTACCATGGGACCAACAGTTATATTTGGAACATAGTGGTTATCCATAACATCAAAATGTATTATATCCGCTCCAGCAGCAATCACTTGAGTAATATCTTCACCTAGTCTAGCAAAATCCGCAGAAAGAATAGAGGAAGAAATTAAATAATTTTTCATTTATATGTTTCTCCGTCTCATAATAATCATAATTAGTCAGTCAAGTGATATGTTTTATTATTTTATTAACTTAGGAATTAGTTAATTTTATAGATTAATTATTAAGTTTAATGCATATTTTTTTTACATTTGAACGTAAAGGTGTGTCTATTTTGAAATATGAATTCTTGATTCTTTCATTTAAGAAGCTTTGTTAATTTTTAATAAAAAACAATAATTTCCTTTAGAAAGGAAAGGTGAATCAAATAAAGCACACATGTACATCATGATATTTCAATAAATGTAAAGAAAGTTATTAATTAGTGTCCTTATCAATTCAGCAGCTATTATGAAATGATTTTTTAAATAGATTTAGATAAATATAACATTAGTTAGTTTCAAAAAACCTAAAAAGTAGTATACATTGTCGGACAATTTCTTTTCGTTACATATAGCAAGATCTTAAAAGGACAAAAGATGAAGAAAAAACAGCCCTAAACTTCTTAAATAAAAAGAAGAAACTGTCTAAGTAAAATTGCATTGAACTAAAAAAACTATTTAAAGCAGCTTAACGTATATTCAATTAATTTACTAAATTTTGACAATCTTTAATAGACGCCATTGCCACATCATTAGTTACATTAGCATATACTTTTGCACTTCCAATCTCAGTTGGTAGCACTAAATGTAATTGTCCAGATTTAACTTTTTTATCACGCATCATATATGGTAAGTAATCGTTTGGTTTCATATTTATTGGGCCACTGATTGGCAATCCAGCACGTATCAGTAATGTACTAACACGTTTAGCTTCAAAATCATTGAATTGACCAAGTCTATAAGAAGCAAAGGCGGCCATCATTATTCCAGCAGACACAGCTTCGCCGTGAAGCCAATTACCATCATAACCTGTGTGAACTTCAATGGCGTGCCCATAAGTGTGGCCAAGATTTAACAATATACGCTGACTTTTTTCGTATTCATCGTTAGTGATTACCTTACTTTTTAACTTACAACAATGACAAACACAGTAAGCCAAAGCTTTTGGTTCCAGTTTGAATATTAATTCGAGATTATTTTCAAGCCAGTAAAAAAAACTTGCATCAAAAGCAATACCATACTTAATAATTTCAGCTAAACCAGAGGAAAATTCACGTCGTGGCAATGTATCAAGACAATCCAAATCAATTATTACTGATACTGGTTGATAAAAAACTCCAATCATATTCTTTCCAAGGGAATGATTGATAGCTGTTTTTCCTCCAATCGAAGAATCGACTTGAGAAAGTAGTGTAGTAGGCGCATGAATTAAACGAACACCGCGCTTATAGCTAGCAGCTGCAAAACCAGCTAAATCTCCAATGACACCACCACCTAATGCAATTATGGTAATCTCACGACTATAAGACCTTTTTAACAAAAAGGTAAAGATGCGATCTAGCATCAATAGTGATTTATTTTGCTCTCCGTCTGGTAAAATTATACAATCAACTTTAATGCCAACTTGAACCAATCGTTTGTAAAGAGGATCTAGATATAAAGAAGTAAGACGATCGTTCGTTATCAAAATAGCACTGTCGCCACTAATTAATGGCCAAAAAGCAGTTGGATCTTTAAGTAACCCGAAGCCAATGGTGATTGGATAACTTCGTGTTCCTAATGAAACAGTAACTTTTTCTATTTGAACGTTCATTCAAACTTAATATCCCTTATAAGGTTTTAAAAATGTTCATATTTGTTTAATAACTATTTTCTAAATATAGCGACAATATGATTTGCAACGATTCTGGTACTTTGGTCATCAGTACAAATAGTTACATCTGCTATTTCTTCGTATAGAGGATTTCGTTTGCAAGCTAATTGTTCAAGAGTATTCTGTAATAGAGTCTTAGTTTTTAACAGGGGTCGTCTTTTGTCTCGTTGAGTTCGAATCAACTGTTTTTCTATGGTTGTTTTCAGATAAATAACCATGCCTCTTGCAGAAAGGCGGTTACGTGTTTCTCTTGATTCGATGGATCCGCCACCAGTAGCCAATATAATTCCTTTTTTTTCAATTAATTGACTAATAATTTTTTCTTCTCGATTGCGAAATCCGTTTTCACCTTCTACGTCGAATATCCAGCTGATATCAGCTCCAGCACGTCGCTCGATTTCTTGATCAGAATCAAAAAATTCCATATTAAGCTGTTGTGCTAACTGGCGACCTATAGTGCTTTTCCCTGCACCCATAGGTCCAATTAAAAAGATGTTACGTTTCTCTGCCATATTATTAGTTAGATTATTTATTGTGTCGAAAACTCACTTAATCTAAGATCCACATTTTTTATCTGATTTTGTACTTTAGTGGTAAACTTGGCTAAGCGACGTGCATTTAACATTTCGTTGGTTGGTAATTTAATCTCCTGAATTTTTGATTTCATGATTCGCTCAATATTGTACAACAAACGACGTTCATGATGTTCCACAAACAATAAAGCACGTCCAGGTCGTCCAGCTCGTCCTGTACGACCAATACGATGAACGTAAGATTCTGAATCTATCGGAATGTCATAGTTTATAACTAAACTAACACGATGCACATCTAACCCGCGCGATGCGACATCGGTAGCAATAAGAACATCTAAACGACCGTCTTTCAGACGACCTAGTGTCTGCTCACGAAGTGCTTGGTTCATATCACCGTTTAAGGCAGCACTATTATAACCGTTACGTTCGAGCACTTCGGATACCTTTAGAGTTGCTTCTTTTGTTCTTATAAAAATAATGGCTGCATCAAAATCCTCTATTTCTAAAAATCGCATTAACGCTTCATTTTTGTTAATTCCATGTACTATCCAATATCCCTGACTTATATCAGGACGCGTATTAGCGTTAGATGGAATGCTAATTTCACGCGGTTGATTCATAAATCGACGACTAATACGCCGAATTGGCTCCGGTATTGTGGCAGAAAATAACGCAGTTTGACGCTTTGCAGGTATTCTTGTCAAGATATCCTCGACGTCTTCGATTTGAAGTTAAATGTTAATGATAGAAAATATCAGTTTTAGTTTTAATTATACTGATTAACAACTAATCGCTCTACGTGTCCGTGCAGAAGCATAGCGATGTTTTTGCTTGTTTTGATTCAAATAATGTTGTTGACTTTTTTTTAAATCGCTCAATTGATCTTGATCGTAGTGTTTTTCATCACAAAAATTAGAATGACTGTGTCGTTTTCCATTAAATGACTTTGTCCTTCCTATTAATTTTATATTTATAGGTTTATTTAGGATTCGAGTACGAGCGAATCGAGATAGTATTTTTTCTGACATTTTTTTTGGAAGTTCTATAGTTGAGTATAAAGCAAATAATTTAATATTTCCGATATGATGACTATTGATATTTCCTTCGTTAGTAATTGTACCTACTATATGACGCACTTCAATACCATGATCGCGACCAAGCTCGATTCGATATAAATCCATGTTATTTATTCCACTGTTCTTAATGTTATGCCATTCTTCACATTTTGTTTGAACTAAACGATATGAACGAGCTTTTTTTAAATTTTTAATTATACGATCTGGAGGTAAAAGCAAAGGACGCTCTCCTTGTGCCATTTTTAGTAGCGCTGTGGCTAGCGTTTCCATATCAATTTCTTCAAATGAATTTTTCAGTTTGTTTAACAAGGATCGATATGGAGCAAGATCCACATTTTTTATCTGATTTTGTACTTTAGTGGTAAACTTGGCTAAGCGACGTGCATTTAACATTTCGTTGGTTGGTAATTTAATCTCCTGAATTTTTGATTTCATGATTCGCTCAATATTGTACAACAAACGACGTTCATGATGTTCCACAAACAATAAAGCACGTCCAGGTCGTCCAGCTCGTCCTGTACGACCAATACGATGAACGTAAGATTCTGAATCTATCGGAATGTCATAGTTTATAACTAAACTAACACGATGCACATCTAACCCGCGCGATGCGACATCGGTAGCAATAAGAACATCTAAACGACCGTCTTTCAGACGACCTAGTGTCTGCTCACGAAGTGCTTGGTTCATATCACCGTTTAAGGCAGCACTATTATAACCGTTACGTTCGAGCACTTCGGATACCTTTAGAGTTGCTTCTTTTGTTCTTATAAAAATAATGGCTGCATCAAAATCCTCTATTTCTAAAAATCGCATTAACGCTTCATTTTTGTTAATTCCATGTACTATCCAATATCCCTGACTTATATCAGGACGCGTATTAGCGTTAGATGGAATGCTAATTTCACGCGGTTGATTCATAAATCGACGACTAATACGCCGAATTGGCTCCGGTATTGTGGCAGAAAATAACGCAGTTTGACGCTTTGCAGGTATTCTTGTCAAGATATCCTCGACGTCTTCGATAAATCCCATTTGCAACATTTCATCAGCTTCGTCCAATACTAATCTATTCAAATTAGATAGATTTAATGTTTTATTCTTCAGATGAGCTAACAAACGACCTGGCGTACCTACTACGATTTGTGGTCCATAGTGTAATGCTCTTAATTGAGTACCATAATTTTGACCTCCATATAGAGTAGCTATATTAATGTTCTTTATATATTTAGAAAAGTTGGAAAAAGAATTTCCAACTTGGATTGCTAACTCGCGGGTTGGGGTCAATACTAATACTTGCGGAGCTTTTAACGAGATGTTAATATTTTGTAATAACGGCAAAGAAAAAGCTGCAGTTTTTCCACTTCCGGTTTGTGCCATTCCTAATACATCTTGACCATTTAATAAAAGTGGAATACAAGCAATTTGAATTGGTGATGGTTTTTTATAACCAAGATCAGTTAATGCGTTTAGGACAGGGCCTGTAATTCCTAGATCAGTAAAAGAAGAAAAATTTAATTCATACATCTACAAATACCTTACTTTATAACTTAATTATCCTTATTGTAAAAATCTTTGTAAGATTATAAGGAACATTTATCAGTTGAATAAAGATAAATGTTTTAATCAATGTAATCTTAATTTTAGAATAACATTTTTTATTATATCTTGCTACTGCCTATAGTAAGTTAGGTTTAAATAATAAAGTGGACGATCATTACATAAATCAGAATTCAGTAGTTAAATTTAGATGTTTAAAAAAGCAAGAACAAATCAAACTAACTCTATTAAGAATAATAGAAGAATGCTCTCTTTTTTATTTTATATGAAAAGACTTGTCAGTCTGAGCTTCTTTAATGCTTAATCGTATTCGACCACTTCGGTCAATTTCAATAACTTTCACTGGCATCTCTTGACCTAAATGTAAATAATCCGTTACTTTCTCAATGCGTTTATCAGCAATTTGAGAAATATGTACTAGTCCTTCCTTTTTGCCATCAATGGAACAAAATGCTCCAAAATCTGCTATACGAATAACCTTTCCATTATAAATACGACCCACTTCAATTTCAGCTGTGATTTCTTTAATTCGATGAATAGCTTGATAGGCTTTATCTTTGTCGGAAGAAGAAACTTTAACAGTGCCATCATCTTCAATTTCGATTGTTGTTCCTGTCTTTTCAATTAATGCACGAATTACAGAGCCTCCTTTACCGATCAAATCCTTTATCTTTTCTGGATTTATTTTTATAGTATGAATTCGTGGAGCGAACTTAGAAATAGTGCTGCGTGGTAATTTAATAGCTTTGTTCATCACATCCAAAATATGAATAAGTGCGCCTTTAGCCTGACTTAATGTAGTTTGCATAATCTCTTGAGTGATACCTTCATTTTTAATATCCATCTGCAAAGCGCTTATTCCTTCATTAGTACCGGCAACTTTGAAGTCCATATCTCCAAAATGATCCTCATCGCCTAAAATATCTGTTAATATGATGGAATTGCCCCCTTCTTGCACTAATCCCATAGAAATACCTGCAACAGCTGCTTTAATAGGAACACCTGCATCCATTAGCGCTAGTGAAGCGCCACAAACAGAGGCCATAGAAGAAGAGCCATTTGATTCAGTAATTTCAGATACTACACGTATGGTATATGGAAACTCCCTAGCGTTTGGCATTACTGGTGAAATACCACGTTTTACTAAACGTCCATGTCCGATTTCACGCCGCTTCGGTAAACCCACTATTCCAATTTCGCCAACACAGTACGGAGGGAAATTATAGTGCAATAAAAAACGATCTGTTCGTTCACCTATTAATTCATCAATACTCTGTGCGTTACGTTCAGTACCAAGTGTAACAGTAACCAATGCCTGAGTTTCACCTCGAGTAAATAATGCAGATCCATGAGTACGTGGAAGTATTCCTGTTCGAACATCTAAACTACGCACCATATCCCTTTCTCGTCCATCAATACGTAATTCGCCACGAATTAAGCGACTACGTACTATGTTTTTCTCAAGAGATCCTAAAATAGACTTAATTTTGTTTTCGCATAATGAACTATTTTTAGTAATTAAGTATGCGATCACATCGCTTTTAATATCATTAACCATAAAATGGCGTTCTTGTTTTTCAGTAACACAATAAGCTTTTTCCAAACGAGATTTAGCTAGCTCGACAATTTGTTCTTGCAAGTAAGTATTAATATTTTGCGCTTGCCAATTCCATTTTGATTTACCAAATTTTGCAACTAATTGATCGATATTATCGATAACAATTTGTTGTTGTTCATGACCATATATTATTGCACCTAGCATTTGTACTTCGTTTAGTAATTTTGCTTCAGACTCTACCATTAGAACAGAATTTCTAGTACTAGAGACGATTAAGTCGAGATGGCTTTCTGTTAGTTCAATTAAAGTTGGATTCAATACATATTGGTTGTTAATATAACCAACGCGTGCAGCACCTATAGGTCCTTTAAATGGAATACCAGACAAGCTTAACGCAGCTGACGTACCAATCATTGCTATAATGTCTGGATTGATTTGTGGATTAACAGACACAACGGTAGCAATTATTTGCACTTCATTCAAAAATCCGTCCGGAAATAATGGACGAATTGGACGATCAATTAATCGAGAAATTAACATTTCATTTTCGTTTGGACGACCTTCCCGTCGAAAAAAACCTCCTGGAAATCGACCAGCAGCATAGGTTCTTTCTTGGTAGTTGACAGTTAATGGGAAAAAATTTTGTCCTAATTTTTCTTGTTTGGAGCCAACAACAGTTACAAAAACCGTCGTATCATCCATGCTTGCCATAACTGCAGCGCTCGCTTGACGGGCCATCATATTTATTTCCAATGTAATAGTATGTTGACCATACTGAAATTTATGAACAATCGGATTTAACAAAATAATTTCCTTTTGCAATGCAAAGTGATTTCACAATAAACAGAAAAATTTGATGGAATTATAAGTTAGTTGGAATGATTTTTCTTTATTTTGTAACGATTCATTTTTTTAATATTGTGAAGCAATTGTTTAGGGTTGTAGTTCTTGCGATTTTCTTATTTTTTTTGCTGCTATAGATAGCAAAATGTTCTTAAAAAAAGATATTAAAGTATTTAAATTTAATTCGCATTAGAAATGTTTTATGACTAAATGTGACAATAAATAAAAGAAAATACAGAAGAACTTTGTTTTTTTACTTGTCTAATGACGCAAACTCAGTCGTTCAACAAGAATTTTATATCGTGCTAAATTTTTGCTTTTTAAGTAATTGAGCAGTTTACGTCTCCGTGATACCATACGCAATAAACCTCTTCGGCTATGGTGGTCTTTTTTATGTTTTATAAAGTGATCCTGAAGGTAATTGATCTGAAAAGTTAAAATAGCAATTTGTACTTCAGTAGAACCACTGTCTTTTATGTTACGCCCAAAATCAGAAATAATCTTAGTTTTTTCAATATTTAGAGACATTGTAAACCCCAAAGTGACTTCAGAGAAAATAGTTCTGAAAATTCACTATTTAACTAGTTCCAACATTTTAATTTATAATCTAGCTATCTATAAGTTCTTTTTATGATTCCACTATACTCTTATATTAATCAAAGAGAAATTACGTATCTAAATTTATGAAATTATTTATTTGTTGTTTTTATTAAACGACGTGGAGAAAGATAACCTAATGCGAAAATTTCGCCAATTCCAAAAAATCGTCTCTCGTATCCTTCTGTCAAACGTACTAACCCAATTTTCAATTTTTTTGAAACTTCTATAGTTTGTCCAAATCTAATTTTATTAGCGGTATTAGGCGGTAAGTTGACCTCTGGAATATTCATTACTGCACTATCTAACTTTAATAAAAGAGAATCCAATTGCTTTAAAGGTTTTAGTTTTTCTATCTTAACAAGAGTTTGCAAAAATCCGAGAGAAATCATATCTTTACTTAGATAATTAGCTACTCGCAATCGACGCAGCGCTACAACATGTGCACCACATCCAAGATGTTCGCCTAAATCATCAATAATAGTTCGGATGTAAGTACCTTTTGAACAATGAATTTCAAGTTCAACTTGCTTTAAATCCCAATAATGCAATTGTATATTATATATTTGTATGGACCGCGCTTTACGATTTACGGTGACACTATGCCTGGCATATTTATATAATGGTTGTCCTCGATATTTTATGGCAGAAAACATAGAGGGAATCTGAGTAATTTTACCACGAAATTGATTTAATGCATTTTCTAATTCTAATTTGCTAAATGCAGCTTGTCTGACAGCTATTACTCGTCCTTCAGAGTCAGCAGTATCTGTACGCTTGCCAAATCTAGCAGTTACTTGATAGTATTTATCAGCGTTTAGTAAAAATTGTGAAAATTTAGTTGCTTCTCCAAAGCAAATTGGAAACATTCCTGTCGCTATTGGGTCTAATGAACCAGTATGTCCAGCTTTATTAGCTCGGAATAAGCGTTTAACTTTTTGTAACAATTCATTTGAGGATAATCCGGTAGGTTTATCTACTAAGATAATGCCGTCAATATCACGGTTATGGTAACTTGATCGGCTTATCATATTTATTTTTCTGATCTCTACTCTAAAATAGGTGTTCTTTTTTTACGACTTGATCTACCAATTTAGATATTCGTATACTTTCATTCAAAGAATGATCATAAATAAATGCTAACTTAGGTACGATACGCAGATACATATTTTTACTAAGTAAACTACGAATAAATCCTGCCATACCTTGTAATGCCTTAATTGCAATTTCATTTGCATCTGGATCTCTGCTCTTTCTTAGAAAGGTAACAAAAATCTTAGCATAAGTCAGATCTCTGGATAATGTCACATCTAAAACGGTTACCATATTAATACGTGGATCCTTTATCTTCTGTTGTAAGATAACGGCAATTTTTTTTCTTATTTCTTGAGAGATTTGTTGAATTCGATTATATTTTTTAATCATTTCTTAGAATTTAAGTTACTTTATTCAAATGGAAGATCCATCATTTTAATGATGTATTTTCTTAAATTATTAAATAATAGTACGACGTATTGCAGTGTTTTCACATACTTCAATTATATCTCCAGTACGAAGATTATTACAATGCCTTATTCCAATGCCACACTCTTTACCGCTACATACTTCATTAACATCATCTTTGAATCTTCGTAGCGATTCTAGCTCACCTTCATAAATTACTTTGTGTTTTCGTAAGATGCGAATCTTATTATGCCGTTTTACTGTTCCCTCTACTACCATACATCCAACTATAGACCCAAGTCTTGGTGAGTGAAATATATTTCGAATTTCTGCTAATCCAATAATTTTTCGCCTATATTTTGGCGTTAACATACCATTTATTAACTGTTCAATTTCATCAATTAAATGATAAATTATTGAGTAAAAACGAAGATCTAAATTCTCTTTTTCAACAATTCGACGAGCAGAACTATTTGCTTGTACATTGAATCCTAAGAGGATAGCGCTGGAAGCTGCCGCTAACATTGCATCTGTTTCAGTGATATTTCCAACTCCAGATCCAATAATGTTTATCTTTATTTTTTCATTGGAAAGTTGTTTTAATGTATCGCTAATAGCCTCAACAGTACCCCGTACATCTGATTTCAAAACAATATTTAGTTCAGCATCTTCTCCATCATTCATATTGGAGAAGGCGTTCTCTAACTTCGATTTTTTCTGATGCGCTAGTTTTATTTCACGGAATTTTCCTTGGCGATACAGCGCCACTTCGCGAGCTTTTTTTTCATTACGTATTACAGTTAATATATCTCCAGCGATTGGGACACCAGATAATCCAAGAATTGCAACAGGTATTGAAGGACCAGCACAGAAAATACTATGACCTATTTCATTCCGCATTGCTCGTATGCGGCCATATTCAAAACCACATAAGACAACATCTCCCTGATTTAAAGAACCGTCACGAATTAAAACAGTGGCAACTGGACCAAGTCCTTTATCTAAAGAGGATTCAATAACTATACCATTAGCCATTCCGTTATGGACTGCTTTTAATTCAAGCACTTCTGCTTGTAACAGAATGGCCTCTAATAATTCATTGATACCTGTTCCAAATTTAGCTGAAATAAGTACAAACTGATTTTTACCACCCCATTCCTCCGGAAGAATGCCATGTTGAATTAGTTCTTTTTTTACTCGATCTGGGTTTGCTTCCATTTTATCAATTTTATTAATTGCAACTATTATAGGCACTTTAGCAGACACAGCATGTTGAATAGCCTCAATAGTTTGAGGCATAACACCATCATCAGCAGAAACTACTAAGACAATGATATCAGTTATTTGTGCACCACGAGCACGCATTGCAGTAAAAGCCATATGTCCAGGAGTATCTAGGAATGTTATCATTCCATTATTTGTTTCTACACAATATGCGCCAATGTGTTGAGTAATGCCACCCGCTTCACTAGAGGCTATTTTAGATGAACGAATATAATCTAATAATGATGTTTTTCCATGATCAACATGTCCCATAATAGTAACCACTGGCGCACGACGCTCTAAACAAGTAGAATTACCGATATCTCGATCAGACATTACTGATTCTTCTAATTCCCCTTCATGATGCAAAGTTACTTTGTGTCCCATCTCTTTTGCTATTAATTGCGCAGTTTTTTGATCAATTAACTGATTAATAGTTACCATTATTCCCAACTGCATTAGAGCTTTAATGACAAAAGAGCTTTTTATTGCCATTCTATTAGCAAGCTCTGCTACAGTAATGGTTTCCCCAATTACTATATTACGACTCATTGCTTGTATCGGTTTGCTAAATTCTTGCACTATAGTATTTGTTTTCCTTTTATTTTTTATTCCTCGATTTACAACACGAGTCTCTTCTCGATCAATTTTAGAGTTTTCAAATAGACGACTTGTTTTTTTTTGCTTCGCAGTCTTTCCATTTCGAAATCGGCTGCGTCTTTCTCCTTCTACTTTTCGGTCATTTTCATCTTCGGCTTCACGGGCGTGAAAAGAAGTCGTAATGTGATAGTCTTTGCTATCTTCCTCAATAATTTTTTCAAGTGTATTGTTCCAATGATCGTTAAACTCTTTAGCCATACGCCGAGTTTCTGCTTCAATCCGTTGAGCATTTTCCTCAACCTTTTTACGTATCTCTTCCTCAACTTTATTTCTTAATTGTGTAGTTTCAGCTTTTAGGCGAACCTTTTCAGCTGTTTTTTGTGATTTAACTATTAAAATGCTATTTTTTTGTTGGATTGATTTAGCACTTTTTTTTTGGAAAGATTTTGTTCGATCAAGATCTTTTTTCTTAATTGTTTCTGTAATTTTATTCTTGTTTTTTTCTTTATCGCTGTTTTTAATTTTATAAACTTCTTTTTCAAAAGCATCATATTGTTGCTCTTTAGGCAGCAATTCTTCTGACTTATTTTTTTCTTCTTCACATAAATTATTCTGTACATAAATACGTTTTTTTCTTATTTCGATTTGAACTGGCTTGTTTTTTCCGCCAATACCAGAAACGTTTAAAGTGCTGTGTGTTTTTCTTTGAACTTCCAGTTGTCTAATGCCAGATGTAATGTTGCGAATTTGACTTAGATACGTTTGTAGAATTTCTTTTTCATGTTGACTCACAGAGTCAATTGCGGTTTTATAAATTCCAACATCAGCAAACTGTTGTATTAAACGATCAATTGGAACATGTCTTTCAGCAGCAAGGGATTTTATGGTTATATCCTTCATTCTATTATTTTCCTACTACGTAGCTCTATTACTAAACCAGCAAATATTGCGGGCAGTCATTATAAGTTCACCAACCTCTTCACTATTTAGACCTTCGATATCTGATAAATCGCTGATAGCCTGTTCAGCTAAATCTTCAAGCGTGCAAATACCATAATCGGCTAATTTAAATGCTATTTTTTTTTCCAATCCAGGCAAATTTAGTAAGTCTGTAGATGGTGTATTTTTTGAATCGGAAAGACAGTTCTTTCGCGTCAATTCAAGTTTAGTTAATACATTTCTTGACTTTTCTTGTAGCATTTTTATTGATTTTTTTTCAATGCCTTTAATTTTTAAAAATTCATGCGTTGGTAAATAAGCCAACTCTTCAAGGGAAGAAAATCCTTCCTTTACTAAGAGAGTTGCGAATCCTTCATCGATACCTAATTTATGAATAAAAATATCAATTGCTGCACAGGTCTCGGCTTTATGTTTTTTCTGCAAATCCTCTACTGTTGTTACGTTTAATTCCCATTTGCTGAGCTGAGAAACTAACCTAACATTTTGTCCGTTTCGTCCAATAGCTTGAGCAAGACTATTGATTTCTACTGCAATATCCATTGTGTGTTTATCTTCATCTACGACGATAGATTCAACATCGGCTGGCGCCATCGCATTAATTACAAGCTGAGCAGGATTATCATCCCAAAGCACAATATCGATACGTTCACCTCCTAATTCATTTGAAACTGCCTGAACACGTGCACCACGCATACCTACGCACGCACCAATCGGATCGATACGTTTATCGTTAGTTTTTACGGCAACTTTTGCTCGTGATCCAGGATCACGAGAAGCGGCTTTAATTTCAATAATTTCCTCTCCAATTTCTGGCACTTCTATACGGAATAATTCGATTAGCATTTCCTTTCGAGATCTACTAACAAATAATTGTGCTCCACGTGCTTCTGGTCGGATAGAATATAAAACACCCCTTACTCGATCACCAGGGTGAAAATTTTCTCTGGGCAACATATCTTCTCGGCTAATAATTGCTTCAGCATTATTACCCAAGTCAAGACTGATGTTATCACGGTTCACTCTTTTTACTATACCAGTTACAATTTCACCCTCGCGATCTCGAAATTGGTTAGCCACTGCCACTCGTTCAGCTTCGCGTACCTTTTGAATAATAACCTGTTTGGCCGTTTGAGTAGAAATACGGTCAAACATTATCGATTCAATTTTTTCTTCAACATAATTACCAAGTTGTATCGTAGGATTATCAATTTGAGCTGCATCAAATGTAATTTCTTTGGTAGGTTGAACTACCTTATGAACGACTAACCAACGACGAAAGGTATTAATATGTCCTAACTTTCGATCAATATTGACACGAATTTCAATTTCTTGTTCGTATTTTTTCTTTATTGCCGCAGATAAAGCTATTTCCAGTGCTTCAAAAATCTTCTCTTGCGGAATAGCTTTCTCATTAGAGACCGCTTCCACAACAGCTAGAATCTCTCTATTCATTTTGATTGCCTCATTAAAAGAAAATCAAAAGCAGGAAACTCTGTTGCTATCTGCTGAACTTTTATTCGTTGATCTCGCAGCCTAATCATTTATTTTTTGTTAGGATAATTTCCTGCTACCACCACAGCATAACTCTACAATTTGAATCATACTTATTAATTCATAACTATGCCGATATCAATAACAACTAAATTGTATCGTTGTTATGAATATACCTGCGCAATTTATAGAAGTGCGATTGAATTTTATTTAAGTTAAGTTAGAAATTGAGACTGTTTAGTAAACAACTATATTTTATTGATTAATTTGTTTCTTTTATTCTAAAAAGTAATAAAAAACCCCGAAAAATCGGGGCGCTAAAATGGTAAATACTATGTAAATTGAAAAGCGCCTTTTGGTGCCTGTGTCAAGATAGTAAATCCAGTTAGAAATGCTTAGGCGTTTACTAAAACGCCTAAGCAAAGTTTCTTGCGGAGGTCGGATTTGAACCGACGACCTTCGGGTTATGAGCCCGACGAGCTGCCAGACTGCTCCACTCCGCGTTTAAATTAATTGTATAATACTTCAGACGAAGACAACAAATTAAGTCTTAGTGAGACACAAGAACCTAGCTTTGTATGGATCATGGTGCCGAGGACGGGATTCGAACCCGTAAGCCTGTTGAGCACTACCACCTCAAAGTAGCGTGTCTGCCAATTTCACCACCTCGGCTTTTGCCGAAAATTTATTTTATTGAGGAATATCACTTAATTTTCCACTTTTATGATGAAATTTTTTTAAATTTTCTAAATTTAAATTACTTTGCTGACATTGAATCTCTTTATGATTACTGCTTAAGTTACTTAATATTAAACTAAGAATAAAAAAAAGAGTTGCTAATACCGCTGTCATATGCGTTAAAAAGTTCCCGGATCCTTTTGTCGAACGAAAAAAACTACTATAGGCATTTTCTCCGAAAGAAGATTTTATATTAGGGTCATCGCCTTTTTGAATTATTATTAACAAAATTAAACTAGTAGCTACTATCAAAAATATAACTAATAAAATCTGATACAAAGCTTTTCCTTTTAAGTTTCCAGATAATAAAAACTGTCAAATGCTTTATTTCTAGCTATAAACCTAATGAAGAAATAATATCTCTAATATTGTTTATTTGCAAGAACAAATTTAACGATTAAGTGCTTTCAATTAATTAAAATAATTAATTTTTAATAAAAAATATTTTTTTAGCGAAAAATAATACTGATTGAATGAACTGCTTAACGTTTCAAAAATAAGCATACAAGCAAACAAAGAAGTTTTCATTCAAAATAGAACAGTCTATAAAAAAAGCGACGCCTAATCAATTGATTAAAATTGAAATTAATAACTATTTTGATAACTTTCATTTTTGCTTTAAATTAAACTAACTTAATTATTTAAATTCCTTGATTTTTAATTCAAAAAACATTGTGTATTGTTTTGATAAGTAAACTCATTATGGATGAATTTTTTCTTGTGATCTATAATCAATATTAAGATTTAAATTTATTTGGGTATTTCCTTATATTTAAATTTTAGGTGTTTTAAAAATAATAGTTAACTTTAATTTTTTATCTCTAAGTATTCTTACTCTTTTGTATAAATTCTTTTGCTTTAAATATGGCTTTTACTATTTTCATCGCTTCTACAGTTTCTTTAACATCGTGTGCTCGAATTATTTGTGCTCCTTGCAAAGCAGCTATAACAGCACAGGAAATGCTCCCAAAAATTCTTTTTTCTACTGGAGCATTTATTATATTTCCTATCATCGACTTACGAGACATTCCTACTACTAATGGTAGATTGAAGCAATGCAATTGTCCTAATTGTGCCAAAATTTGATAGTTATGCTCTAAATTTTTTCCAAAACCAAAACCCGGATCAATTAATAATCTATTTTTTTTGATACCAGTCGCTTCACAATGCGAAATTTTCTGTGCGAAAAACTTTTTTATTTCTTCAAAAACATTTTTATACCTTGGATTTGCTTGCATAGTTCTTGGTTCTCCTTGCATATGTCCTAAACATATAAGAAGCTGACTATTCAAAGCAGCTTTAAGCGCATTTGGTTCACGTAATGCTCTAATATCATTAATTAAATGCGCTCCAGCTTTTGCACTTTCCTTGATTACAAGTGATTTGGAAGTATCAACAGAAATAAAAACATCAAAGCGTTTCGATAACGCCATAATTATCGGTACTACACGCTCTGTTTCCTCTTCGTCACTAATCGTTTGCGCACCTGGACGAGTAGACTCTCCACCGATATCAATAATAGTTGCTCCATTGGCTAACATTTCTGCCGTGTGATCAATTGCGCTAGTTAAAGTTTGATATTTACCCCCATCAGAGAAGGAATCTGGGGTAACATTAAGTATTCCCATAACATTTGGGGCTTCTAAATTAAGCGTACGTCCTAACGCAACAAGTTTCACGTGAGTCCTTAATAAGGTTTGATATTAGAAATAACGATATTTTAATTTATACTTATTTTGTTTCTTCAGTAAAGATGCTTGCTATTAAATAATGTTGAATATCATTATAGTCCTCTAACATAGACATTTATTGGACTAATGACTGTTTAATAGGATTATTTTGCGATTCCGAACAAAGTTGTTACTGGTTTCCATATTGTTCTAATATGGAATTGATAGAATTCAATATAGTTTTTTCTTCACTTACTGAAGCAAGAATGCCAGATGATTTTCCATTATTATTATTTCCAGAGGAATTTTCATTCCAACCAGCTGGAGAACGAACAGTTTTTCGATTCATTAAATCATCAATTTGTGATGCATCGATCGTTTCATATTTCATTAACGCATCTTTCATAGTATGTAAAATGTCCATATTCTCTATAAGAAGAGAGCGAGCTCGTACGTAATTTCGTTCAATAAGCAATTTTACTTCCTGATCAATGATGCGTGCCGTTTCATCAGACATATGTTTCGCTTTTGCTACTGAACGACCAAGAAACACCTCTCCTTCTTCTTCTGTATACAAAAGCGGACCAAGCTTTTCGGAAAAGCCCCATTGTGTCACCATATTACGAGCAATAGAGGTTGCTACTTTTATATCGTTGGAAGAACCAGTAGATACTTTTTCTGGTCCATAAATAATTTCTTCAGCCAATCTGCCGGCATATAAAGTAGAAATTTGGCTTTCTAATTTCTGACGACTGGTACTAATAGAATCTCCTTCAGGTAAAAAGAAAGTAACTCCAAGTGCGCGTCCACGAGGAATAATCGTTACTTTGTGTACAGGATCGTGTTCTGGTACTAATCTTCCTATAATTGCATGTCCAGCTTCATGATAAGCAGTTGATTCTTTTTGCGCTTCTGTCATTACCATTGAGCGACGTTCAGTTCCCATCATGATTTTATCTTTAGCCTTTTCAAATTCAATCATTGATACTACACGTTTATTACCACGAGCAGCGAAAAGTGCTGCTTCGTTTATTAAGTTCGCCAAGTCAGCTCCGGAAAATCCAGGTGTACCTCTTGCAATAACGGATGGATCTATATCTGATGCAAGTGGAACATGTTTCATGTGTACTTTTAGTATTTGTTCACGTCCACGAACATCAGGTAAACCAACTACTACCTGACGATCGAAACGACCTGGTCGAAGTAACGCAGGATCAAGGACGTCTGGTCGATTAGTTGCGGCAATAACGATAATTCCTTCGTTGCCTTCAAAACCATCCATTTCTACTAACATTTGGTTTAATGTTTGTTCACGTTCATCATGACCTCCACCAAGACCTGCACCACGTTGTCTTCCCACTGCATCAATTTCATCGATAAAAATGATACAAGGTGCCGTTTTTTTTGCCTGCTCAAACATATCACGTACTCGTGAGGCACCAACACCAACAAACATTTCTACAAAATCTGAACCAGAAATAGTAAAAAATGGAACTTTTGCTTCTCCAGCAATAGCTTTAGCTAACAAAGTTTTACCGGTTCCTGGAGGTCCTACCATAAGAATTCCTTTTGGAATTTTTCCACCTAACTTTTGAAATCGACTTGGCTCACGTAGATAATCTACTAACTCACTGACTTCTTCTTTAGCCTCATCACAACCAGCAACATCTGCAAACGTTGTTTTGATTTGATCTTCTGACAACATTCGAGCTTTACTTTTTCCAAATGACATTGCTCCTTTTCCTCCACCTCCCTGCATTTGACGCATAAAAAAGATCCAAACTCCAATCAGTAACAACATTGGAAACCAAGAAATGAAGATAGATGCAAGTAAACTTGGTTCCTCTGGAGGTTCACCTATTACTTTAACATTCTTAGTTAAAAGAATATCAAGTAACTTAGGATCATTAACAGGAATATAAGTGGTGTAATGATTACTGTCCTTCTTAGTGACAGTAATTTCACGACCGTTAATGTGAACCTCTTTAACTTGATCGTAGTTTAGTTCAGACATAAAAGTAGAATAGTCTACCGTGTGTCCACTGGTATCGCTAGGACCGAAACTCTGGAACGCCGATATTAAGACAACTGCGATTACTAACCAGAGAATCAAATTCTTGGCCATATCACTCAAGGGGTTTAACCTCATAATTACATTAGTGCTAACAATTAGCGCAGGAACCTACCAATACTATAATTTTGATTCGAATTATAATATACGTCCCATCGCCACAATATATACTTCTCGAGAACAAGTCCTGGAGGAGTCGGGCTTACAGATTTTTACTTTTGTAAATAGAGAACGAGTTTCTTTTATGTAATCATTAACACTTTCTCCTTGAAAGATTTTAACCAAAAAATTCCCACCAGACGACAGAATATTCCGACAAAAATTTAAAGCTGATTGTGCAAGATGTATGGATTTTGGAATATCGATCTCTGGCACTCCGCTTATATTAGGTGACAAATCAGATAAAATCAGTTGCACTTTTTTTTTTCCTATAAGCCTATAAATATTTTTTACTACTGCAGGTTCACGAAAATCTCCATGAATAAAATTAACGTTTACTATGGGGCTCATTGATAGAATATCACAAGCGATAAGGGAACCGTTGTTGCCAATTTTCTTAGCGGCGTATTTGGACCAACCACCAGGCGCTGCACCAAGATCTATCACTGTCATGCCTGGCTCTAACAATTTATTGTTTTTTTGTATCGCATCAATTTTAAACCAAGCTCTAGAGCGTAGCTTTTTTTCTTTTGTCTTTTGGACGTATTTATCATTAAAATTTCTGTGTAGCCAACGACAAGAGCTTGGAGAATGTTTTTTCATGATTGTTTTTTAAACAAAACCAAATTATTTTAATTTTCCTCTTTAAGAAGAGCAAAAATTGAAGAAAAAGATATATTACTTTTTCTTTAAAATCGTCATAAAATGAGGATATATACGATATAACGGTAGAGTATTTTACTTCAATAAATATTAGATAAAACACATTTAAGTTAAAAGTAACGAAGTGTTTTTTCAAAAGTTAACCGTCGAAGTAAATATATATAGTCTTTCCGTTGAGTAAGTAAACTTAATTTAAACAAAGATTTAAAAACAAAATAAGTTAATAAGAAAAAATTGGAACATTAAAGTTTAATATAGTGACTTTAATAAATGAATCTTACAAGTATTCTACTTTAAGTATTTTATATTCCACTTCTCCACCAGGAGTTGTAACTGTTACAAGATTTCCTTCTTCTTTTCCTATTAAGCCTCTAGCGATTGGAGAATTAATAGAAATTAAACTTTGTTTGAAATTAGCTTCATCATCACCAACAATACGATATTTATGTTGCTCATTAGTATTTAATTTTTCTATACTAACTGTAGAACCAAAAACAACACGATTGCTTGGAGTTAATTTAGTTACGTCAATTATCTGTGCATTGGATAGTTTAGCTTCGATTTCACGAATACGACCTTCGCAGAATCCTTGTTGTTCTCTTGCGATATGATATTCAGAGTTTTCTTTTAAATCACCATGTTCTCGAGCATCAACAATAGATTTGATTATTTCAGGTCGACGGATGTTTTTTAGATAATCCAACTCTTTCCGCAACTTTTCAGCGCCACGTAAGGTCATCGGAATCTGGTTCATAACTATATATCCATTTAGCAACGTCTTATTTATTTAAACGGTTTTCCTTCTAAAGGTTTAGGTATTACTTTTATAGCTTAAAGCATTAACAACTATAAATTTATCACTAGCTTTATTCAATATATTATTGAATATAAAATTTTTATTTCTTTTTATAGATGGATAGTATATCAATATGTTTCGCCTTATTTTTAATATATCCACTTTTTAATAGAGAACTAATATTATAACTTCTTAAGAAGAGAGGCTTCTTATACCTTAAAGCAGCTGATAAAATTATTTTATTACTTTTTGCTTGGTTATACATCAGATTCCAAAAACTGGAAGATTTCTTCTTAGTAAGAAATATAATTATCTTCAATAAAAGTGAAAAACTGCTAAAAAATAGCACTGTATGTAAATAAATTAATATAGAAATTAGCTCTTTCATATAAAGAAATTATCTTTTCTCAATAAAAAAAGTTCCAGAAAAGACAGTTCTGTTTTATTTTTAATAATGCTCTTAATTTTTTACTTTTAAATATAGCTATACAGCAATTTTTCTGGTTTTATCTTTAATAAAAGACATTATATCCCAGCAAAGAGCTTCTACACCAAAACGATTAATAACAGATATTAGATAGTACTTTTCTTTTTCTAAACCTAGCCTATGTACAATTGTACTAGCGCGTGATTTTGCTTCTTCTTGAGTAAGAAGGTCAACTTTATTGAACACTAACCAACATGGTTTATTAGCTAATTTTTCACTATATCGATTTAATTCACTAATAACATTGCTAGCATTTTCTACTGGATCAGATTGATCAATAGGAGCTAAATCAACAAAATGTAACAACATTCGACAACGCTCTAAATGTTTAAGAAAACGAACTCCTAGACCTGCTCCATCTGCAGCACCCTTGATTAATCCAGGAATGTCTGCAATTACAAAACTTTTTTTATTATTTATTCGTACTACTCCTAATTTTGGCACTAAAGTAGTAAATGGGTAATCAGCTACCTTTAACTTAGCTGCTGATACTGTGCGAACAAATGCTGACTTACCAACATTAGGTTGGCCCAACATGCCAACATCTGCTAATAACATTAGTTGCAGCTGAATCGATCGGATTTGTCCTTTTTTTCCGTTAGTTCTTTGATATGGAGTTTGATTGATCGATGATTTGAAATGAATGTTTCCTAGGCCGCGTTTTCCTCCTCTGGCTACCATTAGTTTCTGGGTATGGTTGATCATATCACTAATTAAATGATTAGTATCTAGATCTATCACTCTAGTACCTACTGGAACCGTAATTATAACATCCCTTCCGCATTTTCCGGTACGCTTTCGACTTCGGCCATGCTGACCACATTCGGCACGAACGATTCTTTTAAAATGAAAATCAATAAGAGTATTTACATTCTCATCTGCTAGTAACCATACACTACCTCCATCACCTCCATCGCTTCCATCAGGTCCACCGCGAGGTACACATCTGCTACGATGAAAACTGATACAACCATTTCCACCATCTCCTGCCATTGCTAAAACGTTAACTTCGTCAACAAACTTCATCATTAACCTCATAAATTAGATAAAATATATTTTTTAACTAAATTTAACAATAATTTTATGGTTCATTTGTTGATTAAGGTTCTATCATGTAATAATCGTATTGTGCTCTAATTTTGTAGATAAACTCGGTGAAAGGTAAGGGTACAGGGGTCTTGCTCAGCGGACTATAATTGTAACTTATTAAAATCTAACTAAATAGATCCTAAGAAAACCTACACAGTACGTTCTTTTGCTTTTAAAATTATCCTACTTTGTTAAAAAGCTTCTTAAGTTTAGTTAGGAGGTAATCCATTAAAAGTAAAATTTTATTAGTAAGCAAGACAATAAACAAGTTATTTTAATATCTAATATTAACTAGCCTTTGGTTTGTAGAAACTTTAAACGTAAACTGAACTCGCCCTGTCTTCAAGGCAAAAAGTGTATGATCTTTTCCGCAACCCACATTTTTTCCAGGATGAAAGAGAGTTCCACGTTGCCGAATAATAATGCTTCCAGCATTTACTATTTCTCCTTCGTATCGTTTAATACCAAGACGCTTACTTTTTGAATCACGTCCATTACGTGTAGAACCACCAGCTTTTTTATGTGCCATAATTTTTTATATTAAACTCTAAATACTGATATTATTAATTTTTACGTCAGTAAACCATTGACGATGTCCTTGAGACTTACGATAGTGTTTGCGACGACGGAACTTAATAATTCTTATCTTATCAAGTCGACCATGATTTATGATTTCTCCTATAACTTTAGCACTACATAAGAAAGGAGTACCAATTTGTATTTTTTCACCATCAGTAATCATCATAACATTTTTAAATTCAATAAATTTGCCTTTTTCTGTGTTCAATTTCTCGAGACGAACGATCTGTCCTCTGCTTGCCAAAAATTGTTTACCACTGCTTTGAAAAATCGCATACATAGAAATTCAACTTCCTTATTTTAATTTTTAGTTGTCAAAAACTATCTAACACGACCTTTTTATATCTGATTTTTTTTATAAAAGCAAGTGTAATTTTTGTAGAAAAAAATTCCTAAAGTTTAGAATATTCCCCTCTTTGGAAGAAAAATTCCTATTTACCTTATACTTTTTGTTTTTTTAATAATTTAATGATTGATACGCTTTTAGCGTTCTTTATCATGTTGTGTGATATAACTAGTTACTAGTGAGCTATTCTTAATTTAATTAATAATAATGAATCTTCAACAAATTAATAAACTAACTGCGCAAGATATGGCAGAGGTAAATACGATAATTCACAGACAGATTAAATCCGATATTGCTTTGATTGATCAATTAGGACACTATATTATTAGTAGTGGCGGAAAACGTATAAGACCAATGATTGCAGTATTAATTGCAAGAGCTTTGCATTATCAAGGGAAGCAACATATAACCGTTGCTGCTTTAATTGAATTTATTCATACTGCTACGTTACTTCATGATGACGTAGTAGATAAATCCAATATGCGTCGAGGGAAGGCAACAGCTAATGCGGAGTTTGGTAATGCAGCTAGTGTATTAGTTGGTGATTTTATCTATACTCGAGCGTTTCAAATGATGACTACTTTAGAATCACTACGGGTATTAAAACTAATGTCAGAGGCAGTTAATATTATTGCTGAGGGTGAGGTTTTGCAATTAATGAATTGCCACGATCCAGATATCACTATCAATGATTATATGCGAATCGTTTATAGTAAAACTGCAAGGTTGTTTGAAGTAGCTGCACAAGCCTCTTCTATTTTAGCTGGTGCTAATGAATATCAGGAATCAAAACTTTGTGCTTATGGTCGACATTTAGGCGCTGCTTTTCAATTGATCAATGATTTACTAGACTACAGTACAGATTGTAAATTTTTAGGAAAAGATTTTGGTAGTGATTTAAATGAAGGAAAATCTACTCTTCCATTGCTGCATTCTATGCAAAACAGCAAACCAGAGCAGGCAGCTTTAATCCGAAATGCTATCAAAACAGGTAAAGGACGTCATCTAATGGAATTCATTCTAGATATAATGCACCAATGCAACTCTCTTGTTTATACTCGCCGCTGTGCAGAAAAAGAAGCGAAAAAAGCTATTGCTAGTCTCAGCTGTTTATCTCCATCTCCTTATCGCGATGCATTAAAAAGTTTAGCTTGCGTAACAGTACAGCAAGATTTATAAATAAAGAAATATATTTAGTTTCTGTTTTTAGCAAAATTAACTGATAATCTTATTGCATTAAATTTTATCCATTAATTAAGAAGTAGAATTTTCTATACTAGAATGATGTAAATATAGATTGAGAGTATTGACAACATTTTTTTATAACTACCATAATTAGATAATCCTTTTTATTTCTATACGAAAAATACATGCTAAGTAATTAGAGAAAGTAAATATGAGTTTGCTTCAAGTTCCAGCAGGAAAAAATCTTCCAGAAGATATTTACGTAATTATTGAAATTTCGGCTAATTCTGGTCGCAATAAATATGAAGTTGATAAAAATAGTGGTATTTTGTTTGTTGACCGATTTATGTCAAGCACAATGTCTTATCCTTGTAACTATGGATATATCAATCATACATTATCTTCGGATGGAGATCCAATCGACGTGTTAGTGCCAACACCCTTTCCATTGCAGCCAGGTTGTGTAATAAGATGCTGTCCAGTTGGAATGTTAAATATGATCGATGAATCGGGTAAAGATATAAAAGTAATTGCAATACCACACGCTAAATTATCGCAAGAATTTGCTTCCATTAAAGACATTGATGATTTGTCTTTATCACTACGAGAACAAATAGTTCATTTCTTTGATCATTACAAAGATCTTGAAAATAACAAATGGACAAAAGTAGAAGGTTGGAGTAATGCCGAAAAAGCAAAAACCGAAATTCTTTCCGCTTTTGATCGAGTTAGAGCAACTAAAAGTAAAATTAATGTTAGTAAATTGTAAAATCATTCTACTTTACTAATTGTAAGTTAAATTTCTCTCGATTAAAAAAGCTATCTTTAATAGAGGAAAAAATAATTTTAGATTTTTGATTATAAAATCGTAGATATAACATAGAATCATTATTTTCCAAATGGAAACTACTACGATATTTTTGACATTTAAAAGCTAAGTCAATTAAGTCAAAAAGTAAATATTTAAATTTTATAAATCAAGTTCGATTTATGCAATTACCTACGTAACAAAGTAGCATTAAAAGAAATTTCCTTTGTAATTTAGTTTGTAATAGAAAAGTAACCATCCTTTCTTTTTCAGTTAATGATTTAAACAAATCATTTGAACTGTGAAGATAGCACTATTTTCGTTAAGAAATTTAATTTTTCATGACTTCTGATTAAGTAAGGCTGAACGAAAAGATCAAAAATAGCCGCTATTCAGAAATTTTTGAGTTTCTTATTGGAACCTCCAGAAAAAATACCTCCAGTAGTACATGCTCTAAAATAAACTGGTAAGTTTAGGAGTTAAATAAGATTAAGTTAACATTTATTTTTAAATGAATTATTATATCTAGTCTTTGTTTAAAAGACGTCTACAGTTTGATATATTTTATTTAATTATTTCAATTATAATGTCCAAAAGTATTTTTAACTATAATACTATTAATGATGATAACTTTCTCATATATTTGATTATATTTCCGCTTCAAAAATATTGCTTTAAATAGCAAACACCATTTTTGTTTTTTCTAATCTAAATCTCTTATAAAATTTCTTTACAAGAAAGAGTGATTTGTTAACTGTAATTTTTTAAGAGAAAAGTAAAAATTAGTTTCGAAAGAGTTAGTTATAAGTTTTAAAATAAAAGTCTGAATTTAATTGTTATAAAATAAATTACTAATTACAACGAAGATAATTAAAAGTCTTTGATTTTAATTTTTAAGATCTCTAGTGAATTTCGAAAAACTATTACATGTCGAATACCTATCTAAAAAACTTTTTAATTTTTTCGTTGGACAAGCTCGTGAGTTATAACTGAATTTAAATTTTCATTTAATATTCAAGCTTAATGTAGTTTTTTATTTTTTATCTTACGATGTAAATGCCTTTAATCAGAACATTATCAATAGAAGGAGAATTGGTTAACGCGTTTTCAATAGCATTTTTTCATCTAAGGTTTATAGTTAATGATATTTAGTACATTTATAGCCTTCAATTTAATGAATTAACTTAATAATTATGAAATAACTTCAAATTTCTAAGTTTTTCAGAACTTTTGGTGCTATTTGTTTTTTTTCATCATTTAATGAGTTAGCATGAAGATTTGTTAATTTTAAATATAGATTATTAGGACTTTATGCTTATAACTACACAGATGTAATTTTTTTAAAAACTATAATTTTTTCTTCTAATTGCTTTAGCCATTTAATCATTTGTAAACAATATCAATTTGTTTAAAAAAGAGCTAATTTAATGGTTATTTCAAGTTTAAATCCTGATTTAAGGTATATTTTATTTTAGCTACTTTTTTAAGCAGCTATTAAAAATATGCAAAAATCAACTTTCGGTAATTAATTCTATGATTATCTTAATTTAAATGATAAACAATAATTCTATGTATAGAAGTAACGTTTAATTAAAACTGGCGCTACTAATTATTGAAAATAAAGCTTTCATCAAATGAGTTTAAGAACCTTTGAAAATAGATTTAGTGCGTCTTTAACGTAGAAACATGAGTTTCATTTATTTGCTTGTTTAGTTGTAACAACTATTTGGTATGTAATCGATACACTAGCAATAGTGTTGCAAATTATTATTAATATTAAGTTAATTTACTAAATTAAAACATAATTTCAAATTTATTAAGATCAATATAATATTATTGTTTATAACTTGTATGCGTGTTATCAATTGTTAAACGATAATAAATTAATAAAATTAAAAACAAAAAATTTAATTTTTCAAAAAAAAGAGCGGCAGTAAACAATTAACAATATAATAATTCTATTATAACCATATTGCTTTTCCATCAATAGCTAGATTGAATTTTTTAAACTGAAGAATTCAAATGATCTATTCTAGTTTTTATAAAAAAATTGTATTTTACTTAAGATCATAGTAAAGCAAGCAATTTCATTATAAAAAATCAATCAGCGCGGTTCTTTTTTTTGATTTTTTAGTTTTATTCCACCAACTATTATCAATAGTAAATAAGTTCTTTAACATATTCCGCAAATATTAAATTAGTGTTTTGTCTTAGAACTGTTAGTTTGGAATTACTAAACAACTTAGCGATTGATCTTTATCTAGTTTTATGGAGAAAAAATGTTATAGTTAATAACTTTATGTTTCTTTTTATCAAGAAGGTCGAAAGAATAGGAAAGAAAGAGGAAGTCTGTAAAAATTTTTTACAAAAAGCTAAGTGTGTTACAAAAAAAATATTTTGTTGCCTAGTTTTATAAACTTATAAGTTAAATGAAATCAATTTCACGCCTATAAGAATTAATTATTTTAAATATAAAAACTTTAATTCTTTACGATTATATTTCTTTCGATCTTAAAAAGACTCGTCAAATAAAAGTATTACATAATTTTTTCGTTTCTCAAAAGCTAAAAATAAACGCGTGAATCCTATCTTAAATCAAAATGGATTTTTCTTGCTTTGCAAGAAAATTTTAAAAACATTTAAATATCTTGCAGATTTAAATTAACAAAATTTATATAGCTTATACCTTTAATTTAAATTTTTTAAAAACCAAGTCTTATTAATAATATACATGTTTTTTGTTTTTTCTTTAAAGGACGATGATATTCTTTAATTTATTTGGACATGATAATTTTTTTGTTTTTATATTGAGAACCATAACTCAAAATTATTATCATGTTGTAATAAAAAATTGAATTTCTTAATTATTCTTTAAAATTTCTATAATTCAACTGATGGAAAAGCTTAATATCAATTAAAACTAAATTTTTCCTCTTTTTTAAAAAGAACTAAAACGTTTTATTATTAAAACTTTTGATGCTACAAGCAGTTTTATTTTACGAAAAATGAGTTCTAATTCAGAGCTATTAAATTTAAAATTTTAATGCTTAAAATATAAAAATTGATCTAAAAGTTAAAAACAAATTCCTATGTTTCAGGAAGAATTATTATATTTATATTGACGGAAATTTCTCTATGTACCTGAATTTTTACTACGTGACTGCCAACAGATCGAAGGGAGTTCGCTTTTAAGCGGACCTCGTTTTTGACGATTTTAATTCCTTTATCGCTAATAGCGTTTGCGATATCACGAGTACCGATAGAACCAAACAGTCTATTTTTAGAACCTGCTTTAGAAAAAATAGTAATACTACCTAATTCTTTAAGTTTTAAAGCACGTTCTTCGGCAGTGCGTCGAATATTTTCTGCTCGAACCTCAAGTTCATTGCGACGTGATTCAATAAGTTCAAGATTTTTTTTAGTGGCTAAAATAGCTTTTCCTTGTGGAATTAAGTAGTTTCGCGCGTATCCAGCTTTTACACTGACTTGCTTACCGAAGTTACCAAGTTTAGAAATTGTATCAAGCATAATAATTTGCATTGTTTTATCCAGTCAAAGATAAATAAGTCGTTACCGATGGTGATCAGTGTACGGTAATAAAGACAGATAGCGAGCACGTTTAATAGCGCGGGATAATTGACGCTGATATTTAGCACTAGTGCCTGTAATCCGACTTGGAACAATCTTTCCGCATTCAGTAATATAGTTTTTTAAAAGCGTGATATCTTTGTAGTCAATTTCAGTAATTTTTTCCGTAGTAAAACGACAAAACTTACGACGATGAAAGCGAAGCGCCATAAAATCACTCTCCGGATGTTATTAAATCAATTTTTTTGGCGTGCAAAACAATTCTGCTTAGGCCATCATATCTTTGATGGCAATTAATAAATCCTTGCACGATAACTTCCTTTCCAAGGATTGTATGTTGATCAACATCAAATGTCAAATTTCCGCTAACCATTACAGATAGACAACACCGTGCTTGACGTGAAAAACCAGATTCTTGTTGCAAGGAATGATGATCCAGCATGAATTGATAATAAGGAATGCCTGATGGATTTATTTTTTTAACAAAAATCCTATAAATGGTTCCTGATAATTTTATATTATTCTCTACCATTTTATTCTTTTTATAGATTTATACGATTAATATTTTCGTCAAATTTAACGGAGGAAGTTTTATGATTTGATATTTCTTGTTGTTCGTTTTTTATTTTGTTCATTGGAGATGGTTCAAGTATATTAAATTTAGTACACGTAATCATACTACGAATAATAGCTTCATTAAATTGAAGATCTAATTTTATTTCGTTAATTATAGTTTTTGGTATTTCTATGTTCATTAAAACATAATGAGCTTTATGTAATTTTTTGATTGGATAGGCCAAATGGCGTCTTCCCAAATTTTCTAAACGATGAATTTGTCCTTTAACATTGTTAATTATCGTTTTGTAGTGATCTATCATTTTTTCAACTTGTTCACTGTGGTCAGGATGAACCATGAAAATAACTTCATAATGACGCATCGGATGGTTTTTTTTAAAAAATTTACTTGCCATGAGAACTTACCTTTTTATGGAACTTATTTTCAGTAAGTAAAATAGATTCAATGTCACATACCAAAATGTAGCCAATATGCTGGAGTTGAACACACGCTGAAATGAAACGTATTTTTTTGTTTTTTATTTGGAAGAATTAAACAAACAACTTCTCACGATTATAATTAATAAGAATGTAATTTTCAACTCTTTTTAAAAAAGAGTTAAACATACTAAAAAACAAAAATTTGATTTTGCTAAATATCTCACTTATTTGCTGAAGACTCACCTATAAAATTTGATTAAGTGATTAGTAACTAATATCGATAGATAACGTTTACTTTTTTATAGTAAAAAACACTTTTTACTTGAGAATATTATAATTTTTTAAAAATTAAAAAATCTGTTTGCTCTATATAGTTATGGAGCATTAAATTATAAAGAAGTAATAACAATTAATAATTAATTTTTTTCAGCATTGCAATTGCAAGTAGCTTCCACTCAGAAAAAGTCTCTCACTAGAGACCTCAAACTAAGAATAATTATCATTGCATATTTTTAGAATATTCTGCTCGTGATTCTCTTCAAAAGAGAATACCGTTAATATTTATAATAAATTTACTTAAAGGTAAAAAATCTGGCTATTTTAGCGATGCAAAAATTTTTTAGACATGACCTAGAAAAACTTTCTTTGTATAATCGGAAACTTCTTTTCTTCTTTGTCGTATTATTTCAAATAAACATACGCCAGTAGCGACTGAAACATTAAGTGAAGAGACCGTTCCGCTCATAGGGATATTAATAAATTCATCACAATATTTACGCGTCAGATATCTTATCCCTTTTCCTTCTTCTCCCATAACTAATGCAAGTGATCCAATCAATTTACTTTGATAAATAGAATGATCAGCTGATTCAGAAGTACCGGCCACCAACACGTTGTTCTTTTTTAAGAGAAGTAAAGTACGAATTAGATTGGTGGTGCGAATAAGCGTTACAGTTTCTGCGGCACCACTAGCTGCTTTTTTGGCGGCAGCGTTTAGTGGTGCTGCTCGATTATGAGGGACAATCACTGCATGAACTCCTGCAGCGTCAGCACAACGTAGACACGCACCAAAATTACGCGGATCAGTAACACCATCAAGTATTAGAAATAGCGGAAGTATATCTCTCCTTGTTAGAAACATTGACAAATCATTTTCACTAAGAAATTGACTTGTTTGTACATGGGCGATAATACCTTGATGTGCTGTACTGTTCGCTTTTTTGTCTAGACATTTACGTGCAGCTACCTGAATTACAATTCCTGCATTTTTTAATTGCTTTACTAAAGATTGTAAACGAGGATCGCTCTTTCGTTCTTTTGATATATATACGTTTATAAAATGCTGAGAATTCCACTTTAAAATAGATTGTACAGCATGAATACCGTAAACAATTTTACTCATGATATTGTTTAGTAGTTTTTGAATTAGATTTTTATATAAGTTATTCACTGCAAATAAAATTTATGATACTCTTTACCGTATTATCAGATAATTTATTACTATGTACGATAAATTATTTCCACAATCTCAACTTGGAAGATTGAAAATGTCAGCAATTATTGACTGTTTATTTTAAACAGATAAAAGTATAAGATTTTTTTAAAAAACTATTAATTCCTTTTTTCGTATAACTATAAATTGTTTTAATCTTTTATTTAAAATAAACTATTATTCTTAATAATTAACTGAATTGTTTTTATTTTATTTATTATAGCAATTTTTTTTTTCTTTTTTGGAAATTCTTTTTTTCTGATTAATATTTAATTTCTTTATCATTCTATTTGAGAGACGTTTTTGATCAGAAATCAAAGAAAAATCAATCTTTCGATCAATCACATTTACAGTTTCGACTCGAATTCTTACTATATCCCCTAATTGATAGATTTTTCCGCTAAATTCTCCTACTAATCGATGCGAAATACTGTCATAACGGTAATAATCGTTATCCAAGGACGAAATATGTACTAAACCATCAATAAAAAGCTTGCTAACACGTACAAAAAAACCGAAATTGAAAATATTTATTATAATACCAGTAAATATTTTACCAATATGTTCTTGTATAAAATCACACTTTAACCAATCAGTTACACTACGAGTTGCTTCATCAGCTCGACGTTCACTAAGTGAACATTGTTGACCTAACCGTAACATTTCTTTTAAATTGGAATGCCAACCGCCGCTTGGCGTAGCACGACCATGAGTCCTTCCATTTTTTTGTCCGAGAAGATATTTTATTGCTCGATGCAATACTAAATCTGGATAACGACGAACTGGAGAGGTAAAATGAGCGTAGGCCTGAAGAGCTAACCCAAAATGTCCACGATTTTCTGGGTCGTAGATTGCTTGTTTCATTGAACGTAACAATATAGTTTGTAATATTTCATGGTCTGGACGATTTGCAACTAAATTAATTATGTCAGCGTAATCTTTTGGTCCAGGGTTATCTCCACCACCAAGAATTAAACCTCTTTCTTTCAGAATAATTCTTAATAGTGTAATATGTTCATTGCTTGGCTTATCGTGTACTCGATAAAGTACCGGTTCCTTATGCTTCTCAACAAAGCGAGCAGCAGAAGTGTTTGCTAAAATCATACATTCTTCAATTAGTTTATGAGCATCGTTACGTTTTACTGATTCAATTCGTTTGATGCGATGAGATGCGTTAAAGATAAATTTAATCTCTTCGGTTTCAAAAGTGATTCCTCCTCGCTCTACTCTAGCTTTTTCTAAAGTCTGATATAGTTTATGTAACTGCATTAGTGGATTAACGGCTTTTTTATATTGAAAACAAAGTTTTTTATGTCCTTGCAAAATTTGTGAAACTTCGTTGTAAGTTAAACGTGCATAAGAATTCATTACTGCCTCGTAAAACTTGTAAGACAAAAGACATCCTTGAGACGAAATGACCATTTCACATACCACACATAATCTATCGACTTGTGGATTCAATGAACATAAACCATGAGATAATTTTTCTGGAAGCATCGGAATTACCTGAGAAGGAAAGTAAATTGAAGTAGTGCGACGGATTGCCTCCTTGTCAAGCGGGGTGTATGGACGAACATAGTAGCTCATGTCGGCAATTGCTACCCAAAGAAACCAGCTTCCATCTCGTTTTTCCTCACAGTAAACTGCGTCATCAAAATCTTGAGCTTCTTCACTATCTATAGTCACTAACGGTAATGTACGTATATCAACACGTCCTCGCTTAGCTATTTCTGGCACTTCTTCCTGAAGGTTAGCAATTTGCTGTTTAACTTCTTGTGGCCATGAGTAAAGAATATTGTGTGTACGTAATGCAATATCTATTGCCATGCTAGCATTTAAGGTCTCACCAAGAATTTTTATTACTTTACCAACAGCTTTTGCATTCCAGTTTGGACGCTGAGTTAACTCAATAACAACTATGAGCCCAATGCGCGCACCTTTAGTTTCTTCTGGTGGAATTAAAATTTTAAAATTAAAACGTCTATCATTTGGGACAACAAACGAATTATAAGCACAGGTAAAAAATCTACCTACTATTTGACCAATTTGCGGAACTAGAATGCGAATAATTTGTGCTTCATGCTTATTTTTTTTGTCTGTATCCTGGTAAGTGAACGCCATCACTTTATCACCGTGAATAGCAATTCTCATTTGTTCGTGTGAAAGATAATAATCATTTTTTTTTCTTTCATCAGTACGAAGAAAACCAAAGCCATCTCGATGTCCAATAACTACACCCTTTAATAAATTTAGGTTTCTTGATATTGTATAGCATTGATTTCCAGTAACAACCAATTGCTTTGTGCGTTCCATAGCAGATAAACGTCTGCATAAATTTTCTAATTGGTCTTTCCTTTTTACGCCAAGCTCTTGCGCTAACACTTTTCGATTAACTGGTTTTCCTCGCTCGGCTAAGTAAAAAAGAATAAGTTCTCGACTTGGAATTGGAAATACATACTTTTCTCTTTCCCTTTCCAGAAAAGGGTCTCTTAGCATTTTATACTATCCCCCAAACAAACTCGAAAAATAGGACTAATTATAATTATCAATTAAATTTTGCACCGCGTTTTATGGAGAAGAAATTAGAGAAATACGGAATTAGTCTGTATAAAACAGAAGAAAATTTAAATTTTTTAAATTTTGACTGTTTTAAACAATGATATGAAGATTGAATTACACGCTATTCGTAATCAGACGCACAAAAACAGACTAAATATTGTTTTCTCTTAGTAAGAGAAAAGCAGCCTGGGATTGAAAAATCTTAGAAAAGAACAAATAAAAACTATTTACCAAATTTTCTTATTATTGATTTAACTATTTCCAATTTAGACATGAGAAAATAGGTCATGTAGTATCACTTTTTCATTACGCTTTGGTCCAGTTGAGATAATATCAACTGATACTCCAGTAATTTCTTCAATTCGTTTAATATAACGACGCGCTGCTTCGGGTAACTGATCATATTCTTTTATACCTGAGATAGTTTCATTCCATCCAGACATGGTTTCATAAATTGGTTCAACTTTATCCCAACATTCTTCTGCAAACGGAATTTTCTTTAAAATTTGGCCGTTAGGTAAACGGTAGGCTGTGCAAATCTTTATTTCTTGCAAACCATCCATTACATCAATTTTTGTAAGAAAAAAACCGGAAAATGAATTCACTTGCACTGCACGACGTACTGCTACTGCATCAAACCAACCAACGCGACGACGACGACCAGTAGTAGATCCAAATTCATGGCCTTTGATACATAAAAATTCTCCGATTTCATCAAATATTTCGGTGGGAAAAGGACCAAAACCAGAACGAGTTGAATATGCTTTAACTACGCCAAGAGAATAATCGATATGTTGTGGACAAAAACCAGAACCAGTAGCGACACCACCTATAGTGGTATTAGAAGAAGTTACGTAAGGATAAGTTCCTTGATCAATATCTAATAACGAGCCTTGAGCACCTTCGAATATTATTAAATCATTGCGTTTTCTAGCTTGTTCTAACAACTCTGGAATATCAGTAACTAGTCCAGTTAATAAGTCAGCTACATCAAAAATGCTATCTAATACCAAATGGTAGTCTATCTTATTAGATCGATAGTAATTTACTAATTGAAAATTATAGTAATCTATAATCTCTTTTAGTTTATTAGAAAATGTTTTTTTGTTAAAGAGATCTTTTACACGAAGTGCACGTCTCGCTATTTTATCTTCGTATGCTGGTCCTATACCACATCCTGTTGTTCCAATAGCTTTCTCACGATCAATTTTTTCTCGTGCCCTATCCATTGCTACATGATAGGGAAGAACCAATGTACACATATCAGAAATAAGTATGCGCTTCTTTGTAGGAATACCTAGAATTTCTAGCTCTTGGATTTCTTTTGCTAAAGCATTTGGCGACAAAACAACATTGCCAGCAATAATGCATATAACATTAGTATGGAGAATTCCAGATGGAATTAGATGTAAAATAATTTTTTTATTGTTGATGAACAAAGTATGACCTGCATTATGCCCTCCTTGGAAACGAACAACATATTTTGCTCGTTCTGCCAATAAATCAACAGCCTTGCCTTTTCCTTCATCACCCCATTGTACACCTATTACGGTAATATTATTTCTCATATTTCGATAAATTTACTTATTAAACTAATATTTAGTTGTAAAAAACTATAAATACGATTAGAAAAATTTGAGTGTTTTTTGCATTGTTTTTTTAAAAAAATAAAAATTACTAGAAATAAAAAATTAACGTACCTTTATTCTATAATAAATATATCTGAGATGTTAGTAGCAATTTCTTTTTTCGCTTAAAAGCTGCAAAAACAGAAATTGATAAAAATTCTCCAGAATATAAAAAATCAGAAGAGTAGTTCAATCATTTTATTTTAAAAGAATCCTTAGAATTTTGACTAGTCATACTTGACGATTTCATGAACCGAAAAAAATCACTATCCGGATTAAGTACCATTAAATCATTTTTGTTATTAAAACTTTTTTCGTATGCGCGCAAACTACGAATAAAGACGTAAAAAGAAGGATCTTTGTTAAATGCATCAGCATATAGTTTGGCGGTTTCTGCATCTGCCTCACCACGAATAATCAACGCTTGACGCTTCGCTTCAGCTAATGTGCGAGCTACTTTATAGTCTGCTGCAGCACGCAACTTTTCTGCTTCTTCTTGTCCTTGCGAACGGTGACGACGAGCTACAGCTTCTCGTTCAGCACGCATACGCTGATAAATTGCATCAGAGACTTCTGATGGAAGATTAATTTGTTTAATACGTACATCAACGACCTCAATCCCTAAAACAGCCATGCTGTTAGGACTGACAGAAAACAAAGTATCGCTGACTTCTTTCTCTGTTTCCAAAGGAGCAGGTGGGATTGCACTCATTGAAGTTGTTTGTATTCCTTCATCATCATCAGATGTTCCATTATTTAGTGAATCGCGTACATCAGTCATCAAGCGATTACGGGAGTCTGTAACAATTTCTTTAACGTTTAATCGACCTAACTCTGAGCGCAAACGGTCGGAAAATTTTCGTTTTAATAACACCTCTGCTCTAGATATATCACCGCCTCCAGTGGCTAAATAATAACGACTGAAGTCGCTGATCCGCCATTTGATGTATGAGTCAACAATTAGATCTTTTTTTTCCATGGTAACAAAACGATCAGCTTGATTTTCCATGGTTTGGATACGTGCATCAAGATTTTTAACTTTTTCAATAAAAGGTGTTTTCATATGTAAACCAGGACTATACACTAACGGGTTATTATTTCTGTCTCGTAATACTTTACCAAAACGCAAAACAATACCGCGTTGTCCTTCCTGTACTACAAAAAATGCTGTACTTAGTAATACAGATCCTACTATTGTAATAAATAATAAAATTTTACGTATCACAAATTATTCTCTCCCTGTGCGTAAAGAAGTTTCAGTACGTTTTGCATTAGTACGTCGTTGATCCAAAACATTTTCTTTAGCATTGTTTTTTTTAGTAAGTGATCTAGTAGTAGTAACATTCTCCATATCTGGCAAGATAGGAGGATTAACAACATTTTTTTTCGGATGAAAATTATCAAAATAATTGAGAGGTGCTTGTTGTGATGTCTGATCTATTGGTAATAGTACTAGTAGATTATTGCTATTTCTCTGCCTGTCATTGACTAAAATCTTTCTTGTATTACTTAATATACGCTCCATTGTGTCGATATACAAACGTTCACGAGTAATTTCCGGCGCTGCTCTATATTCTGGAAGAACTTTAAAAAATCTTTGAACCTCTCCCTGCGCTTCTAATACAGTATGAGCTTTATAAGCTCTCCCTTCTTCTAAAATGCGCTGCGCCTGTCCATTCGCACGCGGTTGTACTTCGTTTGAATATGCTTCAGCTTCACGAACATATTGTTGTTCATTTTCTCTTGCAGCAATGGCATCATCGAATGCTGCTTTTACCTCTTCCGGGGGTCGAGCAGCTTGAAAATTAACATCTAATAAAACAATTCCCATATTATATGGAAGAATAGTTTCTTCCAAAACATGCTGAGTATCACTACGTACCAAAGTACGACCTTCCGTTAAAATACGATCCATAGTATATTTACCTATAACGCCTCGTAAAGCGCTATCGGTTGCTTGACGCAGACTATCATCAGCATTAGTTACACTGAATAAATAAAGATTAGGTTCAGTTATGCGATACTGAACATTCATTTCTACACGAACAACGTTCTCATCAGAAGTTAACATCACGCCGGAAGCAGCTAGTTCTCGCACAGATTCTACGTTAACAGCAGTTACGGTATCAATATAAGTCGGCTTCCAATTCAAACCAGGTTGAACTAATCGATTCAACTTTCCAAAACGCAACACTACCCCGCGCTCAGCTTCTTTAATCGTATAGAATCCACTTCCAACCCAAATAATTATAAGAATTACGCTTATCAAGCTAATATAACAGACATTTTTTTTTGGTAGTCTAAAACTCATACCGTCTTTTTTATTACTGAATTCATTTAACCTAAATCCAATTTTTTTGAGAAATTTATCTAAATAAGAAGTTTTTTTTTCAGAGTTTTTTTTATTGTTTTCAGTAGAATCACTATTGCTATTATTTTTTCTCCCCCATGGATCGTGATCTTGCTTATTGTTCCCAGGATGATTCCACGTCATAATTCTAGCTCCATTTTAATAACTAATCAATTTAATTTAAGGCTTAACTGCACCGCAAAGATGGTTTAAATTCCAGTAAGGGTTTTTGATTCTTAAGTTGATACTGAAACCAATGGCTGCAACTAATTTTGCTTCTATATTTTTTAGTAAACTCTCTTAATTTTAAATTATTGTTTCTTTTCTTACGTTAAGTCATAGTTATACTTTTTTGATAAAAATTCCGGTTAACAAATTATTTTTGAAGTATCTAAGTAGGCAATTTTTCTTTTATCAAAGATGAATTCGAAGTATTTATTAGTAGTGATATTAGTCGAGATCACTAGCTAATAACGTTTATTTCGCTTTCAAAACAAATAGTAACCGATTTTAAATTTGAGTAAACTCGTAATCTCTATGAGATTAGTATATTAATATATTTTTTATCATAATAAAAATGTACAATAACTTATTGATACACAAACTTTTGGAGAAATAAAGCACGAAAATCCTTTTAGCTCAATGGAAATTCTCCTATGTCTAAGATAGAAGTTTCATGTTATAAACATTTCTTTCTTAGAAAGATTTAAATATATGATTTACTCAAATTTATTTTTGAATTAAAAAGTGAGTTTGTTTACTGAGCGCGTAGTAAGTAAATTGGTATATAATTTATCTTTTTTGAACTTATTCGACTTCTATTATGATAGAGATTTTTGTAAAAAACTTACTCTAAAATTAGAATCGGAAGAGGCATGTTATTTATTATTCATTTTAGGAATCAATTGAGGGGCTTAGTTGTTTTCATAAAAATAACCGCTAGAAGTAGCTAAACTAGGATTATTGTCATGATATGAAACTGAACGCGCAGGAACTATAGTTGAAATAGCGTGTTTGTAAATTATTTGGCTAACTGTATTTCTTAATACAATAACAAACTGATCAAAAGATTCAATTCGACCTTGTAATTTGATACCATTTAATAAATAAATAGAAACCGGAATATGTTCTCGACGCAATGTATTTAAAAACGGATCTTGTAAAGATTGTCCTTTAATCATCTTATTATATCCTTAATATTGTATTCCTGACATTTATTAAGAATTATTTTTTTAGATTAATAGTTCTAAGCTAGAAGCTTATACAATTAAAATAATTATTGCCAATAAAAACATTTTATCTGTCTGCTTGCTAACTAAGTTTATGCAAGGTTGTCTGATTGTAGATTTTTAACTATTTGCAGAGCTCTCTTGAGAGAAAGGTTAGAATTGTTGTTCTCTATCCAGTGAATATTGGCCCAACGTTTTAACCAGGAAATTTGATGCTTAGCTAGCTTTTTTGTTGCGCGAATTGCATGAAAAATCATGTCATCATAATTAATTTCATTAGATAAATATGACCACATTTGACGATACCCAACGCAACGGATAGATGGTTTATTTTTATGTAAATCATTTCTTGAAAAAAGCATATTGACTTCTCGTTCAAAACCATTATCTATCATCTGATAGAATCGTTGCGTTATACGTTGATGCAATAAATCGTGATCAAACGGAATAATGGCAAGTTGAAAGACTCGATATCCTAATACCTCACCGGATATTTTTGTTAGTTCAGTTATTGTATTACCAGAAATAATAAAAACTTCTAGCGCACGTGATAATCTCTGAAAATCATTTGGATGAATGCGACTTGCAGCAATTGGATCAATTTTTTGCAGTCGCTTATGTAGAGCTATTTTTCCTACCTTTTCCACTATTTTTTTAATATAACGACGAACCTCATAATTTGCAGAGGGTAAATAAGAAATTCCATACAGAAGACTTTTAAAATAAAGCATGCTTCCACCAACTAGTAATGGAATTCGTCCTGTTTTAGTGATATCTATCATTTCCTTTACTGCGTCACGACGAAAATCTGCCATTGAATAAATTTCAGATGGATCACGAATATTTATTAAACGATGTGGTATCGCCTCTAATATGCTAGAAGGTGGTTTAGCTGTACCGATATCCATTCCTCGATAAACCAGTGCAGAATCAACACTAATAATCTCTATTGGAAGATATTTATATAATTCTATTGCTAATGAAGTTTTTCCAGAGGCAGTTGTTCCCATGAGAAAAATGGCTGCAGGATGAGAAGAACGTACATGTATGGTCATGATTTGTGTTTTAGTTGTTTAGAAACATACAACTTTTAGCAAAAAAACTTTTTTCTACTGAAAAATAATTTTATTGCATATGATATTTTTAGGAGTAGCTTGTAAATAACAGAGTCTCGTAACCATAAATTAGTAAAAAGAAAACACAGATTGTTATATTATGTGTATTGCTGATGATTGGAATCATAACGTTATTTTTATAATTTTTAAAAAATTTGCTGTTATAATAATACCTGCATTGTATCACTTTTCTTTTAGAAAGATACCTTTCTATGAGGTATTTTTTAAAATTTAATTAAAAAAATTCATTATACATGGATTTATTATACTGTAGCGCATAACGAGTAATCGTATACGATAAATTTTTAATTCAGAATTAAACACAATTGGTAATCTATTTGAAATGCTAAAGAGAACTCTTTTTAAAATCGAAATAATAAAATACTGATACTTTTATCCATTGTTAACTCTAGTTGAAGCATAGTTTTTAATTACACCATTTTTTCTAAAAAATTCTTCTATCTTAATATTAAGCTGATAGCATGAATTATCCCTTAAGACAGCTGCGAAGATTTTTAAGGTTTAAACAATTTATCTTGAATAATTTAAAAAAAATAGGTTTTTTTGTAAAAAACTACTATAACATAAGATTTATAATTGCTTCAAATTTCTTTTGAGGTTAATTAGAATAATTAAAATTTCTCCTATCCTAATATCATAGGGTAACGAGTTGTTGACTTATCTTATGAGATTGACAGATACTCCATAATGCGCAGCAATTATTCTTAATGAATTTCCATTTATTACTTGATATTAGTAATACTCAAGTGATCTTGTATTTTTGAATTTTTTACCAGGTAAAATGAAAGTTCTCTGTATAATTTTTCATTATTCTTTTTCAATTTATTTAATATAGAAGTCGAAACTATGTGAATCTTACCTGTCTTCTACATGAAGACGTTGCTAACTCACAACGTTTATTGTTATTAAAATACTGTTTAATAAAAGGTATTGTTATTTTGAACATTTTGATTTTTATTATCAAAATTTACTCTCTTTGAGAGATTAGTACTACTTTTTAATTTTGGAATATAGCGTAATGAATGCTCAAAAAAATAAGAGCGTAAACCTAAGTATACGGCATTAGCAATTTTATCTTGATAAATTTTGTTAGTTAGCTTTTTCGCTTCTTTAGGATTGCTAATGAAACCTGCTTCTATCAATAGTGAAGGAATGTCCGGTGAACGAAGTATTCCTAAACTAGCGTGTTCTGGTTGATATTTATGTAGATTGCATACTTTTTGTAACTGACTTAGAATTTTTACTCCTATTTCATATCCTACTCGTTGTGAATAACCAAATTGGAGATCTAGCAACGTTTGATTAAGATAAACATCAGTTCGTAAATCTCTGGTTGAAAATTTTTCAAGCTTTAACAATTCAGTACGTTTTTCACATTGTTCCAACCGATCTACTATTTCGTTATTGACACGTCGATTAGAAAGCACCCATACTGATGCGCCGTTTGCATTATGATTTTTTGCGGAATCAACATGAATAGATATAAGCACTCTAGCTCCATTTTGACGTGCTATGTCAGAACGTCTCTTCACTGGAATATAAAAATCGTTGTTTCTAATTAGAAACGGTTTAAAGGTGAAATCCTTTTTAAGCAATGTTTTTAAATTTCGCGCAATAGCAATAGTCACGTCTTTTTCATATAAACCATAAGAAGTGGTCGCTCCAGGATCTTGTCCACCATGTCCAGCATCAATAGCTATTATAATTGGTTTAAAGTTTATTTTTGATTTATTTTGTGTAGTAGATATTGAAGCTAGTGGCGTCATTACTGTAATTGGTTTCTTTATTCCTAATTTTTTATTAAACAAATTTCTTTTTTCTTTAGGTGATTTGTGTATTTTCGTATTCGAAATGCGTTTACTTGTTTGCAAAGAGGGTTTAATGAAACTCAATTGCCGACTGACAATGGTTAATATAAGATCATAGTGATTATTAACCCGTTTTGTTTTAAAAAAAATTTTAGACTCTTTAGTCAGATCACATATTAGTTGCAAAATTTTTTTATCATGGAACATTCTGATATTAATGCACTTAAGGATTTTTTTTTCATTGAACTCAGCTGATCGTCGTTTTTTCAAAATTAAATCGCTGCGATAAATATTAACCATAATCCTTTCAGGACAATGAACTAAAGAAAAAGAATACATTGGCTTTTGAATAAATTTTAATGTGATTATTGACTGATTGAATTTATTAATGATATCTATCAGAATGGGGTTTTTTTCTGTTGACTCTGTATTTTTTACTGACAGGCTCAGCATAACTAACACAAATATGGCTCGCATTAAAAAGATCATAAATTGTAGTAACATACCACAGTAAATATACCTTTAATTACTAATTAAAAGATAAACAGGCCCAGCCATAGAAAAAACAATAAAAGGTGAATAAAAATTCATTAGTGTTTATGTTGTTCTAAAATAGAATTAATTAGGTCTTTTATTAGAAAATAAGTTGATATGTAACATCACAGTATCATTATCGATGATTAATTATTTAAAAATTTTTACAACAACATACTAGAGTGAGTTGTAGTTTCTACGTTTTTTTCAGAATCTTCTTTTAGTTGAAATTAATTTTGTAATGTCTAACAAAGATTGAATGCCTGTCTTTTAGCATAAAGAGAAACAACTAGATGAAATGGTGAATTTTTTAAATTAATACCGTTGAATATAGCTTTATAATTAGAAAGAAAATCAACCTGGTTCAATCAATTTTTTAATTTACATTAATTCCTGTTTCTTACATTTAAGAAAATTTAATTTTTTAACTATATTATTGTTTATTTTTGGAGCGGGAAACGAGATTTGAACTCGCGACCCCAACCTTGGCAAGGTTGTGCTCTACCACTGAGCTATTCCCGCATATATTAGAAATTTGCTTTCATATCTCTAATGAGATTGCATTTCTTCTTAGAAAGAATTAATTTTTTCTTGAATCTAAATAAGATTTTATTTTTTTTGAAAAAATCAATTTTAAATTAAAAAATCAAAAATCATGATCTTATTTTTTTATCTCTTAATTTTTTATAAAAAATGATATTTTTGCTTTACTTTTTATTTTTTCGATTATTGCGAAATTGTTTTGCTATTCATTATTTGATCATGTAAATATTATATTAGTGGAATCACTAAACGAGATATTTGACATGCTTCTTAATAAAGAATGGCATGTGTTTCCTTCTAAAAAAGACAGATAAATAAACTTTTTTCTATCTACAAAAACAACTAAAATCTTTGAAAGGCTAATTGATAATTATTAAAAATAATAAATTACAAACGATTTTTTGAGGAAATCATTATTTTTATAATAGAATCTGTAATTTATAGAATACTTACATTTCTAAATGGTTTTTTACTAATCTTTCATTAAAGACGAATAAAATGTTCCCTATAATAAGCCATTTCAGCTACTGATTCTCTGACATCACTTAGAGCTTGATGGACTTTATTTTTTTTTAATCCAGATAAGATCGCTGGTTTCCAACGACGTGCTAGTTCTGCTAATGTGCTAACATCTAGATAATGATAATGAAAGTAAGCTTCAAGTTCTGGCATGTAGTATGACAAAAATCGTCGATCCTGTCCGACACTATTACCACAAATTGGTGATCTTCTAGCTGGAACCCACTTCTTAAGAAAAGATAGAGTACTCATCATTGCTGTTTCTTCATTAAGTTGACTATTTCGCACTTTCTCAATTAATCCGCTAGATGTGTGAATTTGTCTATTCCAATCGTCCATTAATGATAATTGACTATCAGACTGTTGAATAGCTAACACAGGGCCCTCTGCTAAAATGCTCAAATGAGCATCAGTAATTAACGTTGCTATCTCAATAATACGGTGTTTTCTTGGATCAAGTCCAGTCATTTCTAGATCAATCCATATTAAATTATTAATATTTATTGTCATAATCCTCAAAGAGCATCTTTACAAGAATATTACTTTCTATCTTTAGTTACAATTTCTAATTGTTAAATTTATTGTCAAATGTTTACAAATTGCTCGTCTGAATTAAATCAGTGAGATTAAACTTCTTTCGAAGAAAGCTTTTTGTAAATTATTATGTTGAAATATCATCTTATTCTTCTCATTATACAACAATAATTGCTTAGCTTAGTTCATATAAGGAAGCAGTTAGAAAGATACATCTCTTTCAGTCAAGTTTATATACTAATTTTTTAATTCTATTTTATTTAAACTGTTTAAAAATGAAACCTATAGTTCTTGTTTTTGAATAAGTCAAGATATAATGAGCTCGAACGATTAGTAAGATCAAAAAATTGAATTTCTAACCGTAAGACTAATTTTAGCAATAATTCATTTAGATAATACTTTACTATCAGTCCATTTACAATGAAGAACATTATATTCTGCATATAACAAAGATCTTTTTTTTCAAAAAAATGGTACTTTTCAAGTGTTAATTATTTAAAATAAATAATGGATAATACAATTTTAAATTTAAACTTTACAGAAATTACAATCTGGCTATATCCATTTTTAACTTAATCATGTTAGTATTTTACATATCTTTTATCGCTGAAAAATTTTTTAAATGATTATTATTGATAATAGTCCAATGTTAAAATGCATGCCCTTTAATCTTTAAAAAAGAAACTATAATACATATAAATTTTTTTGATGATTGATTGTATAAACTATTTATGATTAAAATACGAGGTCTCGTTTGGACAAACTAAAAATAATTTTACATCAATTTCTTCCTAAGAAATGGATAACAGAATTAATTGGCTTAGGTGCTGAATACCGTGGAGGATGGATTACTAAAGTTTTGATTTCTTTGTTTGTTCGTTGGTATAACATTGATTTAAAGGAAGCACAAAAACAAGATATATCCTTATACTCTACCTTTAACGAATTTTTTGTCAGACCACTACGTTATGAGGTTCGTCCTATTGATACTGATCCAAAAGCATTGATATGTCCGGCAGATGGAGTTATTTCCCAAATTGGGTTTATTAAAGACAAACAGATTTTTCAAGCAAAAAAACATTACTTTAACCTAGAAGCATTATTAGCATGCAACGAATTTATGGTAGCCAAGTTTCAAAATGGAATTTTTGCCACTATTTATCTTTCTCCTCGAGATTGTCACCGTATATATATGCCTTGTGATGGCATTTTACATGAAATGTTATATGTTCCTGGCGAATTATTCTCTTTAAACTCACTGGCAGTAACCAATATTCCAAATGTATTTGCTCGAAATGAACGTGTTATTTGTTTATTTGATACAAATTTTGGATTAATGGCTCAGATTTTGATAGGTGCAATCATTGTTGGTAGTATCGAAACCGTGTGGGAAGGAGTTATTACTCCTCCGCGAGAAGGAGTCATTAAACGATGGCGTTATTGTCATGCGGATAATAAAAAAAAGATAACTTTGCTTAAAGGACAAGAAATGGGACGTTTCAAACTTGGTTCTAGCGTTATTAATTTATTTACTAACAACAGTGTAGTTTTAAGCGAACATCTGCATAAAAATTATACTATCCATTTTGGTCAAAAATTAGGCCATGGAATCCCACAAAATAATATACATAACAATGTATAGCCCTCAACTGACTTGAGCTTAAAACTGTTAAGCTAATTGAAGAACTTCTTACTTTGCGCCTGATTACAATTTTTATTTTAGGATGGCTATCATTCTTTCCAATCTTCGCCACTAATTTATCTGATGAGGTTTGGGTTAAAACATCTTTACAACATTTTCAAGAAAATAAAAATGAATTAAAACAAACAAATTTGTTTATTATCAAGAAATTGGAATCCGTGTTAAATTCTGTTGTTGAGCAAAAGATGCTTATTCTGAAAATTGAAAACTTTCAAAATCAGAAAGCCGATAATAATTTACTAACAACTGCTTGTCATTTTTTCAAAGAAAGTGAAAAAGATAGAATCTTGTTAAAAGATCTTTTTATTTCTAGTTTAAGACTGATTGACAATCAGTTCAACTGGCTTCTATTGAAGATAGGCAATCAATTTATAGATCAGTTAAATCAATTGCAAAAAGAGTGGAGATTGTTGTGTATTATTAATGATTCGTTGACAAGTTTATTATCTTTTCAGCAACAACAAGCTAAAGCATTAAAAAACCTAAATAATATAGAGCAAAAAAATCGACTTTTTTTTATACAAAAAAATGTTTCGAAAATAATCCAAAAGGATATTGAGCTAGAAACAAAACAAAAAATTACTGAATTAAAAACAAGAAAATTAAATCCTATCCAGTTTCCCGAGATTATTAATAGTCAATTAAAAATTAATCGTGAACTTTCTATTACTCTAAGTCAACAAGCAAAGCGTTTGGATTTTATCATTGGTCAGCAACGTCAAGTTTCCTTACAAACTCTCCAAGTACGGCAAGCTCTTGTCACTCTTCGAGAACAAGCACAATGGTTGGATAAGTCACCAGTTTTAGGAGAAACACTTCGAGCGCAAGTTGCTAGACTACCGAAAGTATCAAGATCGCAACAACTTGATAACGATATGGCTCAATTACGCGTTCAACGTCTTTATTTTGAAGAACTAATGAATAAATTGGCACAATCTCTTTATGCAACTTATCGTCAAGATAATGGGCTGCCATTATCTTCTGCACAAAATCGTATTCTTGAAAAACAACTCGCCATACAACGTAATCTTCTAAATGCATTATTAACGGGATGTGATACTCAAATTCTAGAACTAACTAAATTGAAAGTAGCCAACAGTCAGCTTAAAGAGGCAATGAATGAAATGCAAGAAGCTACGAATCGCTATCTTTTTTGGGTAGCGGATATAATTCCAATTTCTTTTTCTTATCCATTACTTGTTGCTCAGGACTTACGTCGATTAGTAACTTTAGATACTTTTCATCAATTAACTAATGCGTTTAGCATGATAATTTCTAGTCAAGAAACACTTTTTTTATTATTTGGAGCATTGTTATTAGGTTGTTTTAGCCTTAGCTCCCGTCATCATTATTATGCTTTTCTTGCTAGAACTAGTGGTCAAGTAGGAAAAGTTAATCAAGATCATTTTTCTTTAACTTTGTGCAATGCTCTTTGGTCAGCACTGATAGCTTTACCTTTACCTATCCTATGGGCCGTTTTAGGGCATGGATTAAGACATGCTTGGCCTTACTCGGTGGCAGTTTCTATTGGCAATGGGTTTACTGCTACGATACCAGTTTTATGGATATTTGTAATGTGTTTTCATTTTTCACATCCGCAGGGACTATTTATAATTCATTTTGGTTGGCCAAAACATCAGGTTAAACGTGTACTTCGTTATTATAGTTTAGCTATTGGCATGATTATTCCAATGATAATGGCGTTGATTTTTTTTGACAGTTATAGTGAGAGAGAGTTTGCTGGAACTTTAGGAAGATTTTGTTTTCTCTTATTATGTATTTGTCTGGCTATTGTGACTAATAGTTTGAAACGAACTGGATTGCCACTTTATTTTGATAAAAGTGGCAGTGGAAACAATGTCGTTAATCACTCTTTATGGAATCTTATGATTTGTGCACCTGTTATTGCTTCCATTTCATCTTGTCTTGGATATTTAACAGCAGCAAAAGTGTTATTAACACGACTGGAAACTTCATTATCTATTTGGTTTCTATTATTAATAATCTACCATATCATACGAAGGTGGATGTTTATTCAAAGGCGTCGTATTGCATTCGAACGAGCCAAACAACGTCGTGCAGAAATACTAGCTTATCGAGCACGTACAGAAGAGGACTTGCCACAATTGCAAATGAATAACGAAGTTGCTGCTGAAGTCGATGCAAAGGTGTTAGATCTTGATACTATCAGCGCGCAATCATTACAATTGGTAAGGTCAATCTTAGCATTAGTTGCGGTATTATCGGTAGTTTTATTATGGTCGGAATTACATTCAGCTTTTAGTTTTTTGGAAAATATAACTTTATGGGATACAACTTCAACGAGTCATAAAGTTGATGGCATTCAATCAATCACGTTTGGAGCAGTATTGATTGCCATTTTAGTTTTTATCATTACTGCACAAATGGTACGTAATTTACCTGCTCTTTTAGAATTAGTTTTATTACAGCATTTAGACTTAACTCCTGGAACTGGATACGCTATAACTACTTTGACCAAGTATAGCCTAATGTTAATAGGATGGCTTATTGGTTTTTCTATATTGGGAATTGAATGGTCAAAATTACAATGGTTAGTAGCTGCGCTTGGGGTTGGACTAGGTTTTGGTTTACAAGAAATTTTTGCTAATTTTATCTCTGGACTAATGATTTTGTTTGAAAGACCTATCCGCATTGGCGATACAGTCACAATCCGTAATTTAACTGGAAATATTACAAGAATTAATACTCGCGCTACAACGATTACAGATTGGGACCGTAAAGAGATCATTGTTCCGAATAAAGCTTTTATTACTGAACAATTTGTGAATTGGTCGTTATCAGATACCTTAACGCGTGTAGTGTTGAACGTACCTGCTCCATCAAACGCTAATATCGAACAAGTGACTCGCATTTTAGTACAAGCCGCTCAAAAATGTCCGTTAGTTTTAGAGTTTCCACCACCTGAAGTGTTTTTGGTTGATTTACAAAAGGGCTTACCATTATTTGAATTACGCATGCATGCAGCAGAAATAGGACATAGAATGCCACTGCGACATCAGGTCCACATGTTAATTTTAGAGAGCTATCACAATAATGGTATGGAATTACCATTTCCTCCTTTTCAATTACGAGAAGAACAAATTAAAGTAAGTAATATCGCTAATGATTTTGTTAAATCAGATAATGGTTACATTTAAGACTAAATATAAAGATCCGCTCTATGAGCTCTGACGCCTTATTAAAGAAAGAGTTAATGTTACATTATAGTGTAGAATTTGGAAATATGTTTTAAACATTTAAGCTCGCTCTACTGAAAAAGCAATTACGTCGTTTAAACAATTTGTATTCAACACCATCATAATTAAACGGTCTATACCTAATGCTACTCCAGAACACGCTGGCATTCCATGAGTCAAAGCCGCTAGAAAATTTTTGTCAACAGATTGCTTATTAAGTTGCATTTTTTCTCGTTTGCGATTATCCTGCGCAAATCGCTGACGATGTTCATTTACATCAATTAGCTCACGAAATCCATTAGCTAACTCAATACCTCTAAAATAAACTTCAAATCGATCTACGACGCGACAGTCTTCAACGTTAACTTCAGCTAATGCTGACTGCGAAATAGGAAAAAGGTAAATAAAAGTAGGTTTTTTAAGTCCAATATTTGGTCTTACTTGTATTGTAAATAATAATTGTACAAGTGTGTCACGATCCTCTTGTTTCTCTATTAAATAAGCTTTTTCTTCTTCTTCGAAGAGATTTAATTTCACGGCTGCATCGTATAACTGTTTTTTATTTGCTGATAAAGGATCAAATCCTACATGATTTATAAAAATTTGCTGATAAGTAAACATTTCCCTACCATTACAGTCTAGAATATTCTGTAATAAATCATTAACTTCATTCATCAAACAATGAATATCGTAATTTAGTCGATACCATTCAAGAATAGTAAATTCTGGATTATGATAACGACCAATCTCCTCGTTACGAAAACTATGACATATTTGAAAGATAGGGCCACTTCCTGCAGCAAGGAGACGCTTCATATGGTATTCAGGACTAGTTATCAAATACAATGGAACTGTTTTCGTACTAATTCCTGATTTAGTGAAATACGTCTGAAAAGAAGATAAATGAACATCCGTCACTGTAAAGTGACTCATTGATGGTGTTTCTACTTCAAGAAGCCCACGATTCTTAAAAAATCGTCGAATTTGATCTAAAATTGCAGCACGTCGTGAAAGGTTAGAAATAGGAGCACTTGGTTTCCAGTTCATTAATATTGCCTTTTGTGATTACTCTCTATATTTTATTACTAATCGAACATAATTAGAAAATTTTTTACTTTTATGGAATGGTTTTACTATCCTATACCAAGGGATGCTGTAATGATAAATCCATCATTTAATAATTAACCGAACGAGTTTGCTTATTTCGCTAAATTTAAATATTCCGTGCTTTCTAATTTTTTAGTTCACTACTCCTCACTTCATATACATTCCAGACATCTGTAACAACTAACATTGATTTTTTCTTCATTTTTATCACTGTATTATTTTATTTCAAAAATTTCATAATCTAAAAAAAATTATTTTTAATAAAGTTAGTTTGTTTACAACTTATGAATATCTCATCTCTTAAACTGAGATGAACTTACATCATCCTTAACTATATTCAATTAAACGTTAAATTTTTAACTTCTTAAGAAGAAATCTTCATCACAAGGAAAATCAATAAAGGATAATAAAAATTATACAGTAGAAATTGGTTAGCTAAGAGCCATATCATTATCAAATATATGAATATTTTTAGTAAAAAATTACTTGATCTTCATAATCTTTTTGCTTATTAAGTAATAATTTGAATACTTATAAACATTTAAGATCTGAAAAAATTTAATTAATATAATTTAATGAATTTAATTTTATTATTGTAATTCATCTATACTAGGACCTATTCTAGTTTTTATACCTACATCAAATCCATGAATTAATTTATTCAAAAAAAAATAATTTTTGCTTCATAGAAATGATTGTTTTCAAAAAAACATAAGCATCATTTTTGGTGGAAATAAAAACTAAAGTTGTTTAATTCGAGAAACATACTCTCCTGAGCGGGTATCAATTTTAACTGTTTCTCCGGTCCGCAAAAAAAGCGGGACTTTTACTACTGCGCCGGTTTTTAATATAGCTAATTTATTGGAACTGCCTCCTAAAGTGTCTCCTTTCAAATTTAAATCAGTATTAATAATTTCTAATTCTACAAAATTGGGAGGATTTACGATAATAGGCTCTCCATTCCACAGTGTTAACGTACATATGGTTTGTTCTACCATCCATTTAGCGTTATCACCAATTGCTTTATTGTTAACAGCTAGTTGCTCATAAGTTTTTTTATTTATAAAATACCAAAATTCTCTATCACGATATAAATAAGTTAAATTTATTTCTACAACATCAGCGGCTGGTACTGAATCACCAGACTTAAAAATTTTTTCTAGAACTTTTTTGGATATTAATTTTTTTAAACGAACACGATTAAATGATTGTCCTTTTCCTGGTTTTATAAATTCATTTTCAATGATTATACACGGTTCACTATCAACGATAATTTTAAGACCAGAGCGAAATTCGTTAGTATTGTAATAATGAAGTGACATAGTATCTTTTTTTAATTAAAAATTAGTGAATTACAATGACGTATATTGCACCTCTTAAAGAAGATTGGTTGCGTCAACTTAGTGATGTTATTACTGATCCTTTTAAACTTCTCCAGATTCTTAAACTTGAAAAAGATCCTTTTCTTTGTAGAGTTGTTGCAGCAAGTCATCTTTTTCCTTTTCTGGTTCCTCGTGCTTTTGTTTCTCGAATGAAACCCGGGGATCCAAATGATCCTCTTCTCCGTCAAGTAATTACAACAAACGAGGAATTTAATTTAATACATGGATTTAGTGTTAATCCACTGAACGAACATAGTGTCATTCCTGGAGTGTTGCACAAATACAAAAATCGTGCACTAATTCTAGTAAAAAAAAGTTGTGCAATTCACTGCCGATACTGTTTTCGACGATTTTTTTCATATAAAAAAAATCAGGGAAGTAAAAAAAACTGGATGCGGATAACAACCTATTTTCAGGAACATCCTGAATTAAATGAAATTATTCTTTCCGGTGGTGACCCACTAATGGCTTTAGACGACGAATTGGGTCAACTTATTTCTTTGTTGGAAAAAATTCCTCACATAACTACAATTCGCATTCATAGTCGATTACCCGTCATAGTTCCTGCTCGTATCACTACACGATTATGCCAAATATTGGCGTTTTGTCGAATGAACGTAGTATTAGTGACGCATGTCAATCACGCACATGAAATCGACTTTGATTTTTACAAAAGTATGGCTAAATTGCGAAATGCAGGAGTAACTTTACTTAACCAAAGTGTTTTGTTACGCGGAATCAATGATAATGCTAACATTCTAGCAGAGCTTAGCAGGACATTGTTTAATGCAGGTGTTCTTCCTTATTATCTTCATCTTCTAGATAGAGTTCATGGAACATCGCATTTCTTAGTAGAAGATAAGCAGGCAAAGAAAATTATGCGTCAACTACTAGAAAAAACATCAGGTTATTTAGTGCCAAGACTAAGTCGAGAAATAGCTGGAAAACGTAGCAAAGTACTGTTAAGTTTTGGCACTAGATTAAAATAATCATTTCTAATGTTTTTAGTCAAAAGGAAAAACTTATCCTTTTTTAAAAAAACTAAAAACCCCGATGAAATCGGGGTTTTTATTTTAGTTTACTATCTTTACTAAAATTGGCTAAATATGAAAACAAAAAATTTTTACATCATATTTCCCATACCGCCCATACCGCCCATACCGCCCATGTTACCACCGCCTACTTCAGGTTTGTCTTCCTTCGGTAATTCAGTTATCATACATTCAGTGGTAATCATAAGTCCAGCGATAGAAGCTGCGTACTGTAATGCAGAACGGGTTACTTTAGTTGGATCTAAAATTCCCATGTCAATCATATTACCATACTGCTCTGTAGCTGCATTATAGCCAGTATTGCCCTCACCTGCTTTTACTTTGTTTGCAATAACGGACGGCTCTTCTCCAGCATTAGCAACGATCCGACGTAGCGGGGCTTCCATAGCGCGACATGCAACCTTAATGCCAACATTTTGATCTTCGTTGTCACCACGTAACTCAGAGATGCTATTAGCCGCTCGAATAAGCGCCACGCCACCACCTGCAACGACACCTTCTTCCACTGCAGCACGAGTAGAGTGTAGTGCATCTTCTACTCTTGCTTTTTTTTCTTTCATTTCCACTTCGGTAGCAGCGCCTACTTTGATAACTGCAACACCTCCTGCTAATTTCGCTACACGTTCTTGTAACTTTTCACGATCATAGTCAGAGGTAGCTTCGTCACGTTGTTGATTAATTTGCGCAACGCGACTGCTAATAAGCGCTTTATTACCCATACCATCAATAACAGTAGTAGTATCTTTTGTAATAACAACACGTTTAGCTTGTCCCATATCCTCTAAGGTCGCTTTTTCTAATTCAAGACCGATCTCCTCAGAGATAACAGTTCCTGCAGTTAGAACAGCGATATCTTGCAGCATAGCTTTACGACGATCACCAAAACCAGGAGCTTTAACAGCCGCAACTTTAACAATGCCGCGCATGGTGTTTACTACTAACGTCGCCAAAGCTTCTCCTTCAACATCTTCAGCGATGATCAACAAAGGCTTACTTGCTTTAGCAACAGCTTCTAAAATTGGTAACATTTCCCGGATATTAGAAATTTTTTTGTCAACAAGCAAAATAAACGGACTTTCTAATTCAACAACGCCAGTTTCTGGTTTATTAACAAAATATGGAGAAAGGTAACCTCTATCAAACTGCATTCCTTCAACAACATCTAATTCGTCCTGCAGCCCGGAACCCTCTTCCACGGTGATAACACCTTCTTTACCAACTTTTGCCATAGCTTCGGCAATTAATGTACCAACGGTTTCATCAGAGTTAGCAGAAATCGTCCCTACTTGAGCAATTGCTTTAGAATCTGAACAAGGAACAGAAAGTCTTCTCAGTTCTTCTACTGCTGCAATTACAGCCTTATCAATACCACGTTTCAAATCCATTGGATTCATTCCAGCAGCAACAGCCTTCAAACCTTCATTTACAATAGACTGAGCCAGCACAGTCGCAGTAGTAGTTCCATCGCCTGCTGCATCATTAGCTTTCGATGCAACTTCCTTCACCATTTGAGCACCCATGTTCTCGAATTTATCTTCCAATTCAATCTCACGAGCAACGGAAACTCCGTCTTTTGTGATGACTGGAGCGCCGAAAGATTTGTCTAGCACAACATTACGGCCTTTAGGACCTAAGGTCACCTTTACCGCATCAGCTAGAATATTAACGCCGCGAAGTATTTTTACACGAGCTTCGTTACCAAATTTTACATCTTTAGCTGCCATTTTGTTTTCCTAATCAATATCGTTCAGTCCAGATGATTTACACACGGATTACTTTTCAACGATGGCCAAAATGTCACTTTCAGACATAATTAAAACCTCGTCGTTATCGATCTTCTCAGATTTTACGCTATATCCGTCATTAAAAATTACAGTGTCGCCCACTTTTACATCTAATGCTTTTACTTCTCCATTTTCAAGAATGCGGCCGTGACCTACAGCTAGAACTTCACCGCGAGTTGATTTTCCGGCTGCGGAACCAGTCAAGACGATGCCGCCCGCAGACTTGGCTTCAACCTCTTTACGTTTGACGATAACGCGATCATGTAATGGACGAATTTTCATTATTGATAACTCCCCCTTGAGAAAGTCCATGTAAGTTTCTAACGAATTTCTGGCTTTTAATTGCAAATGTTGCCAGATTCCATGGAAAATATGATTGGGACTTCTAAAACAATTTCAAGAGGAGAGAAAGTAAAAAATTTTTAAGTGATAACTTTATTGTAATTCATCCATAGATGAGCTTATTTTAAATGTACTGACGGGTACATAAAGCTTTTAAAAAAGCTATTAAGATTTTATAAGTCAAATTTGCCAAGGAAGTAATTACGTATTGCTATTTCACTAATTTTTTAAAATTAGAGAATTGGTAATCAAAGTACCTCAAATAAAAAATGTATCCGCCAAACAATTGAAACAAATAATAATTAGTTATGAATTATTTTTAATCTGACCAGTTTTAATTTTTTTTACTTTAAGCTAAGAGTATAATTCTATAGCAATGAAAAATCTTATTAGCAGACAGACTTCAACCTGGATTAATCTATTCGTCATTATAATTAACTAAAATCTATAAGGAAAGCATATGCCGACTCTTATCCGTATCGAAGAAGATTTACTTGGTACTCGTGAAGTGCCAGCCGATGTTTATTATGGTATTCATACCTTACGTGCTATAGAAAATTTCTATATTAGCGGAACACGCATTAATGACATTCCTGAACTGATACGTGGTTTGGTAATGGTCAAAAAAGCTGCTGCGCTAGCTAACAAAGATTTAAAGAATCTATCGTATAATATGGCCGATACTATTGTGCGCGCATGTAACGAAATATTGATTTACGGTCGTTGTATGGACCAGTTTCCAGTAGATGTTTTTCAAGGCGGCGCAGGAACCTCAATTAATATGAATACCAATGAGGTATTAGCTAATATTGGATTAGAATTAATGGGATATAAAAAGGGAGAGTATCAATTTCTAAATCCAAATGATCATCTGAATTTATGTCAATCTACTAACGATGCGTACCCGACTGGGTTTCGCATTGCTGTTTATAACGCAATCCAAAACTTAGTCAAAGGAATTGATTATTTAAGAGAGGGATTTGAAAAAAAAGCGAAACAATTTTACGATATTCTAAAAATGGGAAGAACCCAATTACAAGACGCAGTCCCTATGACACTTGGCCAAGAATTCTATGCATTCAATGTTTTACTGAAAGAGGAAAATAAAAATTTATTACGTGCCGCAGAGTTATTACTGGAAGTAAATCTCGGTGCAACTGCTATTGGCACTAAGCTTAACACTCCAGATTGTTATCAGTTATTAGTAGTAGAAAAACTAGCAGAAGTAAGTAACCTTCCGTGCGTTCCTGCAGAAGATTTAATAGAAGCCACGTCTGACTGTGGAGCTTATGTTATGGTCCACAGTACGTTAAAGCGTTTAGCGGTTAAACTATCTAAAATTTGTAACGATTTACGACTATTATCGTCGGGTCCTCGAGCTGGCTTTAATGAAATTAACTTACCACAATTACAAGCAGGATCCTCTATCATGCCAGCTAAAATTAACCCCGTATTGCCAGAAGCGGTTAATCAAGTTTGTTTCAAAGTTATAGGCAATGACATTTGCATTACTATGGCAGCAGAAGCTGGCCAGCTCCAATTAAATGTTATGAAACCAGTCATTATCCAGGCTATGTTTGAGTCGTTACGTATTTTAACTAACTCATGTTATAATTTGCAAGACAAGTGCATTAATGGAATTACCGCTAATCAAGCTGTTTGCGAAAAATACGTCTTCAATTCTATCGGAATTGTAACTTACCTTATTCCATTCATTGGACATCAAAACGGAGATACTGTTGGTAAAATTTGTGTTAAAACTGGCAAAAGTGTAAGGGACGTTGTTCTTGAACTCGGTTTGCTAACTGCTTCACAACTAGATAATATTTTTTCATTAAAAAATTTGATCAGTCCGAAATATAACTCTATCAAAAAAGAATATCTCCAATGATTCCTTTTTATCTTAATTGATTTGCAATTATAAACGAATATAATATTCTTAAATTTACCTAAGGTATATCGGAAAATGATCTTGGCTGTTTAAGAAAATTTTTCTTATTGTACAACACAAGAAAATCTCCCTACTCATGTTACATGTTCGTCCTAAAATAGGACTATAAGATAAAGCCTAAAAAGGAATTATATAGTGCAATTATTTTTATATTTAAAACTTTTTATTAATCAAAAAAAAAGTCTTAGATATTTTTTATGGTTATTTTTTCAGTATTTCGCTGCTTTCATTATCGAGTATCACGAATCGCAACTAACGCTTATGAAAGAAAATTAGTAAACTTTTATTGATTTTTAAACTCTACTACAATGAAATAATGCTATAATAATTAAGAAAAATGATTTTTCTAGAATTAAATTTAAAAAATTTACATACTCTTTAACGATAAAAAAAAGAAAACGTATCGCAAAGGCGCAATTTTCGTTAAAAATATATCTAGCAAATGATTGATAAATCCTTTGAATAAAGGATTTATTGAAATCTTAAAGATTCTCTTTGGTTAACTTCTAAATTTAACTGATCAAGTTTGTTTTTCATTATATTCCAACAATGTGCAGCTAATACACGTCCCTGTTTTTTGTTATAACCGATCGTTTCTACTGGAGGTAAAATTTCGATGATAACTAGTCCATTAGACCATCGGTTAAGTCTAATTTTATTAGAAGTGTTAGAAACACAAATCGGTACTATAGGAACACCGGCAGAAATTGCCATGTAAAATGCCCCAACTTTGAATGGAAGTAAGCCGCGTCCACGACTCCTGGTTCCTTCCGGAAAAACCCAAATAGACATATTATTTTTTTTAACTTCTTTTATAACTTTAGTAAGAATATTATAAGTTTTGGTATAATTATTACGGTCAATCAGTAAGTTCCCAGTCAACCAATATAGAAGTCCAAACAACGGTATCCATAGTAAACTTTTCTTACCTACTAAAATAGTGCGAGGTTGTACCACACATGAAGTGGTAACAATATCATAAGTGTTTTGATGATTAGCAATATAAATACAATTATTTGGTAACATTATATCTTTAGGCCATCGCACTTCTACTTGCAAACCAAAAAGGAAGGACATACGACCAAACCAACGCCCAAGAACGGAAATATGTCGAGGGTCTTTTGGCTTGCATAAGTAACAGATTAAACCAAGAGTACATATTAATATTGATAAAAGTGTCGCTAACACAGTGCGTATAATAGCAAGAAACATCAACTTAAGCCTCCATATTCAGGCTCTATTCGAGCAAGCTGTTTTATATTCAATCTACGTTGAGAAAATTTGAAATCTTCTGGAAAATCACATGTTGCCCTTAGTATTTGCAATATTTATCTCGAATTAAAGGCTAGATTTAGCACTCGGAATAAAAGAACAAATATTTCCTCTTTGTATAAAAGAGAGAGACTGTCGAAAAAGAGAACTATATTTTTTGCTTCTTTATAACCTATGGATAAGTTGAACGGTATGTTTATCGAGCTTCCTCCAATCGAACAGCCTTTATCACACGCTTAATAAAATAGTTGAGAATAAAAAATAACGTATTAATCATATGTTTTATTAGAAATTTTTAGTACACAACATAGTTCTGATCTTTCTTCAAGAATTTTTGGCATGAAAATAAATAAGTGATCGTCTTCTTATGATAAGAGAACTGTTAAAGTAAATTATTTATTTGCTTAATGAACTACATAACAATTTCAAACACTGCACAGAAATTAGTGTTTGTTAAATAATTATTTAACTTTTTGGTATAAAAAGAAAATTTAATACTTTATTGAATAACTTATCTTATGAAAACTTATAAATCATTGAACAGTAAACTTTTTGCATAAGTCATTTTTTAATAAAAATTGCATAATAATTATTATATTAATAAATTAACTAATGTGTTCTAAAGAACGACGGTAAACGATAAGATCTTCAACAGTTAGCACTGGCATATCATATCGTTGACCAAAAGCAACTATTTCTGAAGTATTTGCCATAGAACCGTCTTCATTTGTTACTTCGCATAATACACCCATCGGTTTTAGACCAGCCAGTATAGCTAGATCCACTGCCGCTTCAGTATGACCGCTACGTGTCAGCACCCCTCCAGGTTGCGCTCGAAGTGGGAAAATATGTCCAGGACGATGGAGATCTGTTGGTTTAGCATTATCCTTAATAGCAGCTCGGATTGTGGTTAATCGGTCATTAGCTGAAACCCCTGTCCCAATCCCTGAAGCGGCTTCAATTGTAATTGTAAATGCTGTCTGATAGCGGTTATTATTATTTTTCACCATCATTGGAAGTGCTAGCTGCTGACAACGTTCGGCTGTCAGACATAAACATACAATACCGCTACCATGTCGGATGGTAAGAGCCATTTGTTCAACAGTCATATTTTCTGCAGCGAAAATCATATCTCCTTCATTTTCACGACTTTTATCATCCAATACTAATACTCCTCGACAAGCGCGAAGTGCCTCTAACGCATTTCGTACGCGTTGATATGAAGAATCATACCCGGAAAGAGACATTTGGTTCATGGTAAAAATACCTTGAATTTATTTTGAATTGCCATAATTAAAACCATGTTTTGAAATTAAATAAAAAAAAACAGTTAAGAAATTATAAGTTCTAGGATTTTTTTTATTACATATAATTAGATATTTGTTAAATATAAAATTGGACTATTAGATTCTCATATGTTACAAGCTATGTTTAGATATGCTTTTAAAGCTTGTACAACTATTATTGTCTATTTTATAATTTCTGAAGCTATCTTATTTTACTGTAGTAGTTGTTCTTAACACTAAGAAAGCATACTATCATTCCATTAAAACTTGAGCAACCAATAAGTACATTTTTAAATAAAAATCTCTTTTCTACTTTAGAAAAATTGAGCGATACAATTAATTGCTATTACTATTTAGTCTGGGACATTTATAATGATTGATCCAAAAAAGTTTGAACAATTCGCTCGATATATGCAAGATTCTTTGCCAAAGTTCCTGCGATACTTGGGAAATGATATAGAAAAAAAAATACATCAAATACTAAAGCATCGATTTAATTGCATGGATTTTGTTAGTCGTGAAGAATTCGATGTACAAACACGTATCTTATTACATGTTAGAAAAGAATTAAATCGGCTGGAAAGTCGTTTAAATATTATAGAAAAAACGTTAGAAAAAAAATTGATTACTGATCCTTCCGCGGCTCATTCTGCTAAAGATAACGCTAATTAGCAAATAGAAATTTTATTTGGATATCATCTTTACCATGAAAGTTGATATATGAATATAGACACAGTCGAATCCTTTATTACTAAATAAAGTTATTCTTTACAGATTTCTATTTTTATTTTCTAACTTATCGAAAATGCTATCTAACTAGTTTTTTGATGTTAAAACAAAGCATTTTAGAAACTAAACAAATTTCTCCTCTTAAAAAGAGGATATCTCCTTAAAGGAAACTGTTCTTGTTTTAAGATTTTATGTTACTAAACAATAGTAAAAATCTAATTAATTATGAGTATTATTGTATGTTTAACAGATTTTATATTTGTATAAATTTAAAATGTTACTCTCCATTCCTTTGCTTAAGGATAGTATCTATGATTTTGCTAGTAGAGAAGCCTTCATTGAATTCTAACATTAATACACGTCCACCATTACGCCAAACTTCTTTATAACCGGCAATTTGATTTGGATAATAATCACCTCCTTTAACTAGTATATCTGGCAATATGTCAGTGATTAGCCGATAAGGCGTATCCTCATTAAAAGAAACTACCCAATCCACTGCTTCTAGCGCTGCTAAAACTGTCATACGTTGCATTAAAGGATTTATTGGTCTAGTTTTTCCCTTTAATCTTTTAGTAGATTCATCACTGTTTATAGCTACGATAAGTCGATCACCTAATTGACGTGCATTAGAAAGATAATTAATATGGCCTATGTGCAACAAATCAAAAATACCATTAGTCATGACTATCTTTCCACCTTGTTTACGTACTAAGTTTACTTCTTTTTTTAGTTCATCTTCAGTTACAATGCCAAATTTTATTTCAGCGCATCCGCAAACAAAATTTTTTAGATCAACAGGTTTAGCAATAGAGGTTCCTAGTTTGCCAACTACCATACCTGCTGCAGCATTAGCTAAAAAGCAAGATTCTTCTAAATTACTACCTGTTGCTAATGTTGCAGCCAGCACACCAATTACCGTATCTCCAGCTCCTGTAGTATCATAAATTCTTCTTGCTTGTGTAGGTAGTTGCAATGGTTCTTTATCGGACTGTAGCAAAATCATACCTTTTTCCGATCGAGTAATTAGTAATGCTGATATATGATAATCAGTAATCATCTCCATGCCTCGCTTAATTAATGTTTTTTCATTTTTACAATTACCTACTACTGCTTCAAATTCAGACAAATTAGGAGTAAGAACTGTTGCCCCTTGATAATGGCTAAAATTTGTCCCTTTAGGATCAACAAGTACTGGTACATTAGCTGAACGTGCCAATGCGATTATTTCTTCGTGTACGCAGGTTAAAGACCCTTTAGCATAATCGGATAGCACTAACACATTTACTTGTGGTAACGTAAGTCGAACTCGTTCCACTATAAGTTTTAGATCGATATTTTTAAAATTCTGCTCAAGATCAAGGCGAATTAGTTGTTGGTTACGAGAAAATATCCGCAACTTAATAATAGTAGGATTATTTTCGTTAATGATGAAATTACAAGTCACATTTGCTTTACTAAGTTTTTCTTTAAGAATGCGGGCAGCTTCATCAATACCAACAAGTCCAATTAAATGTGAATGACCGCCAAGAATGGCAACATTCATTGCAACATTTGCAGCACCGCCAGGTCGATCTTCAATAGTTTCTATTTTTACAACAGGCACTGGCGCCTCTGGAGAGATACGATTAGTAGGTCCGTACCAGTATCTATCTAACATTATATCTCCTACGATTAATACATCTGCTTGACGAAAATCGGGTAAAGTTGCCGTCATTTAACTTACTCCTAAAAAGAGATGCTATGTTTTACGGAAAGAGCTACTATCTTATCGGTTAAGATATCTGTTGATAAATCGAGTAAATCTCCTTTCTAAAAAAGGAAAGAAGTAGTTATTCGCCCCTAACCAAATTGTTTCCATTCATTAAAGTATCATAATAAACATAATGCTTAAACTCAGCCATTTATATTCCGCTAAACTAAAGTTATTAGATTAAATTGTTGCTATATGTATACCCAAAAATAGATAAGATTTTTATATAACTAATTTAATTAACGATAAGTTATTAGCAAGTTTAAAATAAGTGATACATGACGGTTTTTTGAGACATATCAGATTTAAAATCTAACTCCACTGGAAAGTGCACTTTCTTGGAGCAAAATATTGTAGTTATAACTATTGATTAATAATTTCTTTAGTTGTATGAAATTTCAGTGTGAAAAAGTCCATTCAAACTGTTTAGTTTTTCAAAATATTAATTATCACAGTGGTTTATTACTTTAATTACAGCTATTAATCTGGCGCTTAGAAAGCTTTCTATCTTTGTACAGTGAACCATTTGAAATAAGTGATATGTAGTGCAAATATTGAATGTAATCCACGCTATAAAACAAATTATTTTAAGTACGAGCCTAGCTAATACTTAGAAAACATATAAATCACGTCTATTTTGGAAGAAATATTACTCGAAATTAAATTTTCGACAGAATTATTATCAATATTCAATCTAAAAAAGACTGTAACTTTATTACTAATTTTTTTAAGATTAGAAAGAAGCAACTTAATTTTATAAGATGTTAATTACATTAATAAAAATTACTAAAGCCTTATAGGTGATAAGTATCGCTAAAAACTGACCAAGTCATCCCTTTCTAAGATTGGAAGCAAGTAATCTGTTAGACGCAATTATGATTTCTTTTAAATTAAAAGATAAACCTTAATTCTGAGAGAGAAATAATTATGAAAAAGTACCTGGTAGGCGGTGCTGTACGCGACAGTTTATTGCATCTTCCTGTCTATGAACGAGACTGGGTTGTAGTTGGTACAACTCCACAAGAAATGGAAACACAAGGCTACCAGCGAGTAGGTAAAATTTTTCCTGTTTTTTTGCATCCTAAAAATCATGAGGAATATGCACTAGCCAGAACAGAGCGAAAGTCTGGTCATGGATATACTGGATTTACTTGTTGTTTTTCACCTTCTGTTACTTTAGAAGAAGATTTGCATCGTCGAGATCTTACTATTAATGCTATGGCTCGTGACGAAGAAGGAAATCTTATTGATCCTTATCAAGGAAAGGAGGACATCAAAAATCGTTGGCTACGCCATGTTTCCACTGCATTCGAAGAAGATCCATTACGTGTACTTCGAGTGGCACGTTTTGCCGCACGTTTTGCTCATCTAAACTTTCGCATAGCACCAGAAACCATGGTTTTGATGAACAAAATGATTCATGAATTATCACTATTATCTCCTGAACGTATTTGGAGAGAAACAGAACGAGGACTAAAAACTAACAATCCTCAAGTTTTTTTTCAAGTTTTACGTACATGTGGCGCGTTAAAAGTGTTATTTCCAGAACTAGATGCACTATTTGGAATCCCAGCGCCAAAAAAATGGCATCCAGAAATCGACACAGGCATTCATACTATGCTGACAGTATCAACAGCAGCTAAACTAACAGAAGATACTGCAGTACGTTTCGCTGCACTTTGTCATGATTTAGGTAAAGCGCTCACTCCTAGAGAATTTTGGCCTTTCCACAGAGGACATGGTTTGGCAGGATTAAAAATAATAAAAACAATTTGTCAACGTTTAAAAATACCAAATTCATTACGTGATCTTGCTTTAATAGTTGCTCGCTATCATGACCGCTTAAATAACGTTAATCAACTTCACCCTAAGAAATTAATAAAACTTTTCGGCTCTATCGATGCTTGGCGACGTCCTCTACGCTTAGAACAAATAATCCTTGCCAGCGAAGCTAATGCTCGTGGTCGTTTTGGTTTTGAGAATCACGCTTATCCACAGGCAAATTTTCTTCGTAATGCATTTTACGTAGCTAATCTAATTAGCGGAAAAGACGTAATTAAGGATGGTTTTTATGGCACCTATATTGGTGAAGAAATTAGTCGACGTCGCCAAAAATCTCTTATTATTTGGCAGAAAGAGCAAAACAAGCCACGAAGAATGTTAAGAAATTCTCGTTAAAAACCAAAATATATTATCTAGTGAGCTCGTGGATATAACCGTAACCTCATAATATTGTATTCTCGCTTTCTATTTTTTGTTCTTATCCTTTCTTTAGAGTAAAAGAACTATAAATAATTTACAATTAGCCGGCCAAGCTCCAGTAAATCATGGCTGCTAAAAAAAAACGATAGATAGCGAAAGGAACAAATGAAACGTGACGGATAATTCGTAGGAAAAGTTTAACAGATAATCGTGCTACCAAGAAAGCAGTAGTGAAACCAATAATGAACATCGAAAAATCTTGCCATACAAGAAACGGTAGGTTTTTGTATAAATCTACCATTGATGCACCGAGCAATGTTGGTATTGCTAAGATAAAAGAAAATTCTGATGCAGCATAACGACTTACATTAACTATTAGTCCCCCACTAATAGTAGCACCAGAACGAGAAAAACCAGGCCAAAATGCTAAGCACTGGAAACAACCAATAAGAAATGCCTGCAGATAAGTCAACTCATTAATATTTTCTGTACGTGATATAACTGTCAATTTAATCCATTCTCCTGCTAACAATAACATTCCGCCAGCTATCAACGCATACATTACATAAATTGGAATATAAATAGACTTAATTTGTTCATAACATATTGATCCAACTATAACTGATGGAGTCACTCCTAACAAAATATGATTGAAATTCAATTGGCTGCTTTTATTACATAAATGATTATATTCTAATCGATAAATTTTTTCTAAATAAGTTTTAGTAAGATTAAACAATCGTTCCCAAAACACTTTTACTATTGCTAAAATTGACCCTAATTGAACGACCGTCTCAAAAGACTTGGCTTTATTTCCCATAAAGCCAAGCAAGTTACCGACTAATATTATATGTCCTGTCGATGAAATTGGTAAGAATTCTGTTATTCCTTCCAGGATGCCAAAAATAAAAGCAATAATCGAGTCGTGCATATTATTTTTTTAATCATGAATAATTAAAATAACTAATAAAAATCTAATCAAATCGTTTAACAAATACCACTTCCACTTTTCATTTTATATTTAAAGTCCCCTCCCCCTTTTTTTAAGGGAGGGTTATTTCTCATTATAACTGAGAAATAAATTAATACATATTTTACGATATAGTCACTACTATAATTTTATTTCTTCCTTTTTCCATCTTTCAATGATCACACCAACATTAGCAGCTTGCGGTATCGCGTTCGGCTTACTGATTTTTAAACGAATCCATAATAATTCGAATTGAGATATGAGATACCCTGCTGTTTCTTCTGCAGCTCGTTCTATTAATGAGAAGTTTTTCTTAACTAAAAATGACAGTACAGAAGTAGCAACATTTTCATAATCTAGACAGTCGACAATATTATCACTACGTGCGGCTTTACGATTATCCCAACCCATTTCTAAATCAAAAATTAGTTTCTGTGATCGTGTTTTTTCCCATTCATAGACCCCTATTGTAGTCAATACAGTTAGTTGTTCAATAAATACAATATCCGTTACCTCATGATGACGTATCCTGTTGTTCACTTTTGTGTTATACCTCTTTATTTTATAATTCTTAAGATTCAGTCCTACCTATAAAAGTGCATGCATTTTCAGAGGGTAGAAAAAATAAAATGATTATTGGAGTAGTGTATGATTAACGTAATCCCAATTGGGATGATTGTTTTTTCCTATTTATACGGTTCAATATCTAGTGCAATTTTAATTTGCAGGTTTATGCAACTACCCGATCCTCGTTCTGTTGGATCTAAAAATGCAGGTGCTACCAATGTAATCCGCACTGGAGGCAAATTAGTAGTAGTTATTGGAGTAGTAATTTTTGATGTCCTAAAAGGTTTTATCCCAACATGGATAAGTTACTATATCCTTGGCTTGCAAACATTTTGGTTAAGTTTGATAGGACTAGCTTCTTGTCTCGGGCATATTTATCCAGTTTTCTTTCATTTTCATGGAGGAAAAGGAGTCGCTACCGCCCTTGGTACTATTATTCCTATTGGTTATGATTTGTTTGGACTAATAATCGGTACTTGGTTTTCAGTTGCTTTTCTTTCTGGATACTCCTCTTTAGGAACCATTATTAGCATTATAATTGCTTTCTTTTATGTTTTTTGGACTAAACCACAGTTTATTTTTCAAGTTGGAGCGATTGCTTTTCTGGTGCTTTTATGTCACCACGAAAACATATATCGCCTCCTGAAAGGCCAAGAAAATCATTTTTGGCCTTTCAAAGGGAAATTAAAAAGTTTTAAGCAAAAAAAGTAATTCAATATAAAAACGTACTTAATCTTCCAAAGAAGAAGTAATTGAAGAAGATAAATCTTCCAGTGGCCATCGTGATCGTACTGAAATTGTAAGATCCGTTTTAGACCAGTTTTGAATTCTTAGCATTCCCGTATAGGCAATCATTGCTCCGTTGTCTGTACAAAATTTTGGACAGGGATAAAATACTTTTCCACCTCGCTTGCGCATCATTTCGTTCATGTTATTACGTAATGACTGATTAGCAGCTACACCACCAGCTAGTACTAGCCGATGAAAACCAGTCAAATCAAGTGCGCGATTACACTTTATTAAAAGTGTTTCTACTATTGCTTCCTCAAACCCTCGTGCAATATCCGCACGATCTTGTTGATTTTTAATATTTGTATTCACCATTTTACTAATGAAAGTTTTCAATCCAGAAAAACTAAATGTTAATCCTGGACGATTTATCATAGGACGAGGAAATTTATAACGGCCTGGAGCGCCATGTTTTGCTAAATCCTCTAACAATGGCCCGCCTGGATAACTTAATCCTAATAATTTAGCAACTTTATCAAACGCTTCACCAACAGCGTCATCAACGGACTCTCCAAGTAATTTATATTTACCAATCCCAGTTACAGCAATCAGTTGAGTATGTGCGCCAGAAATTAAAAGTGTTATGAATGGAAATTCAGGCGGATTTTTTTCTAACATTATTGACAATAAGTGCCCCTCCATATGATGGACGGCAATCGCTGGAATTTCTAAAGCATAAGCAAGTGAGCAACTAACAGTTGCTCCAATCATTAGTGCTCCTACTAGTCCTGGTCCGGCAGTATAAGCTATTCCATCAATATCGGAAGTTTGCAAATTAGCTTCTGAAAGAGCGGCATATATAAGCGGAATAATTGCTCGAACATGATCACGTGATGCTAACTCTGGTACTACTCCACCATAATTAGCATGGATCTTGATCTGACTATACAACTGGTTGGCTAATAATCCTTGTTGACTATCAAAAATTGCTACTCCAGTCTCGTCGCATGATGTTTCAATGCCTAATACACGCATACTTACCAAATGCCTTTTTTTAAAATTTAAAAAACTTATATATTGTGTAATGCAAGTTTAGTAATATTAGTTCTATTCTTTGCATATTATAATATTGCGTTTAGAAAAACTTGTTAATCAAAATCCCTAGTTAATTAGGATATCAAAAATCAAGAGATAATTATGTCATGCATGAAAATCAATATTTTTTAACTGCCATGCACCTTCTCTTTTGGAGAAGGAATTTTGTTAAAATGCTAACGCTAAAATAGCGTTTATTAATATTTTTTCATTTATAAGTAAAGGACTACTCACATTTAAGTAAGTAAACTAATTTTAAAGTTTTTATCAAACTTTCCAAATTCAATTTTAACACTAATACATTATCTAAATTTAGAAAATAAGTTTTCTTTGATAAGAAACTTTGCAGAGTTGCAGTTTTTCTGTAAACTTTTAGAAAGTTAAAAATCAGATTTTTTCTAGAATTATAAACTTAATTCGAGGTAATAAATCATGCCTATAGTTAAAGTACGTGAAAATGAATCATTTGACGTAGCGCTGCGTCGATTCAAGCGATCTTGTGAGAAAGCAGGAATTTTAGCAGAAGTACGTCGTCGTGAGTTTTATGAGAAACCAACAACAGAACGTAAGCGTGCCAAAGCTTCCGCAGTTAAGCGACGAACTAAAAGAATTATTCGCGAAAATGCACGTAAAACTCGTTTTTACTAAGAAAAATTTCTATCATTTGGTAGATTAATAGTAAATTATTAAAGTTATAAAGATTTATTTCTTAAAAAGAAAGGTCATTTTTAACTAGTTGCTTCTTTAACGGGACTTATGACTGGATTAATACCTCGTGATTTTGTCAAAGTATTGTTAGCACGCACTGATATTGTTAGTTTAATTAATACACGTATAAAACTTAAAAAACAAGGAAAAAACTATCAAGCTCACTGTCCATTTCATTATGAAAAAATCCCATCATTTACTGTAAACATCGAAAGACAATTTTACTACTGCTTTGGTTGCGGTGCTCACGGAAATGTTATTGATTTTCTAATGAACTATGATCGATTAGAATTTGTCGAATCTATCGAAGAACTTGCCTCTTATCATTCTATAGAAATTCCTTATGAAACTGCAACAAATAAAAATTATAAAAATTATCATCAGAAAAATAATCTATATCAATTAATGCATCAACTCAGTAGTTTTTATCAAAAAACATTACAGAGTAATCTAGCAGTAGAAGCTCGTCGTTACTTACAACAACGCGGATTTAGTAAAGAGATTATCCATAAATTCGCCATTGGTTTCGCACCATCCGGATGGGATTACATTAGTAAATATTTTGTCTCATCAATAACAGATCGTAGTTCTCTTATCAATATTGGCATGATGGTTGTAAGTAAAAAAGGACGTGTTTATGATCGTTTTAGGGAGCGCATTATGTTTCCAATTCGTGATAAACGTGGAAGAGTTGTTGCTTTTGGCGGACGAGTTTTAAAAAATGGACAACCAAAATACCTAAATTCGCCAGAAACGGATATCTTTTGTAAAAGTCGTTATCTTTACGGTCTGTATGAAGCTCAAAAAAAATCAGAACAATTCCGACTACTCATAGTAGAAGGATACTTAGATGTTGTTACACTGTCACAATTCGGAATCGATTATGCAGTAGCTTCATTAGGTACTTCAATTAATGCAGAACATATTCAGATTTTATATCGTACAACCGATCTAGTTATCTGTTGTTATGATGGAGACCGGGCTGGACAAGAAGCAGCTTGGCGTGTATTAAAAAATGCTTTACCTTATTTAATTGATGGTCGTCAATTACGTTTTATGTTTTTACCAGACGGTGAAGATCCCGATACGTTAATCCGAAAAATTGGTAAAGAAGCATTTGAACAACAAATCAAACACGCACAACCATTTTCGACATTTTTATTTAAAAAACTATTATCTCAGGTAGATTTAAGCACCTTAGATGGTCGAGCTAAATTCAGCTCGATAGCATTACCTTTAATAAATCAAGTTCCAGGCGTCATTTTACGACTCTATTTACGTCAAAAATTAGGAAAAATAATTGGCATTCTTGATGAAAGTCAATTAGAAAAACTATTGCCTAAAATTACCATGAGGAGAAGGTTTATCCTACAACCACGAATAAAACATACCATAATGCGCATGTTGATAGGGCTTTTGGTTCAAAATCCGTGGCTTTCTACTTTAGTCACGACGCTGAAAGGATTAATTCGATCTGGCCAACCAGGAATATCTTTATTTATTAAACTAGTACAAGTGTGTCAAGCTCAACCTGGATTGACAACTGCTCAATTACTTGAGCAATTTCGGGAGAATAAATTTTTTCTTCAACTTGAAATGTTGGCCAGCTGGAACCACATGATTGTGGATGAGATGGTTAAAACAACTTTTGTTGATACTTTGACAAAACTTCACAATTCTGTTCTTGAACGAAGACAGGAATCACTTATTGCATTTGATCGTATTCGCGGTTTGACGCTTGAAGAACGACATGAACTTTGGTTATTAAATCAGACATTGGCAAAAAAATAATTAATCTAACAACTAATTTCTGTAAAAAATGCTAAGCTAATTGCAAGAAAATAGTTTTTGATTATTATCATTAATAAATAACGATCAAATATTACTATATGAGGTACGAATATTGTTTTATGGAGCAAGATTCCCAATCACAGCTCAAACTTCTTGTTACACGTGGTAAAGAGCAGGGCTATTTAACATTTTCCGAAGTTAATGATAGCCTTCCAGAAGAAATTATTGATTCCGATCAGATTGAAGATATCATTCAAATGATGAATGAGATGGGTATCCAAATAATGGAGGAAGCCCCAGACAATGATTATCTACTCTTAGCCGACAATACTTCTAATTCTGCTGATGAAGATGCAGCAGAAGCTGCAGCGCATGTACTATCTAATGTTGAAAATGAAATCGGGAGAACAACCGATCCAGTGCGGATGTATATGCGAGAAATGGGAACTGTAGGGTTACTAACACGTGAAGGCGAAATAGATATTGCTAAGCGAATTGAAGACGGTATCAACCAGGTTCAATGTTCAGTTGCCGAATATCCTGAAGCTATTTCTTATCTTTTAGATCAGTACGACCGTGTCGAGTCTGGTGAGGCTCGTTTATCTGATCTCATTACTGGTTTTGTTGATCCTAGTGCAACAGAAGAGGAAGATATAATTTTCACTTCGGCTCACGTTAGTTCTGATGAACTTACATCTGATAATGAAAACGGTGATGGATATGAAGAAGGAGAAAACGATAACGCAGACGATGACAATCATATTGACTTAGATTTAGCAAAACAAAAATTTTTAGAACTTCGTCATCAATATGAAATTGTTCGTGATCTTATAAAGGTAAATGGACGAAAACATGCTCGTTCAATTGCTGAACTTGTAAATTTATCTGAAATATTTAAACAATTTCGCTTAGTACCAAAACAATTTGACCTTTTAGTTAAAAACATGCGATCGATGGTAGATCGCATTCGATTTCAAGAACGTCTTATTATGAAATTTTGCGTTGAAGTTAGCAAGATGCCCAAAAAATACTTTTTTACGCTGTTTACTGGAAATGTATCCAGTGAAACCTGGTTCAGAGATGCGCTGAACATGAACCAACCTTGGTCAAAAAGGTTACATGAAGTAAATAGTCATGTATGTCATAGCCTAAAAAAATTACGTCAGATCGAAGAAGAAACTGGTGTAAGTATTGAACAAATGAAAGATATCAATCGTCGTATATCAATTGGTGAAGCTAAAGCACAACGAGCTAAAAAAGAAATGGTGGAAGCTAATCTACGTCTTGTGATTTCTATTGCTAAAAAATATACTAATCGCGGATTACAGTTCTTAGATTTAATTCAGGAAGGTAATATTGGTTTAATGAAGGCAGTAGATAAGTTTGAATATCGTCGTGGTTATAAGTTTTCCACATATGCCACTTGGTGGATTCGCCAAGCCATTACTCGCTCTATCGCTGATCAAGCGCGCACAATTCGAATTCCGGTGCACATGATCGAGACTATCAATAAACTCAATCGTATCTCCAGGCAAATGTTACAAGAAATGGGACGTGAACCAACTCCGGAAGAACTCTCAATACGAATGTTGATGCCAGAAGAAAAAATTCGCAAAGTTCTTAAGATTGCTAAAGAGCCTGTTTCTATGGAAACACCTATAGGCGACGACGAAGATTCACATTTAGGGGATTTTATTGAAGATACAGCTATTGAACTACCATTAGATTCCGCTACAGCAGAAAGCTTGCGATCAGCTACTAACGATGTATTATCCGGACTCACTGCTCGCGAAGCTAAAGTTCTACGCATGCGGTTTGGGATTGATATGAATACTGATCACACTTTAGAAGAAGTTGGAAAACAATTTGATGTTACTCGCGAACGAATTCGTCAAATTGAGGCAAAGGCACTACGCAAATTACGTCATCCGAGCCGTTCTGAAGTTCTGAGAAGTTTTCTAGATGATTGAACATAAACTCCACTGATAAAAGCAAAAGCAAAAAAAACTAATAGAAGCTGATTTATGTAACTAAGTATTTCTTTCCAAGAATTTACAATCAGTAGAAGCTTTCTTAACTAAAAAATTAGATAGTTAAAACTTAGTAAGGATTTTTTTTGTGGTAAAGTCGACTTTCTTCGATGAGTACCCTTCAAACTAAGCACTTGTAAGAACAATAACAGTACTCAAAAATATTTGAAGTTTATTTCATAAGTGATTATTAGTATCATCTTTGGCCCCTTAGCTCAGTTGGATAGAGCAGGCGACTCATAATCGCTTGGCCGCTGGTTCAAATCCAGCAGGGGCCACATCATTATGTGTAAAAACAAATTCTCTAACTTTTAACCAAGTTAATTTTAAAATAATGAAAAAAGATAACGATTAAAAAAGCAATTTTTATATAAAAACAGAAAAGTAAGTTTTTAAAAAAACGGGTGATGTTATTCTTGCAGATTGTTTGGTTTTTAAAAAATTTACTTCAGAAAATTATCTCTAATACGATTTAACCAAATATATAAACACGAACCTTGCTTGTTTTTAATAAAAAATAACTTATTAAAAATAAAATAGCCGATTCTGTTAAATCTAGACAGAAAACTAATCTGCATTAACATCTAAATTTTACTTAACAAATTTCTTTTCTAATTTTTTTCATATAAAAATGCAGACGTGGCTGTCTTTATCAAGAGAAAACAAAAATCTATGTAAAACTTTGTTTAAAACGTATTAAAAAATCTTTATAAGATATGTAGTTTTTAACTATTTAATGCTTTTAATCAAAGGCAGGTCACATTAAACTTTTAAAAATTTATAAAAAATTTTATCTTTGTTAAAGTGAATAAACTGATTTCTTCGCAATGTAAAACACCTACTTAATTAGGTTAAGATAGAATTTTATAATTTTTTTTGATTAATTTATATTGCTTTAATGGTCAACTTTAGATTTTTAGTCAAAAAATTTTGCACTATAAGTGCAATATTTAAGTCAAAAATATTAAAAACTCCTCCTTAAGGTACTATCATAATATGATAATTATCAATTCAATTTTATAAATTATTCGTATCATTTAACGTGATAAATCGTAGGACTTGTTTAGTAAAAGTTAATAAGTAGATAAACGAATTAATACTTAACACTCAGCAAATTAACGGTCTATGTATCGACATTACAAAACAGTTATTTTTAATTAAAAATCCATATATGATAAATGTTATCAAAAAATTATTACATGCTCTTTGGCAACAAAATTTTGAAACACTTTCAGAACCGAATTTAGTTTGGACGATATATTTTCTAGCATTTATTGTTATTTTTTTAGAGAACGGACTCTTACCAGCTGCTTTCTTACCAGGGGATAGCTTACTGGTACTACTAGGTGTCTTAGTTGCTAAAGGAGCATTAAGTTTTTTCCCAGCCTTAGTATTATTGTCCTTTGCGGCCGGCTTAGGAAGCTGGATAAGTTATTTACAAGGAAAATGGCTTAAAAATAATCGGATAATAGATGGTTGGATGGAGCATCTTCCATTACATTATCATAATCAGGCGTATTTAATGTTCCATCGTTATGGACTGTCGGCTTTATTGATTGGCCGTTTTATTGCTTTTGTACGCACTCTTTTGCCAATTATTGCTGGATTATCAGGTTTAGGTAATTCATCTTTTCAATTTTTTAATTGGACTAGTGCGTTTTTATGGGTTTTTATCTTAGTTTTAATAGGTTTCTCTCTTGAGAGAACATCAGTTTTTCAAAGCTATGAACAAGAATTAATGTTATGTCTTATACTACTTCCTTTAATATTATTGATGATCGGATGTATCAGTTCTTTAGCCATTATCTGGCGTCGTAAATAACTTGTAAGCTCAAACGAAAAATAAAAAATAACATTCAAGATGGATTTAAATTTATTAAATATTTATCTATCTATCGTTTAGTTGAAATTTTTGTATGTAGTAGTTTATTTTGCTTTTATTTATCTTTTTTATGTAAGAAGTGGATCCATATTTGGGAAGATCCATTTACTTTTAAAATACAAGACTAAATTTAGTTAAAAACTTTATTGTTACTAGAAAGATGGTTTTATATTTATGAAAACTTTGGAGTTTTATTCATTTACCAATAAAAATTTTAGATTTAAAAAATAAAGACTAAAGAGAAGACTTGAATATTTTTAAAATATTAGGATTTTAAAATAAAAACTTCTTACGAAAAGAAATAAAAGTTAAATGAAACTATTAGCAAATTTGCTCCCTCCTAAAAAGAAAACATTAAGGACTTTTAAAGTTTTTTTAAAAGAAACAAAAAAGAATTAATGTTATAAGCATATAAATTTCATATTTTAAAATAAATTGGAGTTGACCGTTAAGCCGGGTTCTGTCGTGGACAATCATTTATCTAGGCTAGGCACTCACGTGCTAGCTCAAGCGGCCTACCCGGAGACTTTAACACGGGCCATGTTTGTCTCCTAAATTTGGCCTTGCTCCAAGTGGAGTTTACCACGCCGCAAGCTGTTACCAACTGCGCGGTGTGCTCTTACCACACCTTTTCACCCTTACCTGATTTGAATAACTTTTGCATTTTATTCATTGGCGGTTTTCTTTCTGTTGCACTTGTCGTAGGTTCTCACCTCCCAGGTGTTATCTGGCACTTCGCCCTGTGGAGCCCGGACTTTCCTCTCCTTTATTTTTTATTCCAATTTTCTAGAAATAGAAATTAAAGCAGCGATTGTCTAGCCAACTCCGAATATAGGATAAAAAATCTTTTGGACGATGTCTACATTAAATATGATCCTAATGCAGACTACTACGTTACATTTCTGTTTTGTTGGAAATCGAGACCAAAACGATATAGAATACTTTTTTTTATTCCATAAATCTGTGAAGCTAACATTACAGCCTTTTTTAAAGATAATTCAGATAAAAGTAATAAAAAAGTCTGTTTTGCCCCATTAGGAAGAGAATTTTTTTGTATTTGATGTCCTTCGACAAGAATCACTATCTCTCCTCGTTGTTGCCACTTATCTTGTTTTACCCAGTTTAAAATTTCATAAATAGGTGCACCATGAATTATCTCCCAAATTTTAGTTAACTCTCTTGCCAACACTACATAGCGTAGAGATCCCCAAACAACTTTCATATCGTTAAGAGTTTTTAGTAACCTATGATTTGACTCGTAAAAAATCATGGTACGTGTTTGTTCTTTTAACGCGGATAACATAGCGAGTCTTGCTTTCTTCCTTACTGGTAGAAAACCCTCATAACAGAAACGATTAGATGGCAATCCAGAAGCGGATAGTGCAGCAATCGCTGCACAGGCACCTGGTAGCGGTACTACACGGATACTTGCCTCACGACATCGACGTACTAAACGATAACCTGGATCATTGATTATTGGTGTACCAGCATCCGAAACTAAAGCTATAGATTCCCCTTTTTTTAGTTTTTCTAATAAAAAACTGCTTCTTTGCTTTTCATTATAATTATGTAATTCGAACATTCTTGTGGTTATAGAAAAACGTTGCAATAACAAAGCAGTATGTCGAGCATGTTCAACAGCAATTAAACTTACACTCTTTAGAATTAGTAAAGCTCTAAAAGTAATATCATTCAGATTCCCAATGGGAGTTGGCACTATATATAGTATCGATGAAGAAGCACTAGCTTGTTGAAACTGATTCATTTTTATTAAGACGCTTAGATAAATTAAAAATATCAATAAAAAACATTTTTTAAACTTTTTAGTTCAAACTTTTTCCTTTTAAAGGAATTCATCTATCCTTTTAAAGGAAAAACCAAGCTCTACTTTTTTTAAAAAATACCCCTACCAAAAGTAGCATACAGCATAATCGGTTAAATTGTATTAAGACAATACTAAAAATGATTTTAATAATCAATTTGTTTGAAAAAATAAGTTTATATTGATACACTAAAAATTAGTTAACAAAGTTAAGTCTTTTAAAGAAGAACAATTGATAGTCAGATTTGTGTTAAAGACGTGTGAAATTTAGAATAAATAAAGATAAATAAAAGATGAACATTTAACTGTAAACTTTGTAAAAAGATTTTTTAATTTTTAAAAATTAAAATTATTCATTTTGATTTAAATGAATTTTGGTTCATTGCTTTTTTTTGTTATAAGTCTCTAAAAACGAAGTTGTTTCCTAAAACATCTGTGGTGTTTCTAATAAGCAACATAAAGAAAAACTTTTCATAAAAGAGTTCTTTTTTTCTTGTCAAAGACAAAATGTCTATTTTTTATTCATTTAATGAATAGTCTGATATTATAGAGTTTGTAATGTTTTTTGCAAGTTACCTGTATAATTTCATTAAAAATCGACTAATTTCATTTCGATTAAGGTCACTAAATATCCAGTCGAAAATACATTCATCGCCGTTTGTATTATTGATATTTGGACTTTTACTAAGTGTTAATTTAATGTTGCAAGGATGTACAAGCGCGATAGTAGCTGGGGCTGCTGCAGTCGCTGCTAAGACTATTACTGATCCACGCACTGCTGGAACACAACTTGATGACACTACTCTTAAAATAAGAATTAAATACGCGTTAGACAAAGATCAACAGTTAAAAGAAAAAGCACATATTATAAATAATGTTTATTATGGAAAGGTTCTATTGCTCGGCCAAGCACCAACCAATAGTCTTATTGAAAAAGCTAACAAAATTGTAAGAAACGTTGTTGGTGTAACTGAAATATATAATGAAATTCGTCAAGAGAGTCCTATAAAACTTAATGATACACTTGTGGATATTTGGATTACTATTCAAATTTATTCAGAAATATTCTTCAATAAAGCTGTTAAACTGTCTGATATAAAAGTAATCACTGAAAACAGAGAGGTCTTCTTACTAGGAATTGTGACTTGCTTTGAAGGAAAAACTGCAGCAAAAGTAGCTAGTAAAGTAAAAGGAGTAAAACATGTCACTACCGCTTTTATTTATTCACCAACATAATATAACTTTTCGTATCTTTCTTCTGACAGAAGAAAGTTTGTCTAATTCTTTATCATAGAACAGCTAATCAAACGAGTTCCTCGTTTTAAGAAATTTAAAGAAGTGTGTCCTAATATTGAGCATAATGCTTAAACAAGAAAAAGACATTTCAACTGAGTTCATTTAAACAAGTTTTACGCGACTACTTCAACTGAAGTAAAAGTTTTCTAATAAAAATGACCTCCCAAATGTTTTGAAATACAATTTATTTAAAACAGAAACTCTGTACTTATTTTTATTATAGAATTTTAGGTTGCTTTATTCGTTACGTGATATAGAAACTAAAAACTAAAATAATTTTTTAGTAATTCATTAAGATTTACAACTCAGCTAGATTTACTCCTATAGCATAAAGAATATTGCGAAAAGTTGTTTTGGATCTCTTTTTCTAAACTTTTGCTAGTGTTTTATTTTAAAATCAATTTTATTAATTTTTAATTAAAAATAATAATCATCTTAGAGTAAGTATTAAACATCCTAATGAGCTTTACTAATTAATAATTATAGTGAAAATATTTAATTGAACTAATTATTTTTGAATTAACTATATTCTTTTCTTAGTAAAAGAACCTCAATTCTATTAAGCTTCACTTGTACCTGTATAGGTTTTCGACATTAACGTTTAGAAAATTGCGGCCGACAACGCGCTTTACGAAAACCTATTTTTTTACGTTCAACTTGACGAGCATCACGAGTGACAAATCCAGCTCTGCGAAGATTGATGCGCAAAGTTTCATCATACTTTATCAATGCACGAGCAATTCCATGCCGAATTGCTTCAGCTTGACCAGATATACCACCACCTTTAACAGTAATATATAAATCTAATTTTCCTGTCATATTAGTTAAATTCAACGGTTGATAAAGTACCATTCGAGCCATTTCTCGATCGAAATATTGGTTTAAGCTTTTCTGATTTATAAAAATCTTACCGGTTCCTATTTTGATAAAAACTCGGGCAGAAGAACTTTTACGACGACCAGTAGCATAGTATTGATTTTCAATCATTTATAATCTCGACTAACTAAATTTAATACTTGTGGCTTTTGTGCTGCATGGTTATGTTTCGTTCCTACATAAACTTTAAGTTTTCGAAATATAGAACGACCCAAAGGTCCTTTTGGTAACATACCTCTCACTGCGATTTCGATCACTCGCTCAGGATGGCGAGAAATCATGTCTGAAAGAGTTGTTCTTTTAATACCGCCAACATATCCAGTATGGCGATAATATATTTTACTATTTATTTTATTCCCAGTAACAGATATTTTTTCTGCGTTTACAACAATAAGATAATCCCCAACATCCAAATGTGGGGCATATTCTGCCTTATGTTTTCCACGAAGGATATGAGCTAATTGGGTAGCAAAACGACCAAGAATTTTGTTTTCAGCATCAACAACATACCAGTTACGCTGTGTTAGCTTTATTTTTGTTGAGAACTTTTTCATTTAAAAAAAATGATTAATATAATAATTTTAGTTTCTAGAATGAAGTTGAATCCAGCAGATAAAATTATTTTAAATAAAATCCAGATTCTTTAATAATTTCAGTATAAAACTAATCTTCAATTTTTTACTTTAAGTTTAAGTTTTTTCAAAAAATTCTCTCAGAGAACTCCCTTAACTATAATAGTTTTTTTGAAAAAAATCAATCTATCTTTACAACTAAAAATTTTGCTTTATCCTAAGTAAGATTTTATTTAAATGCTATAAAGCTATTAAAAATAGATAAATAACTTTTTTCTTATAAAGGAAAAACTACGAGGCATGTTCTAATACTAGAAATTTATGCTTGGATAGTCTAAAGCAATTCAGATATTTTCTAGAAAATTAACTAAAATAGAATAAATAAAATTCATGATTATCTAACTGTAGATTTTACGATATTATCCTTTAATAAAAGACACCTCTTAAATTTTAAGAGAGAAGGCTAGTTTTAGTTTGTCCCACCAGTTTAGAGTTTAAGTAATTTTTTAGATCTAAACTACCCTAATATAGCTAGTTTTAGCTGATTGTTTAAAACAAAGAATTAAGCCAATTTTTTATTGGAAATGATGCTTATAGTAAATGAAATTTATGTAAATTTATTACAGTAGCTTCGTTATTTGAACGTAAAGAGAAATTGATCATACAAAAATTAGGTTTTATTCTTTCTTAAAATATTTAAACACTAGTTCAAATTTATCGTTGATAACGACATTTGCTATACTTAATACATATGAAAATTAGATAAATTTAAAATTTTTTAAAAAATTTTAAATAAGAAAAACGATCCTGTTTTTGGATAAAAAAGTGTTACTATTTTAATGATTGCTGTTGAATTAAAGTATTAACCGATACTAGATAGTATCAAAAAAAAAGAAAACTCATTAAATAGATGACTAATATTTAATTGAAAACTAAAAAAAATAATCTCTATTAAATTTTAATTTATTTGGGATATAGTCTTCTCATTTTAAATTTTATGTTCATAATTTAACACAAAACGTAATCAAATTTTTTAATGCTTATTGATCAGCGAAAGTATCATATTTTTTCATTTTAACTTTCTTCTTTTTATTTTTTAGAGCAGAAAAGAATTTAATGTAAGCGCTTTCTTAAGTTAAGAAAGTTCTCCCTTAAGTCCATGGTGTTTAATAAACTAAATATGGCCATCTTAAGAGGATCAACATAGCTATTTCTTTTAATAAAGAACTCAAGCTTTATTAAATAAATAATGACCTAAAAAATTTTTCTTTTTACTTATCGCTTTGATAAAAAATTAAAAAATTCTTTAATACTTGATTATTAGTTTCTGTGAGAATATACATGCATATATATTGCTTATTTTACATTATCAGTGAATTTTAAGTTTCTTAAAAGATCGTTAAAATACAGACAAATAAAATTGATATAACCAAATAAGAGAACTAAAAAAACACGGTAATCTTTATTTTTTCTTTTGTAGGAAGTTCGTTATTTAATCACAATCAAACATAATGTAGTATACACTAATTTTTGATATCATGATTTATTGACAATTCGATACAAAAGAATTTAGTCAAAACTAATAAATTAGTTTTGTAGCGAATTATACAATATAAGGTTATTGTTTTCTATCTAAATTAGAAACCAACATGGTGATGGAAGATGCTTGAAAAAGTGAACCAATGAATATTCTGATGAAAACAATTGCACTATTTAGTACATTAATATTTAGTATTGGGATCAATCTAATTCCTTTTTCAATATCTCAAGCAAAAGTTGTAGATGAGATAACGGAACAATGTATACCAAGCTTGGCTCCAATGTTATCTAAAGTTCTACCAGCAGTCGTAAGTGTTCATGTTGAAGGTTCTCAACTATTTCGACGTCCTCTAATACCCAAAGAATTTAAATATTTTTTCGGACCAGACATTCCTGGCAACAATGGAGCTCGTCCTTTTGAAGGGTTAGGTTCTGGTGTTATTATTAATGCTGAAAAAGGCTATATTATTACTAACAATCATGTGGTGAATGGTGCAGACAAAATCAAAGTACAACTTAATGATGGCCGTGAATTTGATGCTAAGTTAGTTGGTCGAGATGAACAGACAGATTTAGCGCTTTTGAAACTTCCAGCACCAAAAAATCTTAGCGAAGTAACCATAGCAGATTCAGATACTTTGAAGGTTGGTGATTTTGCCGTTGCAGTAGGTAATCCATTTGGCTTAGGACAAACAGCAACTTCTGGCATCATTTCTGCTTTAGGAAGAAGTGGTCTTAATTTAGAGGGTCTAGAAAATTTTATTCAGACTGATGCATCCATAAATCGTGGAAATTCAGGAGGTGCGCTTGTCAATCTCAATGGTAAGTTAATTGGTATCAATACTGCTATCCTTGCACCAGGAGGTGGAAATATTGGAATCGGATTTGCCATTCCAAGTAACATTGTCAAGAGTTTGAGCCAACAGTTAATTGAATATGGTGAAGTTAAACGTGGTCAATTAGGAATTAAAGGCACTGAGTTAACTGCTGATATTGCTAAAGCTTTTAATATTGACGCGCAACGTGGCGCCTTTGTTAGTGAAGTGCTACCAAATTCCGCTGCTTATAAAGCTGGTATCAAAGCTGGCGATATTATTGTTTCAATAGAAGGAAAAAGCATTCAAAGTTTTGCTGAATTACGAGTTAAAGTTGGAACAACTATACCTGGAAAAACTATCAAACTAGGTCTATTACGCAACGGTAAGGCTAAAACAGTTTCGGTAATTTTAGATGATGGCGCTTTTGCTATTACTAGCGAAGAAATTCTTACTCCAGCTTTGCAAGGAGCTACTCTTAGTAACGGAAGATTAAAAGACGGAACCAAAGGCGTTCAAGTAGAGGAAGTGTTAAAAGATTCTTCTGCTGCTGCAATTGGTTTACAAAAAGGCGACATGATTATCGGCTTAAATCGCGAGCGAGTACAAAACGTTGTACAATTACGAAAAGTACTAGAAACTAAACCGGCAGTTATGGCGCTCAATATAATTCGTGGTAATACAAGTATCTTTTTATTACTACGATAGACTTTTTCCAAACTAAAGAAAAACTCTTAAAAAGAGTTTAATTGTATCAAGAATCGTATCTTTTAATTTAAGAAATTAAAGGTAATACCTGGTTTTTTTCAAAAAAATAGTTTACTTGTCATTAAATACGTTCTATATTGGCACCTATACGCCGTAGTTTATTTTCGATTCGATCGTAACCGCGATCAATATGAAAAATATGATCTATCACTGTCACCCCTTCAGCAATACATCCAGCTAATACTAGACAAGCAGAAGCACGCAAATCGGTCGCCATTACTTGCGCTCCTGATAAAATCTCAACACCATGACAAATAATAGTATTACTTTCGATTTCTGCATGTGCTCCCATTCGAATTAATTCAGGAACGTGCATAAAACGATTTTCAAAAATACTCTCAGTTATAATACCAGTTCCAACAGCCACGAGATTTAGCAAGCTAAACTGTGCTTGCATATCAGTAGGAAAACCAGGATATGGAGCAGTACGTATCATTACTGCTTTTGGACGTCGACTGTGCATATCTAAACTAATCCAATTTTCTCCAACGATAATATCCGCTCCTGCTTCTCTTAATTTGATTAAGACCGCATCTAGTATATCAGAACGAGTAGCGTGACAAACAACATTGCCACGAGAAATAGCTGCTACCACTAAGAAAGTGCCGGTCTCAATACGATCAGGTAGTACCTGATATACTCCACCGCCGAGATGATCGACTCCTTCAATGATGATCCTATTAGTTCCTGCGCCGCTAATTTTTGCACCTAACGTAATAAGAAAATTAGCAGTGTCCACAATCTCTGGCTCACGAGCAGCATTTTCAATGATAGTTTTGCCTATTGCTAATGTTGCAGCGCTCATAACTGTCACAGTAGCACCTACGCTTACTTTTTCCATAACGATTCGTGCACCGTGCAACCGACCATTTGACAATGCTTTTATAGAATTAGATTCTAATTTGATAGTTGCTCCTAGTTGTTCAAGGCCACTAATATGCAAATCTATAGGCCGAGCACCAATGGGACAACCTCCTGGAAAAGATACTTGTCCTTGTCCAAAACGTGCTACAAGTGGTCCAAGTACCCAAATTGATGCACGTATAGCTCGTACTAATTCACAAGGTGCACAATATACATTAACATTTCTAGCATCTACATATACTGATTCATTCTGTTCAGCCTTAGCGCCTAATTGATTAAGTAATTTGACGGTAACATCGATATCTTTTAACTTGGGAACGTTTTGAATCTCTACTGGCTCCTCTGCAAGAAGAGAAGAAAATAAAATTGGTAATGCGGCATTTTTTGCACCCGAAATAGTAACTTCTCCGCTCAATGTGGTAGGACCACAGACACGAAACTTATCTATCATAATTACTACCATTGTATATTTAAACGGAAAAACGATTAGTCTATTACAGTAATAAACATTAAGACCTATTTAGTTTTTGGTCAGATTGCCACTCATCTGGAGTAAAAGCTCTGATTGACAAAGAGTGAATCCTATTATCCGCAATATATTTCATTAATGGTCCGTAGATTGTTTGCTGTTTTTTTAACTGACTCATTCCAGCAAATTGTTGGCTAACCGCGATAATAAGAAAGTGGTTACCATCGTTACTTATATAGACTTCATCTAATATTAGAGATTTTTTCAAAATTGATTTAATTTCATTCGATTCCATTTTAATAAAATTCCTGTAATAAAGATTAATTTATTACATCTGAAATAAATTTTTTCTCTAGAAAAAAATATTCACCGTAATGTTTTTTTTGAAGAGATAAAAAAAGACCATCCATTTGCTAAATATAAGTAAAAATTCAACCAATGAATAAAGTTTCGCTAAACAACGGTATGATATTTAAAAAGTAATCTTATCCAAAATACTAATACCATTTTCGTTATAAGAACAAAAAACGTGACGTCTACCTCAGAGTAGAAACTTTCTTTAAAGAAAGGTTATCTGTACACTTAATTTGTCGAAAAGGTAAAACCATCTGTAGTTTATATAACAATACAAGCGTATACAATTTATCAGTTATTCCTATAAGCGCAAGCGTTCTACCATGTAGCCGTTGATGATGGTAAAAATGCAGCATAAGCGCCATTCCTGCAGAATCAATATGATTTAGATTGGAAACATCTAAAAAATAAATATTCCTTAGTAAGGAAAGACGTTTTCTCCAAAGAGATAATAATGTATCTCGACCTAGTTCTCCTTGTAGGACTAATGTTTTTTCTTTTGTATACCAACTCAATTTTTCGCTCATTATGTCGATAATCCATCAGTCATTGTTGCTATTCTAGCGGTGGAATTTTGTAATTGTTCAATTAATCCATTAATACCTTTGTTATGCAACAGGGAAGTCCATTCGTGCTGTTTTGTTTTAATTATGCTAGCTCCATTAATAGCTATATCAAGAATTTGCCAATTACCGGAAATATTATTTTTATGCCACTGAAAATCAAAATAAATTGGCATATGATATTCTTTTTCAAAAACCGACATACGAATGATTACGGTTTTAGCTCCAGCGTTGAGAGGTTTTTCTGACTCTATTTGATAAATCTGATTATCGTAAAGGGCCAATGCTTGTCCATAAACTTGTTCTAAATAATCCTGGAACAATTTAAAATAAATGTGTTTCTGTTTTGGAGTAGCTTCTTTATAATAATGTCCTAAAACTAATGCACCAGCATATTTTATATGCATATAAGGAAATAGCTCTTCTCGTACAATAACACGTAGGTAATTAGAATTTTTATGAACTTCCTCTTTTTCTGCTTTTAAACGAGTGAAAGTTCTATCAATAACATCATTCATTAAACAGTAAGGATTATTAAGATCAGTAGATTGCGCTATTAATGTAATCGTTAGAAGTACCGGTATCAATATTTTTTTTAACATACTTACCTCCTACAAGGATACCCTAAGTTTGTGCTATTAGCATAGGACCTCATTGATGCGCATCTTGCAGAATAAACAAATAAATTAAAGCATAAAACTAATATGAACATTACCAATATAAATCAGTCACTACTTTTTTTTAAGCCAAGAAGTTTCTCTAGAATTTTATCAAAAAAAAGTAGAATACTAGTTGTATTAATTATTTAGTTTTGAATATTTCAATCTTGAAAAACAACTATTTCATCTTCATAAAGAACATCAAACTGCTTTATTTGAAGCATATACCCAAAAATAAACTAATTAAGAACTATAATTTATTCCTTTATTACAGTAAGAATAACTTAAGGAATCCCTCCTAAGAGGGAGTTTTTATAGACAAATAGTCCAATAAGATCTTCTAACGCCATGGTTGATTTAGTATCATGGATTACGCTACCATCCCCCAAAAAAGATTTACTAATTTTTGGATCATTGAATCCAATATTAAGTGCTAGATATTGTTCTCCCAAAAGCCCAGATGTTCGAATAGCTAGAGAGCTAGAATCAGGTATTTGATTATACGTTTTTTCAATTTCCATTGTAACTATCGGCATATAAGTCTCCGGATCAAGTGTAATGCTTGTAACTCGTCCAATTACAACGCCTCCAATCCTTACAGGAGAACGAACTTTGAGAACACCAACATTATTAAAAGAAGCAATAACCTGGTAGGTTGGTTTTTTACAGAAAGAACGAATATTTATTACTTTTAAACAAAGAAAAATAACAGCGCAGAAGGTAATAATCATGAATATCCCAACCCATATTTCACTTCTTCTTGTTTGCATTGTGCTTAATATCCAAACATCAGTATTGTTAATAAAAAATCCAATCCTAATACAATCAAAGAAGCATAAATCACTGTATGAATAGATGCACGACTAATTCCATCGAAGGTTGGATTTGCGTCATAACCGTTAAAAAGTGCAATCCAAATAATAACATTAGCAAAGACAAAACTTTTAATCTCACAATTAATTAAATCATGTCGCCAATCTATAGCGTTATGCATTACAGACCAAAAAAGACCACTATCAACACCCTTCCATTGAATGCTAACCAAGGCGCTCCCTAAAATTCCGACAGTAACAAAAATTATTGTCAGAAATGGCATACTAATGACACCAGCCCAAAAACGTGGCGCTATCACTCGACGTAATGGATCTACCGCCATTAGTTCTAGGCTAGAAAGTTGTTCAGTTATTTTCATTAATCCTATTTCAGTGCTAAGCATGGAACCAACTAAACCAGTAAATAATAAAGCAACCATAACAGGTCCAAACTCACGTAATAAAGATAATGCAACTAGCATGCCAAGACTAGATTCTGCACTGTAGGTTGTAAGAATAATATTACCTTGTAATCCCAATACCATTCCGATAAATAAGCCAGATATTAAAACAATTACTAATGATAATGAAATAATGCTATAGATCTGTTTTATCAACAGACTCCATTGTTCATATAACGTAGGTTTTCCTACTAATGCATTAAAAAGCATGATTCCAGCTCGACCGAAATTATGGCAAGTCTTATTTCCAAGGAATCCAATAGAAGCTATTGTTTTTATTATCATGATTAAACCAGGTCCTTATTACTTAAGTTAGTTATTCTTACCTAACAAATGAGTTTGGTAATCTTCAACACCAGGTATATTAAAAGAAATAGGTCCATCAGGGAAACCATTTAAAAATTGTTTTACTAATGGATCTTGACTTTTAAAAAGATTATCCGGTGTTCCCTCCGCTACGACATGTCGTTCGGCAACAATATAAGAGTAATCAGCAATTTTCAATACTTCAGGAACATCATGTGACACCACAATACAAGTTATACCGAGCGAACAGTTTAGATTGCTAATCAATGTAGACAAAACTCCTACAGTTATGGGATCATGTCCCACAAACGGCTCATCGAGCATAATTAATTCAGGTTCCAAAATAATTGCACGCGCTAAAGCTACACGACGTATCATTCCGCCGGATAATTCTGATGGCATTACTGATTCAGCTCCACGTAAACCGACCACTTCAAGCGTCATTAAAACAGTACTTCGTAGAATTGATTCCGGTAAACGAGCATGATGATGACGAAGTGGAAATGCTACATTTTCAAAAACGTTATCATCAGTAAACAAAGCACCTGATTGAAATAACATGCTTATTTTCTTACGAACCTCATAAAGTCGACGACGAGATAAAGTGGGTATATTATCTCCATTTATCCAAATTTCCCCACCGCATGGAGGTAGTTGACCTCCAATAAGACGAAGAAGCGTAGTCTTACCAACTCCTGATGGTCCTATAATTGCCGTCACCTTTCCACGCGGAAATGAAATATTCATTCTGTCAAAGACAACACGATTTTTCCAACGAAAACTTAATTCATGGATTTCTACCAAATTGGAACTTGGATTTGTATTTGTACGGTTTGTTGCCATTTTTTTTTGCTTATCTGCGATAACCGTAAATGGTGACGAAATAAATTTATTTTATATTTTACTCATTTCTGATAGAACCTGACGTTAAAAAAATTATTGTCCTGTCTGATTTTCTAAATTTCATAACTAAGATCGGTTTGGTCAATATCCGCTATTAATATAACGATTATTCATTATATTAATTAAGAACTTAATATAGGTGAATACTAATAAAAGTAATTCTCTTCTAAAATCAGAATTTTATCTTGATTTTGCATTCTATATACTTCTGGATGTTATTGATAGTTTTTAAGCGAAAAGAATGTCAGCTTCTTAAGTGTTTTTATAGATTCCAAATCTATTATAAATTATATTAAATCAAAAATTTTAAGACTTTTTAAGTTTCTTTAAATGGTGTTATACACTATTTCTCTTTGAAAACCTACTTATACTATTTTTATTTTAGTAATTTTGATTCTATTTTTTTAAAATTATTAAGTTGAATATTGGTTTTTTCTAATTATTAGCAATAAAATTTTTAAGCAACTTTAGTAAGCAATGTTTCATACTATTCTTTGAGGAAACTGATGTAACAAACATATGCTTAAATATAAGCGTATTTATTTTGATAAAATCGCATTTCGTTTCAGCATTAAAATCCCTAATTGTATTATTTTTAGTAGAGATAATCCATAATGCAATGAGTGTTTTATTACTTAAAGTTATTAAGTGTACGATGTCCCTGTAAATTAACACTATATTAATATAATTTTTTGAATTATATATTCTTACTTAGAAACCTAAAAATTATTTAGACAACTTCTGTTATTCGGATATAAAATTCCTTCATTGATAACATTTTTTAATATTACTGGATACTCTAATTTAGATGTCTTTTAAAAAAGCAAAGTAACTAATATCACAACTTTATTAATGCACAAGGTGCGAATGAATTTTCGAATAATCAAATTAACATTAGTTCTTAAAACGGGAGCTGATTAATTTGCCTTAAATCACTATTAAAAACTAATTTCTGCAAAGATCAGGAATTTAATTTAGTAGAAAATATAAGATAGGAAAAATAAAATTTATGCACAAAAGTTTCTCTATCGAAACATATTATGGACCAATAGCTGATCAAATTTTAGAAAAAGCCAAAGACATTCGTTTGCTAGTTTGTGATGTAGATGGCGTTATGTCTAATGGATTAATTTATGTAAACAATTATGGTGAAGAGTTCAAAACATTTAATATACGTGATAATTATGGAATTCAGCGACTTCTTGATTCAAATATTGAAATGGCCATTATTACGGGACGATATACTAATTTTCTTAAAACTTACTGCTTAACAATTGGAATTAAATATCTTTATCAAGGACAAAAAGAAAAAATTTTAGCACTTAATGAACTACTCAATAAACTAAAATTAACAACAGAACAAGTGGCCTATTTAGGAGATGATTTAATTGATTCTCCAGTTATGGAACAAGTTGGACTGAGCATAGCAGTGGCTGATGCACATCCAACTATAAAGTCCATATCTGATTATATTACTAGAGCTTCCGGTGGATTTGGTGCAGTGAGGGAAGTTTGTGATTTATTATTATGTTCTCGCGTAGATTGAGAAATTGCAAAAAAAATAAAAATCAAATAGATTTAGTGTGAACAGAAGAATGCATTGGATCCCTTTATTATTAGGATTAATAATCCTGACATTCACCATAAAATATTTAATTAATAATGTCAGTTTGGTTCATTCATTACTTTATGTTAATGAACCGATTTGTCAAAGCGATTTTATTAAAACGGTAATTTATAATTCTACAGGTAAGATTAACTGCAAGTTAATAGCAGATCATATAGAATTTTTTAATGAAAAACGAATCAGTTGGTTTATTCAATTGTCTGCTACCACATTTAATGAAAATACAGAGCCCACTTGGTCGGCAAAAGCTGATAGGGGAAAATTAGTTAATAACAAAATGCTTTATTTATATGGTCATGTTCAAATAGTTAGTTTGAAAAATACTTCACAAATTCAAAAAATTGTTACAGAAAGTGCAGTGATTAACTTAGTTACACATGATATTTTTTCAAATAACTCAATTACCTTATGTGGTCAAGACTTTATATCCTCAGGTATGAGGATGTGCGGTAATTTGAATAAAAAAACTATCAAACTGATTGAAAAAGTAAAGACTTCCTATAACAGGAAGAATGTGCAGTGCAAATTTTCATCTACCAAATAATTTGCTTTTATTTAACATTTTTTAACACAAAAGCACTGGCATTGATCGGTGATCATAGAGAACCAATTTATGTGCAAGCTATGCAACAAAAAGTAGATATAGTTAGTGATACCATTACTTTTATTGGTAAAGTAATGATAAGACGCGGTTCAATTAATATTTATGCCGACAAAGTGATTATCTTTCATTTTAAAAATGAAAGGTATCAAATCATCATAGGTTATGGCGATCTAATTTCTTTTAGACAATTACAAGATGATGGTAGATTAATACAAGGTTATTCAAAAAAAATACGTTATGAAGTCGCAAATGGTCTCGTCATCCTAAAAGATAACGCTTACCTAAAACATTTAGGCAATTCCATAAGAAGTGATTATATAGCTTATTTAATTAAAGAACAACGTGCAGAAGCCTTTGGCAATAAGGATAAACAGGTAACTGTTGTGCTAATGCCAAAAAAAACACCAAGTAACTATCATAGAAAAAAAATTAACTAAATTATCCTAGTCCACTATGTCAAAATTGATTGCAGAAAATTTAACTAAAATCTATAAAGGGCGTCAAGTGGTAGAAAAGGTTAGTTTAGCGGTAAAATCTAAAGAAATTGTTGGATTATTAGGTCCCAACGGAGCAGGAAAAACCACTACGTTTTATATGATGGTAGGTCTTGTTCATCAAGACAACGGAAGAATTACCATTGATGATGATGATATCAGTTTTCTGCCTTTATATGCTCGTGCACGTCGAGGAATTGCATATTTGCCGCAGGAACCATCGATTTTTCGACGCTTAAGTGTGTTTGATAATTTAATGGCAGTACTGCAAATTCGTTTGGATCTTAGTCGTAAACAGCGTAATATTCGAGCAAAAGAGCTAATGGAAGAATTCTGTATTAGTCATTTGCGCGATTCTCCTGGAGAACTCCTATCTGGAGGAGAGAGACGACGAGTGGAGATTGCTAGAGCCCTTGCTATTAATCCAAAATTCATCTTATTAGATGAACCGTTTTCTGGCATTGATCCGCTTTCGATTATTGAAATCAAAAAAATAATCGAACATTTATGTATTAGCGGTCTTGGTGTGTTAATTACCGATCATAACGTTCGTGAAACGTTGGATGTGTGTGAGCAAGCCTATATTGTTAATCAAGGAAAACTAATCACATTTGGTTCTCCATCTAAAATTATGCTTGATAAGCAGGTTAAAAAAGTTTACCTGGGTGAAAATTTTCGTTTATAAAACATTAATTAATATTTAATTTTGATATTTATGGGAATTTACTTATTTAAAATAAATTTTAAATTTAGAGATTTTCACTAGAAATTACTCAATATTAGTAGTATTAAATCGCAAGTTTTTTAAAAAAACCAATGTTTCGACTTATACTATAATAATTAACTTTTATTCTTCTTTAAAAAAGAACTTTTACATTAATTGAAATTTTAAAAACTATTGTTATATTGCTCCGCTTGTGTAGTTACTTAAAGTAATAATTATTTATGCAATAAAAATTTGTAATTAAAAAATTAATTACCTTGTTTTAACTATTGCAGTTAGATGAATTTGTTTAAGTCAATAAGCTCTTTTTAAGAGTTCTTAAGAGAGGAGATTATTTTATTTCTTTTCTACTACTATCTAATATCTTAGATCTCTTATTTAAGAAATAATAGTGAAAAGTAAGGAAATAAAAAATTTTCTAATAATTAGAAAGAATTTATCAATTAATAATCTTGTAAGATTTTATTAAATAATTATTAGCATGAATCGGTTAATAACCGCTAATGCTTGATCTTTAATTCTTTATTCTAAAAAATTAATAACTATAAGTATATAATTAATTAATGTTTTTTAAATTAAAAACTTAATAATGATTAATAGTACAGCAATACAGATCAGTTCAGTATTAAACATTGAGTGTACTCGCAGCGATATTCTGTGCCCAAGCAAAAAAAAAGCATTGGAAATTGTTAGTGAACTAGCGGCAAAACAATTGAAAATTGCACCAAAAATAGTGCTTAACGCCGTGTTAACGCGTGAGCGTATGGGCAGTACTGGAATCGGAAAAGGTATTGCTATTCCACATGGTAAATTAGAAGAGGAAGATATACATGTAGTAGCCGGTGTATTTATCCGACTCGGACAGCCGATTGCTTTCGGGTCTATTGATAATCAACCGGTAGATTTATTATTTGCGCTTCTTGTTCCGGAAGAACTATGTCAGATTCATTTACATACTTTATCGTTAGTAGCTAAACATTTAACAGATAAAACTATTTGCCGTCGTTTACGTGATGCGAGAAATGCTAGAGAGCTATATCATATTATTACTGAAAACAAGGGAGAATGACGCTTTCTCTTAAATCTTTTATAAAGCAAAAAAAGGAGGATCTTTTCTTTAATTTTAAGTGGTGATAAGGATATATAATTGAATCTGAAACACTTCTTCAGAGCTAAAGAAGGAGATATGATAATGCCGAAGGCCGGACTTGAACCGGCATACCAAAAAGGTGGTTGATTTTGAGTCAACTGCGTTTGCCAATTTCGCCACTTCGGCTATAAAAAAGGTTTATAAAAAACTAAAAAAAGTTTATTATTAATTAATTTTCAACGCAATACAGATTACTTTTTTTAGTAAAAAAGTTGTTAGGTATCTGTAATTTAACGAATACTGTTAATTAAAAAATTGCCATTACTATTTTAATAGTTTATTGGTTTCTTAGGGAAAAGAAGTAGAACATTTTTTATTAAAAACTAGCGATAATTTTTTCTGACCGAAAAGATCTACAAAACGCTTTACATTTTTTAATTTTTTTAAAAAAGTGAAAATGTGGTTTAGGAGTTAAATGATTTTATTCTAAAATATAGAAAAATTAACTATATTTCCTTTGAATTTTCTACTTTATGTTTCATTTACCATAATATCACATTGTGAAATTTTTTAATTAGTGCAATTTTTGTTTATATATTTTAATGATATACGTATATGTACGACGAATATTATTAAGTACTATTAAAATCTAACTATATGTTTTTGATAGACTTACTTTTCTTTACGGAGAATGAATTATCCTGTTAAAAAAAAAATTTCAACTTTATTTTTTGCATTAATAGAAAAAACCACGGCCATAACGCACCATCTATTACGCTACTCCAAAAAATTTTAGGATGAAACACAGCGTTTATCACTAAAAATTCTTCTAAAAAAATCATCAAATGAGTCGCTACTGATAACCATGCTACAACAAATATCTGCTGCCATAAACGAATATTAAGAAACAATCGAAATTGATTCACTACTAGATAAGCGAGAGTGCTAAACGCCAAAGCGTGTACACCTATAGTTGAGCCTAAAATTACATCCATAATTAACCCAACAGTAAATCCTGTGCCTACATTAATGCGATATGGCATTGTCATTACCCAGTAAATAAGAAGTAATTTAATCCAAGAAGGACGGAAAAAACACATCTGTACTGGCCATGGCATAACTTGTAATATAATTGCAATAAGAAAGGAGAATAAAATGATAATAATCAGTTTATTTTTTTGATAGTTCAAATTTAAAATGTTCACCTTGCATTTACATTAAAATGACTATAATTGACACTTTTTAAGTTCTTTTCTGTCAAATTCAAAATTTATTGACTCTTACTCTTAAATAAGAAATAAATAATAAAAAATAAAAGTTTTAACTCTAGCAAAAGGCAAAATTCATTTTCAATACTTCTGCGAGAGCATTTTTCATTTTATGTTTTTTCAGTTACCGTTTTGCAAATTGTAAAGAACAATTTTTAATAAAAAATTACTTGTTTCTAGGAATTTTTTAAGTTAGAGGTTTGATTTACATTAAATGTTCACTTGCTATGCTTGGTACTTCATTTAATGAAAGCGAACCATTTTCAAACAATCCGACTTTTTTCCATATTAATAGTAAATAACGCGAACGATTTAAGGGAGCAATAGGTTTTGCCTGAATAATAGAAGAACGATTAGTGTCAATCTTTACCGAAGTTACTGTTGCTACTGGATAACCTTCTGGAAAACGACCTCCTAATCCAGAAGTGACCAATATATCGCCAATATGAATATCAGACTCATTTAACTGATTTTCCAATCGTAAATCTTTATCACAACCCCTTCCAAAAAGAATTGCCCGGATATTGTTTCGTAGTACTTCAATTGGTAATGCGTGCGAATAATCGCAAATCAAAAGCGTACGACTAGTAAATTTATTAGCAGAAATGACTTGACCTATCACTCCTTTATCGCTAACAACTGGCTGTCCAACATAAACACCATTATTTAACCCCTTGTCAATTATTAATTGATTACTATAAGGAGTTTCGATAGTCGCGATTACCTGAGCAAGCATTTTTCGCTCATTTAAATGAATGGGCGATTCAAGTAATGCTCGGAGTTGATCGTTTTCTTTTTTATATCGATTCAATAAAAATTGATCACTGTTTTTCAAAAACAGTGCTTGATGCAAGATTTTATTTTCTAAAGCAAGTTTATTATGAGCTGTTAATGTATTTGATACATTATCAAGTAACTGATACGTATAATTTATTAACATATAAAAAGGGCTTATAGCTGCATTTGTATAAGTACGAACTTTTTCAAATGCTTCTGTCTTGCTATCTATAATAGCAAAAATCACTGCCATTAATATCATTAAAAAAAATCGTATTTGTAAAATAAAATGCGTATTCAATATCGACTTCATAACCTTAAAGGTGTTCCTCTAAATGTTAAAAATTAACCTTTTAATAGAGTCCTCTGCCGCTTAGAAATATTATTGTTATAAACAATATTCTAAGTGGCAGAGCTATACATATTATAATTAGCTTTAAGTAAATTATTCCTCGTTAAATAAATCACCTCCATGCATATCGATCATTTCCAAAGCTTTACCTCCTCCCCTGGCAACACATGTAAGTGGATCCTCTGCCACCACAACTGGAATTCCAGTTTCCTCCGTTAGTAAGCAATCAAGATTACGCAATAAAGCACCACCACCAGTTAGTACCATACCATGTTCGGAAATATCAGAAGCAAGTTCAGGCGGACATTGTTCCAATGCTGTCATTATTGCGCTTACGATTCCTGTTAATGGTTCCTGTAATGCTTCTAAAATCTCATTTGAATTAAGAGTAAAACTACGTGGAACACCTTCCGCTAAATTACGACCACGAACTTCAATTTCACGTTTTTCTTTCTCTGAATAAGCAGAACCAATACTATGTTTAATTCGTTCTGCCGTAGCTTCACCAATTAGCGAACCATAATTACGACGTACATAATTAATAATTGCTTCATCAAAACGATCTCCACCAATACGAACAGAAGAAGAGTATACTACGCCATTAAGTGAGATGACTGCTACTTCAGCGGTACCTCCCCCAATATCCACTACCATTGATCCAGTTGCTTCAGAAACAGGAAGACCAGCTCCAATAGCGGCAGCCATTGGCTCTTCGATTAAAAAAACTTTGCGCGCTCCAGCTCCTTGTGCGGACTCTCGAATAGCCCGTCTTTCTACTTGTGTTGCTCCTACTGGTACGCAAACTAGTACGCGTGGACTCGGTCGCATAAAACTATTATTATGAAGTTGCTTGATAAAATGCTGCAACATTTTTTCAGTGACAAAAAAATCAGCAATTACACCGTCCTTCATAGGTCGAATGGCTGCAATATTTCCAGGTGTACGTCCTAACATCTGTTTTGCTTCGTGACCAACAGCTACGACATTTTTTTGCAGACCAGTACGATTTTGACGAATAGCAACAACAGAGGGTTCGTTTAATACTATGCCTTGCCCTTTCACGTAAATAAGAGTATTAGCAGTACCTAAATCAATAGATAGGTCATTAGAAAAAATGCCACGAAATTTATTAAACATATTAAGTCCATAAAAGTAAGAGATATAAGAAAAAGTTCTTGTCTTTGGTAAGCTTTCTAGGAAATCTTCAATCAACGCAATTTTCTTTAAGACAAAAGTATTAAATCAAAATTTTTATAAAATCCATTATAATGCTAGAAAACATGATTTATGATGTTTTGTTTAAACTAAATTACATATTTATTTTTAAATTAAAATTTAAGTAATTACATTGCAATTTAACTACAGTTAAGTATTTTTAATCAATAAAACAGCATTTCTTTCTATTGTAGAATTGGGGGAACATGCCAGGAAATTATAATTTTTTATATCTTTCAAAAATTATCTATATTTTTTTCAAAAAATTTTTATTCATTATTTTTGAAAATAAATTCAATATAGAAATATAACGACAATTTCAAACGTAACTGATTTCTATAATTAGAAAAAATTACATAGAAAAAATACTATTAGGCAGTGTGATATGTAGTCATAAATCTCAATCTAAGAGCTAAACAGTTAATTACACTACTTACTTGTAACTTTTTCATTTAGTTTTTTCTTAAAACGACTCTTAGTTAAGCTGTAGTTTTTACTAAAAACACGGATACCGTACCTATTAGCATAAATATTTTTTCTTCCATAAAGAAATACCTTACAAAAATTTAATAGCGTGGTTATGCATGACTACTAGTATTTACTTATTATTGCGTATTTCGTAAATTGACTGGTTTTGTACAATAAACATTTTCTAATGAAAAAACTTTATCTAAATTTATCTTCTTTTCGATCGTCCTCTTACTTGCATATATCTGTATGTCATCATATTAATTTGTATAATCAATTATTTTACTTTTTTATCGTGATAATGACACCAACTAAGAACAGTTTTACATATAAATTCAATTTTATGTGTTTATTTTATAATATTTAATTTCTTAAAAATTAGTTTTAACAATACTGCGCTGGTTAATTTATAAAATTTTCTTTTAAAAAATCAGGCATCGAAAATTTAATTCACTCTTAATGACTATGAATTACCAACGTCATTCATTATGATTTTTTTCGAAAAATTATTTTTGCAGATGATTTATTTAAATGCTTAAAAATTTTTTAAGGAACTTTTTTGTACTTTCTCTTTTTAAGAAAGAAAAAAATTAATTTTTTGAAAAATTAAAAATAAATGGTGTTTTATTAATGAATTATTACTTAATTTCTCAATGAAATAACGATAGAATTAGTGGAGGTTTCCGCATAATGATTAATAAGTTCCGCGTTTTACTACTCAATGGACCAAATTTAAATTTACTTGGCTTACGTGAAGTAGAGAAATATGGTTGTATTTCACTTTCTAATCTTGTTAAAAATTTAAAATTATTAGCTAATAGCTTAGGAATAGAGCTTCATCATTTTCAGTCCAATGCAGAGCATGTGCTAATTGATCATATTCATCAAAATCGAGATAATACTGATTACATTATTATCAATCCAGCTGGATTTACTCATACTAGCATCGCTTTACGTGATGCATTATTAGCAGTAGATATTCCGTTTATTGAGATTCATCTTTCTAATGTATACGCGCGAGAAAAATTTCGTCATCATTCGTATCTATCTGATATTGCAGATGGTGTAATATTTGGATTCGGTACTGATGGATATGAATTTTCTTTGCAAAAGATAGCCAAATATTTGTCAACATCCAATTAAATTACAAGGTAACGCGAATTATGGATATTTGTAAGATCAAAAAGCTAATTGAGCTAGTAAAAGAATTTGATATTTCTGATCTAGAAATTTCTGAAGGCGAAAAATCAGTTCGTATTAATCGTTGTTATACAACACAATCAACTTATTCGTCGAATCAACGGACTTGTGTTCCATCAGCCAAGCAACCTTTATCAGCCTCTTTAATAAAAACTACTACTGCATTTGCAACTGTAAGTGATCATTTAGTACGATCTCCAATGGTAGGAACATTTTATCGAACTGCCAGTCCAGATGCAAAACCGTTTGTAGAAATTGGTCAAAAAGTTAATATTGGTGATACGCTTTGTGTTGTAGAAGCGATGAAAATGATGAATCAAATTCAGTCAGACAAAGCTGGTATAATAAAAGCCATTATTCCGAACAATGGACAGCCAGTTGAATTTGATGAGCCTCTGATCATTATTGAATGATGAGGCATAAAATGCTAGATAAAATTATCATCGCAAATCGTGGAGAAATTGCATTACGTATTCTCCGAGCATCTAAGGAGCTTGGAATTAAAACTGTAGCCGTACATTCTACTATTGATCGTAAATTAAAACACGTACTGCTAGCTGATGAAGCTATTTGTATTGGTCCAGCTCCTTCAAAAAAAAGTTATCTTAACATTCCTGCTATTATCTCTGCAGCAGAGATTACTGGTTCAGTAGCTATTCATCCTGGTTACGGATTTTTATCGGAAAATGCTGATTTTGCTGAACAGGTAGAACGTTCTGGTTTTGTTTTTGTTGGACCCCGCTCTGAAACCATTCGGTTAATGGGTGATAAAGTTTCCGCTATTAACATTATGAAAAAAGCTGGTGTTCCATGTATTCAGGGTTCTAACGGTCCTCTGAAAGAGGATATAGATAAAAATAGAGCTATTGCTAGCCGTATTAGTTATCCAGTAATTATTAAAGCCTCTGGAGGAGGGGGTGGACTCGGCATGCGTGTAGTGCGTAATGATCAAGAATTAAATTCTTTGATTTGTATAACTCGTGCCGAAGCAAAAGCTAATTTTGATAATGATTTAGTTTACATGGAAAAATATTTAGAAAATCCACGCCATATTGAAATTCAAATATTAGCAGATGGTCAAGGGAATGCCATTTATCTTTCTGAACGAGATTGCTCTATACAGCGCCGTCACCAGAAAGTGGTAGAAGAAGCTCCAGCGCCTGGTATTAAGGAAGAGTTGCGCCATTTAATTGGAAAGCGCTGCGTAAGGGCCTGTATTGAAATTGGTTATCGAGGTGCTGGTACATTTGAATTCCTATATGAAAATGGCGAATTTTTCTTTATTGAAATGAACACCCGTATTCAAGTAGAACATCCTGTTACTGAAATGGTAACAGGGGTAGATCTTGTTAAAGAACAATTGCGTATTGCTGATAGACAGCCTCTTTCATTGCATCAACATGATATAAAAGTATCTGGTTGTGCTATAGAGTGTCGTATTAACGCCGAAGATTCTATAAATTTTTTACCAAGTTCTGGTAAAATTACCAGATTCCATGCACCAGGTGGTTTGGGTGTACGCTGGGAATCACATATTTATACTGGTTATTCAGTGCCCTCTTATTACGATCCAATGATTGGAAAACTCATCTGTTTTGGTGAAACACGGGATATAGCGATCGCCCGTATGAAAAATGCTTTGGCAGAACTTATTATTGACGGTATTAAAACTAATATTAATTTACAATTAAAAATTATGAACAATAAAAATTTTCAACAAGGAGAAGTCGATACACATTTCCTAGAAAGGACACTAAAAATATAGAATTAAATTTTAGAAAAAAAGTGCTAAATATTAGTTATGTAGTTAATTTTATTCCAATGAATAACGTTAAATATATATGAATTATAAAAAATTGATACGAGGTTTACGTTTATCTAGCTTTCTTAAATCTGTTAAGATTTACTTCTTGAGTAAATATGTTTCTTATTTTCATGCTTAATTTATTCTTATTTATTCTGAAAGCAAATTTTATTTCGTTTTATACTATAAAAGTCAACTCAATCTAATTTTTTATTAATTTGACGGGAAGAAATGCATATAAGAACATCGTAAAAATGTTTTTTTAGTAAATTGCTATTTACTTATCCACAAAATTTTTTAAAGATTAAAATCTAAATTTCTTTACAAGAGAAGATTTTTTCAATAAAAAAACGCGATAAGCTATTTTAATTTAACCACTAGTTACATTTAGCTTAGATTGATTTATAAATTTTGATATAACAACTTATATATTCAATACATCGATAAAAATTTATAGCAATTAAAACAATCCACTTTCTTCTTTAAATGTAAATCAAATCTAAACATTTTGAATTAAATTAATTATTTAAATTGTTTATAACAGCTTAATTGTATTAATTGTACCGTAATATTACTAATTAAGCTTAATAAGTTTAAGCCAATCAAAATCTCATTCAATCAAGATAATCACTTGGTAATATTTCTATGAAAATTACTTTAAATAGACTTAATTTTTTATTAAAAAAACCAGTAATAGAACTGACAATTTTAAATCAAAATCTATAATCTTTTTCATTTTAATTGATTTCAGCTTAACGTCGCACATTATGATGCGAAAAATATCAGATGTTCATAGTGGTTGATATTGAAAAATTGATTTTTTAGTTCTAAAAAATCAATTTTAAAATTGAAAATGGTAGCAGTTTTGTAAAAATTTATTCAAAACTAGTATCATTTGATAGCAGGATCTCCTGCTCCACTCTTCTAAAGAGAAGAAACTTTCTTGATTTTTCTATTTATTGATTAATCAAGTTTCTTCTTTCAAAGAAGAATTCAATCCTATCTATTTTTTAGGGGTTATCTTGTTCATATAAATATGATTTATTCATCTTTTTATTAATTATTTATAATTTAGAGTAAAAGATTTTTGGATGTTATCAGAAAACTTTCTTTTCTTCTGAAAAGAAGAATATTAATTAATGATTGCAGTTATTATAATTCAAAAAAAATGCTTCAATGGGAGATTGTTTATCGTAAAGTGATTTAGTGTTATACAGTCCATCTTAATTTAACTATTAGTATTTTTATACATCAAAATAAGTTACCGTTCGTCAAAAAAATTTGAATCGCACTTAAAAAAATCTCATTTATCTAAGAATAACCTTCCTTATTTATAAATTGATTCCCTACGCAATATTTTCAGTACTGGCAACACGGAAGGAAGAATGCCGTGCCATAGTAAAAAAGACATAGCCGCCTGGTGCACTAGCATTCCAAGTCCATCCGAACAATGTAATGCACCATTTTGTCGTCCCCAAGTTATAAACGGCGTATCTCCCTTTTGATAAAACATATCGTAACAACATACTGAAGACGAAATCAGTGATGTTGATAGCAATGGTACTTGACCTTTTATGCCAGAGGAAGTTGCGTTAATAATTAGATCATAGTTTGGAGCTTTCAAATTTTCTATGGATAAAGCGTTAATGTAGCCTGCTTTACAATATGATTTGTAGGAAGATTGAATCAGTTTCAGAGCGCGAGAAAAAGTACGATTTGTCAGAGTTACTTTGCATCCATATCTTAGTAAATATGGAATTACTCCTCTTGCCGCACCTCCTGCTCCTACCAAAAGAACTCGGCTATTGTGATATATAAAATTAAGACGTTTTAGGTCAGTAATCAATCCAATTCCATCTGTATTATCTCCTAAAAGAGAACCATCGTTCTGTTTCTTAATAGTATTCACGGTTCCAGTTAGGGAGCTCACCTCAGTAAGTTGATCGCACAAGGAAAGTGCGTATTCTTTAAATGGTAAGGTAATGTTTGCTCCTAAACCACCTGAATCAAAAAATTGTTTAAGTGTTTTTGAAAAACTTTTTATAGTCGTTTGTATACAAACATACGGATAAGTTATACCAGTCTCATAAGAAAATAACGAATAAATACTCGGAGAGTAACTATGATGAATAGGATTACCAAAAACAGCAAATGCGTTTTTAATACCCTTTTTTATTTCATAATTATCCATTACAATTTATTATCCATATCGAATTAATTTACCACTCAAAGCATCACGTATTTCTGATGGATTTAATCGCCCTTCTACTTCTTCATTCATTACTAAAAAATTAGCGCCTAATTGTTTATATACTCCATTGACGTCGCGTGCTGGCTGGTAGCCAGTTAAATTAGCACTGGTAGATATTATTGGTTTGCCAAATGCAAGGCAAAGCTGTTTTATTGGGCCAAATGCACTAACACGTACCGCCAGAGAGGTATATCTACCAGTAAGCAAAGGAGATAAGGCTTTGCTAGCTGGTAAAACCCAAGTCACAGGCCCTGGCCAGCTAGAAAAAATTTTCTGTCTAGTAACAAAGTCTAACATGTCGTCATCGACATATTTTTTTAATTGAGAATAATGAGCGGCAACCAAAATAAATCCCTTTTCCCACGAGCGTTTTTTTAATTTTAACAACGCTTTAATTGCAGTAACACTATCAGGATCACAACCTAATCCAAAAACAGATTCTGTTGGATAAGCAATAATTTGCTTTTGATGAAGTGCTGTAATTAAATTAATTATTTCTTCGGATAAAATCCTGCTCATTAGAGTTTTTGATGGATTTCTATTTGAGAGAGTTAACTAAATTAAAAATTTAAATAGAATTATTCATTTTAATAAAAGAAACATATTTTAAAGTTACTAAATTTCAATTAATATACGTTGATATATTTAGTAATAAGACTATTTAAACTAAATCCCTCGTTGAGGAAATTATAAAATAAATAAAGATTAGGCTTGCAAATTAAAGCATGAAACAATCTAAAAGATTATAAATAATACGTACTTTCTTTTTTTTGCCAATTGGAATATAAACTATAAGAAAAGTTAAATTTGAAATATAAACTTTCTTATTAAGAATTAACCCCCAACATAATCCATGCTAAAGTATCTTGGTTAACTTGTCAAACTGAGTTTTATTCAAGTTTTGGCTTTTTAAGTAAGAAAAAATTACTTACTATTTTGATTTTCTACTGATAGGTAAGAAAATAAAAGATTTGTCTCATATAGCTTTTTAATAGAAGAACTACCTTATCTCTAACTTCTTAGAGCGGATAGCATTGGTTATATTACTTAAAATGATGAGTAGAAAAATTAAAGCAAAATTGACATGCAATCTTTTTTATTAAATTAAGACGCTTGATAGGCTATTAGCAATAGTATTTATACAAGAGATCTCTTTAGATAATATGGTTAAGGAGAAACCTTAATAAAAGTTAAAATTTAACTTAGTTGTTTTTGGCTGTTTTTAATTCACTATCATCTAGAACAACATATATTTTAGTAATGTAAACGGTCTTTTAATCTGTTAGTACAGAAAGTTATACTTGTAATTTATTTAGTATAAAGTTAGACATTATTAAGCATAATAGTTATTAATACATACTATGTTTAAGTTATTTAATTTCTTTATTGAGAATTGATATCACTAAGTATTACTTTTTAAGTTAATTTAATGTAAAAATATTAAATCTTTTAATCTGGAAAGAAATAGAAAATTTTTCTAATTGAATTTTTTTCAAAACAACTTATGCATAAGCATGCATTTATCAATGCATAACATTTTTATTATAAATAAAAGTTAAATTTTTTCTTAAACTTTCATGGCATTATTAAAGTTGTTATATTACCCTGATGAACGATTACGGGAAATCGCTAAACCTGTTATCAATATTAATGATGATATTCGCCTCATTGTAGATAATATGTTTGAAACTATGTATGCTAAAAATGGCATTGGTTTAGCAGCAATTCAAGTCGGCATTCAAAAACAAATAATTGTAATCGATATATCAGCAAATCAAAATGAACAACTCGTATTGATCAATCTTCGATTGTTAGAAACAAGCGGTCAAATACACATTGATGAAGGCTGTTTATCTATCCCAAATCAGTACGCTCTTGTTCCAAGAGCTAAAAAAATAAAAGTGCAAGCACAAGATCAATATGGTAATAATTTTGATCTGGAAGCAAGTGACTTATTAGCAATTTGTATCCAACACGAAATGGATCATTTAATTGGTAAACTTTTCATTGATTACCTTTCACCTTTAAAAAGAAAAATAATTCAACGAAAAGTGAAAAAATTTATACGCATAAATACAAATACAAAAACAATTAAAAAAATTTAGAGAACGCTTGTCTAATTTTCTACGCATTATTTTTGCTGGAACATCTAATTTTTCTGCCTGTTGCTTAAGCGCTTTAATTAACGCTAAGCATCAAATTGTTGGGGTATTTACCAAGCCAGACAAATCTATAGGATGCAGAAACCGTTTTTTGTCTAATCCAGTAAAACTTTTGGCTAATCAACATAATCTATTTGTATTTCAACCTACCTCTCTGTCCGGCTTAGAGAGTCAGAAGAATGTAGCAAAATTAGATGCCGATATTATGATAGTTGTAGCGTATGGGTTAATTCTTCCTCAATCTATATTGGAACTTCCAAAATTTGGATGTATAAATGTCCATGGATCCTTGTTGCCAAATTGGCGCGGAGCAGCACCAATTCAACGAGCATTATTGGCTGGAGACAATTTCACTGGTATCACTGTTATACAGATGGATACAGGAGTTGATACCGGTGCTATACTAAATAAAACTACTTGTATTATTGAACCTACTGATACCAGTTATTCATTATGTAACAAATTAGCCAAGATCGGGGCAAAGACGCTTTTGGCTACGATTAAAAAAATTACCGATGGTTGTGTTTTGCCAGAAGCGCAAGATAATTCACTAGCTACTTACGCAAAAAAAATTAGTAAAAAGGAAGCAAGACTTGATTGGTCGCTTCCTGCATCTCATCTTGAGCGTTGCATTCGCGCTTTTAATCCATGGCCAATTAGTTATTTTTTTTTCATGAATCAATCCATTAAAGTTTGGAGCTCTTTCGTTAAAGATGAAACAAAGTATTCATATATGCCAGGAACAATATTAGGGACAGACAATATTGGGATACATATTGCCACTGGCAAAGGAGTATTAACTATAACAAGACTGCAACCACCAGGAAAAAGAATAATGAAGGCTTATGATTTTCTTAACTCACGTCGCAAATGGTTTCTTACAGGAACCGTACTTCCTTAGATTAAATTAATATTGGTCTTATTCTTTATAATAGAAGTCCGTGCTAAGTAAGAAACAAAGAGATCTGTAAAAATATTCTACAATCTTATTCATAATTACTAATAAATGTCCAATCAACGCTAGATTGACTTTTCTTATTCTAAGAAGAATCCTATAGGAGGAAATAATATAAAAAGTCTTTTTTAAAGATTGGAATGACCGTATTTTTTAACTTATTAAAAATTTTTTACGATTAGTTTGTGGCAAATCTATCATTATTAATGCAATGAACTAATTCAATAGTTGAATAAAATTAGAAATTCTTTTATAAAGAAAAAAATGAATAGAATTCATATTAGCATGTATAATAAAAACGATCTGTTTCTTTATAGAGTTAATAAAAATTAAAAAATATAAAAATATATCCTAATTTAATTAGACTTTTAATGACAAATTAAATTAAACTAATCGCTATTAGGTAGCAGCAGATTTTCTTAAATTTCTTATAGAAGATTAATATTTTTTACTTTGAAAAGTTACTTATTATGATATCTAAAATAAAACCTATCAAAATTAATAAAGCGGAAAAAGTTTCTAATTTATCTTGATACTCTTTTAAAAAGATCTAAACTTAAAACCGAACCGGAAACTATCTTAAATACAATATTTAAAGATGGGTTAGATTGTCAATCAATACGTTATTACTAAAACAACAACTGCTTGTTTTCTCTTAAATTCTTGTTTTATTTTAAAACTGACCGATGTGTTATTTAACAATCAGGAACCATGTGCCTCCTGCTTAGATAAGCTTTTTCTTACATATGCGTTTATTTTAGCAATAAAAAGCTATCCTAACTGAGAAGAATATTTAATATGATGTTCTTGAGATCTATTTGTAATTCTAGTTTTAATTAAAAATTAAAAAATTAGCTAAAATATACTAGGTGTTTAAAATAATTTTCTTTCTTGACATATCTTTTTTAGTCATTAGCTAATAATATAGATCTAATAAAATATGAATGTTAGTCAATCATATAGTTTATGTATTACTTTAGGCTTTAGCGGAGTATTAATTGGCGTTGGAATAGGCTGGTTTTTTGCCAAAATTAAACTGAATCAAAATATACTAATACAACAGGAAAAACAGGTTAGCCTTGAAAAAGCTTTGCAAACAATGCACCTTGCTCTAAGGCAAGCAGAACTAATGAAACATCAAGGAGAATGTGAGCAACGCGATCTTTCTAGTCGATTAATTGTTGCTGAGGAACGCTTATCTTCTCTTTCCTATCTTCGTCAAGAATGTCGACAACTTAATCGAGAGTTACAGTTACAAAAAGAAATTAATAATAATCAAGAAATAAAACTGCGTGAGGTTATTACTCGTTTTGAAGAATCTAAATTGTCAGCCAAAGAAAAAGAAAATTATTTAATAAATAATGAGAAACATCTTTCAGAACATTTTGAAAATGTAGCTAATCGAATATTTTCTTATCATGGACAAAAAGTCGATGAACAAAATCAAAAAAGCCTTAATCAATTATTAATACCGTTGAGGGAGCAAATTGAAGGTTTCCGTCATCAAGTACAAAACAATCTCAGTCAAGAGGCGCGAGAACGTCATACATTAATCAATGAAATTCAAACGCTAAAACAACTCAATGCTAGCATCACTCAAGAAACCATTAATTTAACTCGTGCCCTTAAAGGGGATAATAAAATTCATGGAGATTGGGGTGAGGTAATTCTAAGTAAATTATTGGCATCCTCTGGATTACGAGAGGGACACGAGTTTGAAACTCAAGTTCAAACACAGCAAGAGGATGGTCATCGAAGACAACCTGATGTGATCATTCGTTTGCCAAAAGGCAAAGATGTTATAATCGACGCTAAAACATCATTAGTAGCATACGAACGCTATTTCAATAGTACTAATGATGCTGATCGCCAACTAGCTCTTATGGATCACATAAACTCAATTCGTATTCATATGAAAACTTTAGGTCGTAAAGATTACCACAAGTTGCCTGGGTTTCGTTCATTAGATTATGTATTAATGTTTGTACCGATTGAAACAGCATTTATGGTAGCAATTAATCAACAACCAGAACTAATAACCGAAGCACTAACACATAACATTATGTTAGTCAGTCCTACTACACTTTTAGTAGCGTTAAGAACGATAAATAATTTATGGCGATATGAATATCAAAGTAATAATGCTAAACATATTGCTGAGCGTGCATCGCGATTGTATGATAAGCTGCGGTTGTTTATTAATGATATTAATGATATTGGCCAATGCCTTGATAAAGCACAAAATAATTACCAACTAGCAAGGAATAAACTATTAGAAGGACGAGGTAATATTCTTCGTCAAGCAGAAGAATTTCACTCCCTTGGAGTGGAAATTAAAAGACCAATCACGTTTCCATCTAACACTTACGCTGTCTTATCATCGGAATCTGATCGTAACTATAGGAAAAAAAAATAAAAATAGGGATAGTAAATTAAGAAAAATATTACTGTTTTAGTAATAGACTAGGAGATATATTAGGGCATACGTCAAAAGGTTCGTTTTTTTTAAATCACGATGAGGCGTTTGTCTTCGAAGAACTTACTTCTTTAAAAAGACCGTTTATAGTAAAAACCATTAAGGTATATAGTGTTTTACTTAGAAAGTATAAACTTAATAGAACATAAACGTTAAATGAAATCTAAACATGATAAGAAACATATAACAACCCATTTTGGATATTCTACTGTTTTAAAGAGCGAAAAAACATTAATGGTTGCAGATATTTTTCATTCTGTTGCAAAAAAATATGATTTAATGAATGATTTAATGTCTTTCGGTTTACACCGAATCTGGAAGCGTACTTCTATCCGGTATAGCGGTGTCCGTTGTGGACAAACAGTATTAGATCTAGCAGGCGGTACTGGAGATTTAACAGCCAAAATTTCTCGTCTTGTTGGAAACGATGGAAGGGTAATATTAACAGATATTAATGATTCTATGCTAAAAGTTGGACGCGATAAACTTCGTAATCTTGGAATTATTAATAATGTTAGTTATATTCAAGCTAATGCCGAACAGTTACCATTTTCAGATAATACCTTTGATTGTATTATTATTTCATTTGGTCTTCGTAATGTAACTGAAATAGAGCAAGCATTAAATGCAATGTATCGCGTACTTAAACCTGGAGGTAGATTACTAATTCTTGAATTTTCTACTCCTTATCTTTTTAATCCATTAAAAAAAGCTTATTACCTTTACTCTTTTTATGTGTTACCATGTATTGGGAAAATGATAGCAAAAGATGCTAGAAGTTATCGTTACTTAGCTGAATCAATTCGTATACATCCCAATCAAGAAGAACTTAAATCAATGATGTCAGATGCTGGATTTAAAATTATTGAGTATTTCAACATGAGCGGAGGAATTGTAGCACTACATCGCGGCTATAAATTTTTGATTTAATTCATAAAGCAATTTTGTTTGTTGTTAGTGATTATTAGTGGGCTTTTAGATCATCAGGTTTATTTTGAACTACATGGCGAAAGCCTATTTTTTTACTGCTTGCTTAAGCAAAAAATTATTTATTACATAAAAAGAAATTTCTTCTTTAAGAATTCTTTAGTTTAAAATAATTAATTGCATTGATATCGGGTTGCAGTATTAAGTCTTATTTATTATATTTAGCTACAGATTTTTAGGTACATTAATCTCATTACATATTGGTTAACCGCTAATAATGATGGAGTAATTATAAAACTCTTAACAAGAGATAAGATATGCACTTAATAAATCATTATCGTTTTAGTTTGATAAGTTGAAATTAATCTATTAAATCTTCACCATTAAATAACTAACGATCACTATGACGGACTTTACGATCAACGAAAAATTTAGTGATCATCCAATTTGAAGGTTATAAAGATAGTGTTCAAAGCTAATCGTCGTCTCTATTTGATTATTCGTATTATGCTCAAATTTGGATTGGACGAACTTATTCCAAAAACGCGACTGACATTGTCGCTGCGATTAGGGCGTAGGTTTTTATTATTTTGGATACAAAATAATCATTCGGAATACATGCTAGGTGAACGTTTGCGATTAGCTTTGCAAGAATTAGGTCCAGTTTGGATCAAGTTTGGCCAAATGCTCTCTACAAGACGAGATCTATTTCCACCATCTATTTCTGATCAACTTGCAATATTGCAAGATCACGTAAAACCATTTGATGGTATGTTAGCACGTAAGTATATAGAACGTTCCATAGGAAAACCATTAGAAAGTTTATTTGATGGTTTTCAGCAAGAGCCGTTGGCGTCTGCTTCAATCGCTCAGGTTCATTCTGCTCAGCTAAAAAACGGAAAAGAAGTAGTAATCAAAGTTATTCGTCCGGATATTTTACCAATAATCAAAGCGGATATACAGTTAATGTATCGTTTGGCTAATTGGATCCCACGTTTATTACCAGATAGTCGACGTCTTCGACCGATCGAAGTAGTTCAGGAATATGAAAAAACATTGCTTGATGAGCTGAACTTATTGCGTGAAGCAGCCAATGCTATTCAATTAAGACACAACTTTGCTAATAGTCCAATGTTATATGTCCCAGAAATTTACTCAGATTACTGTAATGAAACCATGATAGTTATGGAACGTATATATGGTATACCAGTTAATGATATAGCCATGTTAGAGAAACAGGGAACAAATATGAAACTATTAGCAGAGCGAGGAGTACAGATTTTCTTTACTCAAATTTTTCGTGATAGTTTTTTTCATGGGGATATGCATCCTGGCAATATTTTTGTTAGTTTTGAACATCCGGAAAATCCAAAGTATATTGGTATTGATTATGGAATTGTTGGTTCGCTCAGTAAAGAAGATAAACGCTATTTAGCGGCAAATTTTATTGCCTTTTTTAATCGAGATTATCGAAAAGTAGCTGAATTGCACGTTGTATCCGGATGGGTACCTTCGAATACAAATATTGAAGACTTTGAGTCTGCTATTCGAACGGTATGTGGACCTATTTTTGAAAAACCGTTAGCAGAAATTTCCTTTGGTCACGTGTTGTTAGATTTATTCAATACCGCACGGCGGTTTAACATGGAAATACAACCTCAATTAGTTTTATTACAAAAAACGCTACTATATATTGAAGGCATCGGACGTCAAATTTATCCTCAATTAAATTTATGGGAAACAGCTAAACCTTTTCTGGAAGACTGGATTAAAGATCAAGTAAGTCTAAGGACTATTTTACAGACCTTAAAAGAAAAATCGCCTCTCTGGATAGAAAAGTTTCCTGAATTACCAGAACTTATTTATGAAAATTTTAAACAACAACATCTGTTTCAGAAAAGTATCGATCTTTTGACATTAAAAATTCAAACTTACTGCGAACGCCAGAACCAATTTCGTTTTCTATTTGGAATAGGCGCAATCTTACTATTTGGTGGTACAGTTTTGATAGAACAAAACATTTTCAATGGATCATCGTTTCCAGCTTGGATTATAGGAAGCGGAGTTGTAGTTTGGATTATCAGCTGGAAACGTACTACATGATATTTAAAATCTCTTACAATAAAAAAAGATAACCAAGTTAAATTTTTTTAAAAAAATAGAAATTAGAAACAAGAGTTGTATTTATTACTAAATTAAACTTTTTATTTCTGAAAATTGTTAGTAACTTTTATTACTTCTAATAAAACAATTAATTTTCTTTTCTTGAGAAAAGAAAATCTGAACTAAAACTAGCAATTCTCTAAAAAGGAGTGCTTAAAATATAAAATGTTTAACTGTCATAGACAGAATAATTACTAAAAAAGAAAACTATTAAGTTTACTAGTCTACAACAATAACATTTTTACATAGAGAAAAATGTAATCTTTCATTAGATTGTAATCAAAATTATTTATCATTATAAATGAAAAATAACTAATTATGTTTTTTGAAGATAGGATAAAAATCCGTAATTTACGTGAATTTCTTTCTTTACTGGAACAACGTAAAGAGTTGAAGAGAATTTCTCTTCCTATTAATCCGCATTTGGAAATGACAGAAATTGCAGATCGTACACTACGATCAGGTGGTCCTGCTTTACTTTTTGAAAATCCAAAAGGTTACGATATGCCTGTATTATGCAATTTGTTTGGAACAATTAGGCGAGTAGCTTTTGGTATGGGCCAAAAGAAAATAAAAGCCTTACGTGATATAGGTAATCTATTATCTTTTTTAAAAGAACCAGAATCTCCTAAAGGGTTTCATGATTTGTTAGAAAAAATTCCAAAATTTCGACAGATACTATATATGTCAACTAAACGCGTAAAGTCAGCGCCTTGTCAAGAACAAGTATGGAACGGTCTAGATGTAGACATTAACCGTATTCCGATTATGCATTGTTGGCCTGGAGACGTTGCATCGCTTATTACATTCGGAGTTACTATTACTCGTGGCTTGCATAAAAATCGATATAATCTAGGTGTTTATCGACAACAAGTTTTAGATAAAAATAAAGTAATTATGCGATGGCTTGCTCATCGAGGTGGTGCATTAGATTTTCAAGAGTGGAAAGAAAAAAAACCTGAACAACGGTTTCCAATTGCTGTTGTGCTTGGTGCTGATCCTGCTACAATTCTTGCCGCAGTAACTCCAGTTCCAGATATTCTTTCTGAATACGCTTTTGCCGGTTTATTACGGGGTGGCAAAACTGAGGTGGTTAAATGTTTATCTTGTGATTTGGAAGTGCCAGCTAATGCTGAAATCGTGCTTGAAGGTTATCTAGAGACTTCTGAAACAGCGATAGAGGGTCCCTACGGAGATCATACTGGTTATTATAACGAAGTCGATCGATTTCCTGTTTTTACTATTACCCATATTACTCAACGACACGATGCGATATACCATTCAACTTACACAGGTCGTCCTCCAGATGAACCATCTGTAATAGGCGAAGCGCTTAATGAAATTTTTATACCTATTCTGCAAAGACAGTTTCCAGAAATTGTAGATTGTTATTTCCCGCCGGAAAGTTGTTCTTATCGTTTAGCTGTCATAACTATTAGAAAACAATATATCGGTCACGCTAAACAAGTAATGATGGGTATTTGGTCTTTTTTACGTCAATTCATTTATACTAAATTTATTATTATATGCGATGATGATATCAATGCACGTAATTGGAAAGATGTAATCTGGGCAATGAGTACACGAATGGATCCAGTGCGCGATATTGTCTTAATTGAAAATACTCCAATAGATTATCTTGATTTTTCTTCACCAATACCTAATCTAGGGTCAAAAATGGGCATAGATGTAACAAATAAATGGCCAGGAGAAACCCAACGTAATTGGGGTGTACCAATTGAGATGGACCAAAAAACGCGTGTAAATATCGATTCTATCTGGGAAGAATTGGCTATTCTAAAATAGAAAGAACCATCCGTCACATATAAGATAACATGATTTTACTAAAACTCAGTTAAAATTTATAACTTTAGATAAAAAATTTGGATAGTCTAAAAAAGAGGAGCTCCGTTCTTTTTTTTGTTTTGTCATCAAGTCAATAAGTTTATTTCAGAAAGAATAAAATTATGAAATTGACTTAATTTCTTGTCAGAAACTATGACTCTAAAATGAGAAAAGTTTTTGCTCTTCTTGCAGAACTCTTATTAAAGAGAAGTTGCTCTTTTGATTAAAGAAATGGTAAATACATTCTTATTTCGATTCTCTCTTAAGAGAGAAGACAAAAAAATGGCAAAAAGCTAAATAATAATTTAATAATTAGGAGCGCACTTAACTTACTTACATATCTGTTAAGAAATTAGTTAAATTCACAAAATCAAATTAATATGCGAACTAGCCAGTATTCACTTTTTACTCTCAAAGAGGTTCCATCCGACGCAGAAACAGTTAGTCATAAACTAATGTTGCGCGCTGGAATGATTCGTCAATTAACTGCTGGTCTTTACAGTTGGTTACCTACTGGTTTACGTGTCTTGCAAAGAATAGAAAAAATCGTGCGCGAAGAAATGAATAAAGCTGGTGCAATTGAAATTTCTATGCCAGTGATACAACCGGCTAATCTGTGGAAAGAAAGTGGACGTTGGATACAGTATGGTCAAAAACTTCTTCGATTTACTGATCGACATACGCGTTCATTTATATTAGGTCCAACTCATGAAGAAGTAATAGCTGATCTTATTCGTCATGAAATAAATTCTTATAAACAGCTTCCGCTGAATTTTTATCAAATTCAAACTAAATTTCGTGATGAAATACGTCCTCGTTTTGGTGTTTTACGTTCACGAGAATTTATAATGAAAGATGCTTATTCTTTTCATAAGAACCAAATTTCCCTACAAGAGACTTATGATTTAATGTACCAAACTTATAAAAGCATTTTTACTCGCATGAATCTAAATTTCCGCGCAGTACAAGCAAATACTGGTTCTATGGGAGGCATAATTTCCCATGAATTTCAAGTTCTTACCAGTGTTGGTGAAGATGAAATTGCACTTTCAACAACGTCGAATTATGCTGCTAATATTGAATTAGTGGAGGCCATTCCACAAAGTAGAAAACGCTCGACTCCTAAAGAAAAAATGAGAATAGTTGATACTTCTGATGTCTATACTAATGAAGAATTAATAGTAAAGTTTTCAATTCCAATAGAAAAGATCGCTAAAACATTATTAGTTCACGCCAAAAAAAATTCTAGTCACCCACTAATAGCGCTGATAATACGTGGTGATCATCAGCTTAATTTTGCCAAAGCTGAAAAACTCTCTCAGATTGCTGTTCCGCTTAAATTTGCTAGTGAAGACGAAATACGCATTGCCGTTGGTGTTAGTTCTTCTTATTTTTTGGGGCCAATAAACCTTCCATTACCATTAATTATTGATCGTAGTGTGGCCATTTTAAGTGATTTTGTTGCTGGGGCCAATGAACAAAATAAACATTTTTTTGGTATTAATTGGGAACGAGATTTACCATTACCACAAGTGGCCGATCTTCGTAAAGTTGTTAATGGCGACTTTAGTCCAGATGGAAATGGTGTTTTGCAAATTAAACGAGGAATCGAAGTAGGCCATATCTTTCAATTAGGTACCAGATACTCAGAAATAATAAACGCTAATATGCACGATCAAAATAATAGAAGTAAGATACTAACCATGGGGTGCTATGGTATTGGTATTACACGCGCAGTTGCTGCGGTTATTGAACAAAATCATGATGAACGTGGTATTTTATGGCCAGAAGCGTTAGCGCCATTCAATGTTGCTATTCTACCTATAAATATGTATAAATCTTTTAGGGTAAAGGAAGTAGCAGAAAATCTATATTATCAGCTACAAGCAAAAGGAGTTGATGTACTGCTTGACAATCGCAAAGCACGTCCTGGGGTTATATTTTCTGATATGGAACTTATCGGTATACCACACCAGTTAATCATAGGCGATCGAGATCTAAACGTTAATGAAATTGAATATAGAAATAGACGTAGTGGCGAGAAAACAACGGTTAAGCTAGATGTTGTAATTAATTTTATTATGGAAAAGTGTGTTATGATCTAAATTAGACTGAATAACTTTCTTAAAGAGATTTCTTATAAAAGAAAATACAGGTGATATTTTAGATAATTAATTTCAAATTTTTTCTTTCTAAAGCACTTAGAGTCTTTCTCTTAACTTATTTGCGTGTTTTTGGAAATTTTTTAACAGTTTTTATTTTATTTAACGATTAAAAATCGTAATTACCTATATTAGACTTTCCTTATTTGCTATATTCATAAGGTATTTATTTGGATTTGAATTTTTCTTTTTTTTATAGAATTGGTTTTTAAAGTGAACTCAGTTAGATAATAATTTATCTAAAATATTTAGATATCATTTAACTCAGCTATTACAGAATGATTATTTTTTATAATATAGAAAAATATTTCATTACTTTTTTATAATTCCAATTGCCAAAAAATTTTCCATTGAACGTCTTGATTTGCGATTCCATCTCGAGTTATAAAAACCCCTAATGCAGATATGAGTTTATCATTGTAAAATAGTAAAGGCGTACTAAGCCGCTGCCAAGGTGGTACACCTAGCTCTTGCCAAATTTTTTTTAAGGTGCGTCTACGGCTACGATTGATAATATGCAACAAACCAGATACTGATCCGAACCGAATTGATACTTCTTCCGAAGTAGTAGGAGCACGAACAATAGTTACTTTTAACTGTGATATGTTTTTTTCGTTATTAATGTTAATATAATTACAAGATGTCCTTATAACCTCTTCTTTGACTAAGTGTCGATATATAATACCAACAAACCATGAAGGTAAACATGGTTGTTCGCTTCCTACTGGCCATAAGAATTGTGTCTTGCTATCTATGAAACAAGGAACAAACTTTACAATATGAAGACGATCTTTAAAACGTCGAACAAATCGATTTTCATCAATTTTCAGTTGTGCTACTGAATCTCTTCGACTGAGAGCTACCTCTTCCCATACACGAATAAGATTTTTTCTTGTCGGCATTTTTATTGCAAGACTAGCAAGCCATCGACGAAGTAATGCTGAACGTTTAACTTCGTTCATTGCTTTTAGTGGAGTCAAATTTAATGATTTATCTGGCGCTACAACATTGGCTAATGTATCTTTTAAAAGTTCATCGAGTAACTCTTCTTGCTCAGCACAAAGTTTTGCACTACGTGCTATAGCATCTGGAAACTTCGGCCAGCGCTGCTTTAAGGACGGTAAAATTTTCAGGCGCAAAAAAATACGATCAAGTTTTAGATTTGCATTATCATCATCTTCTATCCAATGAAGTCCACATAAACGAGCGTATGTTTCTAATTCTTCTCGACTAAACGATAACAACGGTCGTAATAGGCAATATTTTAAATTTGATTCGTTTGACGATGATGACATTGCTGCTAAACCGTTTGGTCCGCTACCGCGTTTTAGTGCTAAAAGACAAGTTTCTGCCTGATCATCTTTATGATGAGCAGTAAGCAACGCTTCATTTGTTTTTAGTGTCATTAATAATGCTTGATATCGAGCATTACGCGCTCTGGCTTCAATATTTCCAGATTTTTTATTAACGGTAATGTGTTTAATATTAAAAATAACATTGTGTCGATAACATTCTCGTGCGCAATGTTCAGCCCACCAATCAGCACGATAATTCAATGCATGATGAATATGCATTGCTCGAAGTAACAATTTATTTCTTTGTTCCTTCCCAAAGAAAATAACGTCCATATCTCGCAGCATAACAAGAATATTTAGCAACACAGTAGAGTCTAAACCACCACTAAATGCTAGTAGTATAGAACGATAAGGTGCAATACAGTCACTAACATGATACAAAAATTTTTGTATCTGCTTCTCATGCTTCTTATTGATTTCAAAACTCATAACGGCAACTCTCATTTCTAGAGAGCTTTATTTTATAATTAAATTAAGAAACCAACTTTCTTATTATTTATCTCAATTCTATCTGTTAGGTAGATCTTTTTCAGTTAAACAGTCAATAATTAATGCTTAATGAAATTAAGATTTTTATTGGATTACCAACTAAATCAAACAATAAGATACTATAAGTTTCATTATTTCTTAATATAAAGTTTTTCTTAAAAAGAATTGGCAATTGCCTAATTGGTAGAGAAAATACATCCACATAAATTATGTCTTGATAAAAATTTTTTGATTATACTTAACTCTTAATAATTTTTTTCTAAAAGGATTTTCAAATTTTAGCAGTATCCATAACTCATTAATCGATGATATCGACGATTCAATAACTCTTCCGTTTTTAGACTATCAAGTTCAGACAGATCAGATAATAACTGTTTCTTTAACGATACAGTAATAGCTGATAGATTACGATGAGCTCCTCCGAGCGGTTCTGGAACAATATTATCAATTAACGCTAACTCTTTTAGTCTTGAAGCGATAATTCCCATAGCTTCAGCAGCAATAGGTGCTTTATCTGTACTTTTCCATAAAATGGAAGCGCATCCTTCAGGAGAAATTACCGAATAAGTACTATATTGTAACATATTGATCTTATCTCCCACTCCAATTGCTAATGCTCCACCAGAACCACCTTCGCCTATTACCGTGCAAATGATTGGAACTCGAAGGGAAGACATTTCTCGCAAATTTTTTGCAATAGCTTCGGCTTGACCTCGTTCTTCAGCACCGATGCCTGGATAAGCTCCTGGGGTATCAATAAACGTAATTAATGGAAGATTAAACCGATCTGCCATTTCCATCAATCGTAAAGCTTTGCGATAACCTTCTGGCGCTGGCATACCGAAATTTCTTCTAATTTTTTCTTTAATTTCGCGACCCTTTTGATGACCAATAATTATAACTGGCCGTGAATTTAAACGAGCAATACCACCGACAATAGCTTTATCGTCAGCATAAGTACGATCTCCTGCTAATTCATCAAAGTCGTTGAAGATATGATGTACATAGTCTAATGTGTAAGGGCGCATGGGATGTCTAGCTAATTGAGCAATTTGCCAAGCTCCTAAATTAGAAAATATTTTTTTTGTTAGTTCTATATTTTTCTCATTTAAACGTTTTACTTCTTCATCTAAATTAATATCAAATTTTTCTCCTTTACAGACGATTGCTGTCAATGATTCGATTTTTGCTTCTAACTCTGCGATTGGTTGTTCAAAATCAAGAAAATTTAAACTCATATCGCTCCGTTCCTATCCTTCTATTAATTGAACTCTAATTTCACTTGTTTACTGCCTACAAGTGTTCGTAAATCATTAAGTAAATGATCTGTTAAATAAACTTGCCAAATTTTTTCTCCGAAACGCACTCGCATATGTGTATCTATCTTTTGATGGAAAAGATATACAGGAGTATTTCCTGATTGATTTTTTTTTAATAATATAAGAAGGCGATTAAGGAAATGATTATTGCTTATTTGCCATTCCATTAATAAAATAACAATTTTACGTACATATTTTCTTCTTGCTTCACTAATGTCCATTAATTCACTAGAAATTAGTCTAGCACTTCTATTAAGAGAATCATAACTGACCCTTCCTTTTACAAGGATAACACGATCTCTTTTCAGTAGAAAATAATATCTTTCTAGTTCATTTGCGAACAAAACTATATCAAGTCGGCTTGATTGATCATCTAGTGTACAAATACTAACTTTATTTCCTTTCTTTGTGATTGTTTTCCGAATCGATAAAATTAATCCTACAATGGTAATAACTTTTCCACGTTCAACAAGGTAAACATCTCTTAAACGTAGACCATTTGTATAGAATTTAATTTCATGTAAATATGAAGTAATGGGATGACCGCTTAAATAAAATCCAAGTGTTTCCCGTTCGTTATCCAAAATCATTTTTTCCGTCCAGGGAGTAACACTATATGAAGATTGTATAATTTCTCGCTTACTTTTTATATCAAACATATCAGTTTGACCAATCTCTTCATTTCTAGCACGTTGATTAGCGAATTTAAGTGCATCATTTATAGAGGCTATTAGCGCAGCTCGATGATCACCAAAACAATCAAATGTTCCAGACATAATTAGTTTTTCCAATATTCTTCGACTTAATTTTTTAACATTAGCATGTGCACATAATTCAAATATTCCATTAAAGCAACCTCTTCGATTACGTGCTTCAATTATTGCTTGGATAGGTCCCTCCCCAATACCTTTAATAGCGCCTAGACCATAAACTATCTCACCATTTTGGTTAACAAAAAAACGATATTGGCTATTATTAATATTTGGTGGCAAAACCTTTAGACCCATACGCAGACATTCTTCCATTAATTCTACTATTCTTTCAGTGTTATCCATATCTGCAGACATAGCTGCTGCCATGAATTCAGCAGGATAATGAGCTTTTAGCCATAGAGTTTGATACGAAACTAATGCGTACGCAGCAGAATGTGATTTATTAAATCCATATCCAGCAAATTTTTCTACTAGATCAAAGATTTTCATTGAAAGTTCACTTTTAATTCCGATACGTTCTGCTCCAGTTTTAAAAACTAATCGCTGTTTTGCCATTTCCTCTGATTTTTTTTTCCCCATAGCGCGGCGAAGAATATCTGCTTTTCCTAAAGTATATCCTGCCAATACTTGAGCTATCTGCATTACTTGCTCCTGGTAAAGGATAATTCCATAAGTTGACTCTAAAACAGGCTTTAAGGACAAGTGTTGCCATTCAATGTCAGGATAAGAAATCTTTTCGAGACCGCGTTTGCGATTTATAAAATTATCTACCATGCCAGATTGTAGTGGACCCGGCCTAAATAAAGCTACTAACGCGATCATATCCTCGAAACAATCTGGCTGCAAACGTCTTATTAAATCTCGCATGCCACGTGATTCTAGCTGAAATACAGCAGTTGTTTCGGAACTTTTTAATAAATTGAAACTTTTTTCATCGTCTAGTGGAATAGAAGAAACGTTAATGGGTTTTTTTAAATTATGATGTACACGCCTAGCATTAATCATTTCTAATGTCCAGTTAATTACGGTTAGAGTACGTAATCCTAGAAAATCAAATTTTACTAGGCCAACATACTCCACGTCGCTTTTATCGAACTGAGTCAATTGGCAGCTCCCTTCACTATCGCAATAAATAGGGGAAAAATCAGTAATTTTTGTTGGAGCGATTACTACTCCCCCTGCATGTTTACCAGCGTTCCTTGTTATTCCTTCCAATTTTTTCGCCATATCAATTAATGTTTTGACTTCCTCGTCATTGGAATAAATAGTCTGTAGTTTTGGTTCAGTTATGAGAGCTTTTTCTAAATTGATACCAGGATCAGAAGGAACAAGCTTAGAAATGGAATTTACAAAACTATAAGAATATCCAAGTACTCGTCCAACATCACGAATTGCTGCTTTTGCTGCTAAAGTACCAAAAGTAATAATTTGAGAAACTGCATCTCGACCATACATTTTAGCTACATGATCAATAACCAAGTCACGTTTTTCCATGCAAAAATCGACATCAATGTCTGGCATTGATATACGTTCTGGATTGAGGAAACGTTCAAATAATAAACCAAACGATAGTGGATCAAGATCTGTAATTTTTAGTGCATAAGCTACAAGCGAACCGGCACCAGAACCACGCCCTGGTCCAACAGGAATGTTATTCTTCTTTGACCATTGAATAAATTCCATTACTATTAAAAAATAACCAGGAAAACCCATCTGGTTTATTACTTTCAATTCACTAAATAAACGTTCATTGTAAATTGAACGTTTTTTTTTCCGTATGTTAATATTTGGGAACAAAAATTCTAATCGTTCTTCCAAACCTTGACGAGCACATTTAATTAAATAATCTGCCGTGGATAAATTTCCAGTTGGAAATTGTGGCAAAAAATATCTATTAAGACGAATAATAACATTGCATCGTCGTGCAATTTCTACACTGTTAGATAATGCTTCCGGTAGATCGGCGAATAAATTGCACATTTCTTCTTCGCTGCGAAGATATTGTTGTGGACTATAGCTTCTTGGCCGTTTAATATCATTGAGAGTGTATCCATTACTAATTGCCACTCTGATTTCATGCGCATCAAAATCTTTTGTATCGATAAAGCGTACATCATTAGTAGCTACTATTGGTAAACCATGACGAGTTGCTAATGCAACAGCAGAGCGTATGTAATTTTCTTCACCTGATCGTCCAGTACGAATAACCTCCAAGTAGTAACGTTCTGGAAAAAATCGTCCATAAAACTCTAAACAGTTTTCTATTTGAGAAACATTATTACGTATCAAAAACTTTCCAATATCCCCTTTACTTGCCCCGGAAAGAAGAATGAGACCTTCATTATAATTAGCTAACCAATTGCGATCGATAACAGGTCCAAGAGCACTGTTATATCCACGTTTATAAGCATCCGAGATTAACAGAGTTAAATGTTTGTATCCAACATTGTTTGCTGCTAAAATTGTCAACTCTGATATTTCGTTATGAAATACGTCATTTTGGACAAAAAAATCTGCGCCAATAATTGGTTTAATGCCGAGCATATGGGCATTATCATAAAATTTGACTAATCCACATAAATTAGCAAAGTCAGTAATGGCCAAGGCAGGCATATGTAGAAGTACAGCTTTTTCTAATAACTGACTTATTTTAATTAGTCCATCAACCATAGAATAGTCACTATGTAAGTGTAAATGAACAAAACGTGGTTCTGGCATATAATGTTTCTCTATAAAAAAGAGTAAAGTGATTAAGACGTAAGAAAAATTCTTACATATCGCATCATAATAAATACACTAGATTATATGTGGGCTAAAGATTTTTGTGTAACGCGGAAGATATTAATTTAATGATATACACAGTTTCTGACTTTAAAAAATTAACGTTTTATTAATGCCATTACTGCACGTGCAGCCTGTTCATTTGCGTTACAACGAATCTTCCGATGCATTTGACGAAATGTAGTTAATAAGGAATTTATTTGATGATCACTATCTTCAAGTAAGAAACCTAAAGCATTTGCTAACGCATCTGGATGACACTTTTCTTGGAGAAATTCTTTAACTAATTCATGATCAGCTAATAGATTCGGAAGAGATATCCATTTAGTTTTTATCAAACGACGTGCTATTGCAAATGACAAAGGCTTCATGCGGTAGCCAACAACCATTGGACATTTTGCTAACATACATTCAAGTGTTGCAGTACCTGAAGCTAATAGAGCTACATTCGCAGCAATCATAGCTTGTATAGATGATCGATGATTTAAAATTCGTAATGGTAATGTTGGTGTTGTCATCGCTTTAATACGTTTAAATTTGGCACAATGATTAGAATTAACTAATGGAACAATAATTTCAAGTCCTGGAAAATTGCGATACAGTTGTTCAGCAGTACGTAAAAAATCTGCACCTAACATTTCAATCTCGCTTTGACGACTTCCAGGCAACAATGCCAGGCATGTTGCTTCGACTGGTATGCCGAGCGCTACACGCGCAGCAGTTTTATCAGGATTAAAAGGAATAAAATCGGCTACTGGATGGCCAATGAACTTGCAAGGAACATTGTGATAATCATAAATTGACTTTTCGAATGGAAATAAAGCTAATACGTTATCAGTAGCTCGACCAATTTTATGAACTCGATTTTTCCTCCAAGCCCAAATAGAAGGACTAACGTAATGAATAGTACGAATTCCACGTTGTTTTAATTTGTTCTCTAATGAGATTGTAAAATCTGGTACATCAATACCAATAAATACATCGGGTTGTAATGCAATGAAACGATGTTCTAAATCGCGGCGAATACGTAATAATTTTGGTAAATATTTAACTGTTTCAAAGATACCCATTACCATTAACTCTTCTGCATTATACCAGACCTCTATCCCTGCTGTTCGCATATTTTCTCCAGCAACGCCGAAAAATTTAACATTTGGCAAATATTCACGCAGCGCATTCATTAATCCAGCGCCAAGAATATCTCCAGATGTTTCTCCAGATACTAGACCAATAGTGACAGAACGTGATATTAATCCCATAATTATCGAATAATTCCTCGGCGAGATCGCAACAAAAAATCAAGAAAGACATTAACTACTTTGTATTCTTGCGCTAATTCTTTTAGTTCTAATTTAGCTCTCTCAAGAGTATTACCATTCCGATAAATAATCTTATATGCAGCACGTATTGCGTAAAGAGCATCACGATCAAAACCGTGTCGTTTTAATCCTTCTGTATTCAGGCCAAATAAAGTAGCATGGTTGCCTTGAGCAATAACAAAAGGCGGTACATCTTGAGAAACACCAGAACACCCTCCAATCATGACGTGCATTCCGATTGCACAAAACTGATGTATCGCAGTCATGCCGCCTATAACAGCATGATCGTCAATTATTACATGACCTCCAAGAGTCACGTTATTAGCCATAATACAATGATTGCCTATAGTGCAATCATGGGCAATATGGGTATTTACCATAAATAAATTTTCATCACCAATCCTGGTTATTTTTTTTCCTTGCATTGTCCCACGATGAATTGTTACGCACTCTCTAATGCGATTATTATTACCAATTTCTGTACGTGTCAATTCTTTAGAATACTTTAAGTCTTGATTTACATCTCCTAGCGAGGCAAATGGATAAATTTGATTATCCTCACCTATCCGAGCTATTCCTGTTACTACTACATGAGATTTGAGTATTGTTCGTGCGCCAATTTCCACTTGTGGTCCAACAATGCAAAATGGACCAATATATACATCAGCATGGATAATTGCTCCATCTTCCACAATAGCATTGTTGTGTATAAAGGCAGATTGATTAATCACCTTTAGGTCTCCCGGCGGCGAGCGCACATCATTGATGCTTCACAGGCTATTTCACTGTCAACTTTAGCAGTACCTTTGAATCGAGCTATACTTTGCCGTTCTTTAATAAATTCCACTTCGAGAATTAATTGATCACCAGGTTGAACAGGACGCTTAAATCTGGCCTCATCAATGGCAGCAAAGTAATAAAGTTCCCATGTAGTTAACTTTTCTGCGCTTTTAAATGCCAGAATACCTGTTGCTTGTGCCATAGCTTCTAAAATCAATACACCAGGAAAAATTGGTTTACCCGGAAAATGTCCTTGAAAAAATGGTTCATTAAAAGAAACATTTTTTATTGCTTTTAAGAACTTCCCTTTCTCAAAATCCAAAACACGATCTACCAGTAAAAATGGAAAACGATGTGGTAAAAATTCTAATATTTCTTCAATACGAAGAGCATGAGTATCAGTAGTCAAAATACTCTCCCTGTATATGTGGTAAGCATGATATTTAAAAAGCAAAGCTGTCTTAATCTTATTAATCTGAATAAAAAAAATAAGTAAGCGCGTGAATTACAAAAAAAAGACTGATAATCATTTAAAATCTAGACATGCACAATTTTAATTCTTATCTTATCTAGAAAGATAGTTAGTTCTTTGACAATTTTCGTTCAATAGTCTTTATTCGTTTTTTTATATTGTTAATGTTCATAACTAATGCAGCTGTTTTCCGCCATTCTTTGTTTGGTTGCAACGGAATTCCAGAAGAGTAAACTCCTGGTTCAGTTATCGAACGCATAACCATTCCCATTCCAGTAACTGTAACTTTATCACAAATAGCAATGTGACCATTGATAACACTTGCACCTCCAATCATGCAGCAACGACCTATAGTTAAACTTCCTGCCATAATAACACCGCCAGCAACTGCAGTATTATCTCCAATAACTACGTTATGTGCAATTTGGCATTGATTATCAATGATTACACCATTACCAATGCGAGTGTCATCTAACGCACCACGATCAATTGTAGTACATGCTCCAATTTCAACTCGATCACCGATAATAACGCGTCCAAGTTGAGGTATCTTAATCCAATTTCCGCAATCATTAATATATCCAAATCCATCAGCACCTATTACAGCGCCAGATTGAACCAAACAGTGTTCTCCGATAGAAATTTCATGATAAAGAGTAACATTGGCCCATAAACGTGTAGTAGATCCAATACAAGTATTTTTCCCAATAAAGCACCCAGGGCCAATTATTACGTTATCCCCGAGTACCACACCAGATTCAATAACAGTGTTAGCACCAATTGCTACCCGTTCACCCAAAATAGCGTCTGAAGCAATAACCGCTCCTGTTCCAATATCTATAGCAGGTTTTGGTGTAGTATCCATTAACTGTGCTATCTGAGCATAAGTAAGATAGGGATTTTCAACCACTAATGCAGAGCCTGCACAGAAAGGAAGGTTATCAACGGTAAGCACTACAGCAGACGCTTGACAGGAAGAGAGTTTTTTTCGAAAACGATTGTTCGAAAGAAATGTAATTTGACCAGCTTGCGCACTATCTATAGAAGCAATACCAGTGATAATGGTATTGCCATCACCATGCAATTTTGCATGCAACTGCTTCGCCAAATCAGCTAGTCGAATTGAAGACATGATAAGTCATTTAACCTGTTTTAGAACGTCGTTAGTAATATCTTTAGCATTGTTGGCATAAGCAATAGCATTAGCATTAATTACTATATCATAATTTTTTTTAGTAGCTACTATTCTCACAGCTTCTTGAATACAATTTAAAATTTTGTCACGTTCTTCTGTCTGGCGACGTCGATTGTCTTGTTCAAAAGCATGCGCTTTAGTAGAAAGATTATCACGTTGTGCAATCAACGACTTTTCTAATGAAATGCGTGCATCAGGTTCCATGTTAGAACCATTGAGCTGTAATTGTTGCATTTTAATCTTTAAATCTCGCTCCATTGATTGAAGTTCAGTAGCTCGTTTTTTGAATTCGTCTTCAAGTTTCTTAGCTACGGTCTCTCGTTGTGGTAATTGCTGAAAAATGCTTGAAATATCAACGATAGCGATTTTATCCGCAGCTTGCGAAGTCGAAGTAATAGTGAATCCTAAATTCAATAAGACTATAATGGAAAACCACTTATTCACTACAAGGCTCCTTAAATTTTTCGCAAAGAAAAATTTTTTACAAATGAATAATATTTTTTATGAAATGTTCATATATTATTTAAATGTTATCAATCGACAAGGTTTTTACCTTAAAAATCGACTATTTACCTCTAATGTTATCACATTTTTACCAAGTCTTACCGATATTAAATTGAAACGGTTCTACCTTATCCCCGTCATATTTCTTGATTGGTTTTGCATAAGAAAACGTCAGTGGACCAAGAGGTGAGATCCACTGTAGAGCAATTCCACCGGAAACTCGTATATTTTTAGGATTACTGTAATCTGGAATTTTTGCCTCAAGAGTTGTATTAGTATTCTTCCATTTGCTATCCCAAACGGTGCCACTATCAACAAATAATGAAGTTCGTATCGTATTATTTTGCCTTTCATTCAAAAACGGTGTTGTTGGGATGATAAGTTCAGTTGTTGCAATCGCCATTGCATTTCCGCCTACAGCATCATTCGATTTGCTTATTTGACATTCACTATAGTAGGTATTATTGCTATTGCATTTATAATAAACTGCTTTTGGTCCGATGGTGTTAACACGAAAACCACGAACACTATTGGCCCCCCCTACATGAAAGTTATCATAAAATGGCACATCTTTATCATCAAAACCATTGGAATAACCCATTTGAGTATGTCCTTTTAATATCCAATCATTATTTTCGTTAAGTGAAATATAGCGATAAAAATCAAAAATAACTTTATAGTACTGATTGTTAGAACCTGGCATGGTTATTTTTCCGATTAAATTTGTGTTTGTTCCGGATGAAGGAAAATACCCTCGGTTTAGATTATTAAAAACCCATCCGATTGACACAAAAAAATCATTAGCACTAATATCAAAATCGTTTTTTAAATGACTAGTCGAAATTATTTTTGAATTAATACCAAAACCTTTTAAGTAACGCCACATTGCTACTTGTGGTTGCATGTTACTTAGATCATTATGAATATAATCAAGATTAACTTTAAACGAGTGGTTGTCTCCTGCTAAAAAACCAAACATGGTATTCATACCGAAACTTCTTAAGTTATAATCAGATAAATCCGCATTGTCAGCGTAAAAGTCATTGTAAAATACTTTACCTCCCAAACTAATACCATTTGCTGTAAGATACGGATCTATCACTGATAGTTCTGTATAAGTCTGATAATCATTTTTAGCTCCATTAAAACTGAGAAGATTGCCAGTTCCAAGCCAATTATCCTGATGTATGTTAAATTGAAAACTAATACCACTTTCGCTTCCGAAACCGATACTTGCATTTAAACTACCTGTGTTGCACTCTTTTACGTTATAAATAATATCTACTTGGTCCATTGAGTTAGAAACAGGTCGAATCTTAATCTTTACATCTTGAAAATACCCGAGACGATTCAAGCGTTTTTGACCTTGATCAACTAAATTTCTTTTAAATAAAGAGTTTTCCATTTGACAAATTTCACGACGCAAAACAGAATCTTTAGTAAAATTGTTACCTTCAAAAAGAATGTAACGCACATAAAGTTTGTTTCTTACATCAACGTTAATATGTAATTCAATTGTTTTATCAGCATCATTGACTACTTTTTTTATAATTATTTGTGGATATGGAAAACCCTTTTGATAAAGCAGATTTCTAATATCACTTTCTATTTTGAAAACTTTGTCGCCATTATACAGTTCTTTAGTAAGCAAAGGCAGATTCTTTTTGGCTAAATGTTCGAGTTCTGTAGAAAAGTTAGCTATGTTACAATTAATTTTTATGTCAGTTAACGTATATCTTAAGCCTTCTGTGATTTTTAAAGTAACAAAAATCCCATTTTTATCCGGGGTTAGACTGACGTGAGTATAATCAACATTGAAACAGGCATAGCCTTGATTAAAATAGAATCTCCGAAGAGTATCTAAATCATTAATTAATTTTTGTTTTTGATACTTTCGATTATTTATAATATCCCACCATGGTAGTTTATCTTTCAGTTGAAAAAATGAAAGTAGCTTATTGGCTGTAAACATATGATTACCAATGATGTTAATTTTTTGAAGCTTAGCAGTAGCTCCTTCACTAAATATTAATTTTAAATTAACTCTATTACACTCTATCGGTGTAAGTATTGTTTCAATTTTTATATTGAATTTACCAATACTATAATAAAAGTCTTCCAGATCTTTTTTAGCGTTAAAAATATTGGAACAATTTAGGAATTCACCGACTCGAATGCCATTCAAGTCAAAATGATTTTTTAGTGTTTCTTCTTTTATTATTTTATTTCCAAAAAAAACAACACTAGCAATTATTGGACATTCTTTAACTTGTACAATTAAAGAATTTTCGTTGCGAAGTATCCGTACATGCTCAAATTTCTTAGTAGAAAAAAGATTACGAATAGCTTTACTGATATCTTCATCAGTTGTTACGCTACCAACATGAATTGGAATGCTTAATAATGCTGTATTAGTAGAAATTCTTTTTAATCCCTCAAAGTGAATTTCTTTCACCAAAAATTTTTCTGCAAAACATATGTCAACAGTATTGCTGAACAATAGCACTCCTATAAGGAATCTTCTTATTATCGTCATTCTAATAATATGTTATTTTTAATTTAATCAAGTAGCATTTGCTATTAATATCTAACTCTGATAAATAAAACCAAACTTGTTATAATGTATATGATAGAATTAGGCTGACCATAGTAATGCGAATGGAACTAAGCAAAAGCATGTTTATTCTTTTTAAGAGATTTTTTAGTATTTTTAGATATGTTGTATAAATGTATTTATAAGAACCAAAAGAAACATGTTTCTCTTACCTTAAGAGATAAGATAGTTTAAAAAATCGGTATCTAAATAAAGTGTCTGCTTACTTTTATCAAGTAAACTTAATATAAAGTCATGTTTTTCAGCTCTCTTCTCCTTGGGAAAAATGCTTAATCAGTTTTTAGTATGTTGTTTCTTTTTTTTAGACTTAATACTAATGCTAGTAGCTTTTAGTTATACTATCATTTCTAGTGACGAGTGATACAGTTACATTATAAGAAACCAATTTGTTCAAATATAAATTAATTATTCAATACGATTTGATTCCTGTTGTGTAATACAGAGTAATTTCCTACATTAGCAATTTGTAATTACGCTTTTCCTTTACGCAGAAGGAGACACTCGTTTGATAGCACAAATATTTATGGGATTAGATTGCAAAAAATTATAAATCGAGATCAACATAAATATGTTGCGGTTCAAACCGCAACAGGTTTATATGTTCGTTAACATATGCCTCTTAAATCAAAGAGTTCCGAACTCTATTTAATTGCTGACGAGTAATTTAAAAGAAAATTATAGAAATATTTTTATTGAAAATCTATAGATGTTACATAGATCGCGCAGCTTGCGTAGATACTTAAATATCTCATTTTTTAATAAATGACCTTTGGAGAAGATATTTTGCATATAAAACTTATGTTATAAACATATCCTTTTGCATTTCTATGTTACTTTCAGTAACTTTTTTCAGAATGATTTGCATACATCTTCATACTTACCATGCAATACTGCATTGAAAAATCTTTTCAACTACTTTGTTGAAGTATAAAAAAGTTGTAGTATTTCATTTCAATTATTCTAAATTAAATACTCTGAAAAATTTTTAACATAAAACATGTAAATATTGGTAAAGCAGCAATCAAACTATCTATACAATCTAAAATACCACCATGTCCAGGAATTAATCTACTACTATCTTTGATTTTAACCTCTCTCTTTAACATGCTTTCAATTAAATCACCGAGTACTGAAGCCAAAACCGTGGCAATTGATGAAACAATTAAAGCAACTGTTGATTTTGATTCAAGAGGCGCATATATTCCGAATAACCAAGAAACAGTTGCAGAAGTAATTAAACCACCGATGAACCCTTCCCAGGTTTTTTTAGGAGAAATTTTTGGTGCTAATCTATAATACCCTAAAGTACGTCCAAATATATAAGCGCCAGTATCTGTACTCCATACTAAAACCATAACATATAAAATCCACCAAGCGCCAATAAAACTATTGGTAGAATAATGGTGATATCGAAGGATTAACATCCCCCAGAAAAATGGAGAAATAGTCAAGAAGCCAAATATCAATCGTAACAGTATAGATGTACGCCAGATTGTAGAAGAATAAGGATAAGATAATATCAGGCAAAAAACTATTATAAACCACCAAAATAAAATAGTCAAAGAGATAAAATTTATTCGCCAAACTAAAAATGACGAATGCGTTGATGTCATAAAGATCATCAATAGTGTTAGAAAGATTCCATAGAGAATAGTTAGAAAAATCTTGTGGCTATTCGAGTTTAGTCCTGCTAGCTTTCCCCATTCCCAAGCGCTGAGCATACATATTGCAAGAGTAATTAACGAAAATCCGGTTAGAGATAATGAAAACAATAAAAAAATAACAATTGGTATCAGAAGAAAAGATGTAACTATACGTTGTTTTATCAAAATTTTCACTTTTCCTCTTTTTAAAATTATGAATCATTCAGGATTTGTTTTTCCAAATCGTCGTTCTCGTTTAGCGAAGGCGTTTAACGCACCTTCAAAAACAGTTTCGTCAAAATCAGGCCATAATACATCAGTAAAAAATAATTCTGAATAAGCAATCTGCCATAGTAAAAAATTACTGATACGATGTTCTCCTCCAGTACGAATAACAAGATCTACCGGAGTTAATTCATTCATACAAACCACTTGACAAAAAACGTCTTCATTTATCTGATCAGGATGTAAAATACCATTTTGAACTTGATTAGCAAGTTGCCGCACTCCTTGAATTATATCCCAACGTCCACCATAATTTGCAGCAATGTTTAAAGCTAACCCCTCGTTGTCACAAGTTTCTGCTTCCGAACGACGAATTCTTTCTTGTAACCGTATTCCAAAACGAGAGGTATCACCAATAATGCGTAATCGTACATTATTCTTACATAATACTTTAACTTCGCTATCGAGCGTTCTAATAAATAATTCCATTAATGCTGAAATTTCCTGAATGGGTCGATTCCAATTTTCACTACTAAATGCATATAAAGTTAACGCATCAAGTCGATGTCCAACAGCAAAACTTACTGCACGTCGAACTGACTTTACGCCTTCTTGATGTCCAAAGATACGCAGTTTGCCTCTATTTTGAGCCCATCGACCATTACCATCCATAATAATGGCCACGTGTCGTGGTGATGGAGGAGTAAAAATTGTTGACTCCTTTTGATTCTCGGGCAATATCACTCTTTATATATGTTCATCTTGGTAAATACTGTTCTATCAGAACAGAAGAAAAATTTGAGCATTCAAAAAATATATATTTACTATGAATAACTTCATAAGCTCAATTGCTTAATAATCAATAAGTCAAAACTGCATTATTTTTTCTGGCAAGAAAACAAACCACTTTTTAATTAGTTTATTTATTTAAAATAATAATACTCTGTTTTGCTTTTTTTCTTGCCTGATTGTCTATCGCTAGCACTTCTTCTAAGTTACGTGGTTCGGGCAAATCAACTTGTTCTAAGACGTTTCTATTTATAATAGCAATATCGGTAAAGCGAATATTTCCATGTAAAAATGCATCAACTGCAACTTCGTTAGCAGCATTAAGTGTTGTTATTGCTGCCTGACCTTGTTTACTGGCATCAATGGCTAATTGTAAACATGGATAACGTTTAACGTCTGGTTGGGAAAAACTCAACATATCAAAGTGTAAAAAATCTAATGGTGCAACACCGGACGAAATACGTTTGGGGTATGCCATTGCATGAGCAATAGGTATTCGCATGTCAGGAGAACCTAGTTGTGCCAACACGCTACCATCAGTATAACGTACCATAGAGTGAACAATAGACTGAGGATGTAATAATATTTCTATCTGTTCACTTTTAGCATTAAATAAATAACGCGCTTCGATATACTCTAAACCTTTATTCATCATGGTAGCAGAGTCTACTGAAATTTTTCGTCCCATTGACCAATTAGGGTGAGAGCAAGCTTGTTTTGGAGTTATCAAAGTTAGATCTTTTAGAGGTGTTTGACGAAATGGACCGCCCGAGCCAGTTAGTATAATACGTGATACACCATGTTCTTCTAAAGAGGAAAAACCCCATCCATGTTGAATTTTTTCTGGCAAGATTTGAAAAATCGCATTGTGTTCACTATCTACTGGTAGTAATTGAGCATGGTTAGCTCGCACTTCGTTCATAAATAGTCGACCACAAGTAACAAGTGACTCTTTATTAGCTAATAAAACTCGTTTTCCAGCACGCAGCGCCGCTATTGTTGTAGTTAGTCCTGCTATTCCAACAATAGCAGCCATGACTATATCTATTTCGTCTAGAGAGACTAACTCACAAGCTGCATGCATACCAGATAACACAGTGGTTGTAATTCCCAATTGAGATAAATTCTTCTTAAGAATTTTTGCGCTGATATTATCTTTCATACAAGCATAAAGAGGACGAAAAACGAAGCACTGTTCAGTCATTAAAGAAACATTACTTCCAGCTACTAATGTATGAGCGCTATATTGATCTGGATGATCTCTTACTACTGCTAATGTATTAATGCCAATTGATCCAGTACTGCCAAGAATTGCCAAATATCTCATGAAATTATTTCTCGTATTTGAACACGAAATTACATTAATTAATTTTATAGCTAGAAAACGGTATTAAGAAAGGAAACTGCCACAGTGATCTGATCCTATTTTTAGATAGACTAACAATTACTGTAGCAGTTTCCTTTCTTAATTTTAAAAAAGAATTATATTTCAATTAATTCTGCTTCTTTTTCTGATAAAACAGCGTCTAGATTGCTAATCCAAAAATTAGTCAATTTTTGAATATCATCTTGCAAACGACGGTGTTCATCCTCACAAATAGTTTTATCTTTCAATAATTCCTTCAATTTTTCATTAACATCGCGACGAACTTTGCGAATTGCTATTCTGCCACATTCTGCTTCGGATCGAATTACTTTTATTAAATCAAGTCGTCTTTCTTTAGTTAAAGATGGCAATGGTACACGAATAATCTTTCCATTAGAATTTGGGTTAAGCCCAAAATGAGAAGTCATAATAGCCTTTTCTATTGATGCCACTAACATATAATCAAACACTGTAATAATTAAGGTATGCGAATCCTCAACAGCAATATTAGCTAATTTGTTTAATGAAATTATTGTTCCATAGCAATTGACGGGAATATTAGCAAGTAAGCTTGGTGAAGCACGACCTGTATGGATATCCCTAATGTGGTTCTTGAATGTATCAGTACACTGTTTCATACGACATTCAGTGTCTTTACGGATTTTGTTTATCACATTTGAGACCCTCTTTCAAACTAAATTCTTTAGTAAACCGTGTGATCAATATTATCGACTCGTCTAAATTTTTCATATTATATTTATCTCGTAATTAAAGTTCCTTCTTTGTCGCCTATAACTACACGTAGCAACGCACCAGATTTATTTATATTAAATACGCGTATTGGCAAGTCATGATCTCGTGCTAATGTAAATGCACTAAGGTCCATGATTTTTAGACCTTTATCGAGTACATGCTGATAACTTAATTGTTCATAAAGCACAGCGTTTGAATTTTTCATAGGGTCGGAAGAAAACACGCCATCTACTTTCGTAGCTTTTAATACAACTTCAGCTTCAATTTCAATACCGCGAAGACAAGCAGCAGAGTCGGTAGTAAAAAAAGGATTTCCAATTCCAGCAGAGAAAATAACAACATAGTTATTTTTTAATAATCCAATAGCTTCATACCAATTATAACTATCAGAGATCCCATTAATTGGAATTGTTGACATTAAAGTAACGTTAACACCAATACGATGCAATGCCTCTCGTATTACCATACCATTTATTACAGTTGCTAACATTCCGACATAATCGCTCACTACACGACTTATGCCACTTTTTTCCAATTCTATACCACGAAATAAATTTCCACCACCAATAACTATTCCTACTTGCACACCTAATTCTACCAACTCTTTTATTTCTTGAGCGACACGATTTACTTCATTAATATCAATACCAAAACGTTTTTGACCTTGTAAGACTTCACCACTTAATTTGAGTAAAATGCGCCGATAGATTAATTTTAAATTATTTGTCATTTATTATTTATTTCCAAATAAAAAGAAAGTTTATAAAAAAAATAATCAAAACACTACCATTTAATAATGGACAAGTTAATGGTAAAGTCTCATAATACCTTTTTAATTTACTTTTTAGTTTAATTGAAGCAATCCAAAAATAACCAAAGTAATTATGTTTATAGTAAGTAAAAATCAATGTTAAACTAAATTTTTTTCTCTATCATACTCCGCCTACTTCGAAACGAATAAAATCATTAATTTTTGCGTTATGTTCACTTAATAATTGACCAACTTTTTTATTTTGATCCATGACAAAATTTTGCTCAATAAGAGAAATGCCTTCCATAAACTTACGCATACGACCATCTACAATCTTATTGATAATTCCATCTGATTTTTTTGACTGTTCAGCAATAGACCACTGAATTTGATATTCACGAGAAAAAACTTCAGTTGGTATATCATATTTATTAATATATTCTGGCTTACTGGCGGCGATATGCATCGCAATGTATTTAATTAGTTCTTTGGATATGTTGCTACCGGAAACTATAACTCCAATGCGTGTATTGTGTAGATAAAAGCCGATATGATCCCCTTCTAGAATACCGAATCGACGAATATTGATATTTTCACCAACCTGCCTAATTAAAAAAGAACATTGTTCCGCGCATACCTTTCTTAGTGTGTTAACATCAGTAATACGATCGTGTAATGCGACGTTAACAACTTTGTTACCAAAATCATTGAAGTTTTTATTTCTAACTACGAAATCAGTTTCACAGTCTAGCTCAATAATAACTCCATGTTGTTTGTTTTTGCAGATTTTAACAAAGATTGCTCCTTCTCCTGTAATGCGCTTTATTTTCTTAGCAACTTCAATTTTTCCAGTTTTGCGCATTTCTTTAATGGCTATCTCTATATTGCCGTTAGCTTTAATAAGCGCTTTTTTACATTCTAATAATCCTATTCCGGTGCGTCTACGTAATTCCACAATTAAAGCAGTAGTGATTTTGCTCATTTTCTTACAAAAACTCTTCTAGTTAAAATGTTATTAAAATTATAAAACTGAAAAATTAATCGTGATCCAGTAACAATTCATGTGAATGTCCTTCTCGAAGAGCAGCAGAAACGTAATTTAAATAAAGATCGATTGCGCGAGCAGCATCATCGTTTCCAGGAATAATAAAATTTACACCGTTTGGATCAGAATTTGTATCAACAATAGCGAAAACTGGAATACCTAAATTATTAGCTTCATTTATAGCGATATGTTCATGCTTGGCATCGATAACAAAGAGCGCATCTGGTAAGCCACCCATATCTTTGATGCCGCCTAAACTATTTTCTAACTTTTCGAGCTCACGAGTGAGTATCATTGCTTCTTTTTTTGTTAATTTTTCGAGGGTTCCATCTTGAGACTGATTTTCTAAATCTTTCAGTCGTTTTATAGACTGACGAACTGTTTTCCAATTAGTCAGCATTCCTCCTAACCAACGATGACTAACGAAAAACTGATCACAACTTTTAGCTGACCTTCTAACCGCTTCACTTGCAGCTCGTTTTGTGCCAACAAATAAAACTTTTCCTTTATTTGAGGCAATTCTATTCAGTTCAACTAAAGCTTTATTAAATAATAATACAGTTTTTTCTAGATTAATAATGTGAACTTTATTACGAGCACAGAAAATAAATGGCTTCATCTTCGGATGCCAATAGCGGGTTTGATGACCGAAATGTACGCCAGCTCGCATCATATCGCGCATGGAGACTATTTCCATAAATAAACCTCTATAAATACAGGCAATATTATAATATGTAGTCGACGTGACGTCCTTTTTTTTGCTGCAAGATTTCCTTAGTTTTGTTTCTATCCATCCAAGAACATTTAAATGACACGTACTAGTTTGCATTTACAAAGTCAAATAAAAGCTAGCTAGATAAACATAGTTCCAAAATTTCTTGGAAAGTAATTCAAGAATTAAAGTTTGACTATTTCCTTTTGTTGTTTTATTTTAGCATAAACAAGTTAATTTTTTCAAAAATCTTTAGAAATTCGAATTAGCACAGATTTTGATTAGCATTCAAAGTGCTTGAATCCTTAAAGGATAAATACTAGAAAAAACATCTTATAATGAAAAATGACTATTTCTATTAAAACAGAAAAAGACATTATGAAAATGCGCACTGCGGGTCAACTAGCTTCTGAAGTACTAAGTATTATTGAGCCGTACATTCAACCAGGAATTAGTACTGGAGAGCTGGATCGTCTCTGTCATCAACATATTACTAAAAAGCAGCGAGCTATTTCTGGATCACTTGGTTATCATGGATTTCCAAAATCTGTTTGCATTTCAGTCAATGAAGTTGTATGTCACGGAATTCCATGCGATAAAAAAAAACTTAAAGAAGGAGACATTCTTAATATCGATGTTACAATCATTAAAGATGGATTTTATGGAGATACATCAAAGATGTTTACTGTTGGAAAATCAACAGTTCTAGGTGATCGATTATGTCGTGTAACAAAAGAAAGTTTATATTTAGCAATTCGCATGGTTAAACCTGGAATTCGTTTACGAGTCCTAGGAAAAGCGATTCAACAATTTGTCGAATCTGAAAACTTTTCAGTGGTTCGTGATTACTGTGGGCATGGTATTGGCAAAAACTTCCACGAAGAGCCACAGGTATTACACTACGATGCCGATGATGGAGGTGTAGTTTTACGACCTGGGATGACCTTTACTATTGAACCTATGGTCAATGCTGGAAGCTATCGTGTTTACACTATGAAGGATGGATGGACCGTTAAAACGGAAGATCAAAGCTTATCTGCACAATATGAACATACGATAGCAGTTACTAATGAAGGATATGAAATCATAACGCTACATGCTGATGATTCCTATTAAGTCTTACTCAAAAGAATTAATTATTCAATAATATAGCAGATAATATACTTAATATAATTAACTTGTTAATTATATTAATAAGCTAGAAATTTTCTGGTACGTTTTAGTAATTGTAATGAACTTGTAATTTTAATCAAATAGAAAACAAACATATACTGTTTTTTCGTAAGATAAGATTGATAAAAATTTTATTTTGAATTTTTTTAGCACTAAATCATATTTTTTGAATTAAATTTTTTATACTCGGCGTTTATTTTCATCAAAATTTTTAAAAATTGCATATTGTCATGTTTAAAGAAGTTTAGTTAGTTTAAAATAATTCTACTTTGATATTTTTAATAAAATCTAAAAACTTAGATTAATCTCGTTAGAGATTTTTCTTTCAAGAAATTGTTCAGTGAAACAAAAAAATCTAAAAGAAACATCTTCTTAACTGCAAGAAATAAAGACTTTCTTGATTAAAATGAAAAATAATCTCTTCAATAAAATTTAATTTAAACGAATTGATGCATTCACTAAAAAAAATTATAGAAAACTTATTTGAACAACGTGATTCGGTTTTTGAAAAAAATATCGATAGTTCTGTTCGTAATTCGATTGATGAAATCATTGTAGCTCTTGATAGAGGAGAGTTACGAGTCGCAGAAAAAATAAACGGGGAATGGATTACTCATCAGTGGATAAAAAAAGCGATATTGCTTTCATTCTACATGTCAAAAAATCAGCTGATAAAAATTGGTAAAGCGCGCTTCTTCGACAAAGTAGAAATGAAATTCAATGGATGGGATCATGCCCGTTTTTACCAGGAAAAATTTCGTGTTGTACCTCTTGCTACCGTACGGAAAGGTGCTTATATTGCTCGTAATGTAGTTTTAATGCCATCCTATGTTAATATTGGAGCATATATTGATACAGGCACTATGATAGACACCTGGGCTACAGTTGGCTCGTGTGCACAAATTGGAAAAAACGTTCATTTATCTGGTGGTGCTGGCATTGGAGGCGTCTTAGAACCACTACAGACCACTCCTACCATTATAGAGGATAATTGTTTTATTGGTGCTCGCTCTGAAATAGTTGAAGGAGTAATTGTAGAAGAGGGGTCAGTTATTTCTATGGGGGTATTTATTGGCAAAAGCACAAAAATTTATGATCGTGAAACAGGTAAAATACACTATGGTCGAATTCCAGCTAGATCACTTGTTGTTTCAGGTAGCTTGCCTTCTGAAAATGGACGCTATAGTGTTTATTGTGCGGTCATTGCAAAAAAAGTTGATGCCAAAACTCGTGAAAAAGTGGCCATTAATAAGTCACTTCGTATCATTACGTGATTAGTATTATATAATATTATTATTATGATTTCAGTGAAGCAAATCATAATAATAAATAATTTATGTTTATGCGGAGTTAACAGAAAATGGAGTCTTTCTATCTGAAAAAGAATTACATTTTTTATTTTGATTGGAGAACGGAATATCCATAAAAAATGGTTTACTAATTTTTGGACTTTTTCAAAACTTATAAAAAATTTAAAAGATACTTTAGGGAATTTATAATAAACATTTTATTTTAGCAGCAAATATTAGATTCCGTTTCAAACTACCGAATCTATTTTCATAAAATAGCTAATAACCAAGGAATGAATTTTTGATTAATACTTCCATGTTTTTGAGAAGTCTTTATAAGCAAAACTAACAATATTCAGAGTTCTATTAGCCTTTTAGGTTTGTATTCATAGTGTGTCCATAGAAACTAGGACAAAACATATTTTAAGTATGTGTATCTTAAACTATCCTAAAATACCGACGAATCTAAAGAATATCTGTTTTCTGATTAACATCAATCAGTTTTATATTAAAATTGTTAGAACTATTTATTCCAAAGTAAATGAAATCTAATTTTCCTCTCTTTGGAAAAGGTTTTTAATTTTTAAGCATTCGAAAATTATAACACAAAAATTAACTAGTTATAATCTCACCGAACTTTAATTAAAATTAATCGTTGGTTATATTTTAATAGTTTTGATAATGAAAGAAATATTTCACATCTTAAATAAAATTTTTTCAAGTAAATAAAATTTATAAATGAACTAAAAAAATAAATCATTAGTTCAAAAAAACACTGATATTAAACAAGTTTATAGTAAATTGCAATAAGATATAGTTTTTTACATATTGCTTTATATTGCATAGTCTGGCATTTAATTAAGAACAAAGATTCAAGTGTAAAACAAATTCAACATATCTTATTATCATTGAGTAAAATCACTTTTTATTCATAGATGTTATACTTACCTTAAGTAAAACTGGACTTTTTATTCACTGTAACAGTATTTGCTTACTATCATAAATGAGGTAAGACTTATTATAAGGTCCTATCAAGATTGATAATGATCTTCTTTTGGAGGAATAAGAGGTCATTTTTTTGTAAAATTTTTTTTGATAAAAAAGACTCACTAACTAATTTTGGTAGTTCGTGTGTATTACTTCCAAACTTTTTTCTTTTTATTTATATTTTAATGATTTATGGCGTATTTAATACATTTCAATTTAGTCTTATGGTGTATTGAACTCTATTTAGAAATAACATTAAGCATTTTAAATGCTATCATCTGTCACTTTAATAGAAAAGAAAAAACATTAAATTGCTAGCCTTGAATAATAACTATCTTATTACAGAATTCGAATATTCTATAATGATTTAAATAAATAATTATTTCTTTACTATCTTCAAAAGAGTAATTTATTTAATTAATAAAACTAATATTTTTTTCAAATTTTTAACTTTTATAAGTAACAATTTGGTAGAAAGATTATAACCATACATTATATCAACATTTACAAAATATATTTTTAGGAATAGGTGCCGTAACTGTGAAAGAAACTAGTTATTTAGTTTTTCCTCAATATGATCCAGTAATTTGTTCTTTCGGACCGATTTCATTACATTGGTACGGATTAATGTATGTTATAAGTTTCATCTTTACTATATGGTTGGCAAAAAAACGTACAAATCTTCCAAACAATGATTGGACTAAAGAAGAAACTGAAAGGCTTCTATATGCCGGTTTTTTAGGTGCATTACTTGGAGGTCGTGTTGGTTATTTACTGTTCTACAACTTTTCTCTATTTCTTAAAGAGCCTCTTTATTTGTTTAAAATTTGGAATGGAGGTATGTCGTTCCACGGTGGACTTATCGGAGTAATTTTGGTGATGTTTTGGTTTGCTCAATGTACTCGTCGAAACTTTTTTAAAGTATCTGACTTTGTTGCACCGATAATTCCATTTGGATTAGGAGCTGGTCGATTAGGTAATTTTATCAATGGTGAATTATGGGGAAGAGTCACAATAAATTCCCCTTGGGGGATGCTTTTTCCTGGATCTCAACAAGAAGATGAACAACTGCTTTTAACTCATCCTCAATGGCATATACTGATTGAAAAATATGGAACATTACCTCGTCATCCATCACAAATTTATGAATTTCTATTAGAGGGAGTAACTTTATTTATAATTCTCAATTTTTTCATTCGAAAACCACGTCCAGTTGGAAGTGTGTCCGCTTTATTTTTGATTTTTTATGGAGTTTTTCGAATTTTGGTTGAGTTTTTTCGTCAGCCAGATAGACAACTAGGTTTGTTTGGAGGATTCTTTAGTATGGGGCAAATTTTATCATTTCCAATGGTTGTGGCAGGCTTAATCATAATGGTTCGGCATGTCAAATATACCACTCATTAGTAATGAATTTTTAAAAAAACATTCGAATAGTAAGTTTTTTAATTAGAATTATAAATTCTTCTTCTATCTACGTTCATTTAAAATGACGATCATTTATAAATGATGCCATTTATTTAAAATAAGCAAAACTTTTTCTTTTTTTTTGAAAAAATACATTTCATTCCTTGAAATGGATACACTATTAATTGTTTATAGAAAAATTGTGCATATACTAAAATAGCCATATTTAGTTTAATTTATTCAAAAATTTCTCTTCAAATGTTATTTAGTTAAATTTTTAGTCTTTAAATTAACTAGTTTTATACATATTTCAAAGTATTGATGTCCAATACTAGATAAATAATTTTTTTTCTAGAAAAACCGATCTCGATCGAACATCTTCTTCTAAAATAAAGAATTTCACATAGTTAAATTATTTAATACTGTTAAAAGTAAAAAAGCTTTCTTTTCATTATAATTAATATTAAATTGCGCGTTTTTATCCCAATTTAAAAAAACTAACTTTTCCTCCTGAAAAAAATTCAAAAGAACTAAAATGTTTACAGTTTACCATTCTAATCGACTAGATGTATTAAAGTCCATTATGGGCTCGCAAATAATAAATTGTCCACTGGAAAATCCCTTTCAACCAGAAATAGTTCTGGTACACGGAAATTTAATGGCAAAATGGTTGCAAATAGAATTAGCAAAAGAGTTTAAAATTGCCGCTAATATTAACTTTTTGTTACCTTCTAATTTTATTTGGCAAATGTTGTCTCGTCTCTATCCTGATGCTCCAAATTTAAATGATTCATTTATAAAATCGGTAATGGTATGGAAGTTGATGACACTACTTCCTTCTTTATCTAAACATCCTGATTTTGAATTAATTAGAAAATATTTACACTCTGATAAGAATCAACGTAAAAGTTTTCAACTATCAAAAAATATAGCTGATTTATTTAATCAATATTTAATTTATCGACCTGACTGGCTGGAAGCTTGGGAAAAAGGAAAATTAGTGGACGAAATAAATGAGACACAAAAATGGCAGGCGATGGTTTGGAAAGCATTGGTAGAAAACACTGAACGAAAAGAAGGATTTCTTTGGCATCAAAAAAATCCCTATCAACATTTTTTCAAAACACTTATGCAAAGCCAGACGCTTTCTATTGGACTACCAACTAGAATATTTATTTTTGGAATATCAACATTACCGCCGACTTATTTACAAATGTTACAAAGTATGAGTCATCATATTGACATTTATTTTTTATTTGCAAATCCATGCAGTTACTATTGGGAAACTATTTACAATCAGACTTTTCCTGCTCAGTTCTTGTCCCCTTTTAGGAAAAGGCATTATCAAGAATCGATAACTATTACACGAAATCTATTTCAGCATTCAAAAAAAACTGAATTATCGTTTGATAAAAAGCTAAGAGGAAAGAAAGTTGCTAACCCATTGCTTATGTCTTGTGGAAAACAAGGAGGTGATCTTTTGTTGCTTTTGGAAAAAATAGATAAGATTCTAAATATAGATGCGTTTACAAAAAAAAAAGTAAAAAAAAGAAAAAAAAACTTACTAAATGTATTGCAAAACAATATTCTAATGCTCGAAGATCAATCAGATGATGCTAAAAACTCTAAAATAAAAAATCAAAATGAAAGAAAATACTCTTTTCAAAAAAAAGACCGTTCAATAAGTTTACATTCCTGCCATAGCCAACATCGAGAAATAGAAATATTGCACAACAATTTACTAGCAATGATGACGGAGGATCCAACACTACGATTGCGTGACATTATTGTAATGGCTCCTGATATCAATCGATATATACCATCGATTACAACAATATTTGGAGGTAATATTAACAAGGAGTATCGTTTGCCTTTTTCAATTTTGAAAAATCGAACACAGTACCTTCACCCTATTTTAATAACTTTTCTCAATTTATTAAAGTTGCCGAAAAGCCGTTTTTTTTCTGAACAAATTTTTGAACTATTAGAAGTACCAGCGTTAGCGAATTGCTTTTCTATTGATAAAGAAGGAATCCGATTACTGCGAAAATGGGTGGAAGAATCTGGGATTCGTTGGGGATTAGATGATAATACTTTGCATGCATTTCACTTACCTGTTACTTTCTGTCGTCATACTTGGCAACACGGTCTAACTCGAATGCTTTTGGGATACGCTATGGACAGCGATAATGGAGACTGGAGAAATATTTTTCCTTATAAAGAATCTAGTGGATTAGTAGCTAACCTAGCTGGTCAGTTGGCAGAATTCTTAAAAAAATTAAAAAAATGGCGTGATTATCTTGCCATATCTCATTCTCTAGATGATTGGTTAAACTGTGCCAAACAAATAATTGAAGATTTTTTTAGGCCTAATTCTAAAGAAAAAGAGATTCTAAAATTCTTAGAAAGAAAATGGAAACAAATAATAATATATGGTTTAAAATCAAAATATACTCAATCTGTTTCATTGGCTATATTACAGGATGAACTAACTTCTTCTTTAGAAGAGGTAGAACAAGGAAATCAGGATTTTATGGCTGAGTCAATTATTTTCTGTACTCTGATGCCAGAAATATGTTCTATTCCGTTTCGAGTGATATGTTTATTAGGTATGAATAGTGGTATTTATCCACGTACGCAGCCAGCATTAGAATTTGATTTAATGAAGCAAAAACCTAGGTGTGGAGATCATAATTTGCGTGATGAGGATCGCTATTTATTCCTTAAAGTACTTATTTCTGCGCAAAGTTATTTATATATTAGTTTTATCGATCAAAATACTAGAAATAATTCACACTGCTATCCGTCGACACTTGTAAGTGAACTAAGTAATTACATTGCACAGAATTTTTATTTTTACGAGGATAACTTTTATATAAATACAACTGAAAATCAATTTTATCGGGCACCTTACCTATATCAGAAGCACAGTAGGATGCCTTTTGCGAAAGAAAATTTTCTTCCTAATAGCGAATGTCAAAGCTTTGCTTCAGAATGGTTAGCCGCTGCTAATGGCTCCGGAAAACCACAAAAAAACTTTTTCGTTCCTTTGAAAACACAGTTATCTCAAAATTCAACATTCTCATTAGACGATTTGTTATTTTTTTATCGTCATCCAATTCGGGCTTGGTTTAAAAAACGCTTGAAAATCACTTTCCATAAAAAAGCATATAAACTATCAGAAAGTGAGCCTTTTACTATTGACAACTTGACCAAGTATAAAATTAATAACTGGCTAATTAATTCGCTTGTTAACGGAGAGAATTCCGCTGATTTGTTTAGGAAGGCATGCGGTACTGGATTGATTCCATATGGAGTTTTTGGTGAATTATTTTGGGCTGAACAATTTCAGAATATTGAGAAACTTGCTACACAGGTCCGATTCTGGAAATCGATAAAAACGTTTAATCTTGAAGTAGATCTATTGTTAGATGATATCAGAATCTCTGGTTGGTTAACTACAGTGCATACAAACGGGTTATTACGATGGAAACCAGGTACATTATCAGCCAAAGATGGATTGTTACTGTGGTTAGAACACTTAATTTATTGTGCGCTGGGTAATCAAGGAGAAAGTAAAATGCTTGGCATACGTGGTGAATGGTGTTTCGCACCACTCTCCGTTTCCCAAGCAAAAATATTTTTAACCTCACTAGTTACTGGTTATTTTAAAGGCGTGAAAGATCCATTATTACTTCTTCCGAGATCAGGGGGAGAATGGTTGACTCATTGTTTCGATCGAACTATACGAAATATTGATTGGAGTAAAAGCTGCCAAAAACGAGCAAATGATGCACTTATCAAAACCTGGAAAGGAAGTTTTTTTACCACAGGGGAAAACAAAGATCCTTATATTCAAAGATTAATACCGCATCTGGATCAAAAACATATTCAAAATATTATCTCTATTGCGAAGCAATATTTTTTACCACCATTCATATTTAATTTAGCAGAAAATTTTTTCTATAAAAAATAGAAATAACTTTTATGTTAAAAAATTCAATAATAAGAAGGAAAATAACTTAACTTCTTTTTTAAAGAAGAATCTTAAATATTTTTGCAGTTATGGTAATTGAGAAATTATTCCAATATTAGAAATCTTTTTATTATCAACTAAGATTAGTTAGTTACATAATTTCTGATAGAGTAAAATCATCCTTACAATGTTATTCTTCTTATGGCTGAATAGTTTGAAGGTAAGGATTACCACATTGAAAATTTACAATAACCCCAATGTCTTAATTTCACCACTAAAAGGTATTTGCCTTATTGAATCATCAGCGGGAACAGGCAAAACTCATACCTTTATCACTCTTTATCTTCGTTTACTGCTTGGACTTAATAGTACTTCGACAAACTTTTCTCGTCCATTAAAAGTAGAAGAAATATTAGTAATAACTTTCAAAAAGGCTTCAATCGAAGAATTTCGTGCCAGTATTTATGAATATATTCATAAGCTTAGACTAGCCTGCTGTCAAGGTAAAAGCGAGAATGCGTTATTCAGCGCTTTTTTAGGACAACTTAATGATCATCAACTTGCCTCCTTATATTTGCTTAGAGCGGAACAGGAAATGGATAAAGCGTCTATTTTTACTATTCATGGTTTTTGTCGTCACGTACTAGCTTTTAATGTAATTAAGTCAGATATTTTATTTCAGCAGTCGATAATAAAAGATGAATCCAAACTATATCATCAGGCAAGTGCTGATTTTTGGCGTCGACACTGTTATTCTCTTCCATTAGAAGTTGCAAAAATAATACGACAACATTGGAAAGGACCAGAAAATTTACTAGCAGATTTACTTCCTTATTTGTACAGGGAACCTACTCCTACTATTTTAGTAGATGATTCAAAAGAATTTAGTATGTCTTTTTTGGCACAACATACACACATTATTGCTAATATTAATACACTAAAAAAGAAATGGCTTTCAATTTCGTCTAATCTTCTAAAAATTCTTTCCTGCTATAACCTTGATCCACATGTCTATAATAGAAAGAACATCCTATCTTGGATAGACAAAATAGATTTTTGGGCAAATCAACCTACTATCGACTATTGTGCGCCAGTTGAGTTAAAACAATTCACAATTTTTGTACTAGAAAAAACGATAACCAATCAGAATTCATCCTTTCATGCATTATGTAATTCAATAGAAACTTTCTATCATTACAGAAGTTCTTTGCGAAATCTATTTTTTTTAAAAGCTTTAAAAGAAATACGACAATCAGTACAACAAGAAAAACATTGCCAAGGAGAAATTGGATTTAATGATTTGCTAAGTTATTTTGACCAAATAATAGAAAGAGATAATGGAAAACTTGCAAAATCAATTCGCTTACAATATCCAATGGCTATAATTGATGAGTTTCAAGATATTGACCTACGACAACAGCGTATCTTTTTTCGCATTTATAAAAATAAATCTAACTGTGTACTACTTCTAATAGGTGATCCAAAACAAGCAATTTACACTTTTCAAGGAAAAGCAAATATTTTTGCTTATATAAATGCTCGCGTTGAAGTAAACACTTGTTATACTTTTGATACAAACTGGCGTTCTTCTTCTGGAATGGTCAATGCTGTAAATCAATTATTTCAGAATCTTTATAACCCATTTATTTTTAATAAAATTCAATTTTCTCCAATGAAAGTTCACAAAAACAACATTTTTTTACGACTAATAATACAAGGAAAACCACAACCAGCATTACGAATGTGGTTGCAGCCAGGAAAAGGTGTAAATATAAACGAATATCAATACTACATGGCACGTTTATGTGCCACTACCATCCATGAGTGGTTATTTGCTTCACATAACGAAAAGGCCTGGTTGGAAAATTATTGTCAAGGAAGCCAACGACGATTAACGGCTTCAGACATTACAATATTGGTACGCAATAGGGAGGAAGCCTGCATAGTACGTGCTGCACTATCAGAACTCATGATCCCAACCGTATATCTTTCTAATCAGGAAAATATTTTTTGTACTTCAGAAGCACATGAATTACTTTGGATATTACAAGCAATATTAGCTCCAGAAAAAGATAATACATTACGTACTGCACTATCTACCAAACTATTAGGTCTTAATGCCCTTGATATTGATGCTTTAAATAGCAATGAGCAATGTTTGGCGCAACAAATCGAAAAATTTATGAATTATCGCTTTCTTTGGAAGAAAGATGGAATATTCTCAATGCTTCGCCAAATAATGATAGATTATTGTATTGCAGAAAATCTTTTAGTTAATCAAAATGGCGAACATCGATTAACAAATATCTTACATTTAGGTGAATTATTGCAAGAATCTTCATTTCATTTAAAAAATGAAGATTCTTTGGTTAAATGGTTAATATCACAAATAGAAACTCCTAGTGTACAAGAAGAAACCCAATGTATACGGTTAGAGAATGATCGTCCTATGGTGCAAATTATTACAATACATAAATCGAAAGGACTAGAATTTCCAATAGTATTCTTGCCTTTCGCCGCTTCTTTTCGTATACAAAAACAACCTCTATTTCATGACAGAAAAACATTTTTAGTATGGCTAGATCTTTGTAAAAAAAAGGAAAATATGCAATTAGCAGAAGAAGAACGACTTGCAGAAGATTTGCGGTTATTATATGTAGCAATAACACGTTCTGTATATCATTGTAGTCTTGGTATTGCTCCGCTATATCGAGGCAATCGTAAAAAAGTTGGCGCTAGTGATTTGCATTTAAGTGCACTCGGTTATCTAATCCAACAAGGGCATAAAGGTAACTCTGAATATTTGCACGCACAACTATTGGCACTTGAAAAAAGATCTGGTGGAGACATTTCTTTATGCAAAGAAGCTCAAAAAATAAAAAAATCATATTTCTCACTTTTTTCATTATCAAAACAAACTCCAGTTTTACAAGCTCGCCAATGTCTCATAAAATTTCCTCGAGATTCTTGGAAGATAACCGGTTATTCTGAATTACAGCGATACAATCATCAGTCTTTAATGACGAAACTACAATCAAGTATGTCAAGTGCAGCAAATCTAATAGATGGTGAAAACAAAGGAGAAAAAAAAACATATGAAATGCCACAATTAACAATACATTCATTCCCACGAGGAACAGAAACAGGAATATTTTTACATCGCGTATTAGAAATAATAGATTTTAAAAAACCAATAAACAAAAAACAATTAAAAAAAGAACTGATACAGCATGATATCGACACTGTTTGGATGCCGGTAATAGCCGATTGGATAGAAAAAATTGTCGCTATGCGATTAAATAAAAACAATACCCTATCTCTCACAAATATAGATGCTAATAGCAGTTGTACTGAATTAGAATTTCACCTTTCTATTGATTCTTTAGTGCAGGCACATAATATAGACTCACTTTGTAGGCATTACGATCCTTTATCCGCAAAAAGCCCACCACTACACTTTCCTCAAATTAAAGGAATATTAAAGGGTGTTATTGATTTAGTATTTCGTTGGCAAGGACGTTACTACCTTTTGGACTATAAATCCAACTGGTTAGGCAACGGAAATGCTGCATATACTAGAACAGCAATAGAGAAAACTATGATTTTTCATCGCTACGATTTACAATATCAATTGTATACTCTAGCTGTCCATCGTTATTTACGTTCTCGTCTGTCTGACTATTTTTATTCACGTGATTTTGGAGGTATATATTATTTTTTTCTACGTGGAGCCGAAACAGCGGAACTAGAAAGAAGCATTTTTTACTATCGTCCAAATAAAAATCTAATCGATAAATTAGACGACCTTTTTATTAAAAAAAATGATTCTAAAAAATAAAAAAATAGGAGAAAGCATTACTAATGGAGTCCATTCTTTACGAAGCAAAACAATTAAACCTATGGAGATCAATAGATATTCAATTTGCTCTTATGGTGGCAACACCAACCCAGCCAGCATTAATGTTAGTTAGCGCTTGGTTAAGTGCTGATACTGGTGCTGGTCATACTTGTTTACCAATCAAAATGTTGACTCCAGAGAAATTATTTGATGGAAAAATGCCTATTTTAGCCAAAAAAGCATGGGAAAAAGCTGGATGTTCCTCTGTAGACGAGTGGGAAAAAATTTTACTAGCATCACAGGCAGTTAGTAATGGTTCTCACCAAACTCCATTAGTACTAGACATGGAAAACCAACTTTTATACTTGCATCGTATGTGGCGATATGAGTGTGAAGTAGCAAAATTCTTTAATACAGCTCAATCCTTTCCTATATCGGAAAATGATGAGAAAAAAATCAAAGTCATATTAAATGATTTTTTTCCTATGGAAATTAGTAGTAACAAATTAACAAATATTGACTGGAACAAAATCGCTGTAGCAATAGCAATAACTCGTTCAATATCAGTAATATCTGGAGCACCTGGAACTGGGAAAACCTTTACTGTTTCAAAAATTTTAGCAGCATTACTGCAACTTAGTAACGGAAAAAACTTACGTATATTAATGGCGGCACCCACTGGAAAAGCAGCGGTTCGATTAAGCGAAGTCGTACATTTGTCGTTAAAACATTTAGGCTTAGAAAAAAAACAAAAACTGAGACTTCCTTGCTTCGCCGTTACATTACATCATTTACTTGGTATACAACCTGACAGCAATAAGACTCGTTACCACCGCAATAATCTTCTTTATGTGGATATTTTAGTGATAGATGAAGCGTCCATGATTGATTTACCAATGATGGCTAAAATCATAGATGCAATTCCTTTGCAGGCAAAGGTTATCCTTTTAGGAGATTGTCACCAATTACTTCCAATAGAAGCAGGGTCAGTATTAAGAGATATTTTTCACTTTGCTAAAAGTGGATACAGTTTTAAACAAAAAAGAAGACTTATGCGAATAACAGGCTGTGTATTACCAAATAATAACAAAACAAACAACAATATCGATACTAATTTCAATGTAGCTGATAGTCTATGTTTGCTTAACAAAAGTTATCGTTTTGACGAAAATTCTGACATTGGCCGTTTGGCAGATATGATTAATATTGGCGATAGTGAAGGTGTGTTATCTTTATTGACATCCGAGACGATTTCAGATATAAACTACTCATCACTATGTGATCAAAAAGAAGAATATGAACTTATAATAAAAACATGTATCAACGGATACTCAGATTACCTAAAGCGAATTAAAAACTTTGATCAACCAGCTGTTATTTTAAGATCCTTTAATCAGTTTCGTTTGTTATGCGCTTTACGTGAAGGACCGTTTGGAGTTGAAGGTCTTAATAATCGTATTGAGAACAATTTAAGTCAAGCTGGATTATTTATTATCGACAGCACGAAAAATAAACACTATGCCGGTCGACCGATAATGGTCATGTGTAATGATCCATCTTTAGAACTATATAACGGTGATATAGGTGTTATTCTTTTTAAGAAAGAAGATGAAAAAAATGGATGCCCGCTTCTTCAAGCGTGTTTTTCTTTGCCGAATGGAAAAATAAAAACGGTGGCACTAAGTCGCCTTCCAAAACATGAAACCGCCTTTGCAATGACAGTGCATAAATCTCAAGGTTCAGAATTTCAACAAGTGACACTAGTGCTTCCTAATTATAGTGTTCCTATTTTAACAAGAGAACTATTATATACGGCAGTAACACGTGCTAAGTCAAGGCTATCAATTCATGCTAGCAAAGAAATAATGCGATACACTATTCTCACTAAAACTCAACGTCATAGCGGTTTAGTTAAACGACTTAATACTTTTAAAGAGAAAAGAAGACTTATAGCAATCTAGATCAATATACTGCTTTCCCTTTCAGGATAAAAGGGATCAAAATTGACAAAATGAAATAATTAGCCTTTTAGATAAAAAAACCCTTTGGACTTAATTTAAATCCCGGATTTAATAAAATAAAAAAAAGCAAGCAATAATCATTGGTTCAAAATAAATTACTAATAATTTATTTAACTAATTAAAATTAGTAGCTTTTTAGTAAAAGCAAATACACTAGAAAAATTTCTTATCTTTGATAAAGAATATAGATTATCTCTATAAATAAGAAAAGATTAATAACTTCATTTACTTTATATGAATTTTTCGTTAGCACCTAAGAGGCACGATTTAAGTGTAATCGAATTTATAAATAGTCAGAAGTCAACGTTTAATCACTCAACTCTATATTTATTGCCTATTTACTTAAGCGATAATTAACATAACAATGTTTAATACAATCTACAAGAATATTGTTTTTTCCAAATATTATGTAGTTCATTGAATATATTGTTTATATAAAGTTCTACAAACTAATTGTGTAATTAACATGTCGTTTAAAAAAATAAAACTAGAAAAAAATTTTTTGAACTTTGTCCTGACTTAATGGAATACCTATATAGAAAAAACAGCAGTGGAAAAAAGAATTATTTTTTTATCTTTTAAAGATGAGAATTTATTTAAATTGTTTTTTTTGGACGCATTGTTGGAAAAAGAATTACATCTCGAATAGTATGACTGTTAGTTAGAATCATAATTAATCGATCAATACCAATTCCAAATCCAGCAGTAGGTGGTAGCCCGTATTCTAGGGCAGTGATGTAATCTTCATCGAATAGTGTTTTGTTACCACCAGGTTCTTTAGATTTAATTTGCTCAGAAAACCGCATTGTTTGATATTCGGAATCATTGAGTTCGGAAAAACCATTACCAATTTCAAGACCCCCAATGAAGAGTTCAAAGCGATCAGTAAAGAACGGGTTATCGTCACTTTGTCTTGCTAATGGAGAAATCTCAGTTGGATAAGATGTAATAAAAATTGGTTGAATGAGCTGGTCTTGTACTTTTTCTACAAAAATTTTAGCTTGAATTCGGCCTAATCCCCAATGTTTATTAATTTTGATGTTAAGGGACTCTGCAACAGCAGAGGCTAAATTTATATCGTTCAATTCTTCAGAACGAATCTTTGGCAAAAAACGAAAAATAGCTTCTTTCATGGTCATTTTTGCAAATGGATTACTAAAGTCAAACGTTTGTTGTCCATAGTTAATTTTACTTTTGTTAAATACCCGCTGCACTAACGTATAGCATAATGTTTCTATCATTTTCATTAAATCAAGATAGTCCGCATAAGCCATGTAGAATTCCATCATAGTAAATTCTGGATTGTGACGAGGAGACAAACCTTCATTACGAAAATTTCGATTAATTTCAAACACTCGCTCAAATCCTCCTACTACTAATTGTTTTAAGTATAGTTCAGGTGCAATACGCAAATACATATTAACATTTAATGCATTGTAATGAGTAATAAATGGACGCGCCAAACCACCTCCTGGAATAGCCTGTATCATTGGCGTCTCTACTTCTATGAAGTCATTATCCATCATAAATCGACGAATTTCTGCTATAATACGAGAACGAGTTTTAAAAATTTGACGCGAGTTATCATTAACAATTAAATCAAGATATCGTTGTCGATAACGAGTTTCCTGATCAGCTAATCCGTGAAATTTATTTGGAAGCGGACGAATTGCCTTAGTTAGCAATCGGATTTCAATACATCGCACTGACAATTCGCCTGTACGGGTTTTAAATAGTTTACCACGTGCACCAATAATATCCCCAAGGTCCCATTGCTTAATTTTTTTATTATATTGTTCCTCTGGAAAATAATTTTGAGAAATATATAACTGAATTTTTCCACTTTTATCCTGTAAAGTAATAAAAGAAGCTTTTCCTATAATTCGACGAGTCATTATTCGCCCAGCAATTCTGACTTCGATATCTAATTTTTTTAGTTCTTGGTTACTTCTTTTATCATAAAGAATATGCAATTCGTTAGACAAAGAATCTCGACGAAAATCATTGGGAAAAGCAGTGCCTTGCTTACGTAGTTGAGCGAGCTTTCTTCGACGAGAACGAACTTCCTCATTGAGGTTTAGTAGCTGGCGATTCATTGGATTGTACTTTAAATATATTTTGGTAAATTCCTTTATAATCCTGTTTTAAGGCTAGCTTTAATAAAATTATCTAGATCTCCGTCCAAGATTGACTGGACATTACGCGTTTCTACTCCAGTACGAAGATCTTTAACCCGAGAATCATCAAGCACGTATGAACGAATCTGATTTCCCCATCCGATATTTGATTTAGAATCTTCTAACTTTTTTTTTTCTGCGTTCTTTTTTCTTAATTCAAATTCATATAATTTAGCCTTTAGCTGTCTCATTGCTTGATCTTTGTTCTTGTGTTGCGAACGATCGCTTTGACATTGAGTGACAATGTTTGTTGGCAAATGAGTAATACGTACGGCAGATTCAGTTCGATTGACATGTTGTCCTCCTGCACCAGAAGCACGATAAACATCAATATGAAGATCTGTTGGACTAATTTTAACGGTAACATCGTCGTTGATTTCTGGATAAACAAAAGTAGAACTAAACGACGTATGACGACGACCTCCAGAATCAAAAGGACTTTTTCGCACTAATCTATGTACGCCAGATTCTGTGCGTAACCAACCATATGCATAGTTTCCTATAACTTTTATCGTTGTCGATTTGATGCCAGCTATTTCTCCTTCGGACTCTTCGATGATTTCAGTTTTGAATCGATGTGATTCAGCCCATCGTAGGTACATTCTAAGCAACATGCTAGCCCAGTCCTGAGCTTCTATCCCTCCAGATCCAGCTTGAATGTCGATATAGCAGTCAGCGCCATCATGTTTATTTAAAAACATACGATGTAACTCTAATTTAGTTAATTGTATTTCCAAATCATTCAGTTCAGACTGAACTTCAAAAAAAGTTTCTTCATCTTTTTCTTCTATTGCAAGCGTTAATAGGTCACTAGTATTTTTTAAATTTTTTGTGAGTTTTTGAATAGACTTTATCGTTGATTCTAGGGATGAATATTCCTTACTTAAAGCCCGTGCTTGCTTTGGTTCATTCCAAATATTCGGCTGCTCTAATTGTATTTTTATTTTATTAAAGTATTTTATTTTAGAATCGTAATCAAAAAATTTCTTTATAAGAAATATCCTCTCTAATAAATCTCGGATACGACTTTTTACTTGATGAATTTCAAACATAAATTAATTTTTAATTTTTCTTCTTAAGAAAGAACTAAGCACCTTCACAGTTCTTATAAAGATTATCTCACAGACCAGAGTAAAAAATACAATGTTTATAATAAAAATTTTTGTAAAGGATTTAATTGGTTAATAGTGGTAGATTGCTTATGAGAAACTAATATTCCTTTACAAGGATTAAAAACCTCAACTTAGTCTTATCAAATCCAGTTTGATCTTTCTACTCATCATTAGTGTAGTAATCTTACTTATGTTTTTACATTTTTGATTAGTAAAAATTGTTTTCAACTAGAAAGATAGTTTGTACTTTAGTAATTGATTACTGTATTTTCCTTTTTTTGATTGTTTTTTATAAAAAAGTTCAAATTAATTAGTTGCACAATAAACTGATTTGTTATTTCTATTTCAATCTTTGATAATTATTTATATTATTTTTACTCTTAAAAAAGTACTATTAGCTTTTCAAGTTAAGGAGATCCTTTGTGTCATTATTAACTCAAGTTCCTTTTTATGCATGTTTACCGCCATCGCTATCTAAATATTTATCTTTATCTCTTATTTCTCTAGAAGATTGGGCGTTAGTGATAGTTAATGGTAAAGATGCTAAAAAATATCTTCAAGGACAATTAACATGCGATATTCTATCGCTAGATTTTAATCATTTTAGTTTTGCTGCTCATTGCAATTCCAAAGGAAAAATGTTTAGCCATTTACTTGTTTTTCATTATCGCAATGGAATTGCGCTTATCGAACGTCGGAGCGTACGAGATATTCAAGTTGCTGAATTAAAAAAATTCTCTATTTTCTCTAAAACAGAAATTATTACTGATGATAATACAACCTTATTAGGAATAGCAGGTACACAAGCTAAAAAAATGCTAGAACATTTTTTTTCTGTTCCAGATAAGTCTTATCCTGTAAGCCACCATCATGATACTGTATTAATTTATTTTAGTCTTCCAATACCACGGTATTTACTAATAACAACACCAACAGTTCGTAATATGTTATATTATATGTTGAGTAAAGAAACTCAACTTAAAGATAGCCAACAGTGGCTATTACTAGATATTGAATCGGGTTATCCAATCATTGATATAGCTAACATTACTAAATTTATCCCTCAGTCAACTAATGCAGAGGCATTAAATGCTATTAGCTTTAATAAAGGATGTTACTTGGGTCAAGAAACAGTAGCGCGTGCTAAGTATTGTGGGACTAACAAAAAGTCTCTTTATTTTTTATCTGGTAAAGCAAATAAACTTCCTACCGTGGGCGATTCATTAGAGCTTAAGGTAAAAAAGGATTGGAGACGTACAGGAATAGTTCTAGCTTCCTGTCGATCAGATAAAGGTACTGCTTTGGTGCAGGCAGTATTAAATAATAATTTAGCATCTAGTGATTTGCTACGTGTATGTAATGACGTCAATAGTCTTTTATCTATACAGTCTCTTCCGTGCCATAATCAATGATATTAATCAATATATTTAGTTCCTTCGTTTTAGTGCTTAAATATTTAAATTATTTTGATCAATTCTCGAAAAGATGAATAGCTAGAAAATGACAAACGGTCCCTATCAGAACAAATCCATGCCATATAGCATGATTAAAAGGTATTCGTTCCCAAAGATAGAAAACTACTCCTAGTGAATAAATCATGCCTCCAGCACTCAATAACAAAAAATTCGTAATAGGTAATTTTTGAAAAAGCTGATATATAAGTATTATTGAAAACCACCCCATACTTAAATAAGTAATAATCGAGATAATCCGAAAACTACGATTTATTACTAATTTGAATATAATTCCGCTTATTGCCATGATCCAAATAGTTATTACTAACCATTTGGCTATAGAAGAAGCCAGAACAACCAGTAAAAGTGGTGTATAAGTACCGGCAATTAACACATAAATTGCACAATGATCAATTTTTTTAAGCCAATTTTTAGTCCGAAGGTTAGTAATAGCATGGTATAAAGTTGAGGATAGGTAAAGCAAAATCATGCTTCCACCATAGAGACCATAGCTCATCATAACGAGAGCATTGGCACCAGATTTTTCTGCTTGATTAAGCATTAAAATTAAACCAATAATGCTAAATACTACTCCTAAACCATGAGTAACACTACTAATTATTTCTTCTATTAAAGAATATTGTTTGATTAGTGATTTGTTTTCCATAGGATTTCTAATTTTAATTAGATAATACATATCTACTACAATTAATTTTTGCTTGCAAGTAAAACCTTTAACCAAAAATTAGAAATGATAGATCAATTTGATTGTATATGTCATAACTTTTAAGTTAACTGTTTGTGCGATAAAACTGATTCTCTTGCTAAAGCTTTTTCGATTAAAAACTATCTTCCTTTTCATAAGATTAAATCGACTAAAGCATTTTTTATGTCATTTTCATCTTTGATTATTAGGAATAATAATTCTTGTAAAGAATTTAATCTTAAAAGATTCTGTTAAGTTTAACTAGGTAACTATTCAAATATTCTCTAGGCATTATTTTATAAAATATTTCAATTGAAATTGCTATGTGTTTCAAACACATAAAATTTGTTTATCCCATACAGAAATTTTATTTTAATTTAAACAAGTCATTATGATAAATAAATATGTTAAGAATTTACTTCTTTGAAGCTTATTACTATTCAATCTAATAAGTCGAGGAAATAAATAACAATTTAAAAAATTTTAGTATTTTTTCTTTATCTAAGGATGGATTTTTCTGCCTTTAAATGAATCTTGAAGAACAAGTTCTTTATTCGCTATATAAGCGAATAAAGAACTTGTTCTTCAAAACTTTAAGATCTTACTGTTTTTTTTCTAGGATTTAAACTAAATAAATAATTTATTTAAATTAAAAAATCTTTCCTTTTACCAACCATGGGGATGGTTTTTGAAATCCCATTATCTTACGAATAAAATGTAATTTTATCTCTGGAAAATTATTTCCTAACCACAATCCAATATGTCGAAGACATCTTTTAGTAGGATGTTGGTGAATAAAAAGTTCATAAAACCATTGCATTTCTTTTAGCATTAATATGGCATTACATTTTCGGTTGTATGAATGAAATTGCCAATAAGGATAATGACCAATATCTTTGCCTTCGTTCTGAAGGCAATGTAGCTTTTCTAAAGCCATCGCAACGTCCATAAATCCTATATTTACATTATGCCCTACCGGTGAATAAATAGTATGAGCAGCATCGCCCAACAAAATTAGGCGATGTGTAGCAAAATTGCGAGCATAACAACCAGTAAACAAAAATACCTGTCTTTTATCTTCTTGGAGTTTACATAGCCCCAAAATTAAATCAGCTCTTCTTGAAAGAAGAACATTAAATATATTTATAGATTTTTCTAGATATTTATATGCCATGATCGCTGGCAAAGACCAAATAATAAAACTAAGATAAGAATCTTTTAATGGTAAAAAAGTTAAAATTCCATCATCGTAGAATATTTGTCGAATGATACCTTTATGCGGCAATTCTGTGTGAACAATGGCTGTCATAGTATGGTGCTGATAGTTTCGAAAGATCATCGGAATTCCTGCACTTGTCCGTATCCAAGAACACATATCATCTGCTGCTATTATTAGTTTAGCCTGCAGTTTACGATTGTCATTAAGCTTAATAAAAACTTTGTCCTTTTCCCAACTTACTTGATGGAGTGGATTAGAGATTATAAGCTGGACATTTTCTAACTTTTCTACTCTTTCCAACAAAACTTTTTGAAGCAAAGTATATTCTATAATGTATCCAAAATCTTGATCTATTGATTTAGAATAATCAAAATGTACACGTCCGAAACCATCTTGTTCTGAAATTATCACCTTTCGAAAAGAGTTGATTTGCTTTGCAGAAAAAGATTCCCAAATATGTAAATGCTGCAACAACAACTTGCTTGCATTATTTATAATGAATATCTTTAAATCTTTCTGACTTAGTTGAGACACCTCTTCTGATTTTTTGGATGTAATAATTGCGATTCGCAATCCAGATGCGTACAAACCACATGCTAATGATAAGCCAAAAATACCATTACCGTTAATAATTAAATCAAACGCTTCTTGCATAGAAGTCTCAGTCATTAAGATAATGTGTTAATCCTAAAAAATTTTTTACTAGTATTTTTCGCAACATCGGACTGCAAGCTAAGGTAAAAAATCCGATATTACGGGCAATCACTAGTGGCAAACAATGATTACTAAACAGATTAATTAGTCCGTCTGTAATGTTAATTACATTTTCTCGATCTAGTTTGCGAAGCTGTTGGTAACGTAATAATACTGCATAACTACCAATGTCTTCTTTTTTCGTTATAGCTTGTATTATTGTTTTTGCCAGAATAAACGCATCACGAAGGCCAAGATTGCACCCTTGACCAGCAATTGGATGTAAAGTTTGAGCTGCGTTACCGACAAGTACTAGCCGATGACTTATTTGCCTTTGTGCCACTCGCAAATATAATGGATAATATTGACGTTTTCCAGAAACAGAGATATCCCCAAATTTCCAGCTAAATATTTTTTGTAAGGCTTTGCAAAATTTTCTATTATCCCATTTACTGATTTCTTGTCCAAGATCTTCTTGAAGACACCAGATAAACGAGCTACGTAAATTAGATATGGGTAACACTGTTAATAATCCTTGAGAAGTAAAGTATTCAAATGCATTTCCATAATGAGGGATATTTGTATTAATGTTGGCAACTATTGCAATTTGTTGATAACTACTTTTTTTCCAATAAATACCGCAAGGGGATATTGATTTTGATTTTGCGCCCTCGGCAACTATCACTAATTTTGTATTTAACTCTTTGCCATTATCTAAGGTAATAATTGTTTCTTGATTCTGTTGCTTAAGAAAAACAATTGTTGCTGGACAATGTAGTTGAACACCTGGAGCTTTTTTCAATAACTCAAATAATTTCTTGCCTGCTTTACGTAATTCTATAACGTAACCTAATTCTGAAAGTTGATAATCTTTAGCTGAAATATAAATTTTAACGAATTGTCTTTGAAGGATTACTTCTATTTGTGTAATTATGGTAGAAATAGAACGTAATGTTTCCCAAATTCCTACCGAATCCAAACGACAACAAGTTCCTATTGCTAAAGCAATAGCTCGAGAGTCAAATCCTGCATGATTATGATTTTCTGGAACTTTCGATTCTATCAAATTAATTTGTAAAGCACCACGACTAAGATATGAAAGTGTCAATGCCAACGTTGCACCAACCATGCCTCCACCGATAATGCTAATGTTCATTAGATCTCCTTAAAAACACAAACCTCTTCTAAATCCGTAACAATCATATATAGTTAATCTATTGAAAATAAAACTTTTTAATTTATTTTCAGTGTGTGAATTAGCAAAATACTTCGATATTAAGACTTAATTTCAGAAATTTCACGCTCCTAATTAAGGAGCAAGATTTTAAAAAACATAGTAATTATTATTTGCCTGTCAAATTAGAATAGCTTTCTAGGCAGCCGTTCCGTTATCAATGAAGTAAAAAATTTTTAATAAATTTTTTCGGAAATTTTTTTCAGAAAAAATTTGTGTTTTTATTTATCTATGAGAGAACTCTTTTTTATGAATTTGAAATTTAACTGTAAAAGCTTAATCGCTTAATTGATTTAGCCAATTAAGCGATTAAATAGTACTTAAAAATATATGTCAGTTTAAACCAAATCAGCAGACAATATTTCATTTGATTGAAAAATTTTAAATATTATAAAAAATTTTTTATTAATCTGATTTAATTTTAGATAAAAATTCGAACAAAGCATGTTCTTTATTTAAATCTCAAAAAGATCAACACAATCGATGCTTAATTGTGAATTAAAACGATTGGATTTTTTAAAATCCATTCATATCTTAATTCTAATTAAAAAAAATATTTTCGCTTAAAAATTAATAAGCGTTCATATAAAAACTAAAATTTTTCTATATGTAATATAGCTGTTACTAGCATTAAATTAATAATAAATAATAGAACTGATTTTTTTCAAAAAAGTTAAAGTTTGCTTCCCCTTAGAAGGAAAGTATTAAATAAAAAATTAATCTTATATTTTGGTTTTATTGACTAATATAGATGATTGGTTTATTGAAATAACTTTAAAATTGATTTTTAATTCTTTTAAAGAAAAGTTTACCCTTCTTAAGGTTTTCAATTAAAGTTTATGACTAACCTTAGTTATAGACAAAAATATCAAAAATAAATTATTAAAAAAATTTATTTAATTAGTCTTATTTAGAAGGTGAAGTTTTTCTGTTTAAAATGGAATATTTTTTTTAAATCCATTTGAATATTAAAGGGTATATAGTAACTAACCAATAATCAAAACTGATTAATAACTCTTACCCCTTGTTCGCTTCCAATAAGTGCCAAGTCGGCGCACCGTCGCGCAAACAAACCGACAGTTACCACTCCTGGAATGTTGTTAATTTGTTCTTCGAGTGAAAGTGCATCCAAAATAGTTAAGTTATAAACATCTATAATAATATTTCCGTTATCAGTTAAAACACCTTGACGATGCATCGGGGTTCCACCAAAACTAACTAATATACGAGTTACTAAAGAGCGTGCCATAGGAATGACTTCTATAGGAAGTGGAAACTTATCGCCAAGTGTTTTTACCAATTTACTTGAATCAACAATACAAATAAATTTATGTGCTGCTGTTGCAATAATTTTTTCACGAGTTAATGCAGCTACTCCGCCTTTAATCATTTGCATATTGCTATTGATTTCGTCAGCGCCATCGATATAAATATCCAAGCAATCTAAATCATTCAAGTCAACTAACGGAATACCCAACCTTCTTAATTTGGCAGAAGAAGTTTCGGAACTAGACACTGCTCCCTTGATTTGATGTTTAATAGATGCTAGTGCATCAATAAAATATGCTACAGTGGAACCAGTGCCTACCCCTACAATTTCGTTAGGTTTAATATATTTCAGTGCAGCCCATCCCACCATTTCTTTCAGTTTATTTTTCATTATAAACACATCGCAAGTTTTATATGATTCTTAATATGAGAACAAGTATAAATCAATATTCAAAGACTAATGCAATGACTGCTGAACCCTTAGTTATAAAAGATTTTATACGAATAAAATCTTGTCTCTAGATTTTTCTAGAAAATTGTTTAGTTTTAAATTAAAAAATTCTAAATTTTTAATTTCACTCTTTTCAATGGTAATATTTTCTGATAGAAAGCGAATATAAATGAAATCTTTTATCTTGGTTTGATCTAATTCAACAAAAACAAAGAAGAGGTCCCGATAATTCTCTTAGAAAAGAGAGGGGAATTTGTCAATTCCATAAAATGGAAGTAAGTTACTTAAAACAATTATCAAGAGACATTTTTCTATTTCTATATATACACACAACAAAATTTTACAAAATATTAATAGCATTCAGTTGATTAAAGGCCAATTCTAATCTCAAAATTATCGAAGTTTGACCAGAACGTATCCATACACGTGGATCATAAAATTTTTTATTAGGTTTATCTGTACCATCTGGGTTTCCTAACTGAGTTTTTAGATAGTTCTTGTTCTTTTGAAAATATTCTAAAATACCTTGCCAAGTAGCCCATTGAATATCAGTATCAATATTCATCTTAACTACACCGTAATTAATAGCTTCTTTGATTTCCTTTTCTGTAGAACCAGAACCGCCATGAAAAACTAAATTCAAAGAATTTGGTGGAAGTTTAAACTTTTTAGAAATATATTTTTGTGAAATTTCTAATATTTTTGGCATGAGTTGCACATTCCCTGGTTTATATACACCATGTACATTTCCAAATGCAGCTGCAATAATGAATCGTGAACTAATATTACGTAATCTTTCGTAAGCATAAGCAATGTCTTCTGGTTGAGTATAAAGTGCCGAATTATTTAAACGATCATATTCTAATCCATCCTCCTCACCTCCAGTACAACCTAGTTCAAATTCCATGGTGATTCCTAATTTTTCCATACGAGAAAGATATTTGACACTAATATTAATATTCTCTTCTATAGACTCCGCTGATAAGTCAATCATATGCGATGAAAATAATGGTTTTCCAAAGGAATTATAATATTGTTCATCTGCATCCAACAGTCCATCAAGCCACGGCAATAATTTTTTAGAACAGTGATCGGTATGTAAAATAACAGGAATATTGTAATATTTAGCCATACGGTGCACATGCTCTGCGCCAGATATAGCACCCAAAACAGCAGCTTCCTGGTTGCTTATTTTTAGACCTTTCCCGGCTATAAAAGAAGCGCCTAAAATAGAGAATTGAATAATAATTGGTGCGCGCACTTTAGCTGCTGCTTCTAATGCAGCGTTAATAGAATCCGTACCTATGCAATTAACAGCAGGAAGAGCAAAGTTATTTTTTTTTGCTATAGTGAATATTTTTTGGACATCATTTCCAGTAACAACTCCAGGCTGAATATATTCCAAGATTTTTGGCATACTTGTTCCTAGTTATTTTATATTCTTGTTATCTTTTACGATTAAAATGATTTCTTTTCGAATTATAGAGAATTTTCTATAAAAAATTCCATTTTCTTAATCACGTTTCATGCGTTCTTCAAGAACATTTACAGCTGGAAGTGCTCCCATTTCGATGTATTTAAGAAATGCACCGCCACCAGTAGAAATATAGGAGATTTTTTTATGAATGCCAAATAAATCAATGGCTGCCAGGGTATCTCCTCCTCCAGCAACAGTAAACGCTTTGCTATTGGCAATAGATCGAGCTACTATTTCAGTACCTCTTCGAAAATTAGGAAGTTCAAAAACTCCAACTGGACCGCTCCATAAAATAGTTTTTGCTTTTTTCTGAATTTCTAACAAACTCGTAATAGAGATATCACCCAAGTCTAGAATAATTTCATTATCTTGAATTTCGCTTACATGTCTTAAAACTGCAACTTCTGTTCCAGAAAAACTATTAGCAATGTAAACATCGACTGGAATTAAAATATTGTTATTTTTCATTAAACGTCTAGCTTCCGGAAGAAAATCGATTTCATAATGCGACTTACCAACATTTCTTCCTTGTGCTGCTAGAAAAGTATTAGCAATGCCACCAACAACAACAAGTTGATCAGCAATTTTTGCTAAAGCATTTAATGTGGTCAATTTTGTAGATATTTTTGACCCTCCAATAACAGCTATCATTGGCCTTTCTGGATAAAGAAGAATTTTCTTCAAAGTTTCTAACTCATTAAGTAAAAGTTTACCAGCACAGGCAACATTTGCAAATTTGCTTACCCCATGGGTCGAAGCGTGAGCTCGATGAGCAGAGCCAAAAGCGTCCATAACAAAAATATCACATAACGCAGCATATTTTTTTGCTAACACTTCATCATTTTTTTTTTCTCCTTTATTGAACCGCACGTTTTCCAAGATTACTAGCTCTCCGTTGGCGACTTTTACTCCATCAAGATAGTTTTTTTCTAGACGAACTGAGGGAAAAAAATTACTTCGTAAGTAGTCAACAATTGGCTGCATGGAAAATTTTTCATCATAATCCCCCTCTTTCGGACGGCCTAAATGAGAAGCAACCATGACATAAGCGTTGTTTTTTAAAGCAGTTTCAATGGTAGGAAAAGAGTATTTAATACGCGCATCAGAAGTCACTTTTCCATTTTTAATTGGTACGTTTAAATCAGAACGAATAAGGACATGCTTACCGGTTAGATTTACATCTGTCATTTTAAGTATAGTCATTATAACTTCTCCTATGATATACTTTTAGTTTGATAATCAGCTTACCTTATATGAAATGTTTTTCGATCAAAAAAATCGATTTATTAAGAAATACATAATATAATCCCTCATTCCTTTAATAATTTATTATGAATCGATGCTGTCTTGCTTAAGGTAAACATTACTCTCATTAAATCATCAAAAAAATCCTTTAAATAGATTTCTCTTGATAAATTTTTTGGTTAGCAATCAGTGCTTTCCAAGCAAAAATTAAAAAATCAAGCCGTTATTAGGAATAACGTATCGAGATCTATTTAAATAAAGAAATCATGATAGGATTCATTTTTTTCTAAATTGCAATGAATTATTTTCTGTTGAAAACTTTTACTTGCAATTAATTTAAATTTAAATGCAATTGAATTTTAATTTATAAAATTTTTTGATGGAACAATGCAAAAACCAACTACTACTTTAGTAGTAGTATCTTCAATTTAGTCTGAATATTACTGTTTTATAGACACAAAGCTTTCTAAAGCTAACATACAATATTCTATTATTTTTAATAGAAATTAAAATTCGTTAACTGTTTTAGCATTTTTCTTCAAAAGAAGAATCTTCGTTAATTTATGAAATAAATATAGAATTAATAATAAAGATTACTATGTTTTATTTGAAATAAATTTGATAAGGAACAACTATTTATTTCTATAAATGCATCAATTAAAGCTAATGTTTGATATAATTTATTGTAATGCTAGTGAATTTAATTTCACTAAATTTTAAATTATAACATATAATTAAAGCATACTTTATTTGGACTAATAAATTTTATAAAATTTTTTACAGTTAATTTGTGAAAGATTTCGTTTTTCTTTAGACAAGATTTTTGGTATATCAAAAACATTTAAAATAGCTTTTAAGCTAAAAGATTACTATTTGAGTATTGATGGTCTTTTATGACTAGCGTTTCATTTTCTAATTAAAATAGTTTCTGATTTTAGAGATTTGAAAAATCTCTAAAAGTTAATTACTAAAATTGTTAGTCACTACTGATAGTAATAGTTTTTCTTTAATTAATTTTATCCAATTAAAGTGGAATCCATATACTCATTTATTAAAATGTATAGAAAACTCTTACTTTATAAGTCGTTCTAGATACATGTATGAAAAACTAAATCAGTAGTAAGTCCTTTCGGATATTAACAAAATTGAAGGTTGCATAAAAACAAGACTATATCAGATTTTTAGCTGATTTTTGAATGAGTCTTTCTGAATACTTTTTTGTACAAGGATAAATGTTAAAATTTTTTAAAATCAATTAACGTTTCATAAAAAAATTTTATCTTTAATTTTAAAAAGAGAATATTAGATTAGCAACTTAACTGATCTTTTTAAGACTTTATCTCTAAATGAACAGATTAAAAACTATTTGAAATAATTAATGTTTTTAGCAATAACTATATATAAAGTTATTTATTTCGAATAAAGGTTAAAATTTATTAGCTATATAAGGTATATAATATTGACTAGTTTTCTTCTTTTATTACTACAGTGCAGAAATTTTAAGTTGAATAAAGTTGCATGTTAAAGAGCGCTTCTTATTTGATTTTTTTAATTACTTGGACCATTTTTCCATTTTCTGTTGAAACTAAAATACGAAAAATTACTAATTTTAATCAAGCAAAAGCAGAATTGATAAAAATTGATTACGATACTCCAGGTACTTTTTATTGCGGCTGTCGCATTCATTGGCAAGGAAAAAAAGGAGTGCCAGACTTAGCATCTTGTGGTTACCAAGTGCGTAAAAATAATGCACGTGCTAACCGTATCGAGTGGGAACATGTGGTCTCAGCATGGGAATTTGGGCACCAACGCCAATGTTGGAGAAACGGTGGACGTAAAAACTGCGCCAATGATCCAATATATCGAAAAATTGAAACTGATTTACATAATCTGCAACCCGTAATTGGTGAACTTAATGGTGATCTTGGTAATTACCGCTACAGCCAATGGCGTGGTGGAAAAAATCAATACGGTCGTTGTGAAATGAAGATAGATTTCAAAAATAGGAAGGCAGAACCACCATCTCGTGCTCGAGGTATCATTGCTAGAACTTGTTTCTATATGCGAGATCGCTATCATCTTTATCTTTCTCAAGAACAGGTAAAGCTTTTTGAAAATTGGAATAATACTTATCCAGTAAGTGAATGGGAATGTAAACGAAATCAGCGAATTGCTGCTATACAAGGAAATTCTAACCCTTATGTACAACAAGCATGCAAATATTAAAAGAAATATTATGATTTAATAATCAGCATTGACTTTTTATCTAGAAGATCTCTTAGCAAAAAGAAAAATATATACATATTTTATCATTTTAACGATTATTAGCTACAGACTAATAAGTATATATTTAAATATTTTATTTCTGCTTCTGAAAGTTGTCAAATAAGTTAAATGCTAATAACCTAATTGTTAATCTAAAATAGTAGATTATTTTTCTTGGGCTCATAGAGTCTTATAAAAATCTTGATAAGAATTAATATGTTATTAATATCAAATACAATAGATTTGAATAAATTAAATTAGAGTTCAGTTTTTTCTTTAAAAGCTAGTTACTTCTTTCTATTATGTTATCATACTAGGTTTTTAAAAAATTTCTAATTAACTCATGAATTTACAAAATCATTTTCTTATCGCGATGCCCTCACTCGAGGATCCGTTGTTTAAACGTTCTGTGGTTTATATTTGTGAACATAATAAAAATGGCGCCATGGGAATTGTAATTAATAAACCTGTCAGACAATTCACTGTGGAAAATGTATTGCACAAACTTAAAATCATGCCAACAAATTGTAATTTAACTGTTCAACTTAAAAAGCCAGTATTTTCTGGCGGGCCATTAGCAGATGATCGTGGCTTTATTCTTCACACGCCATGCGAAGGATTTATTTCTAGCGTCAAAATTTCTGCACAAACAATGATTACTACATCTAAGGATATTTTAGAAACATTTGGAACCATAAACCAGCCTAATAATATATTAGTAGCACTTGGTTATTCAGGATGGGAACAAGGTCAACTGGAATGCGAATTAATGGAAAATACATGGCTCACTACGCCTGCTAATAATGAAATTTTATTTTCTACTCCTATTTCATCCAGATGGCGGGAAGCTGTCAAAACTCTTGGTGTCGATATTCATAATATTGTTCAACAAGCAGGCCATGCTTAAATGGTTACCGTTAGAAACGTAATAGCATTTGATTTTGGTATAAAAAATATTGGAGTAGCTATCGGTCAGTATGTAACTTGTACAGCCAGTCCATTGACAACAATCAAAGCTCGAGATGGTATTCCGAACTGGAAACATATCAAAACATTATTTCATGAATGGGAACCAGTAATAGCAGTGGTGGGTTTACCGCTAAATGTGGACGGTAGTGAACAGATTTTGACTGCCAAAGCACGTACTTTTGCTACTAGCTTAAGAAATCGCTTTGGTGTATTTGTAAAACTACACGATGAACGATTTAGCACCGTTCAAGCCCGTTCAAACTTGTTTGAACGAGGTGGTTATTGCGCTCTAGAAAAAAGACGAATAAACTCGGAATCGGCGGTTATTATATTAGAAAGCCAACTAAAAAAACCTTTTACTCTAAAATAGAAGCAAAACAGTGAATTACATTCATAATATCTTTCCGTTTTGTTTTTCTTTCTTAAGAAAGATTTCGTCAAAATTTAGTAATAATTAAGAGAAAAATTCACTTGTGCGATTCACAAGCACACTAGCAGGATTAAAATAGTGTTGTAATTTGCGTTATTGAACTAACGAATGTAATTCGATTACAATTAAGTTAGAGTATAAAACATTTTAAGTCACTAACATCGGAATTTACACTGTTTAAATTAAAGAATAAAGATAATAATTACTTATCGATATTCTGAATAAATATTTAATTTTAAATCTTGGTTATGACATGTTGTTGAAAACTTTCTTATAAAGAAAAAAGCAGCCGATTCTTCTAAAGAATCGATATAACATGTAATAATCTAACTGATTAATTATTTTTCCATAATTCTTTTCTTTAAATTTTCTGAATAACCTTCGCTAATTGATAATCAGTGCATCTAAAAGGCGCCCGCTTTACGAAAATTTTATAATTTGAAAAAAAGACATAGTGCTTTATTTATTAGATAATTTATTGAGAAAAATTTATAAGAAGAAAAATAGTTTTTGATTTTTTAAAATTTATTAATTCATTCTAGATCTAGAGAATGAAAGGAGATATTTTACTATGTGTTAATGAGTGTAGCTGGAATTTAGTTTTTTTTGAAAAACGTGTATTTTGATTGCATAATTTCTTTTTCTTAGAGACAAACTTCTTCTTAAGAAGAGAAGTAAAAAATCTATAAATTTTTAAGTTACATCACAAGCAATTCCGTTTTGTCAATGAAAGTCTTTTAAGATAATACTAAATTCAGTTAAGTGTTTACTTTGTAACTTACTTTTAATAAACACACTAATTAGCAATTAATCCGTTTGATTGTTTTAAAAACAAAAAAATAAAAAACTAAAAAAATATATTTTTTATATGTATACATAATAAAATTAAAATATGTAAGTCGACACTTTGTTTATTCCATATTATAAATAAATAGACTTACTAATAAATAAATTTTTATTATTTAAAATGAAAATGACTAACGAAAAAAGTGTTATCGTGCCCTAATTTGTGCAATGCTTATAGTTAAGCAAAGTTTAATTGGATGATGATTTTTTTGATTTCATATATCACTTTTTAAGTTAAAAATAGCTTAATTCGTCTTTCTTATTAAATTGACTGCAATGAAAATAAAATAATGGTAGTTTATCGATATCGAAACTTGCTATTCTTCTCTTAGTTCTAACTAATAAATAAAACAAGTAATCAGGCAAGCTTGAATCATTAAGAATAAAACTATTACGTATATATCAGCGACCGATAGATGAAAAAAAATCCAGACGAATTATTAGTGCAATAGCCGATAATCTTGGATAAGGGAATTGTATTTTATGCTGACACTAATATTTTTTTTCAAAACGCTAATCGATCTTTATATTATGATTTTACTATTACATGCATGGATGGAATGGATATGCTGCGATCTTCATAATGCTTTTTCGCAGTTCATTATTAAAATCACTAAACCTGTAGTTAAAACAATCGATTATATCACTTCAAAAAATAAATTTCGCAATTTTTTTTCTCTTTTTGCAGCGTTTTTTCTTGCAGTAATTAAGTTACCATTACTTACGCTATTTGAAATACATTGTCTCATTCTAAATCCTATCTATTTGTTTGTTGGTATATTAGAATTATTAAAAGAGACAGGGAAATTAATATTTTGGATGATGATTACACGCTCTTTATTTAATTGGATTAGTCGAAGAAAAAAACATCCGATGGATATAGTTCTTTATCAACTAAGCGAACCGTTCGTATATCCTATTCGTCGAGTTTTACCAGTCATAAACGGCATTGATTTTTCATCATTAATTGTGCTTTTTATTTTATATATATTAAATAATATTTTTGCAAATTTATTTCCTGGAATATGGAATCGATTATAATTATTTGCTTACACCGATAATAACTGATGTTCAAATAATGATGAATGAGGTTTCAAGTCTGCCTGCTGTAAAACAGTGCAGATAATTCTCGTAAAAGAAAGTCATCTAAAAGAACATTTATTTTAACAAGTACAAAAAAAGATTGTATTTACCAGGGTCTATTCAAGATAGCTGCTTTATCCAGAAAGATTAAATGCTAGTTTAATGGCAAATTTCATCTATAAAATACTGTTGTAAATAATTTTAGAAAAAATCTTTTAAAAACTTACCCAATGATACTCTCTCTAGAGAGAATTAGATTTAATAGTATTATTGCTATAATTGTTGATATTTTATCATTAATCGTTTGGAATAAATCTGAAAATTTTTCGTTTTAATAATGTTGCTCTCTTTTTTATTCTAAAAACCATGTAAATCATTTATGATAATGATCTTTGTTATAAATTAGAAATGTAAAAGCTGAAAATATTTATTTCCATTCACAAAATATGTTTCCTAAGAAAGGTTTTTTCAAAAAGAAAATTCTTTTTCAATAAAATTCTTTCTTGAAAAAGAAGGGTGTATCATTATACACATTCATATTTATGAACCAAAAGGTCATATCATCGATCGTAATCAATCATTAATAGTAATAAATTACATTGTTCGCACAACTTATATTGGATTGGTATAATAAATTTGGTCGTAAAACACTGCCTTGGCGATTAAGGAAGACACCATATATAGTTTGGTTATCAGAAATCATGCTACAACAAACACAAGTAACGATTGTCATCCCTTATTTTCGACGATTTATAACCAAATTTCCTTCTGTTGAAAAACTTGCAAAAGCATCACTTGATGATGTGTTGTATTTGTGGACTGGTTTAGGATATTACAAACGTGCACATAATTTATATAAAACAGCTAAAATTATTCATGAACAGTATGCAAACAAATTTCCAGAAGATTTTGACCTTATCTTATCTTTACCAGGAATTGGACGATCGACTGCAGGCGCAATACTATCAATAGCTTTAAATAAAAGATATCCCATTTTAGATGGGAATGTGAAGCGAATTCTTTCACGTTATTACGCTATTTCTGGTTGGCCAGGAAAAAGAACAATAGAACGTCATTTATGGAAATATAGTGAAGAAATCATGCCTGAAAAAAACATTTCTCAATTTAACGAAGCGATAATGGATTTGGGAGCAATGGTTTGCACTAGTTCTCAACCAAAGTGCAAACTTTGTCCATTATGCTTTGGCTGCCAGGCTTATAAAACTAATAGTTGGGTTGATTACCCTACAAAACGACCAAAAAAAGTTCTGCCAAAAAAAAGTACTTGGTTTTTGATACTGCAATATGCCAATTATATATGGTTAGAAAGATGTCCAGAAGTGGGTATTTGGAGCAAATTATTTTGCTTTCCTCAATTTTCTAATAAACAGGAGCTGTTGACATGGCTTTTTCAAAACAGTTTTTCCAATGGCCATTATGAAAAAATGGAAACTTTTTGTCATACCTTTAGTCATTTCTGTTTAACAATTACTCCAGTTTTACAATCAGTTAGTATAATGAAAAATTATACGAAGACAAACATCGGTATTTGGTATGATTTATTTGATCCACCAGAAATTGGATTGGCATCTCCAGTTAAGCGTTTGTTAATACAATTATATCGATCTGAATACATTTAATTTATATTGAAAAAAAAGAAGAGAGCAATTCATAATATGAAAAGAAAAATTTATTGTACATTTTTAAAACAGAAAGCTGAAGGACAAGAAATACAATGTTATCCTGGAGAGTTAGGTAAACGTATTTACGATAATATTTCTGCAGAAGCATGGGCAAAATGGCAGACTAGGCAAACAATCATGATAAATGAAAAAAAGCTTAATATGTTAGATTCTTTAGATCGTAAATTTCTAGAAGAAGAAATGATCAGGTTTTTATTTAAAAATTAAAGTATATAACTGTTAAAATATTCAATTGAATGAGTAAATAATACTTTTGAAATATTATTGGAACTGTTCCCAATAAAGGTTTCAATGTATGAAGAAAAAATTATTATCAATTATAGTTCCTATATTCCTAACTTCTTGTTCTATTAACAAGAACAGTATAGAAAGCGCATCCTATACCGTCCATACAAAAAATACGCATGTAATAAAAGATATTTACAGTTTTGACATTTTAATGTGGCAATTAGCTCATAACATAGAGGATCTTTGGGGACCAAATGAAATTCTAATCAATACATCAAAAGTTTATATAAACTACACTGATCAGTGTAAAACTCGTAGCCATATTAATTTTAATACTGGTTTGATTACTGTTGAAACTATCGCTAATAGTAATCCAAATATACATTTACGTGCAGCTATTATTAATAGCTTGCTGATAAATAATTATCTAAAAATGGAGGACTTACATCTAGAAAAAAATAACATTGCCTTGAGTAAAAAACCTTTTTTACATGGGCAAACATTTGATCATACAGGTAAAGTTATCAGATGGAAGTGGCGTGCCAGCCGTTTTGCTGATTACTTATTGCGCAATCAATTGCAAACTCGTTTTGCTGGACCAAAACAAGTTTTTTATATTACTATCCAATTAGTTCCAGATTGTATAAATGAACGTTCTTATAAATATCTTAATATGATATTTAAAGCTTCTAAAGAATATAATGTTGATCGATCATTAATCTTAGCAATTATACAAACAGAATCGAATTTCAATCCCTATGCAGTTAGTCGCTCTAATGCCCTAGGTCTTATGCAAGTGGTGCAACATAGTGCAGGACGAGATGTTTTTAAAATGAAAGGTAAATATGGACAGCCAAGCCGAAGTTATTTGTTCGATCCTAGAAAAAATATCGATAGTGGTACCGCTTACTTAGCAATGTTACAAAATGACTATTTCAGTGGAATTATTGATCCAATATCACGACGTTACGCAGTAATCACTGCTTATAACGGTGGTGCTGGTAGTGTATTACGAGTTTTTTCACCTGATCCAAATCAAGCAATACAGATCATTAATCGGATGCAGTCGGATGAGGTTTACCAAACTTTATTCACACGGCATCCTTCAATAGAGGCTCGTCAATATTTATATAAAGTGAACAATTTACAGAATAATTATTGGCAACATTAAATTCTACAGAATATGTATTTTCTCAACTTAAATTTAATAAAATTCCTTTATAATTTTTATACGTATAAAAATTTATTCAAAGTAAAAATAAACTTATTTTTTCAACTTTTTTCAAAAAAAGTGCTTTTAGAAACAAATAATATCTTTCTTTAAAATTAACTATTGTACTTACTTAAGTTAAATAGTTTTAATAAAATGTATTTTACATTACTCATCCTTAAAATGGAGTTTTTAATTAATTTTTAGATCAAAAAAAACAAACTACGTTTGAATGTATAATGAATATCATGTAACTAAAATCATGTCTTTTTTAACATAGTTTTAACGATAGTCAAAAAGAGACTTTACTGGAACGTTTTTTGACTTTAAATTTCCAAAAATATTTCTATAATCAACTTCAATTAATCTAAATAGATAAAAGTATTGATTAAATCAATGATAGATCGGTTTGAAAATTAGTGAAAAGATAAGTTGATTCAACATGAAGTTTTAGTAAACTTATTGAAGGCATCATATCAATTGTAAAAAACATTTAAAAATTCTTAATGCGACTTCTCTGCCCGGATAGCTCAGTTGGTAGAGCAGGGGACTGAAAATCCCCGTGTCCTTGGTTCGATTCCAAGTCTGGGCATTTTTATTTTTTAAATTTTTTATTGTCTGATTATAAATCAAACTATTTCGTAATACTTATTTGTTATTTAAACGGAATAATTTTTTGTTTTTTAAACAGTTAAATTATTGTTATGATTTTGAAGAAAAATTAGTGTTATTTTTATATTATCGAATAGCAATTCGATAATTTCATTAAATTATCTGCGTATAAATCAAAAAATCAGCACTTAGAAAAAAATTCTTACATGTATATATAATTTTTACGACTGTTACAAGGAAAACTCAAAACTAAAGATTTTATATAAAATCTAAGAAAGTAGTTCGTTTTATATTTTTTGTGGCAAAAAATCTAGAATTTTTATTTTTATGTCTTTGTAAAACCATAAAGCTTAATTTCATCTTTATTTAAGAATTGATGAATAATAATAAATATGATTAAATCCTAAATTTATAGCTTTTAGAATTAAAATTGTTATTAGATAAGACTTATTTTTAGATTACGCAACTGATTGATAATATTAATACATTCCTATCCTAGGATAGGAATAAGATTTTTCTCTAATTTTTTAAAAACTAAAAATTAACTAATTCAGACTGAATAATAAATATTACTTTTAATATATTTAGCTTTAAGCCATATATCTAACGCGTTTTATTATGTATACAGTGAAGTTTTATGTCTAATGTGAAGAGGTTAAGCATCATTTTTTCTTTTTTTTCTTTCAACGAATCTAATATTTAATTGAAAGAACTATCTTTAGTGTGTTGTTATCTCTTTTTTACTTTATCGATGGTATTTAATTAATTTTATCTTAGCACGAACAGAGTAATAATTTATGGTTTTTGCTATATGATATTTCATCAAAATAATTTGCAAATAATCTTTGAATGGTAATGTGGTATGTCATAAAACTTTTGCTAAATTAAAAAAAATTAAAATAGAAGGAAATGACATTGTGGAAGAACGACTACTTGCTAATGCTATTCGCTTTTTAAGCATTGATTCTATAGAAAAAGCAAATTCTGGTCATCCAGGTTCTCCGTTAGGTATGGCAGATGTAGCAACCGTTTTATGGAGGAACTTCTTGAAACATAATCCGATTGACCCAAATTGGATCAATCGTGATCGTTTTATATTGTCCAACGGACATAGTTCGATGTTGCTTTATGCTTTGCTTCATTTAACTGGTTACGATCTTAGTATTCAAGATCTAAAAAATTTTCGTCAACTTCATTCAAAAACACCAGGCCATCCTGAATATGGGTGTACACCTGGCGTAGAAGTTACTTCTGGTCCATTAGGACAAGGCATTGCTAACGCAGTTGGTATGGCTCTAGCTGAAAAAATTTTAGCAACGGAGTTTAATCGAAAAAACTATCCAATCATTGATCACTATACCTATGTTTTTTTAGGAGACGGTTGTTTGATGGAAGGAATTTCTCACGAAGCCTGCTCTCTTGCTGGTAATTTTAAACTAGGAAAATTAATTGCATTTTGGGACAAAAACAATATTTCCATTGATGGTCGTATAGATGATTGGTTTACAGATGATACAGCATCTCGCTTTCATTCCTACGGATGGCAGGTGATTGATGATATTGACGGACATAATTTTAAACAGATCAATTTTGCATTAAATCAAGCTAAAAATCAAAAGAATAAACCTACTTTACTTTGCTTTAAAACTGTCATTGGTTATGGTTCACCAAATAAAGCAGGTCATCATGATAGTCATGGATCCCCTTTGGGGAAAGAAGAAGTAGCCCTGACGAGAAAAGCTCTGGGATGGAGTTATGCACCATTTGAAATTCCAAAATTGATTTATGCTCAATGGAACGCGTCTGAAAAAGGGAAAGCAATTCAAGCTGTTTGGAAGAAACTCTTTTCTGAATATCAAAAAGACTATCCTAAAGAAGCAACTGAGTTTCTTCGTCGTATTTTAAATAGGTTTCCAAAAAATTGGAAAAAAAATACTCAAGATTATGTTTATAAATTACAAACACAGAGCTCACCAGCAGCAATAGCAACTCGTCAAGCTAGTCAAAAAACTCTCAATTATTTTGCTCAATGGTTGCCAGAATTATTTGGAGGCTCTGCGGATTTGTCTTCCTCAAATTTAACTCGACATAATCAAGCTCAAGATGTTACTCCGTCGGATGTATCAGGTAATTACATTCACTATGGCGTAAGAGAATTTGGAATGTCAGCCATAATGAATGGAATAGCACTACACGGTGGTTTTATTCCTTATGGAGGAACCTTTCTTGTTTTTATGGAATATGCACGCAATGCAGTGCGTATGGCAGCACTAATGAAAATTCGTACGATTTTCGTTTATACACATGATTCCATTGGATTAGGAGAGGATGGTCCAACACATCAACCTATAGAACAACTTGCTACATTACGTCTAACACCAAACATGGAAACTTGGCGTAGTTGCGATCAAGTTGAAACGGCTGTTTCATGGCAGCAAGCTGTTGAAAGACTAGATGGTCCTACTGCGTTAATCTTTACTCGACAATCGCTTGTACAACAGATGCGTAGTGCAGAACAGTTACAGCAAATTGCTAAAGGTGGTTACATATTACAAGATTGTAAAAATAAACAACCAGATTTGATAATTATTTCAAGCGGCTCGGAAGTGGCATTAGCAATGCATGTTGCTACACAACTGAACGAAGAAGGAAAACATGTACGTGTTGTTTCAATGCCATGTGTTGAACGTTTTGAAAAGCAAGATATTGCCTGGAAAGAAAGTGTTCTGCCGTTTTCTGTACGAAAACGATTCATAATCGAGGCCAGCATAGAAGGTTTTTGGCGAGGATATGCAGGTTTAGAAGGTAAGGTTCTTGGAATTAAAGACTTTGGCAAGTCTGCTCCTGCATCAGTGTTATTTAATTATTTTGGATTTACAAAGGAAAACGCTCTTTCGATTGCACGCTCTTTATTAGAAAATAAATCAAAAAATTCTATCAAATAGAATAATAACTTTAAAAAACTTAAACGTTACTAGCTCTAATTATAAAAGAGGCAGACATACTTTTAATGTTTCTTTTCGTAAGAACTCAACGAATTTTTTAAACAAAAAGTTCCTATCTCTCTTCGCATTGGTTACTTCTTAATGAAGCTTGGAATCTTTTTTTTAGCGCCGCAACACAATTATTAACAATGATAGTAATTTCTTTTTCCTCCAAAGTATGAAAAGAATCTTGCAAAATTAAACTAATACCTAAACTTTTAAATCCTTTTGGTATTCCTTTTCCTTGGTATACGTCAAATAAATTTATTTCAACTAATTGATTTTTGACAACTTTCTTACATTCTCTAATTACGTCCGCTGCAGGAATGTCAGAGGCTACTATTAAAGCAATATCGCGTCGATTGATAGGAAATCGTAAAATATCATTTACTTGACAAAGTTTTTTGCGTTTTTCAGCTTTTTCCCATAAAAACTCAAATATTAATGTCTGTTCAGTCAAATTAAGTTTTGTTTCAAGCATAGGATGAATAGCACCAACAAAGCCAATAATGTTATTATTTAAATAAATTGCAGCACTCTGTCCTGGATGTAGAGCTGGATGACTTTGTTTCTTAAATTCAATATCTTCTAATGTTCCAATAAGATTAAATATCGCCTCAAGATCCCCTTTAATATCATAAAAATCTACTAAACGGTTCGATTGACTCCAATGCTCATTAAATCGTGGTCCACTGATAACTCCGGATAACATAAGATCCTGACGAACACCTAAATTGGCTTTGTCATCAGGAATAAAACATAAGCCGCTTTCAAATAAACGGATTCGTCGATGCTGACGATTTTGATTATAAGTTGCAACAGCGAGAAGTCCAGTCCATAAAGATAAACGCATAACTGACATATTTTTAGAGACTGGATTAAGTAGTGCCATTGATTTTTGTTCTGGGTGTAGTTGTGTCTGTTTCTTTACATCGACAAAACTATAGGTAATAACTTCTCTATATCCACGATCCGCTAATAATTTTTTCGCTCGTGTTAATGGAAAAACTGGTTCATGATCACACGATGACATCAGTAAACTAGTACATATTGGAATATTTGGTATCAAATCATATCCATACATCCGTATGATTTCTCCTATTAAGTCTTCCTCAAAAGATATATCAAAACGCCAACTTGGTGTTATCACTTTCCATCCATGTTCAACATAGCCAACTTGAAAACCTAAGCGAGTAAGAATATCAATTACTGTTTTATCTGGAATAAAATGACCAACTAAACGATAAAGATTTTTTTTTCTTAAAGTTATTGAATTTAGTTTCAAATTTGCACTTGGAATCTTTGCTCTGAAAACTGGACCTGGTCTACCATTACAAATTGTTATTAACAGTTCGGTTGCACGCTCTATAGCATAATGCTGTATCATTGGATCTATTCCAAGCTCATAGCGATGCAATATATCATCATTCCATAATTGATAACGACGGACACCATTGGTAATGACTAAAGGATTGAAAGAAGCACACGATAGTACTATGTTCTGAGTGTTCAGACTAATATTAAATGGTGCATTGACAAAAGAAACTCCTGCTATTGCTAAAATTTGACGCTGATCAGCAACTACCAGTGTCTTTGGAAATAACGTTATATTACTACGATCAAGGAGAGTAAATGACTCGCCCAAACGAGAATAACGTAGCACCATATTTCCTTCAATATAATTTTTATTGAAAACACTTATTGGCTGTCCAAGTTCTAACAAAACATAGTTAGAGATATCTTTTACAACATTGATTGACTGTAATCCACAACGACGTAACTTTTCAATCATCCATAATGGAGTGTTAGCTCTAACATTGATATTTTCTATTACCCGTATTGCATAACTTTGGCAAGCATCTTTTGTTTTAGGATCAATACAAACAGACAATTTAGTGCTAACTTGGGGAAAAATTGTTTTGATGGTTGGCATAAATAATGGAAGTCGATTATATGTTGCTACATCACGGGCAATCCCTAACAAACTAAGACAGTCTCCACGGTTTGGTGTTACGTTAATGTCAATGATATTATCATTCATTTTCAGGTATGTACGAATATCTTGACCAATCGGTGCATCCTCTGGCAGCTCGATAATATCGTTATGGTTACTTGTAATTCCTAAGTCAAAAAAAGAGCAAAGTAGACCCTCTGTTGGTTCTCCGTGTACCAAAGTAGTATCAGTTTTATCTTTTTTACCTAAGGAAAAAAGTGTAGCATCAACAGTAGCTACGGCAACTCTTAAATTTGTACGACAATTGGAAGCACTACAAACAATATTCAAAAAATGGTTTTTCCCGATATCTACTTTAGTAACAAACAACTGCTTAATAGTAGCATGTCGCTGACACGCTATTATTAAACCAACTACTACCCCAGCGAATTGACCAGAAGCAGGATTAACGCAGTTCACTTCAAAACCTAGCATGGTAAGTTGATGTCCCAATGTTTTGCTATTGATAGCTGGGTTAACCCATTCGCGTAGCCAGAGTTCACTAAACTTCATAAATTAGATTATATTTTATTATTTAAATAGTTTAAGAAAACGTAAATTATTTTCAAAAAAAGAACGGAGATCAGTTACACCGTAACGAAGCATTGTTAATCTTTCTATACCCATACCAAAAGCAAAACCGGAATAAACTTCTGAATCGATACCAACGTTATGTAATACACTTGGATGAATCATTCCACATCCTAATATTTCTAGCCAACGACCATTTTCTTTCATTATATCAATTTCAGCCGAAGGCATAGTAAATGGAAAATAAGAAGGGCGAAAACGAATCTGTAGACTTTTTTTAAAAAAACTGTGTAAAAAATTACATAATGTTCCTTTTAAATTACTGAAGTTAATGTTTACATCAACAATTAATCCTTCCATTTGATAAAACATAGGCGTATGAGTTTGATCATAATCATTGCGATATACCTTGCCTGAAGAAATAATACGTATTGGTGGTTTTTGTGTTTTCATGATGCGAATCTGCATACCAGAAGTATGAGTACGAAGTAATCGATTTTTATCAAACCAAAAAGTATCATGACTAGTGCGTGCAGGATGATTAGATGGAAAATTTAAGGCATCAAAATTATGATAATTGTCTTCAATTTCAAGTCCAGAGACTATTGTAAATCCTAGTTTACTGAAACAACTTTCAAGGCAAGCAATTGTATGTGATATTGGATGCAAACTGCCAATATCTGTATCACGCCCTGGTAAAGAGATATCTATTGCTTCTCTAGCTAAAAATGTATCTAACCTGATTTTTTCTAACTTTTCCTTGCGATCTATTATTGCTTGCAATATTTCTCGTTTAGCTTGGTTAATCATTGATCCAATCACTGCACGCTCTTTTTTAGCAATTGATTGATCTCGCAATATTGTTATTTGTTTAGCGAAGTGTCCTTTTTTACCTAAATATTTAATACGTACTAATTCTAGTGTTTCTTTACTTAAAGAACGTTCAATCTCTATTTTAGCTTTTTTGACTATATCTATAGGGAGCACCGTCATCATTCTTTAATCTTTTTTTGTTTATTCCATTTGAAAGACATTTTTTTAACAGCCGTCTATAAGTTAATGAAAATTTTTATTTCTTCAAATAGGCATTGATTTACAAACAATTTATAAAGCAACATAAAGATTTTTTTATTTAAAATGATAAAGATATCTAGCTTTAGATAGGTTCTAACATTTAATTCTTAAAAACTGTTTCAAAAGGAAAATTTTTGAAGAGCAAATCTTTTTTCTTTTTTCTAAATTAGAAACTCACACTTCTTTTTATTTTAACAAAAATTTTTATTTTCGACATGTCATTTCTCCTCTTTATCAAGAGAGTAGCTATGATTCACTTCTTTCTAAAGCTTATAGGAATATAAATAGATTAATAACATAGCGAAAACGCAAAAAAATTATTAGAAATAATTTAAATCAAGGTAGTTTTTGCTCTGGTAGATAAGACAGAAAAAGCGTTTTTATCTGAAATAGCAATATCTGCTAGAACTTTTCGATCAATTTTAATCGAAGCTTTCTTTAAACCGTTAATAAATTTACTGTAAGATATTCCATTCCTACGAGCTTCAGCGTTAATGCGAAGGATCCACAGCTGACGAAAGCGACGCTTTTTCTGGCGACGATCACGATAAGCATATTGTCCTGCTTTAATAAGTGCCTGAAATGCAGTACGGTAAACACGAGAACGTGCGCCATAGTAACCTTTTGTTTTTTTTAGAACTTTTTTGTGGCGTGTATGTGCCACTACGCCTCGCTTTACACGGGTCATTTTTCTTTACCCTTCCTTCTTTTCTTAAGATCCCAATTAGTTTAAGCTAATTAACAGTTATATATATGGCAGACAACGGACGATCAAAATCGTATCTCCTTTGGAGATCGAAAATTTTGAACGTAAATGACGTTTTCGTTTGGTTGGTTTTTTTGTTAGAGTGTGACGCATATTAGCGCGTTTATGCCTAAAAGTACCTGAAGCTGTTTTTTTAAAGCGTTTTGCAACACTACGTACCGTTTTAATTTTTAACATGTATATTCATACACCTTGATGCTATAATGTTTTTTTTAAGTTACTGTTCTTCTTAGGCGCAAGAACCATTGTCATTTGACGCCCTTCAATTTTTAAAGGGAAAGATTCTACCACTGCAAGTTCGCTTAAATCGTCTCGAATGCGATTAAGAAGTTTGATACCAATTTGTTGGTGAACTATTTCACGCCCACGGAAGCGTAAAGTAATTCTTGTCTTATCGCCATTTTCTAAGAAACGAATTAAACTACGTAATTTTACTTGGTAATCTCCTTCATCAGTGTTAGGCCTGAATTTGATTTCCTTGATTTGAATAAATTTTTGTTTTCTTCTTTGTTCTTTAGCAGATTTGCTTTTTTGATATAAAAATTTTCCATAATTCATAATTCTACAAACTGGAGGTTTAGCATTAGGGCTAATTTCAACTAAATCAAAGCCTGCTTCTTCGGCTTTTCTAAGTGCTTCATGAAGCATAACAATGCCAATTTGTTCGCCATTGACGCCAGTTAGACGAACCTCTAAAGCTTGGATTTCTTCATTGATACGATTGGAACGCACTGTTTGAACTCGTTTTCCAACTTTAATATTCTATTCCTCCAACTGATGAAGATTTCGATTGAATATTTCTCTTGCTATCTTAGCAATAATTTCTTCAGCGTCAACATCGCCTAGATTTTTATTATGCTGTGTACGAACGGTAACTTTTTTATTTTTTATTTCTTTTTTTCCACAAATAAGCATATAAGGTACTCGTAGTAATGTATGTTCACGAATTTTAAATCCTATTCTTTTATTTCTCAAGTCTGCTTTTGCTCGAATACCAGCTAAAGATAATCTTTCTGTAATGTTTTTAACATACTCAGACTGATCATCAGTGATGCTCATTACAACGACTTGCACTGGAGCTAACCAAGTTGGATAATAGCCAGCATATTCTTCTGTAAGAATACCAATAAAACGTTCCATCGAACCTAAAATAGCACGATGGATCATTACTGGTATCAATTTTTCTTTATTTTTTCCTATATAAGTAGCATTTAAACGAATAGGTAATGAAAAATCAAGTTGAATCGTACCACATTGCCAGGTTCGATTTAGAGAATCCAGAAGAGTAAAATCAATCTTTGGACCATAAAAAGCCCCCTCTCCGTATTGATATCCAAAAGATATATTGTTTTTTTTTAGTGCGGTAATTAAATTTTGTTCTGCTTTATTCCAGATTTCATCGCTTCCAATGCGTTTTTCTGGACGGGTAGATAGCTTTACTGAAATTCTTTTGAACCCAAATGTTTCATACACATCGTATATCATTCTAATACAATTATCAACTTCATCGCAAACTTGTTCTTCGGTGCAAAAAATATGAGCGTCATCTTGAGTAAAATTGCGTAAACGCATTAAACCATGCAATGAACCGGATGGCTCCTTACGATGACAGCTACCAAACTCTGCCATTCGTAGCGGTAAGTCACGGTAGGATTTTAAGCTCTGATTGAAAATTTGCACATGCCCTGGACAATTCATTGGTTTAATACAATACTCTTCATCTTCTGATGAAGTGATATATATGTTTTCAACATAGCTTTCTAAATGCCCAGTTTTTTCCCACAGGATTCGATCCATCATGAAAGGACCTTTTACTTCTTGATAAGAATAAGATTTAAGTTTCGTGCAAATAAAAGTTTCTAGTTCTCGAAATATAATCCAACCGTTGTTGTGCCAAAAAACCATACCTGGCGCTTCTTTTTGAATATGATATAAATCAAGCTGTTTACCTATCTTACGATGATCACGCTCTATTCTTTCTTTTGAAGAATGTAAATACGCGTTGAAGTGTTGTTTATCATTCCACGCCATACCATAAATACGCTGCAAAATTTTATTTTCTTTATTTTTTAACCAATGAATGCTGGAAACTTCTTGCAGAGAAAAGAAACGACAAAAACCTATGTTAGGTACATGTGGACCTCGGCATATTTCAACATATTCATTATGATAATATAGCGAAAGACTATTGTTAGGGTTAGTGCTTTGATCAAGAATAGCAACTTTATAACATTCATTTCGTGCTAGAAAAATTTCTCTAGCTTGTTTCCAATTAACCTTTTGTTTTCTAATAGCGTAAGCTTTGCTAGCTAACTTTTTCATTTTTGCTTCTAACAAGCAAAGGTCCGATTGCGCCAAGTTATAATCAAGATCTATGTCGTAATAAAACCTTTTATTTATGACTGATCCAGTGACCATTTTAGCCTCTGGCCATAATTGTTTAATCGCATATCCTAACAAGTGTGCACAGGAGTAACGAATAATTTTTAATCCAGCGTCGTCTTTATAGTTAATAATAACGAGTTGAACGTAATCGGATTCAATTATATCGATAGCATCCGTTAGTTTTCCATTAACAAGACCAGCAATACAACCTCTAGCTAAATCAGGATTAACCTGTTTAGCAATATCAAGGATAGAAACGGGATAAGCAAACCTATGCTGACTTCCATTAGGGAGAATTATAACTGGCATAAAGTTTCCTTAGATTGTATCATTTAATGGTAATAATAACCAGTATGAGTTAAGATTACAAAAGGCTTTATTTTTTATTAAAAATAGTGTGACGATTTAATCAATAATGAATTAAATCTGTACTAGTTAGTACGCGTTAAATTAAGTTTCTTATTACTCATAGTAAAGTTATTGAATCAAATTATCAAACGCTAGCTTATTATAAATATACTTTAATGTCGTTATACTGCACAACGTAATAAACTACTTATTCATATACAATATGATGAAAAACCATTTAAAGAAAAAATGGAAATAGCACATATTCCGTAGTAGTATTTCCTGATCTTCAAAAACAAAATATAAAAAAGTTAATTAAAAAGTTAAAATTATACGCTCTTTCTATTTTAGGACAAAATAAAAAACTAAAAGAAAGTTGATGAACCAAGAAAAATTTTTAACATTAAAAAACAAGCTTCTTTAAAAGAAGAAAAAGTTTTCTTAATCTTTTAATTAAGATAATCTATTTTTTAATTGTGATAGGACGTATTAATACAATTTTTTTAAAAATTAGCTTCTTTTAGAAAAACGATCTTTCAATTTCGACTGAATTAACTTGCGTTAATTAAAATACGACTTTTAGTTGCTAACGTTAATTAATGTTGACAAAAATTTAGATCTAAATCTTCTTTTTTTTGTTTTAGTTATCAAATTTTTTTAAATAAAAACTTAAAATAATCCTAAATAATTTTTTTTATTTTTAATCTAAACTGATACTAGATCTGTTATCAATTTTAATAAATTGACTTTAGAAAATTTGTTTTTAGTAAAAATTACAATTTCTTTTTTTTGGTTTGACTTATGTTTTATATATAAATAAATACAAAGCTTTATTTCTACTTTTTATTAAAAATTACCTAGTGATTACGATTTGATCGTTCTCAATTAAGTTAGTTGTTGATGTCAAATACATGAATCTAATTTCATTACTAACAACAGGTAATGTGAAAATAAATTTTGATCTAAATTAATCTGTTTAGATAATAATTTAATTGACATTAAATAATGCTAGTGTAAGTTTCATGAACTTTAGCAATTACTTCTACCATATTTATCAACAAATAAATAGTGAAGTTACGCTCCTTTTCAAGGGAAAATACATGTCAAAACAGCAGGAAATTATAACAATTTTAGGTGTAAAATCAAAAATTGATCCAGCAATCGAATTTCGTATCAGTGTTGAGTTTCTCAAAAAGTATCTAAAGAAACATCAGTTCATACGGACACTCGTTCTCGGAATTAGTGGTGGACAAGACTCAACATTGACAGGCAGGATTTGCCAGCAAGCAATTAATGAGTTACGACAGGAAACTCATATTACGGATTATCAATTTTTTGCAGTTCGTCTTCCTTATGGAAGGCAAATAGACGAAACAGACTGCTTAGACGCAATTAAATTTATCCAACCTGATAAGGTGATAACAATCAATATTAAGAAAGCTGTTCAAACCAGTGAAGCTATACTATATGCAGCAGGAATTACGTTAAATGATCATGTGAAAGGAAATGAGAAAGCAAGAGAACGCATGAAAGTGCAATATAGTATAGCCGGTATGACTGCTGGTTTAGTAGTAGGCACTCATCATGCTGCAGAGGCGATAACAGGGTATTTTACTAAATATGGAGATGGAGGTACTGATATTAATCCAATCTTCAGACTAAATAAGCGACAAGGGCAAAGTTTATTAAAGTATTTAAAATGCCCCAATCATCTTTATTTAAAAATACCAACTGCCGATCTAGAAGACAACCGTCCTGCTCTTTCAGATGAAGAGGACATGAATATTACTTATGAAGTAATTGACGACTATTTAGAAGGAAAATGTATCAATATTGACCAGGCAAATATGATCGAAAATCAGTATCGATTAACCGAACACAAAAGAAGGTTACCAATAACAATTTTTGATAGTTTTTGGGAAAAATAGCTTATAAACTGATCAGATTTATTTTCAATAACTAAAAAGTTAAGATGTTTTACTGCAAACGCAAAAATCTATTACTTTTGATTTTACATGAATTGGTATAAGTTTATTACTAGATTAGTTTCGGTCAATTTTCGAATTCTGGAAATGATTTTACTAATTTATCAATTGCTTTTATTTGTTGTAGTAACGACTCAAGCTTAATAAGTGGTAAAGCTGAGGGGCCATCACATTTAGCGTTTTCTGGGTTTGGATGTGCTTCAATGAAAAGACCAGCAATTCCAATTGCCATGGCAGCGCGTGCTAACTCATATATTTGTTCTCGGCGACCTCCTGAAACTACATCATGTGGATTACGTATTTGTAATGCATGAGTAACATCAAAAATTACCGGACAACCTCCGGAGATTTTTTTCATTATATTAAAACTTAACATATCCACTACTAAATTATCATAACCAAAATTACTCCCACGATCGCATAAAATTAGTCGATGGTTACCAAATCCACGGAATTTTTCAACAACATTACCAATTTGTTCTGGACTAATAAACTGTGGTTTTTTCACATTAATTACCGCATTAGTTTGCGCTATAGCTTTAACTAAATCAGTTTGTCGTGCTAAAAATGCCGGTATTTGAATTACATCTACCACATCTGCTACACTTTTCACTTGATTTGGCTCGTGTACGTCGGTTATTATCTTTACCTTAAAACTCTTTTTTAAATGAGAGAAAATTTTCATACCTTTTTCTAATCCTGGTCCACGATAGGAATAAATAGATGAACGATTAGCTTTATCGAATGAGGCTTTGAAAATAAAAGGTATCTTTAGTTTTTCTGTTACATTAATGTAATGTTCGCAAATTTGCGTTGCTAAATCACACGATTCTAATACATTCATTCCACCAAATAGTACGAAGGGAAAGTTATTAGCTACTTGAATCTCGCCAATATTAACTATAATATGCTTCATTTTAAGTTCTATTGATCTACTATTTCTAATTTAAATAAACAATAACTATTCTATTTGAGTTATTCAGACCTTTCTTGATATATTGAATATCATTCACATCATGTGAACGATATACTTTATACCCATAATATATAATTTTACTTTTAGTAATTTCATATTAATTGCATGAAAAATTAGCAATTAGATATTCATTCTTAGTGAAAGAATGAGAAAGTATATTGATTTTATGGCAAAATCTTGCATTACGCTTTTTTTATCTTTACTTATTACTATTAATAATAAATTATTCTTTTATTTTCGATGTCTTTCTTTATCTATTAAACATCCATTTTCCTTGACTTACTCTCTCATTACCGCTGTAATCTTTTATTGTATTAACCTTTTCAAATCCAAATTTAGAGAACATTCTTCGGACAGATGGTCCTTGTTTCCATCCATGTTCCAAAATTAACCAACCTCCTTTTCTTAAATAATCCCTAGCGTATTTAGAAATAAACTCTAGATCTTTTAATCCATCCTTACCCGCTATTAAAGCTTCGCGCGGTTCAAAACGAACATCGCCTTGCGTAAGGAAAGGATCGCCCTCCTTAAGATAAGGAGGATTACTTACAATGAGGTGATAAAAATTTCTTTTCAAGAATTTGAACCAATCTCCCTTATAAAATTGAACGTTTTTCACTCCTATTTGTAAAGCATTAGCTCGGCAAAGACTTATAGCTTCGGATAACCGATCGATGCCAACTATATTCCATTTAGGCCGTTCTACAGCTAACGCTAATGTAATTGCGCCGCTGCCAGCACCTAAATCTAATGCTTTAGTATAAATTGGCAATGATAAATTTAGTGCACATTGAACTAAATGCTCAGTTTCTGGACGTGGAATTAAAGTACTTACCGATACTCTTAATGAAAGAGACCAAAATTCACGTTCTCCAATTAAATAAGCGATGGGCTCACCTTGTTCCCGTCGACTTAGTAGCATTTCAAGCGTATTGCCTTGTTTAGTTGTTATTAATGATTGGCTGAAAGCCAGAAGATGAGCACGTGTCGCGCCAGTTACTTTCATTAATAAAACTTCTGCATCACATTTGGGACTAGGACTTAACGATCTTAGCAAACGAAACGTAGCTTGATCGAGCCATTCTTTTCAGGTCATCATAAATTCTTACATAACAAAACAAGCTGATCTGATTGATATTTTTGAATAAGAGGCTGAATTAGGATATCTAGCTTCCCATCGATTATTTCATTTAATTTATAAAGGGTTAGGTTGACACGATGATCTGTTATTCTTCCTTGTGGAAAATTATAAGTGCGAATTCGATCTGATCTATCGCCGCTACCAAGTAAGTTACGACGTGTAGTTGACTCTTCTTGCTGTCGTTTTCGTACTTCAGCGGCGCGTAATCGTGAGCCTAACACTTCCAAAGCTTTAGCTCTATTTTTATGTTGAGAGCGTTCGTCTTGGCATTCTGCTACCAGTCCAGTAGGCAGATGAGTAACACGTATAGCAGAGTCAGTAGTGTTAACATGTTGTCCTCCAGCGCCTGAAGATCGAAATGTATCAACACGTAAGTCTCCTGGATTAATCTTTAATAACTCAACTTTTTGCATTTCCGGAGTTACTGCTACGGTGCAAGTAGAACTATGAACACGTCCTTGCGACTCAGTTTCTGGTATTCGTTGAACCCGATGACCACCAGACTCAAACTTCAGTAATCCGTATGCACCTTTATGAGCTACTTTGATAATAACTTCTTTAAAACCACCCCGCTCGCCGTAACTTATATTTATAACCTCTGTTTTCCATCCTTTAGATTCAAAATAACGACTGTACATACGAAAAAGATTGTTTGCAAAAAGAGCCGCTTCATTGCCCCCTGTCGCAGCGCGAATTTCTAAGAAGCAACCTCGTTTATCATCTTTACCCTCTGGTAACAGCAGTGTTCGTAGTTGATTTTCAATCTGTTCTAATCTTAGATTAGATATGCATATTTCTTCCTGAGCTATACCTTTCATTTCTGGGTCTTGCAGCAAATATTTCGCAATGCGAATATTTTCTTTTGTTTGTTTCCAGTTCTTAAAGTGACAAGTGATCTCAAAGAGACGTACATATTCCTTTGATAAAGTACGAAAGCTAACTTGATCAAATATAACCTCAGGCTTGCGAAGTAAAATTTCCACTTCTTTACAGCGTTTTCTCAGTGCATTTAATTTGGTAATCACTGAGTATTTCATAAATATGAATCCTTATTTTTACAGACGTTTATTAAAACGTACTAATTATAGTTTTATGCGTAAAATATAGATTTTTATTTTCTATAAAAATAGATTGTAGAAAAATTTTTCTTAAAAAGAAGATTAAACTTTATTGTCTTAATTAGACAATTAAAGCATTTTTAATCTATCATTAATTATTTTTCAATGCATTTGAAACGTTTTTAACTGAAAAACTTCTAAATTGATTTTAGATTCAAAAAAAATATCGCACTAGTTTGTTGGAAATAAACAATCATCAAAAGTTCTCGTATTTATCTTGCGCATTTTATACAAACAATTAAGATTAGAGCTAATAAAGAACGCATCACTACACTTTAACATAAATCTCTCGATAGAGAAAATTCTAATAAATTAGAAAAAATAGTTTACTTCTAAAATAAATTTTCCTCATGAAATGAGAAATATATCTAGTTCTTATCATTAAAGTATTTAATATCAAGTATTCTCTCTTAAAGAGAAAATTTTTCTAAAAAGCTAAAAATCCTTTCCTTTAAGAGGAAATTATAAATAAATTTTACTGTTTAAATTTACTATTAGTTTAATTTTAGTTAGTAAATTTGAATAAATGTTTTTATGAATTTAGTAATTTAATCTTAATTCCCTTAAGGGAAGACAAGAAAATTAAAATAATTATTAACATATATACTAGCAATATAGACATATAATTTTTTAAATCCTTTGTTTTTACTTTAAAAATTGGTTCTAAAAAGAGCTGTACTAGCGACACTATAGTAATAGGTCTTCACTAAGACACTTATTGAAAATGCGCAACATAGATTAGTAAAATAAACAAAGTAAGTCAGAGTCTTTCGGCATAGATAAAAATTTAATTGCTTTATAATGATTGAAAGGAAGATTGAAGTGATGTCTGGATATAGTTATATTATAATCTGTTTGTGTCTTCTATTTCCAGTTTCCTGTAGTATGTATACTCCCCCAGAAGCAATTAGGAATCAAATCCTATCTGAAAAGTGGAAACTTCATAAACAATCTTTATCTAAACTTAGCTCTTATCAAGTTCGTGGTGCTCTCTCTTTTCTTTCCGATAAAAAGAAAGTTTTTGCACGATTTAATTGGCAGCAAAAAAATGATAAATGTTATCGTTTAATCCTTACTAATTTGCTTGGTAGCACGGAACTAGATTTAAATATTAATCAAGGAACAGTGCAACTGATTAACGATCAAGGAAAATATTATATTGGCAGCAACCCAGAAGTAGCACTTCAAAAATTAATTAATATGCCTATACCACTCAACGAATTACGTGAGTGGTTAATTGGTCTACCTGGAAGTTCTACTAATTTTACTTTGAATTCTAATGGACTTATATATGTTTTGAATTCTGATGTTAATGGATACTTTTGGACCGTTGTTTACCACGGCTATTACGAGAATACGTTAGTAACTTTGCCGTCTAGCTTAGAGTTAAGACAAGGTAATAATCGAATCAAGCTAAAAATAGATAGTTGGAAATTATGATGATTCAAGAATGGCCATCACCAGCTAAACTTAATTTGTTTTTGTATATTACAGGACTTCGTGCAGATGGTTATCATTTTTTGCAAACATTGTTTCAGTTTCTTGACTATGGAGATGCTCTAACTATTATACCAACCAAAAATGGACGTATCCGTTTAACAAGTAAGATAGAAGGATTAAAAGAGCAAGATAATCTTATTATTCGTGCTGCAAGATTATTGCAGCGTTACTGTCCATCGAAAAAAAATTCCAAAAAATTGGGAGCAGATATTAAAATAAAAAAAATCCTTCCAATAGGCGGAGGACTCGGAGGAGGGGCTTCTAACGCAGCGACTGTTTTATTAGTTCTTAATATTTATTGGCTTTGTGGGATGGATATTGCTACCCTAGCTCAATTAGGATTAACTCTTGGTGCCGATATTCCGTTATTTGTATATGGAAAAGCAGCATTTGCAGAAAATATTGGTGAACGTCTTACTCCAGCAGTTCCAGCAGAAAAATGGTATTTGATTCTTAACCCACCGATTAATGTTTCTACACCATATATTTTTAATAATCCAGAGTTAGAAAGAAATACTCCACGTCGACCGTTTGCTCAACTCATGAATACTCCATTTCATAATGACTGTGAGTTTATTGTAACGAAACATTTTCCCATAATTCGACGTTATCTTTCATGGATTTTGAATTACGCTCCATCATCACGATTAACTGGAACAGGTTCTTGCGTATTTGCTGAATTTGATACTGAAGCAAATGCTCGTAAGGTTTTACTAAAGGCGCCTGCATGGATTCATGGCTTTGTAGCCAAAGGCGTTAATATTTCTCCATTGCATTCTTTGTTATCATCAATAGATATACAACATATTCGAAATATAGCTGAATAGTCTTCATGTATGTAGCTTTTACTGTATTTAAAATAAAATTATCCAGAAATTAAAAAGACTAAGGAGATTTCTCAATGATTGCATAGTACAATAAGCATTATTAATGTTAAAGTCACAACACATTCTTTTCTTTTAAAGAAACATTCAAGGTTTCTTGTGCGAGATATAAAACTTTTTGCTGGAAATTCTATTCCGGAACTAGCAGAGCGTATCGCCAATCATTTATATATTAATCTTGGAAATGCTACTGTCAGTCGTTTTAGTGATGGTGAAGTAAGTGTTCAAATTAATGAAAATGTCAGAGGTGGAGATGTTTTTATTATTCAATCTACTTGTGCGCCTACAAATGATAATTTAATAGAATTAATTGTAATGATTGATGCGCTTCGTCGGGCTTCTGCTGGCCGTATTACCGCCGTGATTCCATACTTTGGCTATGCACGTCAAGATCGTCGTGTGCGCTCTGCACGAGTTCCAATCACTGCCAAGGTTATAGCTGATTTTTTATCAAGTGTCGGAGTCGATCGTGTATTAACAGTTGATTTACATGCCGAACAAATTCAAGGTTTTTTTGATGTTCCAGTAGACAATGTATTTGGAAGTTCAATTTTACTAGCAGATATGTTACAAAAAAATCTGGAAAATCCAATTGTTGTTTCTCCTGATATTGGCGGAGTAGTACGCGCTCGTGCGGTAGCTAAATTGCTTAATGATACAGATATGGCAATTATTGATAAACGACGCCCTCGTATTAATGTATCTCAGGTTATGCATATCATTGGTGACGTGGCATGTCGTGACTGTATATTAGTGGATGATATAATTGATACCGGAGATACTTTATGCAAAGCCGCAGAGGCTTTAAAAGAAAGAGGAGCGAAAAGAGTTCTTTCCTATGCTACACATCCTATTTTTTCTGGTAAAGCGCATGAAAATATTAAAAATTCAGTTATTGATGAAGTAATTGTTTGTGATACTATTCCTTTGAATTCATCAATTAAAACACTTACAAACGTAAGTACATTAACATTATCAGGAATGCTAGCTGAAGCAATTCGCCGTATTAGCAACGAAGAATCTATCTCTGCTATGTTTAAGCACTAAATTTAAAATTAATTTAAATTTACCAAAAGTGCTAATTGGTCTCTTGAATGACTATGCATTACGCAACTTTGACAGTTTGAAATAGAAAGATTCTCCCTCTCTAAAAGAGATAAGATAATCTGATCTCCTATGGTTACAATAACTATTTTTATTAGTTAAACAGTGTTATCATTAAACTTTTAAGTCAGTTTGCATGCGAAAGAAGGGTTTAATTAAAAATTAAAACTATAGACTTTTAATTCTAAAATTTAATATAGAGTATTTCGGATATTAGTTTTTACTTCGGACCTTAAATAGGTTCTATACCAGACATTCTTTTTTTTAATTTTTGAAGAAACTATTTTTACTGCAGAACATAAACTTCTATTAAAATATAAACCCTATTATTATTACTAGTGTAATCGTGAGCTCTTTTCTCTAATTATTTAATAATATAATATCATTATGAAAATTAAATTAATTGCAGGATTATCTAACCCTGGACCTGAATATACTTTTACTCGACATAACGCTGGATCATGGTATGTGAAGTTATTAGCAGAATCTTACCAAGAAAGGTTAAAAAGTGAAAGCAAATTTTATGGTTACACTGGTCAGTTAACAATCGGTAATTATAATATTCGTTTATTAATTCCAAATATTTTTATGAATTTTAATGGTACAGCAGTAGCATCAATGGCGACCTTCTATCAAATAGAGCCAGAGGAGATCTTAGTAGCACATGATGAACTAGATTTATTGCCAGGTATAACTCGATTAAAATTAGGTGGAGGACACGGCGGCCATAATGGTCTTAAACATATTATTTCATGTTTAAAAAATAATCAACAATTTTATCGTCTTCGTATTGGAATTGGACATCCAGGGGAAAAAAGCAAAGTTTCAAATTTTGTTCTCAGCAAGCCTACCTTCATAGATTATCAACTGATGACGAATGCTATTAAAAAGGCAGTAGATTGTACGGAAACTCTATTTTTTCATGGAATTATAAAAACAATGAACCGACTACATACTACCATCCAAAGCTCAAATACTAAATTTTAGTCTGCAACTATAATAGAACTCTAAAGATTTAATTTCTAAATTTGATTTGCTAAATAGCAGCAATTTTTAATTAAATAAAGATTCCTCAGTGAGGAGATATGAATTTTAAGTGTGGTATCATCGGACTACCTAATGCAGGTAAATCCACATTATTTAACTCTTTGATTAAAGAAAATCTCAAAATAGCAAATTTTTTGCTTTATAAAATAAAACCAAATATCGGTACAATCATAATTCCTGATCCACGTTTAAATCAACTAGCAGAAATTGTTAAGCCAAAATACGTTTCGCCAGCAACTATAAAATTTATTAAAATTTCTGGATTGATAAAAAACAGTACACCTAAATGGCTAGAAAACCATTTTTTAAAAAAAATCCATAAAGTTCAGATTATTAATCATGTTATACGTTGTTTTGAAGATCACAAAACTATTTACAACAATAAAACTAGACATCTCTGTCCAACGAGAGATATCGATATAGTTAATACTGAACTAATTTTTTCAGATTTAGAAACATGTCAACGAGCGATTCAACAAATAAAAAAATTATCTAGTAGTTCTGATATCAGTTCTGAGTTTACACTGTCAGTTTTAGAAAAATGTTTTTCTCATTTAAACAGTATCGGCATGCTGCGTCTATTTAACTTAACAGAAGAAGAAAAAAATGCCATTCGTCATTTAAAATTTTTAACGTTGAAACCAATGTTATATATTGCTAATGTCAATCAGGACGGATTTGATAATAATCCTTATTTAAGAGAAGTATACAATATTGCTGTACGTGAAAAATCTTCAGTAATCGCTGTCTGTGCCAAAACGAAACCTGATAATGATACTAAACATAATGGAAGAGAGTATAAAGAAGATTTCATGCTACAAAATTCTTTCCAAAATTGCATTATTTCTGCTAGTTATAAATTACTTAATTTAAAAACCTATTTTACTACTGGAGTAAAGGAAGTACGTGCATGGATTGCACCAATCAATACTACTGCAATTCAGTCAGCTGAAAAAATTCATACTGATCTTAAAAAAGGATTTATCCGAGCTAAGATAATTGCCTTTTCTGATTTTATCCTTTATAAAGGGGAACATGGAGCAAAAAAAGCTGGTAGAGTTTATTTTGAAGGAAAAGACTATATAATTAAGGATGGCAATATAGTGTACTTTTTATTTAAAATTTAAATTAGAACAATGCATATTGCACGATTATATCGTTCTAGATTCCCTAAAAAAGATTTTTAATGTAAATTGAATAAAATTTAATACTTATTAAATTTTAGAAACGTCCTAGCGAAAAATTTAATATCTCCTCTTTCGGAAAATTGCAAACCTCTTTTAAACAAAAAGAACACTGCTGAAATTTAGATAATTTTACCTGAACTTGTATGTCAGTCATGGATAATAGAATCTTACTTAATGTAAACACGTTAAGTCGTTAACCTAAAATGAATTTTTTGTTAAAAAATTTATTTTAAAAGTAAAATAAAAATATTTTTGCCTAGAAAAACTCTTAGTTTAACAAAATTCTGGAAAAGAGATAAAAAGGATGTTGCTTTTGTAAGCAAAATATCTAAATATTTTAGGATGTTTTACTATAGCTTATAACTAATTTATTATTTTAACTTTAATAGAATAAAATTTACTTGTGGTATAACGATTCAGATAGTTTGGAATAAGTTCTTCAGAAAAGAACTGTTAGCTATGTTCTACTTGAATTCCTAAAATTTCTATTTATTTATTCTTAAATAATTAAAAAAGCTTTTTAAAAAGATTATGTATGGAGATTTTATTTGCAAAACTTAATGTTTGCTCTTCCGAGAAGAGCAGCTAAAGATAATTTCTTTAAGAAATTCTAATTAAAAGAAAAACTTGTTTATATCCATATGTTAGGAAAATTATAACTTATTTTTGCGTTCAAATTTATATGATAAAGTTAGTATTAATACAATATATCTTCTCGATTTACTTTTTTTACTTTGTAAAAAGAAAAAATCCCGATCTGTGTTTAAAATATTTTCTTTCAGATTAATAAATTATTTTTACAATTCTTAATGAATCTTAATAGTTTTCCGTTTTTATATAGTGCAATTTGTCAAAATTCTTATTAATTTAGAGTCTAAAGAAAAACTGACGAAAATTAATTTCCTTTTTTTTGGTAAAATTCCTCTTTTTTGCAAGAAAACGAATCATGTTTTATCAATTCTTATGATGATTTTTATTTTTTAGGTGATATACTACTAATTTTTAGGGATAAAAATTTCTCTAAAAATAAAAAAAGCGCATACTCTTGATTTAATAAAACAAATTAAAATTACCAAAGAAATAAAGTTTCATCGCATTTATTAAATGAGGTATCGTTTTTATATGCATACTAAATGCAGGCTTCTTTTGATAAAGAATGTTTAGCACGCGTATTTATTATTTTTTATTCATTACTGTAAAACAATTTTATCGTGTTTTTTGAAAAAATTTTAGTTTTTTAAACTATATTATTACTTCGTTAACAAAATAATATTTTTGTCAAATTAGTAAATATTCATTTTTAATTAAATTTGTTAAGAAGAAGAAAATAAATAACAATCTAATAAGTTTCAAACATTGTTGTAATTTATAATGGAACTATTTAGTATTCTGAATCTTTTTATTTAAAAATAGCAAAAAAAACAAGTTAATTATTAATTACTTATACTTATAAAGGTAACTAATTCATTGTAAATACACAAAAAATTAATAACCCTATTAAAGATAATCCCAATTGGAGCTTTAAATAAAGCTTATGACACAGAATCTCTATTTAAAAACCATCTTTATTCTAAACAGATAAGGTCAACAATAGAATTATATAATATGCAACATGCAACTTACAGTGAAAATTTGTTTATGAAAATGAAGTAAAACTTATGAACTATCAGGCACTTGCTCGTAAATGGCGTCCACAAATATTTTCTGATGTAATAGGTCAAGAACATATTTTGACAGTAATAAAAAATAGCCTCTCTTTAAATAGAGTTCATCATTCTTACCTGTTATCCGGAACGCGTGGTGTTGGTAAAACTACTATTGCTCGTTTATTAGCTAAGGGATTAAATTGCAAAAGTGGTGTTACTTCTACTCCATGCAGAGATTGTACTAATTGTAAGGAAATTGAAAAAGGGTGTTTTGTCGATTTGATTGAAGTTGATGCCGCATCTCGAACTAAAGTTGAAGAAATTCGCGAATTATTAGAAAATGTTCCATACGCTCCATCAAATGGAAATTTTAAGGTATATCTAATTGATGAAGCACATATGTTATCCCGATATAGTTTTAATGCTTTGCTTAAGAATCTTGAAGAACCGCCTAAACATGTTAAGTTTCTATTAGCTACTACTGAGCCGAAAAAACTACCAATTACTATTCTTTCTCGCTGTCTTCAGTTTCATTTAAAACTACTTAATGTCAAACAAATTTACAAACGACTATCTTTTATTTTAAAACAGGAAAAAATTATTACTGATTCATATGCGTTACAATTATTAGCTCGTGCCGCTAATGGCAGCATGCGAGATGCACTTAGTCTAACTGATCAAGCTATTGCTATGGGAAACGGCAAAATTAATTATCACACTACGCGATTAGCTCTTGGTTCGATTGATGATGAGCATCCGCTCGATCTCATCGAGGCGTTAGCTAATGCCAACGGAAAGGAAATAATAAAAAAGATTTCACAGTTTGCTGACTGTGATATAAATTGGGATAATTTACTTATTGAAATATTATCTTTATTACATCAATTAACGTTAGGTCAATTGTTTCCAGAGCAATTGATTAATGAAGATATGTCTAATAGAGCAAAGCGACTGAGTAATTTAACTGAACGTTTTTCATCAAAAGACTTACACCTATATTATCAATCCATCCTTACAGGGAGGAAAGTTTTACAATTTGCACCAAATCCTCGAGTTGGAGTTGAAATGATCCTTCTACGAGCTTTGTCAGTTAGCTCAACGCTATCAAAACCCAATATAAACAATAATAATTTACTTATCATAAACGACGAAAAACAGTTGTATTAAACAATAATAATCAGTATAATGACGCCTTTATCAAGGATAAAATATAATTAAAGGGAACAATAATTAACAAAGTTGGCCGTTGCTAAGTTTTCTACATTATCGTTGCCAAAAATTAATGATAAACCAACTAATTAAAAAAGTAAAATAAACCATTATTGGTATTTAGTAGTGTTCTTGTTTATTGATCGTTTTTTTTAAAAAAATTAATTAAATTGGAACAGTGAAAACAAAATGATGAAACTTTCAATTCTAATTCTATTAAATTTTTAACGATAAAATCAGTTTTAAAGAGATCGTTAACTGATAATGCACTGATTTATTCTTTATTGGTTAAAGGATCTCTTCTTAAGGAAGACAACAAAAAATAAAAAACGTAAAATATCTACCTACCTTTCTTTTAAAAGAAATTAATAGTGGAATAGGGCGTCCGAAAAAAATAAGAAAGTTTTTAACTTCAGAGGATAATATTGTACATGCTAGAAGCGATATACTCCCTTTCTGAGAAAGCCTGTGTTTCAGCATAATTGTATAAATCCTAAAAACTTTTATTATCCTAAAAAACTTAGAAAAAGAAAAAACAGAAAAACAGGTAGTTTTTTTAAAAATTAAATTAAAAAGTAAAATGTAAAATACGGTCATTATTCTTTTTTTATTTAAAACTTTTTGGCAAACAATCTTATGAAGATAAATCTATACCTTGTGAATCATTTTAGTCGAAATTGTTCTATATAAGTAAAAATTTAATAGAGATATTTCAAAAATATGAGCACAGCAAATTTTTATATACAAAATACATAAAGCCTCTTCCTATTCTTCTGCCTCACTAAAGAGTTTTTTTATGCAAACAAGTTCCTTGTTAGAGAAGCTGATAGAAGCTTTGTGCATTCTTCCTGGCGTTGGACCAAAATCAGCACGTCGTATGGTTTTTTATTTACTGAAAAATGAACGTAGTAACGGAATGCATTTAGCAAAATTGCTCACTCGTGCAATACTAGAAATTGGACATTGTTTAGAATGTCGTACTTTTACTGAGCAACCCATTTGTTCAATATGCAGTGATCCAAAACGAAAGGAATCTGGACAAATTTGCGTAGTGGAAAAACCAGCAGATATCGGTTTTATTGAACAAACTGGCCAATTCTCTGGTCGATATTTTGTATTAATGGGACATTTATCACCTATTAGTGGTGTTGGACCGGAAGATATTGGTCTTCATAAATTAAAAGAACGACTTAATAATGAAAACGTTGTGGAAATTATATTAGCCACCAACCCAACAGTAGAAGGAGAAGCAACTGTTAACTACATCGTTGAAATGTGTTCACATTATACAACAAAAGTAAGCCGTATTGCACAAGGAGTTCCAGTAGGAGGAGAGATTGAAATGATCGACGGCAGTACTCTTGCTCGTGCACTAATATTTCGCTACCTTGTAAAATCTTAATGTTAACCAACATTCTTATAGAAAATTATTTTCGGTAAAAAATAAACCATCTTATTAAAGTAATAATTTTATCATACAGTAGAGTAGTTAATGTAAACGTAGTAACCTATATAAATTTAAAAAGAAAAAACTAATCTTAATTTTTTAATAAAAATTAGAATTTACTTACTATTAACAATAACTGCAAAATTAAATGTAATTAAAGATCTTAGGATAAGATCTAATAGACTTGTATTGATCTTGCACAAATTTTTTTAGAAAAATTACAGTTTTTTAGATTGATTAATTTATAGTCTAAGCTTTAAGCTTAACAGAAGAGCTGAAAATTAAAAATAATAAGTCACAAAAAGCAGTAATTGTTTTTAGTAAGGACTTGCGAGAAGGTTTTTATTTTTTTTGGTATTTATAATTCCATTGAAGTGATTCTTTCTTTTAAGAAGAGTGTATTTATTGATCACTTCGGTGGTTCTAACTGGTTCTTTCTTAAAACTATTTTAGCTTATTGTTGTTTATTCAGTATAAAGCCTTCTATTGATATAGAAATTTATCAGTTAAAAAATTAAGAATGGAATTGCATTATGGTTCGTATTGTTTTATTAGGTCCTCCAGGAGTTGGAAAGGGAACTCAAGCTCAATTTATTGCAGACAGGTATAATATTCCGCAAATTTCTATAGGAAACATACTTCGCGACGCAGTTCATTCAGGATCTAAGTTTGGAAAAAAAATTAAAAACTTTATGGATACTGGAAAATTAGTAACAGATGAACTAGTTATTCCCTTAATTCAAAAGTTTATTAAGCATAAAGATTGTCGTAGAGGATTCCTTATAGACGGATTTCCTCGAACCTTTTTTCAAGCAATCTCTATGAAGCAATCAAATATTATAGTTGATTACGTTTTGGAGTTTAAAGCACCAGATAGCTTTATCATTAGTCGAACTGCTGGTCGTTTAATTCATCCTTCTTCAGGACGAATTTACCATACAAGATTTAACCCTCCTAAACAAAGGAATAAGGACGATGTAACTGGCGAACCATTAATTATTCGTAACGATGATAAAGAGTTAACTATACGTAAACGCCTAGAAACATACCATCAAACAGCAAAACTTCTAATTGATTATTATCATCAGGAAGCAAGTAATGGATATGTAAAATTTTTTACCATAAACAGTACAAAAAGTATTGAAGAAGTTAGTACCGAAGTAACTTCTCTCCTTGGTTAAAAATTAGTTTAATAATCTTTATGAATTTTATGTTTTGTAAAACAAAGTTAAATTAGTTAATCTAAGATGCTGCAATATTGTTAATTAATAATTTAATTACTTAAATGAAAGTATATGAAATTTGATTTTTCTAGAAGAAATCTCAATGGCTGATCCTAGGCTACTCCATGCACCCAAGACGATCCGACAGCGTTTTTTGGACAAAAAATGTACACCAGGACTATGAGTATGACCATGAATCATTATTTTTGCATTTGTTTTATTCATTATAGTCATAATTTCTTGAATGTTAACATTCAAGGTTTGATTAGTTTTATTAATTTTTTTACGCGAACTATGCGTACACACTTTATTAACGATGTATAGACGTATCTTTTTTGGCAAAAACAAGAAAAGTCGTTGCAAAAAAAGGCAACGCGCTAAATGACGAAAATATTGATAAATTTTATCATTAGTACATAATGTATCCCCATGCAGTATTACAATTTTAGTTTTATCTAGTTGAATTATCTGTTGTTCAGATGGTAACAATTCCATGCCACAAATGGCAGCGTAGCGTTTACCGAGCAAGAAATCACGATTACCATGAAGAAAATAGCAATGAGTGCCTTGCTGGGTTAACGTTTTTAATGCAATAGCAATTTTATAATGCAATGAATTTAGATCATCATCTCCTGTCCAAATTTCAAATAAATCTCCTAGAATATAAAGTGCTTCCGCATTGGTTACGCGTGTTTTTAAAAAACTTAGAAAATTCGCAGTAACAATTGATTCCCTCACTAAAAGATGTACGTCAGCAACGAAAAAAATTGACATAAGGATTCACCTTCTAATGCCATCAGAAGAATGGTTTTTCTCCCTTTGTAAGAAATTTTATTGTGTTTTGGTGAAATTATTTGCGATACTGCTTATGTTTTTGACAATGTAGTCAAGCTTTGAATTTTTGCTTTTATATTGTTTATTGATTAATAATTATAGTGTATATGACAAAAGTAATTTTCTTGAACGATTTAACACAAATCGATACAACAGTAAATAGAAATATATTTATTGATTCAATATTTTCGCGAAAATTAATTTAGAAATAAAAATTATTCTTATTGAGATGGCACCATTCTTTTAGAATTTACTTAGCTTGCTAGTAATTCTTTAAAAGTGTTATTCTCTGACTCAATTTAGATTGAAAATCAGGTAATTTTATACTAGATAAGGTATAAAATCAATGACCATCAATCTTAACTAATTCATTGAAAAGATACATAGATTTTATATAGCTCAACTATTTATGTTAAAAATTTTTAACACTTTAACTCGAAAGAAAGAGGAGTTTAAACCTATTCATGTCGGTAAAGTTGGCATTTATGTATGTGGAATCACTGTATATGATTTCTGCCATATTGGTCATGGACGTACTTTTGTTGTATTTGATGTTGTTACTCGTTATTTGCGTTATCTTGGTTATGAAGTGAAATATGTTCGCAACATTACTGATATTGATGACAAAATTATACAACGTGCAGCCGATAATGGAGAAACTTTTCAGAAACTTGTCCAACGTATGATTAAAGAAATGTATAGGGATTTTGATCAACTGGATATTCTTCATCCTGATCAAGAACCTCGTGTTACAGATTATATCAATGATATTATTGAACAGATTGATCGTCTTATTAAAAATAATCATGCCTATATAGCAATTAATGGCGATGTTATATTTTCTGTAGAAACTAGTAATAATTATGGATTACTATCCAACCGGAATTTGAAGCACCTTCAAATTAGCAATCACACTGAAACAATTGAAAAAAGAAATCCAATGGATTTTGTTTTATGGAAAATGTCAAAATTTGACGAACCAAGCTGGCCATCTCCATGGGGTTATGGGCGTCCTGGTTGGCATATTGAATGTTCTGCTATAAATAATCGACAGCTTGGTCATCATTTTGATATTCATGGTGGTGGTTCAGATCTTATTTTCCCTCATCATGAAAATGAAATCGCACAATCTACTTGTTCCTATGGAGGTCCATATGTAAACGTATGGATGCATACTGGCATGGTAATAGTAAATCAAGAGAAAATGTCTAAGTCGTTGGACAATTTTTTTACCATACGTAACGTTTGTCAACATTACGATGCTGAAATAGTACGCTATTTTCTAATGGCTAGTCATTATCGTAAACAATTAAATTATAGTGAAGATAATCTTAAACAAGCTAAAGCATCTTTAAAACGACTTTATATTTCCTTGCATGAAACTGATCCAAAAGCTGTTCCGTCTAATGGTAAATATTTTGCAATACAATTTTTTTCTGCAATGGATGACGATTTCAATACACCAAAAGCTTGCTCTGTTTTATTTGAAATTGCTCGTGAGATTAATCGATTAAAAAATAAACAAATGAAAATAGTGCAAGGATTAGCATCAACATTACGCTCTTTAGGTGGAATCCTGGGAATTCTTCAACAAAATCCTATTACGTTTCTTCAACAGTGCCGTGTTTCAAGATTTGAAAAAATTGGTAACGAAAAAATAGAAGCACTAAATCAAAAACGCAATGATGCTCGTAAAGCAGGTCAGTGGGAATTAGCAGATGCGCTTCGAAATGAATTAATTAATCTTGGCGTTGTTTTAGAAGATGGTCCTCATGGAACGACGTGGTATCGTAATTAGAAAAACCTGATTATTTTAAATATATACCTCTACTTTAGATTCTCATCGTAAGAGTTTCCTATTTAAGTTAACAGTACATCTTAACTCGTACTGATCGGAGTATAGTTAATTAGCAGAGTTATGGAAGCTCTTTTCATAAGATTGCATAGTATTCTGAATAAGCATAGCAATTGTCATTGGTCCCACACCTCCTGGAACTGGAGTAATATAGCCAGCGCGTTCAGAAGCACTAATATAATCAATATCGCCTACTACTTTACCGTTTTCAAGATAATTTATTCCTACATCAATTACTATAGATCCTGGTCTAATCCATTTACTAGAAATAAAACCTATCTTTCCTATAGCTACAACTAATAAATCAGCATTTTTAATATGTTGACGTAAATTGCGTGTTAAGCTGTGAGTAATAGTTACTGTACAACCTGCTAGCAATAATTCTAACCCCATAGGTCGTCCAACAACGTTAGAGGCGCCAACCACAACAGCATTAAGTCCAGGGGTATTAATATGATAGTATTCAAGCAGTTTCATTATACCTTGCGAAGTACAAGGGCGTAAAATAGGTTCACGTTGGCATAATCGTCCTATATTATAAGGATGAAAGCCATCTACATCTTTATTTAAGGCAATACGTTCTAATATATTGATAACTTTAATTTTTTTTGGAAGAGGTAACTGTACTAAAATGCCATCAACTGAAAAATCATTATTCAGTTCATCAATCAAAGTCAATAAATCTTTTTCTGTAATTGTGTCGGATAAATTATAAAGAAACAAAGAAAAACCGATGTCTTTGCAAATTTGTTGTTTTCTATTTACATATATTTTAGAAGCTGGGTTATTACCAGCAAGCACAACGGCCAGACCTGGAGGACGTTTTCCAGATTTTAGATACTTTTTTACTTTTAAAGTCATTTCATTTTTGATTTGTGAAGCAACAGCTATACCATCAATTATTTTTGCCATTATTACACTAAATAAATTCGTGATTTTTAATAAACTTACATGATTAAGATTTATATTCTGATATGATCTGAGAATATTATTTATTAACCATCAGAAGTGTTGCCATATAAAATATTTTCGAATATTAAAATTCTATTGAATAGAATTCAAAATCTATTTGACCTAATATCTCTTTATGGGATAGCATTTCCTCCTATCTAAAAGTGAAATAGTATATTATATTGCGTCCTTAGCTCAGATGGATAGAGCAACGGCCTTCTAAGCCGTAGGTCACAGGTTCGAATCCTGTAGGACGTACCTATTATATAAATGTAGCTGATAAATTCTTTTAATCTAACTTCTCTACTGTTTGATTTAATCTTTTGCATGAATAAAAGTTTTATATCGAATTTTTTACCTCTTATTTCATGTTTTCCACATGAGACTTATTTCGATGATAAATCTGTCGGAATCATCGGTTTTAACTTTTTAAAGATTTATTCTAGAATAATAGTATACTAATGTTGTGATATTTTAATCGTATTCGCAAAAATCGTTGATTTAGCTTGTTTCAGGTTAGATTAATCTTTTTTTAAAGAAAAATTTTCTTTAAGCAACATTTGCACCATCCAAATAATAAAATCAATTAAAATTTCAATATGCACTTTTTACTGGATCAAATCTTAAAAGTTGCTGTAAAATTTACAAGTTTAATTCTAATATAACTATTAGCATCTAAATTTAGATTTTTTGGATCTAAGTGTTAGAAAAAACAATTATCTTGTTGCTTTTTGAAAAAAAGTATCCTAAATCAAATTGAACTTTTTTCAGATAAAAACTATCCAACTTCTATCCCTTTAATTTGCAGGTCTGCATGATAAGATGAACGAACAAATGGACCACAGGAAGCCCGGAGAAACCCCATGCTTAAAGCTTCTTGTTTCATTTCCTTAAATTCGCTTAAGCTAACATATCGCTTAACCGGAAGATGTTGAGAACTAGGCTGCAAATATTGACCTAAAGTTAGCAACGTCACGCCATGACGACGTAAATCGCGCATAACATTAATTATCTCTTCATTCGTTTCTCCCAGTCCTACCATTAAACCTGATTTAGTTGGTATCTTAGGATGAAAAACTTTAAAAGTTTCTAAAAGTTTAAGGGAACAGTAATAGTTAGCTCCAGCACGTACTGTACGATACAAACGTGGCACACTTTCTAAATTATGGTTAAAAATATCAGGAGGTGTGGCGTTTAACATTTCTAATGCACGATTCATACATTTTCGAAAATCAGGTACTAATATCTCAATAAGAATATTAGGATTTTTAGAACGAATTGCGGTAATACATTTTGAAAAATGTTGAGCTCCTCCATCATGTAAGTCATCCCGATTAACAGATGTAATTACAACGTATTTTAATTTCATATCAGCAATTGTTTGTGCTAATTTTTCTGGTTCACTTAAATTTGGAGCAGTTGGACGGCCATGAGCAACCTTACAGAAGGAACAGTGTCTTGTACAAATAGCACCAAGAATCATAAAAGTTGCCGTGCCTCGATGAAAGCATTTTGGTAAATTAGGACAAGAAGCTTCTTCACAAACTGTGTGTAAGTTATTTTTATGAATTACTGATTTAACATCTTGCATTATCGCAGAATCAACAGGTAATTTAATTTTCATCCATAAAGGCTTACGAAGAATCTCTTTACGTTTTACCTTAATATTTTTAATTGGAATTAATGCAATTTCATTAGTATAGGAGTTAAATTGAAATGATTTTTTCATTAGCGCAACTATAACAACAAAAAGTTTGACTCTAAATCTTAATAAATGAAAGAATTCTTCTTCTGTCTTGCAGAAGAAGTTCAAATCGACATCATCACAAAATGATAACTTAAATATCTAATTTAGGTAGATAAATATTATCATATTTAGCTTATTAATCTTTTTTTTTGCATTACTTTATATTAAAAATACAAATCCTATTAAAAGTTTTTAGGAATCTTTTTCTCAAAATTTAAGCCAAAGAAGCATCTAATCGACGTAAACATTCCTTCAATAGGATTGGAGCAACATCGTCGATTTCAATATTAGGAATTAATTCCTTCATTTGTGTCATCCGTATATTTGCGTCACCGCAAGGATTAATGAGCAAAAAAGGAGATAAATCCATTGCTATATTTAATGCTAATCCATGAAATGAACAACCTCTATAAATACTCAATCCAAGCGAGCAAATCTTGTCTGTCCCAACATAAACCCCTGGCTTTTCTATATAAGACACACTTTCAATTGAAAAACGACTTAATGTAGAAATAACAGTTTCTTCTAGCAAAGAAACTAAACTTCTTATATTTAATTTGTATCGATCTAGGTTTAGAAGGGTATACATTACTTGTTGACCTGGTCCATGAAAAGTGATTTGACCTCCACGATCACTTTGCACTACCGGAATAGAACCGATATTTAATAAATGTTCCGTTCTTCCAGAACGACCTTGAGTAAAAACTTGAGGGTGTTGTACTAACCAAATTTCATCATAGCTATCTTTATTTCGTGTTTTAGTAAAGCAACGCATCATCGATAGGACTTCTGCATAAGGACGAAGTCCAAGTTGCCGTATAATTACTTTTTTAGTTTCACTTTTTATTTTCTTAATTTGTATCGATTAGTGTTTAGAATAATTCTATCATAGTTAGATTTTAACATTAAAAGATCTGAATGAAAGGATAGAAAATTAATCAAAAAAAACAACCTGGATTTTTTAAATTTGGAAAAAAAACAGTTATCAACTGAACGTAATTTAATAATCAGGTAAATCTAAACAGATTACATAATTTTCTATCTACGAATTTTCTAAAAAGAAAAAATCTAATCCTATTAAGTATGGGTTAACTTTTGTTAGTAAATTACTCGTAGTGATTTTTTTTTCAAAAAAATAGTCTTATCTAAATTAAAATCATAATATTTCCAATTGCGACAAAAAAACGGAAAAAATTAAACATTCCACGTCTGTTTATTCAGGATTAATTTAAAAAGTATTCATTAATCAATAGAAGCGTAAAAATAAAGTCAATTTTTTTGATGCATTATTCGTTAAAAATTAGTTTTTAAATTAAAATTATTAAAAAGTTTATAAAAAATAGCTCAATCATCTTTAATAAATTAATTGATAACCAGATTTTTTGAAGAAAAAAATTGATATAGGTGCTTTATTTATAAAATAACTCCGCATGGTACATTGTTATGTTCTCACTGGTAAATATTTTAATGTAATAAATAAATGTATGGTATTTATAAAAGGATTAATCAACAATGCATTGAGATTCTTTTATCGTTTTAACTCAAAATTATATTGCCTTAGATAATATTTTTTGATGAGTGCTTATTGACATAATAATACCAAACTCTGTCATTAGTACAATGAGTGATGAACCTCCATAACTTATCAAAGGTAACGGAACACCTACTACAGGTAACAATCCACTGACCATACCGATATTTATGAATACATAAGTAAAAAAAACCAACATCCAACTGCTAACTATTATTCGACTAAATGCATTTTTTGCTTGTATCGCAATTGTTAAACCGCGTATGATAATACCAAAATAAAGACTAAGGAGCACTAGGCCTCCGACAAGCCCCATTTCCTCCCCCAATACAGAAAAAACAAAATCTGTATGTCTTTCTGGTAAAAATTCAAGTTGAGACTGGCTTCCGCATAACCATCCTTTGCCAAACAATCCACCGGAACCTATAGCTATTTTTGATTGAATAATATGATATCCGGCACCAAGAGGGTCAATTTCAGGATCAAGCATAACTGCAACTCGATCTCGCTGATAATCGTGCATTAAAAAGAACCATAGTAAAAGAATAAGTATTGATACTAGTAATATAGTAATACCTATTGTTATCCAGCTCAACCCAGATAAGAATAAAACAAATAGTCCAGAAACTATAATAAGAGCAGCTGTTCCAAGATCTGGCTGTATAGAAACCAATAAAGAAGGGATCAAAATTAAAAAAAGTACAATTATAGTATCGGATAATGATGGTGGGTAGATATTTCGACGATAAATAAATCGTCCAATCATGAGCGGAACTGCAATTTTAGCGATTTCTGATGGTTGGAATCGAATAATACCTATATTTAACCAGCGTTGTGCACCTTTACTGATTTCTCCAAAAAACTCTACTAAAGCTAACAAAAGAATACAAAGAAAATACAAGTATGGCGCACTTATCTCGTAAGAACGAGGTGTGATCTGTGCTGTGATAACCATCACTATAAGACCTATTATTATTTGAATAATTTTATTTTCTATTATTTTGATATTTTGTCCGCTAGCGCTCCATCCTATCAGGATACTATATGTCAATAGTAGTAGAATAAAAAACAATAAAATTACATCAATATGTAATTTATTCCATATAGAAATTCTTTTTAGACGATAAATCATAATAATTAATTGTTATTTTTGAACAGAGTTATCGGAGAATTAGATATGTTTCTTGTATTCTCTGCAAGAAGAAGATAATCCAATATCAGACGGGTAATTTCTCCTACTGTTAGTCGCCCGATACCACCATTTTCTAAAATGGCTACTACGCAGACTGTTGGATTATTATAAGGAGCAAACGCAGTCATTAACTTATGATCACGTAATCGTTCATCGACTGTATATGCTTTGTAAGTTTCATTAATTTTCAAACTATATACTTGAGCAGTACCGGATTTGACTGCCGCTTTATATGGTGCGCTAAAGAAATTTTTCCATGCTGTGCCATTTTCTCGATTAGCAACCCCATACATACCATCTTTAGCTATTTTCCAAAAATCAGGATGAGAATTATCAATTTTTTTATTTTGCAATTGACTCAGTAAAGGAGCTTGATAATTATCGTTTCGTAATAGATGCGGCGTAAGCACTGTACCATTGTTAATTAATGTCATTAATGCCTTAGACATTTGTATTGGTGTAGCAGTCCAATAGCCTTGTCCAATCCCAATTGGGATTGTATCTCCTTGATACCAAGGTTTTTTAAAATGTGCAATTTTCCATTGTCTGTTTGGCATAACACCAGGATGTTCTTCTGATAGATCAATGCCAGTATATTTACCATATCCAAATTTAGTCATCCACTCAAAAAGTCGATCAATACCCATATCATAAGCTACTTGATAGAAAAAAGTATCTGCTGACTCCTCCAATGCTTGTACAACATTTAATTGACCATGGCCACAACGTTTCCAATCACGATACCGTTTATCTGATCCCGGTAATTGCCACCAACCCGGATCATATAAAGAATAGTTTTTATTAATAACCCCGAGAGAAAGTGCCGATACAGAAATATAAGGTTTAACGGTAGAAGCGGGTGGATAGGTTCCTTGAGTAGCACGATTAATAAGCGGACGATTTTTATCACTTAACAGATTTTGAAATTTTTTTTTAGAAATACCGTTAACAAATAAGTTAGGATCATAACTTGGGCTAGATATCATAGCTTGAACACTTCCATCTCTAGGGTCCAATACAACTACTGCAGAACGACTTCCTATAAGCAATTTTTCAATGTACTGCTGTAAACCTAGATCTAATGTCAAGGTAATGCTTTTTCCTGCTTGAGGTAATTTTTTACATAACTGACGAACTAGTCGACCACGATTATTGACTTCTACTTCTTCATATCCAGTTTTACCATGTAATATGTTTTCATAGTAACGTTCTATACCTAACTTACCGATATTGTGCGTTGAAACGTAATTAGATAAAATTCCATTTTTATTAAGGCGTTTTATATCTTGATTATCTATTTTTGATACATAACCGATAACGTGTGTAAAAGTCGAACCATATGGATAATAACGTTGCGAATAACCTTTTATTTCAATATGAGGAAAGCGATACTGATTAACTGCAAAACGAGCCTGTTGCGCCTCAGTTAAACCAGTTTTAAGTGGTAGCGAAGTAAAACGAGGAGCACGTTTTCGTGCTTTCTCAAAATTTGAGATATCTTCGTCAGATAAATCAACAATATGACGTAAATCAGAAATAATTTGAATTAGATCGTCAACTTTATCTGGAATGAGTTCTAACTGATAACTAATACGGTTTAGTGCCAAAGGAATGCCGTTGCGATCATAAATTAATCCTCGATTTGGTTCGATTGGAATTATCCTAATTCGATTTTCATCTGATCTAACTTGATAAGATTTGAAACAAGTAACTTGTAAATGGTACAAGTTGATAACGAGAACTACGCTTAGCAATAAAATGCCAAAAATTGCTACCAAAACGCGTTGCATAAATAATGCTGACTCAGCTGAATAATAATTCAGAAAGGAGATATACTTTTTTTTCATTTAGTAAACAAGCATTAATCCTTTTACCATACTTGCTTGGCTATGCGCTATTTTTTACTAAAAAGTAAGTGTCGCAACAGCATATCTATATAATTTAATCTCTTCAAGTTTTTATATTCATTAAAGTAAATGAAATTAAACCACTAATTAATTTGTTTAAGATTAGATAAGAAATAAAATTAAATTGGTTCTTTAAAAGAAAATATGATTATTATTATCCTTTCATTTTTAAAAAGCTATAAGCAATAAACTAATTTCTTGAGAGGTTCCATACAAGACCATTAATAAATAAATTTTCAAGAAAATAATAGTACTTCTCTCTTAGAGAGATACTATTTATTCCTTCTTTAAAAGAATTTTTCGTTTAGAATAAATAGTTTCGTTTATTAAAATAGTTTATCCAGATAACATCCTATCGATATAAGCCTTGTTGATCAATGTATCCCTGTACTGAAGAAGGGAGTAGCCCATCGCAAGCAAGACCATTCCTGTAGCGAGAGCGGATATTACTGGCAGAAATTGCTAATTGCATTGTAGTTGCACAATAAACGAGTCCTGCTGGTTTTTTATAAAGCGCCTGAGGATCATGAGTTAGTCTGTTAGCAAACCAAAAACTGTAGCGTCTAATGTCTGACCAATTGCTATAGCCAGGTCTAGCGCACATTAAGAGATGACAGAATATCGGCAATTCTAGGCCGCGATACCATCGCGGTAATGTTAATAAAGAATCCTGACCAATAATAAAAGCTAGTGGCGCACTTGGACCATACTCTTTTCTTATTGCTTCAAATGTATTTATTGTATAAGAAGGCGTTGAATATCTTAATTCCCGTGCATCAACGTCAAATGAACGGTTAGATAATTCAGAAATTGCCAAACGTGCCATTGCGAGTCGTTGCTGTGCTGATGCTACTGGAATTGGTCGATGAGTTGGAATGTTGTTTGGTAGAAAAACTACTCGTTGGAAATGGATAAACTTTGCTAGCGAAATAACCAGTCGTAAATGACCATAATGAATAGGATCGAACGTGCCTCCGTAAAAAGCGATAAGTCCGTGTTTTTCAGACATTCAATGTTGCCATTTTTGGTAATAGTATGATGATTTCTCGCATAGTAATAATATCAAGATATTTAGATCATTCCATATAGGATAATTATAATCTTGTTTAAGCATAATCTCCATCTCTGTTATTAACATTATCGCATTGTACAATTGCTCTGTAGAAAGTCGTTCCAAAGCCTTTGTTAAAAACAATCTACGTCTGCTCCAAACTCTATAATGGTTATATAACAAAGACAAAGGTTCAGTATTTTTTTTTCGACTGATTTTAAATAATAGCAAAATTTCTCTCTGTATACTGTGTAATAAAATAACTGGATCTATAACTTCCAATTTTAACTGATATAAGATGCGCATGGCACGTTGTCTATTACCTATTAGTATGGTTTCAATCCAAAGAAGTAAAGTAAAGCGCACATCGTTATTTATTGATTTTTGAACTTGAAAAAAAGTTATATCCTTTTTAGGATATAGTATAGCTAATTGATTTAAAGCTTGATTTAATCCTAGCAAATTGCCTTCATAGGAATCAGATAGCAATTGAAAAGAGGCATCGTCCAATATTAAACCCATACTTCTAGCGCGCTTCTCTATCCACTGTAGCAAACAAATTTGTTCTGGTGTATTACAATCTACTAATAATGCACTTTTTTTGATTGTTCTAAACCAGGCGCTTCCCTTTAAGGATTGATTAAGTTTATTTCCAGAAATAATTAAAATTATGTCCTTGTGTAGCATCGAAACCAAATTGAAAAGTTCTCTGTTAATGCAGGAATTAATACTTACTTCCGGCAAAGCAAGCAGAACTGTTCTTCGATCAGAAAATAAGCTCCTTATTTGAAACAAATTAAAAATTTTAATCCAATCAGTATTAGTTTCTATTGAAAAGTTGAAGTGTTCTTTAAATTGTTGCAGTCGTGCTAGTTTTTGGATATAAAGTTGGCTTTCTTGAATTAAGAATAAATCGTTTCCAAATAGTAGAAAACAAGATATACCTGATACATCATGTAATTGTATGTCCAGTTGTTCAGCATTTAGTTGAATCATAACATTTTGCTGTTTTTTGAGTTCATAAATCATTAAAAATTTAGACTACGTTTCTATAGAAACGTTATCTATTTTAATTTTTATTTACGAGTTTTTACTTCTTTTAAAAGAATTTTCAATAAAATTGTTAGCTATTATCAAGAATTGATGAACCATCTGATGTGCGGCTTCTTCTTGCATTTCTTGTCGAATGATTGATTCTTCAACGTTATTTGCTAATGCTGTGACTGGATTATTAAAGAACGAACGATATATTTTTATGTTAATAGGATAAGTATCCTTTCCTATAATTACCACTTGTGCATTTACGTTAAGTGTTATTTGACACTCAACAATTTTTTCGCTTTGAAATACTGAGGAAAAAATTTGATTTTCTGATGCATCAATAATATGTAATAGTGGTGAAGAGTTATTTTTATTATGAGCGCTATCATTGTTAACTAACTTTATATTATTCAGGCGAAGCTCCTGTCTTACTGCGTAAGTTAACGGTCCATAAGGATCATAGCTACTTAAAGTTACAATTTTTATTTTTTCTAATCGAGTCTCTGGTTTAACATCGCGCAAGTGGTAACCACATCCTGTAATGATCATTGTTGCTAGCCATATTACTAATGTCCAGCATCGGATCATACTTCTTATTTCCATTTTAAGTTAATTTACAACTAAATTAAAAAGTTTATTAGGAATGTAGATCACTTTATGTATCTTGGATTTCTTAATAAACTTTGCAACTATAGGTTCTTGAATAGCACGATTGTATACTAAAGTTTCGTCAGCATTGATGGGTACAGTCACTTTTCCTCGAAATTTACCATTAATCTGAATAATTATTACTTTATTGCTATCCTTTATAGCAGACTTATCCACAGTTGGCCATGCTGCTTTATCAATTTCTTCTTTTTTACCGAGCGCCTTCCAAAGAAAAAAGCAGATATGCGGAGTAAATGGATAGAGCATTAATACAATTGCCGTTAATGCTTCATGCAACAACGCACGGTCCTGCATAGTTGTCTGTGGTGCATTAATTAATTTATTTGTTAGCTCCATTATAGCTGCGATAGCAGTATTAAATTTCTTTAGACAGTCAATATCTTTGGTAACTTTTGCGATAGTTTTATGTATTTCTCGTCGCAATATTTTTTGTTCATCTTTTAATAAATCAGGATTTAATACACCTCCCAGACCGTTTATAGTATGTTTGTAGACTAACTTCCAAATACGATTTAGAAAACGGCTACCACCTTCAACTCCAGATTCCTTCCATTCAAGAGCCATTTCTACTGGTGCTGCAAACATTACAAAAAGACGGACAGTGTCAGCACCGTATTTCTTTACCATTTGTTCTGGATCGATACCATTATTTTTAGATTTTGACATTTTGATCATGCCAGCATATATCAATTTATGCCCATTAACATCAATAGCACTTATAATTCGTCCTTTTCCATCGCGTTTTATACTAACAACGTTCATTGGTGAGATCCAAACTGGATTTCCTTTTTTTTCAAAATAATAGAAAGCATCAGAAAGCACCATACCCTGGCATAACAAACGTTTGACCGGTTCATCATTTGAGACTAGCCCTGCATCACGTAATAATTTGTGATAAAATCGAAAATATATAAGGTGCATGGTTGCATGTTCGATGCCGCCAACATATAAATCTACGGGTAACCAATAATTAGTAGCAATTGGATCTAGCATGCCGTAGTCATAGTTTGGACACGTATAACGTGCATAATACCAAGAAGACTCCATAAATGTATCAAATGTATCCGTTTCTCGTAATGCTGGACGATTATTATAGATAGTCTTTATCCAATTTGGATTGGATTTCAATGGATTAGATATTCCGTTTACTAAAACGTTTTCTGGAAGAAGAACTGGTAACTGTTTTTCAGGTACTGGTACGATAGACCCATTTTCAAGAGTTATCATTGGAATCGGAGCTCCCCAGTAACGTTGCCGAGAAACTCCCCAATCGCGCAAGCGATAGCTTACCTTACGTTTCCCACTGCCTTTGGCAATCAAGGTATCAATAATAGTATTGATCGTTTTTCGCACTTTAAGGTTATCTTTAAGTTTATTAATTTGAAATACAGTATTATGTTTTTTTAACAAATTAAAAGAAAGGTTTAGCTCACTGTCATACAAATCATGGTTAATTACTTTTATTGGTAAACCATATTTACGGGCAAATTTAAAATCAATTTTATTGAATCCAGGAATTGCCATAATTGCATTTTTACAATAATTCGCTAATCTAAAGCTAGTAATCCAAATTGGCAACATCTCATTAGTTATTGGATGTACCGCATATAGACCAGTAGCTATTCCTTTCTGTTCTATTAGAGTTGTTTTTGATTCTGATAATTTCTTGGTCAGTTGACATTTTTGAATAAAGTCAGCGATTTTTTGATCGGACTTTGCAACTTTTAGAGAAAGAGGATGATCTATTGCTAGAATAATATAAGTTGCACTTATAATTGCATCTGGACGTGCAGTATAAGCTGTAATAACCTCCTTGCTGTTTGATATTTTTAATATGATTTCTACTCCATCTGAACGGCCAATCCAATTTCTTTGCATAGTTTTTACCTTTTCTGGCCAAAAATCTAGTTTCTCTAAACTATCCAAAAGTTGATCAGCATAAGAAGTAATTTTTATAAACCATTGTGGTATTGCTTTATATTTAACCTGTGTATTGCAACGCCAGCAATAACCATCGATAACTTGTTCATTGGCCAATACAGTTTGATCTTGCGGACACCAATTAACTACGGATTTTTTTTTATATGCTAATCCTTTCTTATATAAGAGAATAAAGAACCACTGTTCCCAACGATAGTAATTTGGACTGCAAGTGGTAATCTCACGACTCCAATCGTAACTAAAACCTAATAGTTTTAACTGTTTCTTCATATAATCGATGTTAGCATAAGTCCATTTTGCTGGAGCAACGTTATTTTTAATTGCTGCCCTTTCAGCTGGTAAGCCGAAAGCATCCCAACCAATAGGATGTAAAACATTTTTTCCTAACATACGTTGGTAACGAGCAATTACATCACTAATAGTGTAGTTACGCACATGTCCTATATGTAAACGGCCAGAAGGATAGGGAAGCATGGAGAGACAGTAATATTTTTCTTTGCTAGGATCTTCAGTAACCTTAAATGTATTATTTTCCTTCCAATATAATTGGACCATAGGTTCTATTTTTTCTGGACAATAAAATTCTTGCATAATAAAAAAAGTGTTCCTTATATTAAAAATAAAGATCAATGATCTCTTTAAATAAAGAGATAAAATCGCAATAGTTACGACAACTCGATAAAAGTCTTTTTTTAAATCATCAATCTAAGATTGATTGTATATCTAAAATAGATTTTTTATTTTTTCAACCGTAATAAACACATAGGCTATTATAAATAGTGATTGTATTTCAAACGAATCATAGATTAATTAATAACTACCTCGTAGTATGACTGAAAACCACTAACAATTAATTATTATAAATCTTTTCCTTATTTGCGTTGGTTATGAAAATCATAAAGATCCTCTTATTGAGGAAGAATAGTTGATAAGTATTGATAATATTTATTTTTCTTCTTTAAAAGAAAGCTATGCGATTGCTATTTAAAAAAAACAGTCTGTATTGTATTTTTTAGCTGTATATTTTATTTCATCAACTTATATTTCATTTTTTTAATTCAAATTTAAATATTCTATCTTAACTTCTATAATTTTTCTTGCCTATGTTATGAACTTTATTTTTCTACTTTTGATAAATTCCGACTGCATGAAATTGATGTTAGTTTTTTTAAAACGTAAATACATCATATAAAAAAATAAATGTTATTTAGTTGTTTTGATGGGGAATCATATTTTTTCTTTTGAAAAGTAAATTTAATGCTTAATTAAAATTTCTATAACGATCAAGAACAAATGCAACGAGACCTGTCAAGATTATAATAATCCATATTGGCCAGGAGCCAAGTTGAGCGTATAAGGTCATTCCTGTTGTTGGGGTTACGCACACGTTAAGGATCCCTCGAGTAAATTGTGGTAGTTGTGCTTGCACAGTCCCACTTGCACTAATAACGGCAGTGATGCCGTTATTAGTGCTTCGCAATAAAGGTCTTCCTAGCTCTAGTGAACGCATACGAGCCATTTGAAGATGTTGCCACGGTCCAATAGAGTTTCCAAACCAAGCATCGTTGGATACAGTCAGTAAAAAATCAGTGTCTGGACGAAAATTATCTCGTACTTGATTTCCGAAAATAATTTCATAGCAAATAACAGCTGTCAATTTTATTCCAGCTGCTTGTAGTTGGGGTTGCTGATAAGGACCTTGAGTTAGTGATGACATCGGTAGATTAAACATTGGAGCCAATGGTCGCAATAAATTTGCAAACGGTACAATCTCTCCAAATGGAACTAAATGGTGTTTATCATACCGTTCTTTAGAGGGATATTGGTACGGTACAGGTCCACCAAGTAAAATAATACTGTTAAAGTAATTTTTTCCATATGAGGAAGATCTTGCATCAATAATGCCGGTAATTAAATTAGTATTATTTTTTCGCAATTGTTTATCCAGCTGAGTTAAAAAATCACTTTGAGTAATTTCACTATCTGGTATAGCTGATTCTGGCCAAATAACTATTTTTGATTTACCAAGAACAGATAAGGTTTTTTGCAGATAAACTTCTAACGTTGATGCTATTTGATTTCGTTCCCATTTGATTGACTGTGGAATATTTCCTTGTACCAAAGATATGGAAACAGTACGCCAAGATTGAGATTGATACCAACGTAATGAACATAAAGGATAAAAAAGTATCGGTATAATTAAACCGGACATTAGTGCTAATTTTTGCCGCTGCAACAGAGCAAAAATGATCAGTCCACTGATCATTACTAGTAAGAAAGTAATTGTTTGTACGCCAAATAAAGGTGCAACACCTTTTAATGGACCATCTATCTGACTGTAACCAAATTCCAACCAAGGAAAACCGGTTAATATTCTAGCTCGTAAAAATTCAGTAACAGACCATAAAGTTGGTGCACCAAGGGCTAATCTAAAGCAGTTAAAGTAAGGCCATAATCTAACAAGTAAGATAGTAAAAAACATTGGATAAAGAGCCATATAATTCGTAAGAATTACTATTAATAGTATATTAACTAACTTTGGCAAACCGCTGTATTGTGCAATGCACACGTATATCCAATTAATTCCAACACCGAAAAATCCAAGGCCCCAAATAAAACCTAACCAGCTAGCTTGTCGAACAGATAGATTTAGTGTAATACCTAATAGTCCGCTTAGCGAAAAAATAGCTGCCGGCCAAAAACCATAAGGAGAAAATGCTAGAGTGCCAGAAGCGCCAGTAATAAAAGCAAAAGGTACACAAAATCTTTTTCGGTGTTTGAAAAATAATGACACAGCTTTTCTATTAGAAATAGGTTCTCTATGGTCGATTTTTTTGATTCTAAATTATTTAGAGTGATATTACTGAATAATAATATAGTTCTTATTGTGTTACATGATTATTGAGAAATAGAGCACACTTCTGGATCTTTTGTTTTGTCAGAAAAATATCGGTTCTTTTAAAGAAGAATCGAATTGAAAAAGTCACGGAAATTGTTTTTTAATAACAAAGAAAATAAAATCCTGTTGGAATAGAACATTAATAGTAGACGCACTCTTTTAATTTAAAAATATCTTTATAAGGATAAACTATTTTATAGTGAATTAAATATTTCTCATCTTAAATTTATTTTTTTATTGATAAATAGCATATAAGCAGTTCAACTAAAATTGGTACAAACTTCTTCTTTCTATATTATAGAAAGAAAATTAAAAGACATTTCTTTCCAACGAAAGAACTGATTAGTTTTTTTTATAGAAAAACTAAAAAAGAAAATTTTATTTAAATAAACTTAAATAGTTATAAAATAATTGACTTATCTTTTAACTTATTATTCTCCTCTTCAAGACATTTAAAAAATCTTTGCATAGGAACTCGTCGTTTGCTTGTTAAACAGTATGCAATTATTTTACACATTGCTTTTTTGATATTCAGCACTGTAACATTAAATTCATTTCAAAAGGTCAGAATTACTGTTTAATACGGATTTAAATAACCGAGTTTATGCATTATCTTAATTTCCAATGACTCCATCGTCAGAACCTCTCTATCTAAAATATGGTTAAACCCTAACAGATGTAATGAACCATGGATTGTCATATGTGCCCAATGTGACTCTAATTTTTTTTTCTGCTGCCTTGCTTCAAATTCTACCACTTGTCGACAAATTACTAAATCTCCTAGTAAAGAGGATTTTATTTCAGGTGGAGCTGTAAAATGAAAGGAAAGCACATTAGTTGGTTGATTTTTTCCTAGATAAATCATAGCTAATATACGGCTTTCTGCTTTGTCTACTATTCGAACGGTAATTTCTTTACTATTTTTCTGATGATAACATGATGACACCGCGCATTGTACCCAACGTAAGAAATCTTTCTTTTTTGGAAGTCCTTGTTTTTTTTTACAAGCTAACTGCAAATTAAGCACTATGCTTCTCATAATTTCTATTTCGTTAGAAATAAGTAAATAAAAGAAGATTAATAAATTAATATTCTATCAGAAGTCTATGAAATATAGCTTTTTTAAGCTTAAAAAAATTGATAAAATTTATTTATTTTCATTTTTTCAAAAAAACTTCTTCTTTATTTTATGGTTTACCTAAATAAAGAGGCTTCAAACATTGAATTTGCTTAATAAATTTTTTTATAAATTAATTTTTTTTTAAAACAAAAAATTTTCGGAAAATACATAAAAACTTTTTGTCTTTTAATTGAAAAACTTGTTTTAAAGACCGCTTTTTTTAAAGCGTGAATTTTAATTAATTTCGATTAATTTTGGTTTTTTTTATGCTGTATCCTTTGTTTGTTTATTATCATCAAAAGTCGCTAAAACTTAGAAAGTTATAATTTAAAAACCATCTTTAAGTTTTTTCCAAAATAACCTTTTGAGAAGGTCTTACCGTTTAACTATTTCCATAATGACATTTTAAATATTTTATTTTTGCTTGCAAGTTGTTGCAGTTTAGATAACTAAAAATAATCAATGAGTTAACTGGACATGTGGCATTTATTGTTTTCATGTAATTTTATCTGATCTTCTGTTTTTAACAGCAGACCACGAAGAAAATGTGAATGAACATCAATAATTTTTACATCAACAAACGTTCCTATTGTGGTTGGTAGACCTTTAAAATTAACTATCCGATTGGTCTCAGTCCTACCAAAAAGCTCCATTATATTTTTACGAGATACGCCTTCAACAAGAATACGTTGTGTTGTTCCTTGCATACGACGACTATGCTGCATAGTCTGCTGATTTATACGTTCTTGCAACATGTACAGTCTCTGTTTTTTTTCTTCTTCGCTAGTATCATCTAGCATATTTGCAGCTGGTGTTCCAGGACGAGGAGAATAAAGAAAACTGAAACTCATATCAAAATTCATATCGATAATAAATTGCATCGTTTTTTCAAAATCCTGTTTAGTTTCTCCAGGAAAACCAACAATAAAATCAGAACTGATGTGAATATTTGGACGCACCTTTCTCAATCGATCAATTATTGACTTATATTCAGAAACAGTATGAGAACGCTTCATCATCGTTAAGATACGATCAGAACCACTTTGGACTGGTAAGTGCAAAAAATTAACTAATTCAGTTGTATCACGATAAACTTCAATAATTTCATTAGTAAATTCTGTAGGATGACTAGTAATATAACGTATTCGATCAATACCATCGATAGATGCTACGAATCGTATTAACTCAGAGAAAGAACACAAACTACCATCATGATTAGTACCGCAATATGCATTAACATTTTGTCCTAGTAATGTAACTTCACGCACACCTTGTTTTGCAAGTTGAGTTATTTCAGATAAAATATCTTCACATGGCCGGCTAATTTCCTCCCCACGAGTGAAAGGTATAATACAGAAACTACAATATTTATCACAGCCTTCCATAACAGATACAAAAGCAGTTGGTCCTGTTGCCCGGGGTTTCGGAAAAAAGTCAAATTTTTCAAATTTTGGAAAACTGACATCAATCACAGGATTTCTAGTTTGATAGACCTGATCAAGCATTTTCGGAAGTCGATGTAATGTTTGTGGTCCAAAAATTATATTTACGTAATTGGCCCGCTCGTAAATATAAGCACCTTCCTGTGAAGCTACGCATCCTCCGACACCAATTATTATTTCTGGTCTTTTTTTAATTAATTTTTTCCATCGTCCTAATTGATGAAATACTTTTTCTTGTGCTTTTTCTCGAACAGAACAAGTGTTAAGTAATAAAATATTTGCTTCTTCAGGGTTTTCTGTCAGTTGATAATTATGAGTATTGTTTAATAGACTAACTATCTTAGATGAATCGTATTCATTCATCTGACAACCCCAAGTTTTGATATAAAGTTTTTTATTCATAGTTTTAAAATATTCCAATGTAGGTTTAAATGTAAAGCTGATCAAATCAAACATACTCTCTTCATTTGGAATGCTGTTTTATAGTTATTAGTTTATTTATTTAATAAGTTTTATAAAAAACATAAATATTTTATATTAATTTTTTATATAAGAGATAGTAGGAATAAAAAGAAAGTAAAAATAATGAAAAACAATAATGCAGATTATGACATAGCCGTAGTTGGAGGTGGGATGATAGGATCATCTTTAGCGTTAATGTTAGCTCAAGCAGGATTTCAGATGTTGCTAATAGATCCAACAGAACCGTTAGTATCCATTGAAAATGGCAAATTACCGGACTTAAGAGTATCCGCAATTAATCATGCTTCCATTTCACTTTTGCGTTGCATCAATGTATGGCATCGTATTGATGATCGTTTTATTACTCCATACGATCAATTAGAAGTTTGGGAATGGCCTATTTCAAAATTAGTATTCAATGCGTCTTATTTTAATCTACCAGAACTTGGTTTTATGGTTGAGAATTGGCGAATTAGGCAAGCCTTGTGGAAAGGTTTCGAAGACTGTAGTACATTAACAGTATGTTGTCCATCTTCATTAGTTACAATGATTCGAGAAGGCAACTTATGGCGTCTAATGCTTAATGATCATAGTAGCGTTACAAGCAAAATTGTAATTGGAGCAGATGGAGAAAACTCTTTAGTGCGCCAAAAGGCTGGCATTGTAGTTAATGGATGGGAATATCGCCAGTCTTGTCTTTTGTTTACCATAGAAATGAATTCTTCTAATAAAAAAAAAAATATAACTTGGCAAATATTTCATCCTTCTGGACCAAGGGCATTTTTACCTCTTTATGGATCATGGGCATCACTAGTTTGGTATGATAGTGTTGCAAACATACGCAAATTAGAAGCGCTTTCTTTATCAGAATTAACACATGCGGTAAAAACAGCTTTCCCAACACATCTTGGTGCTTTTTCTTTGCATAAAGCAAAGTCGTTTTCTTTAGTCTATCGGCATATCAATAACTATGTTACGTCAGGAGTAGCGTTAGTTGGAGATGCTGCACATACCGTCAATCCTCTTGCTGGTCAAGGGGCCAATCTTGGATTTCTTGATGTTAAGACCTTAGCAGAGATTTTAATTTCCGCTCTTAATCGAGGTGAAAATTGGGATAAAGAAATGGTACTAAAACGTTATCAAAAAAAAAGACAGTGCAGTAATTTTCTAATGCAAACGGGGATAAATCTATTGTATGTAATGTTTAGTAATGATTTGTTACCGATAGTGATAACGCGTAATTTTGGATTAATGCTTATGCAAAAAACTAACATACTTAAGCGGTTTGCTGTACGTTATATGCAAGGATTATAATGTTCTCTTTTTAAAAAGAACCAAAAGAAATCAATTTTTTCCTAAAAATTCTCCATTTTTAATTTTTAAATTCTTTAACGAAAGAAATATTAAAAATCGACCATCTAAATTAGAAACGAACGAGTTGTGATCTATATTTAAACTTAATTTCTACGTCTAGAATAGCTTTCGAAACAGAAAGAATCAAATAAATTTGTAAAATTTATTTATCTAATACATCAATTAAAAAATAAATATTTCTTCTTTTAAAGAAGACAATTAAAAATAAATAATGTTTTTATATGTTTACTGAGGCACCAGGATTCGAACCTGGGCATGGCGGGATCAAAACCCGCTGCCTTAAATTTTTATACTGATTTCTTTAAAAAGAAAACTTTTTAGATTTTAACTGGGGCACCAGGATTCGAACCTGGGCATGGCGGGATCAAAACCCGCTGCCTTAAACCACTTGGCTATACCCCATCTTTATAATAAAAGATAAAAAAAGTATACGGGAGGCGAGATTTGAACTCGCACATCTTCCGATGCCAGAACCTAAATCTGGTGCGTCTACCAATTTTTCGCCACTCCCGCAAAATTTTTTCAATGGCTACGACGGGATTCGAACCTGTGTCCTCAGCATTATGAGTGCTGCGCTCTAAACCGACTGAGCTACGTAGCCATATTTTCCTTATCCAAAGGAATCTAATAAACCTATCTTATGAGATTTTTTTATTTCAGTCAACTTACAGTGTTTTTAAAGCAGCTATTTTCATATCAGTAATAGAATATAATGATCACCCTTAATAGAAAAAGACCGTTCAATAATTAAATATTCATTCTAGATTTTATAATTCTTGAGTAAACATATTCATACTTTTTATACTTAATTTTAATCAGTGTTTTTCTTAATTTTACCTTAATAATTATTAAACAAATAGAGTATTCGCTAATTTTTTAATTATTAGGATTTTAAATGCTATTCAAGGACTCTTAATATATTCTAAAATAGAAATTTTTATTTAATAACATTATTTGAATAGTTATTAAATAATTTCTTGATTTTAATTTATCTAAATCGATGGTCTAAAATAGACACTGTTAGGACAGGCTTATCCTTGGATGAAATTTTTTTTGATTATTAATATTTCCTTATTAAGGATTAATCGTTATAAAACAAACAAGTTTCTAATTTCATTAGAATTTATTTGTCTTCCTTCTTTTGAAAGACTCCAGTGCAGTTTTATTGAAGATAGACTTATATGATACGTTTATTATCTTAATCTTTATTAATATGGAAAGATCAATAACTATTATATTTCTTTATTTATGAAACTGAATATCTTATGCATCTTTCTTCTAAAGAAAGTTTTAGTTCAAAATTAATATATCTTTTGAAAAATTCAAATAAAGTCAGTTTTTGCTGAAGCTCTAGTACACTAAAAATGTAAGTAATTCTAAATTCGTTTAATGAAAAAAACTTTTGTCTTAAAGAGGAAGAGCTATCTCTAAATAGAAAATATAACGTATTGTTTTTTTGTTATTAAACGTACAATCTTCTCTTCAAAAGAGACGTATTTTTGTTTACTAAATTATAAAATATTTTCTTAAATTTAAATCAGTAATGGTTTTTTAGAAACCTTATCAGAATAAATCAAAAAGTAACAGTCGCAAGGTTTCATATTATCATCAAACTCGTATATTATTGGAACAGCTGTTGGAATATTTAACTCTGAGATACTTTGTTCACTTACATTATCCAAAATCTTTACTATTACACGTATAGAGTTGCCATGGGCAACAATGATAATGCGTTTACCTGCACTTATATGAGGGAAGATAGTCTTCTCCCAGAAGGGAAGAATGCGATCAAAAGTCAATTTTAGACTTTCACCTGTGGGTAACTCATTAGTACACACATCGGTATAACGAACATCATGGCCGGGAAATCGTTCATCTTCACATGTAATTTTCGGTGGTGTAACTGTAAAACTACGTCGCCATTTTTTTACTTGTTCATTGCCATATTTTTCCGCAGTTTCTAATTTACTAAGTCCTTGCAGTGCTCCGTAATGGCGTTCGTTTAAACGCCAAGATTTCTCCACTGATAGCCAGGCTTGATCTAACTCGTCTAGAATGCCCCATAGGGAATGGATAGCACGTTTCAACATCGAAGTATAAGAAAAGTCAAAGGAATAACCTGCTAATTTTAATATTTTTCCTGCCGTTTTTGCTTCTGCATATCCTTTTTCAGATAAATCAATATCACTCCATCCAGTAAAACGATTTTCTTTGTTCCACTTACTTTCACCATGACGTATTAGAACTAATTTATTTATAGCCATAATATAAATCTCTTTTTTTTAAGTTCTTAAAAATTTTTCATGAATTATTAATAAATAAACTATTAGTTAATAATTGTATTGTGCTTGATAATTTTATAGACTCATATTGAGCTAATTTAATTAGCAACCCCACTCTTCTCCAGAGAAAGACCCCTTCTACTAAATTATAACTTACTCGTAAATAAAATATATCAAAAAATTAGATTTTTTGTTAATAATCTAGTTTAAACGCACAATAAAACGTTTTTAACGAACAAGAAAACAGGCTAAATTTTAATTTAGAAATTTTTCTATAGAAAAATGTGCCATTAAGCAAAAAGCCTTGTTTTTGAATAAAAAATTTGTAAGTAACTTGCTTAAATAAATTAATTTCATTAAAGTAGATTTTTGATTTTTTCGTTAAATTTTTTTGCAGTTTTTTGTTAAATCTTGATAGAAAATAGTTTCTATCTTATTCCCACGATATTGTAAAACTTAATATCTAAATTTTAGAAATTTTTTGATATTCGACATCAATGTATTTTGACAAAAATATAAAAACAAAAAAAAAACGAATAGCAGTGTTGTTTGGAGGTCAATCTACCGAACATGAGATATCATTGCGTTCATCAATTAATGTCATTCAGGCTATCAGTCAAAGAAAATATGACCTGACTCTTATTGGGGTAGATAAAAGTGGACGCTGGATATTATACAATAATCAGGATTGTCTACTTAATGCTAATAATCCTTCCTCCATTTGTTTGTTACCCATTAGTCGTTATCTAGCAGTAGTACCGGGTTATTTAAAGCCACAATTGATTGATATAAGTAGTGGTCTACCTTTACCATTGATTGATGTCATTTTTCCAGTGTTACACGGTGGAAACGGTGAAAATGGATCAGTACAAGGACTTTTACAATTACTCAATATTCCTTTTATCGGATCAAGTGTATTAGGTTCGGCGATATGTATGGATAAAGATATGACTAAGCGTATTTTACGTGATGCTGGTATTCCAGTGACACCTTCAATAACCTTATTACGCTCAAATAATATAATGAAAAACATTAACGTTATTTTTGAAAAAATCGGAGGTTTACCACTTTTTATTAAACCAGCAAGCCAAGGTTCTTCTATTGGAGTAAGTAAAGTAATCAATCTAAATGACTTTAGAGAAGCAATATTGTTGGCTTTTCAATATGATACCAAAATTTTAATAGAGAAAGAAATAAATGGACGAGAAATCGAAGTTGCTATTTTAGGAAACGATCTTCCTGAAGTAAGTGTTTGTGGTGAAGTGTTCACTGGAGATACATTCTATACTTACAAAACTAAATATTTTGAGGAATTTAAAGCAGAATTGCCGGCAAAGATTCCAATACCTATTTCTAGATCCATCCAGGAAATAGCCAAAAAGGCATACTTAGCGCTTAATTGTAGCATAATGGCGCGTGTGGACTTCTTTTTAACAAGCCAGGGACAGATTTTTCTTAATGAGGTTAATACATTACCTGGCTTTACATCAATTAGTATGTATCCTAAATTATGGGAAGCAAGTGGATTAGATTTTACTCTATTGATGGATCGTTTGATTAGTTTAGCGTTAGCAAGAAACGTTACAACAAAGCCAAAGCTTCAAGTTAAAAAAGATAAATACAAGCTCCCTATTTAAATTTTATTCATTAAGTTTTAAATGATTTGCTTAATTGTTTCTTCTTTTTATCCTAGTTAGTTTTTAAAATTACTAGGAAATTAAAGGTACATGGACTTATGTTTAAAATAAATGAAAACATAATTCTAGCATATTTCGTTTATTTATTGCAATAAAAGAAAATGGCGAAAAATATTAATCATAATTTAGATTTTATAGTAGAGGTATGTCGTAATTCTACAGTACGATTAAACACTGGACGAGTGGACTTAAAAGCATGATAATTATCATCAACATAAAAGTAACCTTCTCGTTCAAATTGAATAGGTTGATTTAAATTAGTTTGTAACACACCAGGTTCAACAAAACCATGATAAATATTCAAGGAATTAGGATTTAGAGCAGAAATAAAATTTTTTACAGATGTCGGATTAGCTTCTTTAAATAGTTGCTCGTAAAGCCGAAATTCTGCTGAAATGCCATGAGTGGCCGAAACCCAGTGAATTACACCTCTCACCTTACGTCCATCCACAGGGTCTTTACCCAAAGTATCAGGATCATGGTGGCAAAAGATCGTAATAATTTCCCCTTTAGAATTTTTTTTGATACTTTCCGCCTTAATTACAAAAGAATTGCGTAATCGCACTTCATTCCCTAATGAAAGTCTTTTATATTGTACGTCCGCTATCTCGCGAAAATCAGAACGATCAATATAAATTTCACGACTAAATATAACTTGACGAGTCCCCATTTCTGATTTGTAAGGATGATTTGGTATTAAAATATTTTGTTCATGTCCTATTGGTAGACTTGTGATTACCAATAATACAGGATCGATTACAGCCATAATGCGTACTGCTTGATTGTTTAGATCATCTCGAACACAAGCTTCAAGCATAGCCATCTTAATGTTTTGATCTTGTTTTGTCACACCAATTCGTCGGCAAAATTCTCGAATTGAAGCAGCTGTATAACCACGACGTCGAAGTCCTGCAATAGTTAACATACGAGGATCATCCCAACCTTCTACAAGTTTTGCTGTTACTAAAAAATTTAACTTTCTTTTAGACATAACTGTATATTCTAAGTTAAGTCTAGAAAACTCATATTGTTTAGGACGAAAATTAATCGTGATGTTATCTAAAATCCAATCGTACAAACGACGATTTTCTTGGAACTCTAATGTACAAAGTGAATGGGTAATACCTTCTAGTGCATCAGAAATACAGTGAGCAAAATCGTACATTGGATAAATACACCATTTATCTCCCGTTTGATGATGATTAACAAATTTGATGCGATATAGAACTGGATCACGCAGTACCATAAGTGATGAAGCCATATTTATTTTTGCTCGTAAACAAACACTACCTTCTGAAAATTCACCTTTTCGCATTTTTTCAAATAAAAACCTGTTTTTTACAACGCTCTGATCTCGGTAGGGGCTATTTTTGCCTGGACTTTTCAATGTGCCGCGATAGTCGCGGATTTTATCTGCAGAAAGCTGGTCAACATAAGCTAGCCCTTTATCAATAAGTTCAAGCGCATAATTGTAAAATTTATCAAAATAATTAGAAGTATAACGAACTTCGCCATTCCAATTAAAACCTAGCCATTTTATATCTCGTTGAATAGCATTAATATATTCCATTTCCTCTTTTGCTGGATTAGTATCATCAAAACGAAGATTGCATTGACCATGATAATCTTGAGCTATTCCGAAGTTAAGACAAATTGATTTGACGTGACCGATATGTAAATAACCATTTGGTTCTGGAGAAAACCTGGTACGTATTAACTTATGTTTACCTGAATTAAGATCATTATTGACTATTTGGCGAATAAAATTCATTGGGTAAATTGTTTTATTTTGATTCATAATTAACATCCTTCTTCTCTTTATGAGAGAAGATACTCTAACGTTTAGAATTCCGATATATTTATATTAAAAAGTTTAATTTTATTTTTTTCAGAAATTTTATTAAAATCTTAGGATAAATTATAAAAAGTTATTATATCAATAACTCTTCTTCAATAAAAAAGAAAAAGGCATGAACTACAATAGCATTGTAATACTATTTAGAATGCGACGCCCAGTTTAGATGATTGTTATCTAATATAATTTAGCTGTACTTGTTTTGTTAGAAATTGAAATAAGTTACAGGTTATTGATTATCGCTTATTTGTTAAGTAAGTGATTTTATTAACTTTAGTAAGTCATCTGGAATGAAATTCAATGTTGAGAAATGTCACATTTTTGCTATAAAAACATCGAAATGCATTTGATGGCGATAGAATTAGTTATGTGAGATTTTGTTGGAGGAGCAAGCGATAGTTTTAGAAAATATAACAAGAAGCCGCAATAAAACTAAAACCATATATTATAAAAGATTTTACTTGTCTTTTTCATAAATTATTTTTTTTGAGCTATGGTACGTTTTGCTGTCAGAGATTTGTAAGAAATATTTTCGTTTAAAAAAATTATTTATGATGATTATAAATCAAATTATTTTAGTGTTTGCTTAAGTAAGCAAGCTATGCATTGCATTTCAAAAAAATTCTATTAATTGAAATTGAGGTATTTTGATTACTTCTATTTTCAATTTAACCCTTTCGGAAAATTAACTCTCGCGATATAAACTTTTTATCAAAAGATTAGGTAATTTTCTTCTTGAAGAAAGAGATCAGGTATGGATCTTATTTCTTTCAATATTTAGATTAGATGCGAATGATAACATGCGATTTAGAGGAACCAAAGCCTGTCGACATAATTCTTTGTCGACTAATATCTCATGCTCTTTTCCACCTTGATACAGTCCTGTAAAAATAGTCTTAAGGCCATTCATTCTCATCCATGGACATTGCGCGCAACTTCGACAAGAGGCTCCTTCTCCAGCAGTCGGAGCTTCCATTAGGATTTTTTCTGGGCACAATTGCGTCATCTTATAAAAGATACCTCGATCAGTAGCAACAATTATTCGTTGCTGTTTGATTATTTTAGCGGCTTGAATTAATTGGCTAGTAGAACCAACCACATCAGCTAAATCAATCACTTCTTGCGGAGATTCTGGATGCACCAATACAGCAGCGTCGGGATAAAGTTTTTTCATACGAAATAAGGCTTTTGCCTTGAATTCATTATGTACAATACATGAACCTTTCCAACAAAGCATATTTGCACCAGTCCGTTTTTGTACATAGTTTCCAAGATGTTGATCTGGTGCCCATATAATTTTTTTCCCTAAACTGTCAAGATAATCAATAAGCTCAACCGCGATACTAGAAGTAACTACCCAGTCGGCTCGCGCTTTCACTGCTGCAGAAGTATTTGCGTAAACTACTACAGTTCGCTCGGGGTGAGCATCACAGAATACATTAAATTCTTCTTTTGGACACCCTAAGTCAAGGGAACATTCTGCGTGAAGTGATGGCATCAGAACTGTTTTTTCAGGACTAAGAATTTTAGCGGTTTCTCCCATAAAACGAACACCGGCCACCAATAGAGTAGTAGCTGGATGCTTTTTTCCAAAGCGAGCCATCTCTAACGAGTCCGCTACACAACCTCCAGTTGCTTCAGCCAAAGCTTGCACTTTAGGATCAGTATAATAATGAGCTATAATGACCGCATTATTCGCGCTAAGTAAATGTTCAATTTCACTTCGCAAATTAATTTCTTCTTTTTCTGTTAAAGGTTCATTTTTAACTGAAAATACGTCAGTAGCACTAAAGTTATTCATTAATTCGTTCATGAGTTATTCTCTGTCACAGATTTTAAATAGACATTTAAATCTATCTAATTTTTAAGTTGAGGAAGATTACATATTTTATTACGCATATTATGCAATAATTATTATAATTAAGTTATCTTCTATACTTAATTGGAAACATTAAAAGTAAAATTTTCATAGTCATTCCCGTATTTAATGAAATTAGAAATTTTTGTCTTTAATTTAAAAATTAAGGAATAACAATGATCTAACATTATTAGATATATGCAATACTATCTTATCAATTGATAATTTTTACTCAAAATCCAGCATTTATGTATTAAAACAAATTAAGTAGCTTTTTTTTTGCTTTTCCAGCTGCTTCATTATTTGGATATAGATGACTAATTGTTTGATAGACCGCTCTTGCTTTTTCTGTTTGATTTTTTTCTTGCAAAATGACACCTATCTTAAATAATGCATCAGGCGCTTTGGACGAATTTGGATATTTTTTTGCAACTAAAGCAAAGTAATAAATCGCTTCATTTTTTTTCCCTTGATTATAATTAATTTGCCCAAGCCAATAATTCGTATTAGCTTGATAATTTGAATTAGGATAACGTTTATTAAAGTTAGTAAATGCATTGATAGCTTGGTCGTACTTTTTTTTTTCCAAAACTAACGCTACTGCCTTATCGTATTCATTTTTAATATTTGAAGTCGCACTAGTTAGGAATTTATTCTGGATTTTACTAATATTTTTAATATTAGTAGTTTTTTCTTGAGATCGATCATTTTTTAGCAGTGGGTCTGATATTAGATTTGTCAGATCATTTATCTGATTAAGAATTTTTTTCTGCTTGTCAATAATTTTTGATAGTTGATATTCTTCCTCTTGAATCTTTCCACGTAATGTGTCTATTTCAAATTGATTTTCAGAAGACTGTTTCTGAAGTTCAATTAATAATTGACTATGTGAAGCAGTAATATGCTCAATCCCCGCAAGCCGATCCGTGATAGATGCGAAATTAGAACTGTCATTAATCATGAGTTCAATATTACTGATCGATGCTCTAGAAAATGCAAAAAAAGGAATTATCATATTTATAATTAACAAAAATGCACCGTATGAGTATCTCATAAGGTTGTTTCTCGCTTTTATTTTCAATAAACTAATATGGCGCGACGATTCTTAGAGTAAGATAATTCATCATGACCAAATGTAATTGGTTTTTCTTTACCATAAGAGATAATAGTAATTTGTTGTGCAGAAACGCCTTTGCTTTGAAGATAAACTCTTAAAGAGTTAGCCCGACGCTCTCCTAAAGCAATATTATATTCTGGCGTACCGCGTTCATCTGCATGACCTTCAATAATTACTTTTTGGAAAGGATTTTTAATTAAAAAAACAGCCTGCTTATCAAGCAAGTGATAAAATTCAGGACGAATACAGTATTTATTTAAGTCAAAATAAACAATATTATTATTTTGATTTTCTTGTTTGAACAAAGATTTTTTAGCTTCTTCGAAAGAAGAAGCTTGATTTATCCCCATTTCACTCTTTGTTCTTTTGTAAGAACTACTACATGCGCTTATAATACTTAATAAGCCTGTTATAAGCACTAGCTGCTTTAATATTTTTTTTGATTGCATCTCCTTTTTGCTCCTAAGGTTATAAACCATTTCATGTATATTAAAAATATGGTGACCAAGTTGGAAACTTTCCTTGCCCATCGATTATGGGAAGACATGTTTGAAAACGCCCATCAGAAGAGATCAACCTTAACTTAGAACTTAACCCCTGGGAGGTACTATAAATAATCATTACTCCATTTGGAGATATGCTCGGTGTTTCGTCTAAAAATGTATTTGTTAAAATTTTAAAAATCCCTGTCTCTAAATCTAGTCTAGCAATATTTTGCATATCATTGTTATTATTAACCATAACTAAAAATTTTCCATCTAAACTAATATCTGCATTTTGATTTCTAGATCCAATCCAAGATAAACGTTGTGGTATACCATTATTGTTGATGTTAATTTTATAAATCTGCGGTGCGCCTCCTTGATCAGAAGTATATGCCAGTGTTTGACTATCAGGAAACCATTTTGGTTCTGTATTATTACTACGATCATGTGTTACTTGGTAAATTTTTTCAGATTCCAGATCCATGACATATAAATTTAGACTACCAGTTTTCGATAACGCGAAAGCAAGTTTTTTTCCATCTGGAGAAAAGGAAGGTGCACCATTGTGTTGTTGAAAACTTGCAACCTGACGAACAATTCCACTATCCAATGTTTGAATAACTAGAGCAGAACGTCCACTTTCAAAGGTGACGTAAGCGAGTTTATTTCCATCGGATGACCAAGATGGTGACATTAATGGTTGTGATGAAAGATGTACGGGTATTTGATTTTGGCCGTCATAATCAGCAACGCGAAGCTCATAAGGGTACCGCTCATTTTTCGTTTTGACTACGTAAGCAATACGTGTTCGAAAAGCTCCTTTAATCCCTGTCAGTTTTTCAAAAACTTCATCGCTAGTTGAATGCCCAGCATAACGAAGCCATTCACGTCTTACCTTGAATTCATTCTGCTCTAAAATAGAGCTACTAAGATGATTAGAAGTATCCACTAATTGATAAGATACAATATAACTGTTTTCAGAACTGGGATAAACTCTTCCTACTACTACAATATCGATTCCAATTGTCATCCAGTCTTTTGACTTAACCTCTGATGCAGTCGACGGATATTGTGGTAAATCAGCAACATCAAGAGGATTAAATTTTCCACTGTTACGGAGATCAGAGGCAATCACTTCACTAATGCATTCAGAATATCCTGACGTGTTATCTGTTTTTGTTTCCCATTTAAATGGGACAATTCCGATTGGACGTGCTAAATTTACTCCTTGAGTAATTTCAATATGGATTTCTGCTATGTTCTGCATAGAAATGCATAAAAATAGAAAACTTATTATGATTCTAATAATCTGTCTCATTTTACTTTCTACCTTGGTCTAATTAAGGATGATAATTTAGATCTATTTTAGTAATTCACCTTAATTAAGTTGTTATACTAAACTTTTATTACTCCTTGAGTAGGTCAATTGCCTACTTTATTTTCTAAAATATTTATAAACATAGTGATAATTATTTTAATTCATTGGCTTGGTCAGGCGAAAATCTGAGAGTAGCGTTTTTGAAAATTTCGTAAACTTCCATATTTGGTGGTTTTGGTATTGTTGCCATCTTTGCTGCTGATATTGCCGCTTGACACAATGCTGAATTAGCATTATTAGCAGTTTCGATAGAAATTAATGCTCCACTAGGAGCTAGTCTGATATATAAGTTACAAATTTCTCCATTGTATCTGGATGCGTCATAAAATTTGCTGCTAATAGCTTGAATAAGTCTTCTTTTATAAGAATTTATTTCCGGACTTTGTGATAATCTTTGTTGCTCATTATTTATTTTTTCAGTATAAAATTTAGTTTTTGGAACAACTTTGGCGCTAGTTAACTGATTCAACAAAGCATCTACTTCTTTAAATTGTTTAGCAAAATTCTTTTTTTGATTTTTTCCTACAATATTTTTTTTCATAACATTATCTCTCTTCTCGAGAAGTTGAGGTCCATTCGTTTTGCTAAGATTTTTTTCAGGCTCTTTTTTTAGATTTTTTTTTGAACCTTGTCCTACTAATTTTCTCTTCTGACAATTTTTCGTTTTTTGTTTGATTTGCTCTTCGTTGTGACATTGATATTTATGTTTAGAATCAATGTTTTTTTGTTGCAACTGGTGATGATTATATTCTTGTTGAATTATCGCATCAGAGTTAATTATTAAAGTCTCAATGGAATCTTTTTTTGTATTTATATCTATTTTTGATTTATTGCAAATAGAAAACCATATTAACGCAGTAATCAAAATACAATGTAATGTAATTGAAAAAATGACAGCGGGTAAAAACATACCGTACCGTGCAACAACTTTTGTTGACACACTCTTTTCCTAAGTAAAGAAATAATATTTTTACAATTGATTGTCAGAAAAAAAGCTAGGAATTGCTAGGTTTTGTCATTAAACTAACCGATTTTACACCGGCTTGATAAAGTAAATGTAACACCTTGACAACTTCTTCATAAGGAGCGTTCTTATCACCACCAATCAAAAACATCGTTTTTGGATTAGTTGTCAAATAGGTATGTACTTTAGCAATTATTTGTTTAGGTAGCAATTTTTCTTGACGATAATTCTCAATTATTAAACTAGACTTGCCATTTTTAGAAACTTCTATAATTATTAGTGGACCATAAAGGTTTCTAGCTATTTTGGAGTTGACTTTTTCTTCTGGTAGAGAAACATCAGTTATCTGGATAATACTTGGACTAGTTGCCATGAGCATTAATAACAATACTAATAATACATCAAGTAGTGGAACAACATTAATTTCATACTTGACTCCTCTACATAAGTATTTTCTATTCATATTTATCTCTCTTGAGAGGCATTACTAAAAAAAACTTGACGGTGTAGAATAGCAATAAACTCTTCTGTAAAATTAATATAATTTTTCTCAAGTTTATTAATACGTAAATTTAATCGATTGAAAGCTATGACTGATTGAATAGCGGAAAATAAGCCTACCGCAGTGGCGATTAGCGATTCCGCTATCCCTGGTGCAATCATCTGTAGCGTAGTCTGTTTTGCTGCACTAAACTCAGTAAACGTGTGCATAATTCCGCATACAGTACCAAGTAGTCCAATGTATGGACTTATAGAACTAATTATTCCAAGAAATGGAACATTAGTTTCCAATATCTCTAATTCACGATTCATTGAAATACGCATAGCTCTCGATGCTCCTTCTATCATGGCTTCAGGAGTGTGTTTATTAGTTTGATGTAGATACGTAAATTCCTTAAAACCAGCATAAAAAATTTGCTCTGGTCCAGTTAAGTTATTGCAACGTCTTAACATATCTTGATATAAGCAAGATAACTCAATACCAGACCAAAATTTATCTTCAAAATTTTCTATTTCATTTGCGATAGAAGTTAAAACATAAGAACGATGAATGGTAATTGCTAAAGACGCAACAGAAAAACATACTAGGATTAGTATAACAATTTTTGCTAAAAAGCTCGTCTTTAAGAACAAATCAAAAATACTCATGATAGTTTTTTTTGCATTCTTTTATTACAATATTCAAACATTAAGAAAATACAATTAAGAATAATTCTTGTATAGATCAGTAATTCATTGTGCCTATATTTTTACATAAAAGTCGTACATACCTATCAAAAGCTTAAATAGTTGTTTTTGCCTGCCTTTATGTAATTGTAAATTCAACGTAACATCCTCTTTTATAAGGAAATTTTTTTATAAAAAGTGAATAATAATTCAAATAAAAATACTGAAATCAGTAATTGCAGAAAGTTTTAAATATGCATTGTAAGATCGATATTAACTCGTTGATATTGATACAATGAAAAACACTCAATTTTTGAAAATGAAAAGTCAATACGATTTTTTATTGTGTTGATAAACATTTGTATGCTTTATGCTAAAGCACTTATTATCTAATATATCCTATATAATGCGCTATCTTAGTTTACATATTTTGGTAACTCTCTCTAAATACATCTTTAGAACATGATTAGTAAAAGTTAAGAAGTAATAATTAGGCGTTCTACAAGTTTAATGAATTTTTATTGCTTAAATGTACTTAATTTCTTAAATTCACTTACTTTTCTTAAACAGAATTTTCAAATTTAGTAATAATCTAATTTGAAACAATTATTTCTTGATATGTGAGATCACTTGTAAAAATAAGTTCTTGAGATAGTTTTGACATTTTTAAGATAAAAAAATCTGCTATGTCAGCGAAAATTTACTATGTCGATTAAAAAAACTTAGTAAGACTATACTTATTCTTAAGTATATGAGTGAACAATAAAAAGTTTTTTTACAATCTAAGCATGGTCGGCATCCGCGTACTCTAACTTACTTCAGTTAAAAAAACAATCATATTTATACCTATATTATTTTTGTTATTGACTAATAAGACAAAAAAGTCATTAGCTACACAGAACAGCGCTAAATTGTTATCATCATAATAAATCGCAATTTGATTAAAAATTATAAAAAAAGATTAATATAAATATAATTAGTAATTTATGCGCTTTTTTTATTTAGCAAAACATTTGCAATGTTTATTAACTATAGGAATTGACTTATCATCAATAGTTGACTTCTCAATGAAATTGTTTTTAAATATCTTTAAGACTTTCCTAAGTTACAAAATGTTCGATCATCTTATTTCTCCTAAAAATCACTTAATACTTGAAAGTGTTAATTTTGTTTCTTTTCCAATATCGGCTAAATTTCTTATGATTTTAATACCAGCAGACATTAAAGCAGTACATTTTTCGTCTGCTGTGCCTTTTCCCCTAGAAACGATTGCACCAGCATGACCCATTTGCCTTTCTTTTGGCGCTGTCATACCAGCAATATAACTTATTACCGGTTTGGTAACATGATCCTTAATGTATGCAGCTGCCTCTTCTTCTAAGTTACCGCCAATCTCTCCAATCATTACTATGATTTTTGTTTGTAGGTCTTTTTCAAATAACTGAAGAATATCTATAAAATCGGAACCAAGAATTGGGTCACCACCGATACCTACGCAAGTAGATTGTCCTAATCCAATATCGGTAATTTGTTTTACCGCTTCATAAGCTAGAGTTCCTGATCTAGATATAATTCCAATTTGACCTGGTCTATAAATATACCCAGGCATAACACCAATATTGCATTCGCCTGGAGTAATCACACCAGAACAATTCGGTCCTATCATGCGAGATTTACTTTGCATAAGTTTTGTTTTCACAATAAGCATATCTTGTATTGGCATTCCCTCAGTAATACAAATAATCAAATTGACACCTGCATCAATGGACTCTAGTATTGAATCTTTACAAGATGGTGCTGGAACATAAATAGCTGAAGTTGTAGCGCCAGTTTTATCAATTGCTTCATGTACAGTATTAAATACTGGCAATCCAAGATGTATGATTCCACCTTTTCCAGGTGTTACACCACCAACCAAACGAGTACCATAGGCAAGTGCTTTTTTTGAATGTAGAGTTCCTTGATTACCAGTAAAACCTTGATAAATTACTCTCGTATTTCTATCTATCAGAATAGGCATTTTTATACTGCCGCAGTAATAACTTTTCTTACCATATCATTAAGATCGGTAGCAACAATAATATTTAGATTGCTATTTTTTAATTTCTGAGTACCTAGTTCAGCATTATTACCTTCCAAACGAACCACTATAGGAATAGCGATGTTCGATTCAGATACTCCAGTAATGATTCCATCAGAAACTAAATCGCAACAAACTATTCCTCCAAAAATATTAACTAACACTACTTTCACCTCTTTAATCAATAAAAGAATTTTGAACGCTTCAGCGATATACTCCTTTTCTACCGCACCCCCTACATCAAGAAAATTTGCCGGTTTGCCGCCATGCAATCTAATGATATCCATTGTTCCCATTGCCAAACCGGCACCGTTTGCTATGCAACCGATATTACCTCCCCCTAAAGCAACATAATTTAAGCCCCATCGAGACGCATGTACTTCACATTTATTTTCTTGTTTAAGATCACGCATCTCAAATAATCTCTTTTGACGAAACATTGCGTTGTTATCAGCGTTTAATTTTCCATCGAGACAAATGAAATTTTCATCACTATTGATCGCTAGTGGATTAATTTCAACTGAAACAAGATCTTTTTCTAAAAACAATATCGATAAACTCATAAAAATTTTACTGAATTGGATCAATAACTTTCCACTTAAACCTAATTTAAACGCCAATTTTCGTCCTTGATAAAGCTGCGGACCTGTAAGAAAATCTAAAGTAATTTTATGAATTAAATGTGGTGCTTCCTTTGCTACTTTTTCAATTTCTGTTCCTCCATTCATAGATGCCACGAATATTATTTGATTTATACTTCGATCGATTGTTATTCCCAGGTATAACTCTTTGGTAATGTCAGTGGTTGTTTCTATTAAAATTTGATTAACCGGATACTTTAAACAGATATTTTTTTCTTGGTAAATCGAGAAGTGTTTTCCTAACCATTTTTTTGCAAAAACATAGACTTCTTCCCGTGAATACACTATTTTTACGCCACCAAATTTCCCACGACCATTTGCATGTACTTGACACTTTACTACCCAAGGTCCGACACTTGCTTTTATAGCATGCTCCACTTCACTTAAAGTGCTACATAAATAACTATTTGGAACAGGTAATCCGTACTGAGAAAACAACTTTTTTACTTGATATTCATGTAAATTCATGATATTTATCCCTTCTTTGTCTTGAAGAAGTTCATCAACCATTAACACTTTTTCATTTGTACCTACATAGACGATAAATAATGTTACAGTATTTTAGTAATTTTGATATGAAATGATCTTTGAATCAAAAAAAAACCGTATTAAAAGGATTGTTACAGTCGCTTAATGTATAGAACAGTTTGGAACATTTTACTTTTTCTTTAAAGAAAGAGTGTAGAAGATCTCCGATAGAAACTAATCCGATTGATTAGTTAAACCAATTTATTATAGATAACATTAAACTCGATACTAAAATTGAACATTAAAGTTTTAATATTTGTTTTTATATAAAAATTTATATTTTAAAGAAAACACCTTAAGTCTTTTTAGTGACTGATATTAATTCTATTTCCAATAGAATCCCTAAACTCTACATGTGAAATGAAGAGATTTGAGAAAAAATTACATGTATTCTGTTTGCAAAAAAAGTAAATCTAAAATGACATTACTTTGATAATAAATCAAATTATGTATTGTGTGCATATCTTTGTTTTTACGCACCAACAAAACCTGTCAGAAAAATTTATAAATTTTAACGATAAGTTTTTTCTTAAAAAATTAATTATTAATTACAATTTGGCTAATTTATATCTTGTTAGGAATTTTAAAAAGTTATTTATTTTAAGTTAATGATTAAGCTTTCACTTTAGTGCTAAAAAATTTTTAAAAATTAACATTACATCATAGACACAATACGTTTTTTTAACTCAAGCGAGCTTCTATAGATTCAATTAGCTTTATTAAAAAATGTGAACTACTTAATAAAACGAGGTCATTTAATCATACTTTTTAAGATTTAAAATTAATGTATAGAACGTTCAAAAATGAAATCTAAAATTAAACCCCATATTCTCTAGCAATGTGGATAGTTTGTTCAGATACTTCTCCAGTAATAAAAGCATCCACACCGGCCTGTGCAGCTAGTTCAATAACATTAAGGTTCCATTCTTCTTTTTTAGAAGAATAAATTGCAAGCTTCTAGGCAGGATTTGGAATATCAATAAAAACTACATTTAAATTGCACTGCTTGCTCAACCAATCTCCTAGAGCAAGGATACCTCCACGTTCAGTGACATGATGACCGGCAGCATAAAAATGAACCCCATATTCTCTAGCAATGTGGATAGTTTGTTCAGATACTTCTCCAGTAATAAAAGCATCCACACCGGCCTGTGCAGCTAGTTCAATAAATTGCTGTCCGTTTCCTGTGCACCAAGCCAATCGTTTAATCTGCAATGGAGCATTATCACTGCATTGCAATATGTTATGTCCTAGCTTTTCTTCAATACGTCGACGAAAATCATCACCGTTGATAGGACTTAACAATTCGCCTTGTAATACAAATGGATTTAATGATCCAGTTATTTGAATATCTAACATTATTGCGAGCTGTGTATTATTACCTAATTCTGGATGAATATCTAGAGGTAAGTGCCATGCATATAAATTGATATCATTGGCTAGTAATGTTTTAAGTCGGCAACGCTTTATTCCACGAACAACGGAAGTTTCGTTTTTCCAGAAATATCCGTGGTGAACTATGATTGCATCAGCATTTTGTGTTAATGCACTATCTAATAATGCTTGACAGGCAGTAACGCCTGTAACGATGCGCTGTATAAATTGACGGCCTTCTACTTGTAGTCCGTTAGGAAGATAATCTTTCAACATGCTATCATTATTAAGTTTCTGATTAATAAGGTGTTCCAGTTCATTATTATGCATACACACTCTTCTCTCGCTTTCTTTATAATTAAAAAAGTATAGATAGTTTTATTTTTATGACTCAATTATAATTGATATTTAGGCAAATAAAGAATGTTTTTCTTTTTGATCTGCTAGCTTAGGGTCCAATGATAATACCGGTTAATGCATTAGGATTTGATACTGATAAAATTAACGTACCAACATTTTTATAAAGGGTTAGTGATAAGTTGGCATCTAATAATTATTTATTCTATCTTAACGTCCTTTTTAAGAAGTCTTTTTGAAGAAAAATTCAGCTTTCTAATTTTAGATGTCTGTAACAAGGTACTTCAAATCGTTGCAATACGTCTTAATATTTTTAGATGATAAGAAATAATCATGATTATTTCTTTATATAAAGAAGATAATCCAGCAAGGAAAGGAATTTATCAATGTTGCCCGTATTCAATAACTATTGTGCAATACTACGTAAGTATTACTCTATATTTTTTCGGTAATCTGTAAGTTAAAATTTAATAATCACATGATCGAAAATTATTAAAAGTAATTTACATTTAAATACACTGTAACGTTAATTACTCATCATAAAAAACTATTATTCTGATAATAATTATGATAATTTATTTATTTAATTCTTAATTCCCTAATTTGAAATTAATGATAAGCAATTACATTAATGTTAATCACATTAAAATCAAAAACGATATGACGCTAAATTTTAGAAAGATTTCTTATAAATTATTAATGAAGTAATTTTATTTTTAATGCTTAACCATAAGCAACAATTAAAATTAGATTTTTAATGATTGAAGTAGTATATTTCCAAATTGGTAACACGGTTTTCTTGCTTAAGATATATTTAGAAGCTATTCTAAATTATTTGAAGTAAATCGCACTGCTGTTTCGATTAATAAATTGAATGCTTTGATTTTTAATCAAACTAGCATATTTTTTTAATTATTTGAATGATAATTAATTCTAATTTAGGATTAGGACAGTGTTGCACGATTACAACATACATACGTTTTACTTTTCAATCGTCTTTTAATTCACTCATACTTTACATTATTTATTTTAAATAAATAGGTAATACAAAAAACTACACGTTTACAGCCTTTTCTTTTTAAATTGAATTACTGATATTTTTACATCTCTTTTACATCTGTCTGCTTACGAGTAAATTTACTGATTGTGATTTCCATAGAAATACTTCTTAAGATTTAAGAGGGATAAATATTTATAAATAGAAAAATCTATAAATATACTGATTCATGATTAATTTTTTTCAAAATTATATAAAATAACCCAATTTTAAAAATTAAAGGAAGCATAAAAATCATTAAGTAATTACAAACATGTTCTTAAATTTAAAAAAATAACCACCTATTAGTGAATATTTTCAGCAAATTAGTCGAAACTAAATACATTATTCCCTTTTAGAAAGAAAACAAATTCCCGTTTATTCTACATGTTTTTCCTTTGAATTTTTACGCAAAGCTTTAATTCTTCTAATTTATTTGATAAATAAAACATTTAAATAGTAAAAATTAACGCTTGAAAGAATCTAGTCGATTTTTTTCTGTAAAAAAAAGATTTTATGTGAAGATGATGCTATACTTCTTTCTAAGTAAGCGATTGACAACCGATACTAACAATTACTATCATAACAGATATTCTGATAAAAATATATGTACTATTTTTGAGGCAAAAAAGTCTATGTCTATTATAGGCATTTTTTTTGGTAGTGATACAGGTAATACTGAGAACATTGCCAAAATAATTCAAATGCAATTGGGTACTGATGTTGCTGACATTTTTAATATCAGCGAAAGCAATAAAGAAGATTTAGAACAATATGATCGCCTGCTATTTGGGATTCCGACTTGGTACTATGGAGAAGCCCAGTGTGACTGGGAAGATTTTTTTCCTACTTTAGAAAAAATTGATTTTAGTGAAAAAACTGTTGCATTGTTTGGATGCGGTGATCAAGAAGATTATGCTGAATATTTCTGTGATGCAATGGGTATATTACGAGAAATTGTAGTCTCAAATGGAGCCATGCTGGTTGGCCGATGGCCTGTTTCTGGCTATTACTTTGAAGGTTCCAAAGGACTTGTCGATGATAATCATTTTGTCGGTCTTGCTATTGATGAGGATAGACAACCAGAATTAACTGCTAAACGAGTCGATAGTTGGGTCAAACAGATAAGTATGGAGATGCATTTAAACTAGCTTAGTTTCTAAAAATTACAAGCATCATAAAAACCACTATTTTTAATAAAAATTTTTTAAATTACTCGTCGTTTGTCAAAACAAGTGTTCTGATTAATTTATCAAAAGTATTAACAAGTTAAACTAAAAAAATTTCCAAAATTTAAAGAAATTATACATGCTGAACATATGCCTATTATAAATATTGATATCTGTTTAAATCACTAAACTATTAAACTGGTTATAAACTTTATCCCATAAAGTAGAGTCCAAAAAAAACAGAAATCTCATAAAAAAGATCTAATTACATTTAGTTTATTGTTTCCTAATATATCTAAAGTTATAGATTAACTTTCTAAAGCGACATTTGGAAGAATCTTGGTATTATTTCTAAACAAAAAAAACAAAAATAATTTTTTCGAGATTAACAGTTGTGATTATTAGTAACTTTCAAATAATTCATAAATACGGATATTAGAGTCAAATTTAGAAAATTAAACAACAAACGCGCAAAAAATTTGAACTAATTAAAAAATTATTGGGGACTGGCATTTCAAAATATATTCTAAAATTCTTAATAAAAAACTGTAGAACATATTTAATTGGCATAATGGAACAGGTTAGTACTTACTTTTTTAAAAATCAAAAAAGTTAAGTCGAACAGGAAGGCGCATGAAACAAATAATTTATGTTGTTAGTTCAGATAGTCAGCAAATATATGTTTGGGAAATGAATAGCCGCGGCGCTCTAGAATTATTGCAAGTAGTAAGTACGCCTGGAAATGGACAGCCAATTTTAATCCACCCAGCGGGAACTTATCTTTATGTTGGCGTTCGGCCAATCTCTGGGATAGTTAGTTATTGTATTGACGAAAGAGGATTACTAACTGAATATAACACAACACCGTTACCTGCTTATCCAAGCTACTTGACAATTGATTGCTGCGAAAACACGTTATTCAGCGTTTCTTATCATGGGAATTGTCTTACAGTAAGTTCAATTGATATGAAAGGAATTATTAGCCCTCCATTTCAGATTTTAAATAATTTAAATCGTTGTCATTCTGTAAATATTAATACTATTAATCATACGGTTTGGGTCCCATGCTTAAAAGAAGACCGAATAAGGATTTATACCATTGATAAATTTAACAGTCTAACCCCACATAAATTAGAAGCGTTATCTGTCAAAATTGGTTCGGGACCTCGCCATATGGTTTTTCATAAAAATGGTAACTATGCCTATGTGATCAATGAATTTAGTGGTACTGTTGATGTAATTTCTACAAATTTCAAGTCTACGAGACCGCCACATATTGTTCAAACTCTTGATATGATGCCTTTTAATTTTGAAGGTAATCGTTGGGCGTCGGACATTCATATCACCCCAGATAATCATTGGATTTATTGTTGTGATCGTACAGCTAATATTCTCAGCAGATTTTTAGTTTCCAAAAACGGCGAAAATTTAACTTTTTTAGGGTATCACAATACTGAAACGCAGCCCCGTAGTTTCAACATAGATTCGCAAGGACGTTTTTTGATAACTGCAGGACAAAAATCAAATTATATTGCGGTTTATTCTATTAATAATAGATCGGGATCTTTATCCTTTTTATCTCGCTATAAAGTTGGAAAAGGGCCATCTTGGTTATCTATTTTAGAGCTTTGATAGATGTTCATGAACCATTCTCCATGAGAATAAAATTTATCTATACGATAAGGCTCATTAAGTAACGAATGTAACAACTCTTTTCAACTGTAAAATTGTTAGTAAAAAAAACACTAAAACAAGTACTACCTTGCAACTTAAAAAATAAAAAATTAAGAATAGTAAAAAAAATAAATCAATGCTATCTACTACTAGATCTTTTCTTTTGGAAAGAAATAAGAAACATTCAACGTAATTTTCTTTTTAAGAAATTAATAAAATACCCTACATTGGGAATCATATAATAAAATTTTTTCTATTACAACTAAATAGTTTCCATAATTTAGAATAACAACTATAAAAAAGTTTCCAAACATTCTGGAAATTTTATAAATTCAAAAAATTTATGGTAGATTCGTATAACGAATATTTTTCTTTTAAAGAAAAATTTCTCAACTTTAGTAAGTTAATAATTACCTAAATTTTTTCTTATAAACTGGAGAGTATCATTATCCTTACTTTTAGTAAAAACGCACCAATTACTATCTGAAACTCTAGTTATGCTTCGATAACAATTTTCTAACTTCCTAAATAAGACAGCCTTATGTAATTTTAATTGCATTAAAAATGCAAATGCTTTGTACGTAAAATGTTAATTTATAAAAGAAAATGTGACGGCAAATCTAGACACTCAACAATTGCTTCAATAAGCTTAGTAAGCTCTGATGACGAAATAATATAAGGAGGCATCAAATAAATTAACCTACCAAAAGGACGAATCCAGACACCATGATCAACAAACCAGCGCTGTAACGTTGCCATATTCACTGGGTGTGTTGTTTCTACTACTCCTATAGCACCCAGAACTCGTACATCAATTACTCTTGGATGATTAATTAATGGTAATAATCCAGATTTAAGCTGATTCGCAATTGCTGCCACGCAGGATTTCCATTGTTCATCTTCTAGTAATGAGATGCTGGCATTAGCAGCAGCACAAGCTAATGGATTAGCCATAAATGTAGGACCGTGCATAAAACAGCCAGCATCACTATTACTTATGGTATCTGCTACGTGGCGACATGTTAGTGTCGCTGAAAGTGTCAAAACACCGCCAGTTAAAGCTTTTCCAACACAAAGAATATCTGGGGAAATGCCGGCATGATTGCATCCAAACCATTCACCGGTTCGACCAAACCCTGTAGCAATTTCATCAGCAATTAATAGTATTCCATACTTGTTAGATAAATCTCGAGCTAAGCGCAAATATTCGGGATGGTAGAATCTCATTCCACCTGTTCCTTGCACAATTGGTTCCAAAACTATTGCTGCTAATTTGTAATGATAAGCTTCTAATAGTGCGATTAACGGAACACCATCTTCCTCATTCCAAACATCATCAAAACGACATTTAGGAGGTTCAATAAATTTATGTGGTGCCAAATAGCCACGGTACAATCTATGCATAGAACTGTAAGGATCACATATCGACATTGCACCAAAAGTATCGCCATGATATCCTTTTCGTAATGCTAAAAATTCATATCGAGGTTCTTTACGGCCTTGCCAATATTGTAGGGCCATTTTTATTGCTACCTCTACTGCTACAGAGCCAGAGTCCGCTAAAAAAACACAATCCAAACCTTCTGGAGTTAAAGAAATTAATCGACGACACAAAGCTACTGCAGGCGAATGAGTAATACCACCAAACATCACATGTGGCATACGAGCAATTTGTTCGTTCATTGCTTGATTAATTACAGGATGATTATATCCATGAACAGCTGCCCACCAAGAGGACATTCCATCTACTAAGCGACGACCATCCTTAAGGATTAATTCACAACGATCAGCAGAGGTTACCCAGTAAGTTGGAAGAGGTTTAGTCATAGAAGTATAAGGATGCCAAATATGACGCTGATCAAAGGAAAGGTCATCGACTTGTATCATTAAATTTCCTCCTTACTAACAAATCAAATTTTAATAGCTTCGTTGACATTTTAATACTTACCTGTAGTATACTGAAAGTGTTTAAAACCATACTTTGGACGGATTAACATGTCAACATCTCAACGCTGGACACTATCACAAGCAGAAAATCTATTTAATAAACCTTTTTTTGAGTTGTTATTTGAAGCGCAGCAAGTACATCGTCAGTATTTTATACCAGGCGAGGTACAAGTTAGCACGTTGCTGTCTATTAAAACAGGCGCTTGTCCTGAAGATTGCAAATATTGTTCACAAAGTATTCGATATACTACTAACATAGAAAATGAACGTTTAATGCAGGTAAGAAGAGTTCTTGATGCTGCTCGAAAAGCCAAAGAGGCTGGCTCAACACGATTCTGCATGGGAGCAGCTTGGGGGCGTCCACTTGATCGCGATATGCCGCTATTAGAAAAAATGATTAGTGGCGTTAAAGAAATGGGACTTGAAACTTGTATGACGCTTGGCAAACTCAGCGCAAAACAAGCTCAACGGTTAGCAGATGCAGGACTGGATTTTTATAACCATAATTTGGACACTTCACCAGAGTTTTATTCAAGCGTTATTACAACTCGTAGTTACCAAGATCGACTTGAAACTTTAAAAGAAGTGCGAAAAGCTGGCATTAAAGTATGTTCCGGAGGAATAATTGGCTTAGGAGAGAAAGTTCGTGATCGTGCAAATCTTATTGTTCAGTTAGCTAATTTGCCAACGCCACCAGAAAGTGTACCAATCAATATGTTAGTTAAGATAAAAGGAACGCCTCTAGCTGATAACAACGATGTGGATCCATTTGAATTTATTCGCACTATCGCTGTAGCACGTATTATGATGCCATATTCATATGTACGTTTATCTGCTGGACGAGAATATATGAATGAACAAACCCAAGCATTGTGTTTCATGGCTGGAGCCAACTCTGTATTTTATGGCTGTAAACTTCTTACAACTTCTAATCCAAAAGAGGAAATAGACCAAGCGCTTTTTCGCAAACTAGATATTAAAGTCATGCGTCGTCGTATTACGACTCATGATGATGAAGAACAGATAAATAAAAAATTTCTTACAGAAGATACACCACAATATTACAATGCAGCCTCTTGAAATAAGAAACTCTGTTGGATGGGAATCGCGTATTAACAATGCATTAACACAGCGACGTTGTACATGGTCTTATCGTGAACGCGTACCAGTGAAGGGTGGAAATAATCGACTTATTCAATACGAAAATAGATGTTATATAAATTTTTCTAGTAACGATTATCTAGGTTTAGCTTATCATCCTAAAGTGATCAAAGCTTGGCAGGATTATGCTTCACTTGAAGGAGTTGGAGCAGGAGGATCTGGCCATGTAATTGGATACAGTTCACATCATCAACAATTAGAAAAATGGTTAGCTAATTGGTTAGGCTTTCCTCGTGCATTGCTTTTTACTTCTGGTTTTGCTGCTAATTACTCTTTAATTAGAACATTAGTAGCTTCCGGCGATCATATTTTAGCGGATCGTTTGAGCCATGCTTCATTATTAGAAGCAGCCATATACTCTCCAGCAACGTTATTGCGATTTGCACATAATAATCCAAATTCTCTGAAACGTTTGTTGCATCGTAGTTGCAATGGGAATCGTCTTATTGTAACAGAAGGGGTATTTAGTATGAACGGCGATGTGGCACCATTAGAAGAATTAAAAAAAGTTATATGTGGTACTGGTAGTTGGTTAATGTTAGATGATGCTCATGGTATAGGAGTTATTGGTGAAGAGGGACGCGGTTGCTCTTGGGAGAAAAAAAATCAGCCAGATCTCTTGGTTGTTTCTTTTGGAAAAGCGGTAGGAGTTAGTGGTGCAGCTGTTTTATGTACTGAACAAGTGGCTGAATATTTATTGCAATTTGCACGTCATTTAATTTACAGTACGGCGTTGCCCCCTGCACAAATAGCAGCTATTCATGTTGCTTTAAACATCGTACGACATGAAGATTCTTTACGTCAACGCCTTTTAGAAAATATTGCATACTTTCGAAAAGGTATTGAAAATTACGGATTTATGCTTTCCTCTTCAAAAACCGCTATACAACCACTGATAATTGGTGATAATTTACGTACGTTGCAATTAGCACATCGTTTACGTGAGCGAGGTATATGGTTAACAGCGATGCGTCCACCTACTGTTCCGCCAGGTAATGCACAGCTTCGTATTACGCTTACTGCAACCCATCTAGCTGAAGATATCAATATGTTGTTAGAAGCATTGTCTAATGAACGAAAGGGTTAACTTAACATATGTCAATTGACGATCATAAATCCGGTATCGCCCTTTGTTTTAGTCGTGCTGCGTCGCAATATGATCGTTATTCTTCTTTTCAGCGGACTTGTGGGAAAAAGCTTTGTGATTTGGTAGGAACAATTAAAGGAAAATGGGTTCTTGATGCAGGTTGCGGAACCGGATGTTTTAGTCAATTCTGGAAGAATCAAGGAAATAAGGTAATTAGTCTTGATTTAGCAGGTGCTATGTTGGATATCGCTCAAAGACGAAAAGCTGCGAAGGCTTATATAATAGGAGATATTGAACAATTACCGCTAGCAACGGCGTCAGTTGACGTTATTTATAGTAATTTAGCAGTGCAATGGTGCAATAATTTACCGAATGCATTAGCAGAAATGTACCGTGTATTGCGACAGGACGGCATTTTAGCTTTTTCTACTTTAGCACAGGGTTCATTGAAAGAATTAGCACATATTTGGAAAAAAGTAGACAACAGAATACACATAAATCAGTTTTTACCACATAACGTTATTGTTAAGGCGATAATCCCATATCGTCATCGAATAGTAACCGAATTACACATTTTGCATTATGAAAAGATAACAGATCTGTTACGAGGTATTAAAGGAGTAGGAGCTAGTTATCTTCATGCAGGTCGGAATCCTGGACTTACTACTCGAAGTCATTTGCAAGCTTTGGAAACAATTTGGCAAAACCAGTCAGTCGATCTTCGTTTAATGAGTTATTATGTTGTTTACGGAGTAATTTATCGTGATAAGTAGCAAAATTTATTTTGGTTAAACGTTTCTTTATAACAGGCACCGATACTAATATTGGTAAAACTGTGGCAGCTTGCGCTTTGTTGCAGTCTGCGGTTAAGCGTGGTCACCGTGCTGTAGGTTATAAACCTGTAGCATCAGGATGTAGTTTAACTCAATACGGAACAGTAAGTCACGACGCATTAGCGTTAATGTCTAGCGGAAATGTAGCAATTAATTATCATCAGATTAATCCTTTTGCTTTTATTATGCCGACCTCTCCGCATGTTGCAAGTCGATACACAGGACGCGTTATTGAAAAAACAACATTATCTTCTGGACTACGAAAACTAGAAAATAGTGCAGATTGGATCATAATCGAGGGTGCAGGCGGCTGGTTTACTCCATTAGGAGTAAAATTTACTTATGCCGATTGGGTACTCTCTGAGCAACTCCCAGTAATTATGGTAGTTGGAATAAAGCTCGGTTGTATCAACCATGCATTGCTTACTGCATTAGCAATTCAACAAGCACATTTACTATTAGTAGGATGGATTGCTAATAACCTTAAGCCGATGATGCATTATTGTAAAGACTACATTGCAACATTACAGGATAAAATAAATGCCCCATTACTAGGAGTAATTCCTTGGTTAGATTCCGCAGAAAAAAAACATTTAGCCTGTTATATTGATTTTTCGTTACTGTAACATTACATCTAAAATGTAAACTATTGAAATATAGTTATTGATTATTTATAACCATAGTCGATATATTGCATGTATAGATAAAAATTGTCCGCTTCAATAATCGAACAGTGTAACATATTTTTAATCCTTAATAAGGATGATTTTTTAACAAAACAATTAAATGAATATAGTTAATTTTTTTATTAATTATCTGTATAAAAGGCTATTTAAAAAAAGTTTAAAACTTAGATTTTTTATTAGTTGTATTCATACGTAATAACTATTATGTTTAGACATAATATCTAGATTGTATTATTTTTAATTCAAAAAAAATAATTTCACATATAACCTCAATATTATGTATTTTTTTATTGTTAATCATAATGTTGCTTGTTAATTAAAGCAACGTTATCTAAAGTTATTGATGTCCAGAATGACCAAATCCTCCTTTATTACGTTTACTTTTACGAAAAATTTTTACTAAATTAAATTCTACTTGTACAATAGGAACAAAGATCATTTGTGCAATGCGCTCACCGGGTTCTATGATATAAAGTTTAGAACTTCTATTCCATATAGGAATAATTAATGGCCCTTGATAATCCGAGTCAATCAGTCCAAGTGAATTACTAAGTACAATACCATATTTGTGACCTAAGCCAGAGCGCGGTAAAAGTATTGCTGCTAAACTTACATTATCAATATGGATGGCTATTCCTGTCGAAATTAAACAAGTTTTTCCTGATGCCAAGAGAATATGATCGTCAATGCAAGCACGTAAATCTAATCCAGCAGACCCTTCAGTAATGTAAGTTGGGAATGGGAACTGATTACCAATACGATAATCCAAAATCTGGATATTTATTTTTTGCATCATAATAAATAATTAAATCTTCAGCAGAGTCAATTTTTAATTAATGAAAATGATTTTTGTTTGTTTGTCCTTCTTATAAAGCAAAATTTTTCGACTTATTAAAAATAAATATAGTTTTTACTAGTTTAGATAGAGAAACTTTTTTTATAAAATGCATTAAATTAATTTATAATTTTTTATGTTGGTTGCTAAATTGATTTTTATAGCATTAGCAAACCTTTTTTTCAAAAAAAATTAATTACTGAAAATAATAAAGTTATTTAGAATATTTTCCGTTATAATCATAATTAACTAATGAATATTAAAATAATTATGAGTACTTTTCAAAAAATTTTTGGACGATACTGATAATAGTTAAAGGTAGTGAATAATTTTATAATATCTTCTTCTTAAGAAGAAGATAGCATTCAATAAATAAAAATATGGTAATAAAGTGCTTTTTACTTGTTTTGTACAGCTATCTCGTTTTTACGTTTTGATATATGAAATAATCTTTTAAAGAAGATCAATTGTTTTCCATTGCAAAAAAAGTAATAATATGTTGTAGATCTATTCTAGTTTTAGAAAAATTTACTTGAAAAAGAAGACATTAAATTTCGAAAACTTTTTAGATTAAAAACTGTTTTTTTATAAAATTAAAGAAATCCAAATACACTAGAATTAAAGTTTGAACATGTCCAAAATTTGCCAAATTACCGGAAAGCGTCCAGTTAGTGGTAACAACCGTTCACATGCAATGAATGCAACAAAGCGTCGGTTTCTGCCTAATTTACATTATCATCGCTTTTGGATTGATAATAAAAACCGTTTTGTTAAACTACGTGTATCTGCTAAAGGTATTCGTATAATTGATAAAAAAGGTATCGAAACAGTTTTCGATAATCTTATTTCAAAAAGAAACAAACATAGTAATAATAAAAAAGTTTGAGAAAAAAGTATGGCAAAAAATGTTCGTGAAATAGTGAAACTTATTTCCTCTGCTGGTACCGGTCACTTTTATACTACTACAAAAAACAAACGTAATAGTGCATCAAAAATGCAACTTAAAAAGTTTGATCCGAAAATTCGTCAGCATGTAATATATAAAGAAACTAAAGTTAAATGATCTTTTAAAAAGTTCTAAATTAAAGCTCTAATATAGAGAATTTGAGAACTTTAAATTTTAATTTAAAAAAAGTGTTCTTTTTAAGAAATTAACATTCTCTCTACTGAGAATGAGTAAAAATTATTAATTTCAGTTGGTTAAAAATACATATACGTACATGGAAATTTAGTCTAAAAATTTTAGAAAACTAATTTCATCGTTCTTAAAATAAGAAGTCTTGACTTAATGAATACTATAGGGAAAATAAGTCAATAAGTTTTAACTATAGTAAATGAGGTTTTAATAAGTTTAAGAGGTGGTTTGATGCGCCTTTATTTTGGTGAAGCACCTTTGCTGCGTGATATCCACGATGTAAACGATAATTTTTATCTGTTAGCAAAGCGGAAACTGAGCTAATTAAGGAGATTACATTAGTAATAGTAATTAAACCTCCGGATTTATTTAGTTTTCTGCAAATATCGTGAAAGTTTAAAGTATGAGGCCCCATAAGGATCGGAATAGCATGTAGGGCCGCTTCTAGCGGGTTATGTCCTCCGTGTTTAACTAAAGTACCACCAATAAATGCTAAATCAGCAGTACCATATAGCAATATTAATTCTCCCATAGTGTCCACCATTACAACTTGTGTGGTACTGGATGGAGTTTTTCCACTACTGCGTAAGATATAATTAAATTTAGCCTTTATTATTATTTTTAATACTTTCGAAAAACGTTCCGGATGTCTTGGAGCCAAAATTAACAATAAATTAGGAAACTTAGTTAGTAACTTGCGATATGCTTGCAATAATATAATTTCTTCACCATCATGAGTATTTGTAGCAATCCATACTAATCTATGCGAAGCCCATTTTTTACGTAGAATAAGAGATTTAATCATTAAAGAAGAATTAACTGAAATATCAAATTTTAAGTTTCCGCTAATAACTAATTGGTTTTTTTGAAGACCTAATTGAAGAAAACGCAGTCCATCTTCTTTACTTTGAGCTGCGACAAATGTAATACATCGCATAATATCGGAGATAAAGTTTCTAAATTTTTTGTATCGATTGAAAGAACGAATAGATAGGCGAGCGTTAGCAATTATTAATGGAACTTTTCGAGAATGTAAAATTTTAATAAGGTTCGGCCATAGTTCTGTTTCCATAATGATTACTAGTTTTGGGTTTGTCTGATCAAGAAAGCGTTTCATTGAACCAGGGAGATCATAAGGAAGATATACATGATATATGTCTTTGCCGAAGATTTTCTGGACTCTTTCTGAACCAGAAGGTGTCATTGTAGTAACAGTGATAGAAAGAAACGGATAATAACGACGAAGCATAAAAATTAAGGGGACAGCTGCCATTGTTTCACCAACCGAAACAGAATGTAGAACAATACCTCCACGGCCAACCTTTCCATAACAAAAACCGTAACGTTCATTCCATCTTTGTCGGTAAATAGGTGCTTTCCTACTTTTCCACAAAAGTCGTACCCATATCAAAGGTTGAATTAAATATACTATTACACTATATATCATTCTATTTTAGAAAAATTCTTTACTTTAACAATAAAGTTAAAAGATCAAATTTAAAAAATAATAAACTGCTAGTTTTTGTATAAACTTGCAAATTTTGAACTAACAAACTAACTATTATTATTAATAAGTAAATCAAAATTAATAAATCTATATGCTAATCATTAAGTTTTTATTTATTTAATTTTAAATAAAAAAATATCTAATTTTTCTCTCTTGAGAAGAATCTAATAATTAGTTGCTAAAATAGCAACAATTAAAAATATGCTAGTTATTTTTGTTCTATTTAAATAGAACTTCAATTTCTGATTAGAATTCACGCTTTAATTCAGTTATTTTGTTACATAAAACTCTAAATTGATTAGGACTAAAAATTTTTTACTTATTCAATATGGAAATAACATTCCAGTTAAAAATTTCTTAAAAAGAAAAAATTGAAAACATTTTTATATTTATTGAGTATAATGGTTTATTTAGAAAAATTCGCAGAAAGTTTTTTTTGACATTTTTACTAAAAATTTTTAAATACTAAAAATAGTTATGCATGGCAATTTGGATTTTTCACTAAAAAAATAAAAGAATCATTAATTCGATTGAATAGATCAATATAATAAAAGACATTATTTCAAGAGATATTAATTTGAACCTTAATAACTAATCATTCCTCGTGAAATGATTCTCCTATAATCCAACTGTTTTAAAAACATTAAAATTTAAAAACTATTGATAATAAATGTTTTTTCTTAAATTAATTAACAAACTAAAAATAAATAACATGTAATATAGTTTTTGCAAAATTGGAATCTTCTTCTTTTGAAGAAAACTATTTATGATGATAAATTGTTTCATTCATAATAATGAATACTTTTTGATAAAATCAAGGAACTTTTATTTTAAAAACTAGGGGAGTTTTGTAAACTAGGCAAAACTATGACTGGCTAGTGCTGATAATAAAAAGCATCTTTCTTCTTAAGAAAGAAGAAGAATATGGGTATTAGTTTAAATAATTTAGAAAAATGCATTAGCAATGGTAAATATTTACATTAATTAAGTTGACAAGTAGCGTTGTCAAAAAGTTGATGAAAATAAAAGAAGATCTCTAGAGTTTTCTAAAAAAAATCAAGAGAATACTGCTATATCCAATAGATATATTTCAAATAATTTTAGTTTAAATTACAAAAAACTATATTAACAACATTTTTATTAATTTTTGTTCATAGTTTGGCGTTTATCTAACTTGAAACTTTTCTGCAATTCAAAAAAGTTGTCCTCATAAATCAACCGTAACGCACTCTATCTGAGTTAGAATTTAATTAATTATTCAATAAATATGAAACCTTCTTCTAAAGAAATTCATTTTTATTGTTTTAATAACATAATCTGTAATCGTTTCCAAACGTACTCTGCGGTTATACTTTCCATATTTTTATCTTTTGCTTGAATTACGCTTTGATAACGTCCATAACCGCCAACAAGCACTGAATCAGTAGGTCCAAATAATGTTAAGTTTGGTTTATCAAGTGCTGCAGCTAAATGACTAAGACCAGTATCCACCGATACAATAGCTATCGCATCTTTTAATTGTGCAGCTAATTCTTCTAATGTTAGAGGTGGAAGAACTTCCATCATATTTGGTGATTCTTTAGCAAATCGCTTGGAACGAAAGTATTCTTCTTTTGTTTTCCACGGTAATCTAATCTGATAACCAATATCGTTAATCAAGTAAATTAATTTTTTCCAGTGAGCTTCTGGCCAAAGCTTCCTTGATTGACTGGCTGAGTGTAAAAAAACTAGATAAGGTTTTTTTTTATAGCTAAAATGGAAATAATTAGAAATGGAATAGTTTCCAAACTTTCTAGAAAATGGATAATTTAAACTTTCAGCAAACAGTTTGCGAACTCGCTCAACAGCATGTTGTTGTTTTCCTATCCTATGTTTGCGATGATAAAATAAGCTAGCAAAAGGCTCCCGTGCACTTTTGTAGTCTAAGCCATGACTTTCTCCTCGCGCTATGCGCGTAATAAGTATCGCGGTTTTTATTAAACCTTGTGCATCGATGATTATATCGTAATCTTCATGTTGTAATCGTTGCTTAAAATGAAAACGTTCCTGACGTACATTTAAGCTAAACCAATTTTTTTTCCATCTTCGAATGGCAACAGGTATCACTTGACGCACCCCTGGATGCCAGGTTGGAATTTGAGAGAAGTCTTCCTCTACTGCCCAATCAAAACAAATTTCTGGCATTGCATACATCGCGTCAGTTAATGCAGGCAGTGTATGTATTACATCACCCATTGAAGAAATTTTAACAACAAGTACTCGCATTACTCTTCTTTTTTTTGAAAAAAATTAAATCATTAGTGCCCGATAATCTTGACAAAATACTTAACTTTTATAAACTCTATCTAAAGTTTGGATTAATTAGTTCCTTAAAGGAAGGAAAAATGTAACTATGTTTTTAGTTGATTAAACCTTTCGATTGTTATCATTACTAATATTGACTATGCACTTTTTCAATACTTTAAGCTAAAAATTAGTTCGATTAGTTTTAATTGATTTAAATAAAATATTATTTTCCTACCTTATTAATTGCAAATTTTTTTATTTATCGTTTAATAAAAACCTTTTTAAGAAGTAATTGGGTTATCTTCAGAAAGATTACAATCAAAGGTTTTTTAACACTTGTTTTAACTTTGACTCTTTTTCTTCTGACTTCATGAAAGAAATTTTACAATTCATTAAAAATCATCCCGTACTTTTTATTACATGGGCTTTTCTTTTTTTTTCTGTAGCTTTTATTGCAATTCGAAATTACCTTTCTAAGGTAATCAATATTACATGTTCTGAAGCTATTTATTTAATTAATAAAGAAGATGCCGTAGTTATCGATTTGCGAAATAGTGAGGATTTTTGTAAAAAACATATTGTTAATAGTTTAAATCTTTCTTCGAAAGAAATTAAAATTGAAAATTTAGGCAAATTAATAAGGACGAAACGTAAACCAATAATAGTTGTCTGCACTAACGGTACTATTTCTTGCGGTGTAGCAAAAAAATTGGTTAATTTTGGATTTGAACGGGTTTTTTTGCTTAAAGAAGGTATATTTGGTTGGAATAAAGAAAATTTGCCGCTAGTTCGTTCAAAGCAAAAAATATGACTTGTTATTAACAATGAGTGTTAATAAAGAAATTATAAATTTTGTTCAAAAAGATTTTTTTAAAAAAACGATTTGTTTATTATATTTGAGAATAAATAAATAGTGCTATTTTTCTAAATTTTATCTCTAGATAACTCTAGCATTGTTCGTACAATCTAAAAAATAAATAAAAGTACATACTAAAACTGAATTTTTTAGCATTAGCAATCAGAAAAAATGAATCTTTAACATTAAATCTTCTATTACGAAATACTCTTAATTTTTAAATTCGCACATGCATTATTATTCAATTGTTTCGTCATGCATTGCTTTTATGCAAAAAGATCTGATACTAGATAATTACCATGAAATATTTATAAGTTGTAAACAATGATAAGTAACAACCAAAAATATAATCGATTATTTTAGGAAATTTAAAATGCTTACTAAGTCTTTAATGACTATTGTTGGTGCCGGCGCGTATGGTACTGCACTAGCTATTATACTAGCAAGTAATGGTCGTGATGTATTATTATGGGGACGAAACCCTTCTCATATGCATGCCCTGAAAAAGGCACGATGTAATCAAATGTTTTTGCCTAACATCCAGTTTCCTCCGATTCTTCGACTGGAGTCATCTTTGCCAATAGCGTTATCCGTCAGTCGAAACATATTAATTGCAGTGCCAAGTCATGCCTTTGGATGTTTGCTTACTGAACTCAAACCATATTTGCGCAAGGACGCTCGTATTGTATGGGTTACTAAAGGGTTAGAAGCTGGAACCGGTCGTCTTTTGCAGGAAGTAGCAAGAGAAATTTTAGGTAAAGAAATACCTTTAGCGGTTCTATCAGGACCAACTTTTGCATGTGAATTAGCAATAGGGTTACCTACTTCTGTTGTGTTAGCATCTACTGATGTCACTTTTGGTATTGATTTACATCAAATATTACATTGTCGAAATAACTTTCGTGTTTATAACAGTGTTGATCTTACTGGTGTCCAAATAGGAGGAATAGTGAAAAATGTAGTCGCTATTGGTACTGGTATTTCTGATGGGATTGGGTTTGGTGCTAGTGCCCGTACTAATTTAATTACTCAGGGACTGATAGAAATGTCTCAACTAGGCTCCGTAATGGGAGCAAAATCAAAGACTTTTTTGGGGATAGCAGGATTGGGAGACTTAGTACTTACTTGTACTGAAAATCAATCTCGTAATCGTCGTTTTGGTATACTGATTGGAAAAGGAGCAACTACTGAAGAAGCGAAAAAAAAAATTGGAAGGTTGGTGGAAGGATATTCCAATGCTAAAGAAATATTAATATTGGCTAATCGTTATAAAATAGAAATGCCCATTATCGAACAAATTTACAAAGTGCTTTATCACAATCAAAACGCGCATCAAGCGATAGCAAGATTGCTTGATTGTAAGGATAATAATAAAAATGAAAAAAAATTATCTTTTTAGACCTAAAAGATATTTAGATATTGATTTTCTGATAAATAATTTTCAATTTATGGTTGCTTTATCTTCTTTTTAAATTAGTGCAATCTTCCTAATTCAATACTCTATTTTTAGAAATTTAAAATCTGTTTCATTATCTAAATAAATTTCTTGAAAAGAGATACACAAGAAAGAAAATTATCGGTTTTTATTAATTTTAATTGCTGTAATTGCTTTATGTTAATGGTCTGTCTAAACTAAGTGTGATATGAAATGAATCAAGTTTATTCTATTGAGTGTAACTAGCTTTTTTATTTTCTTAATCCAACCATTTAGTAGCTGGAACTTCATAATTAAAAAAATACTGTGTTATCTCTTCTAAATCTTCTGAAAAAAGAAGCATATCCTCGTAGATTTTTCTTAAAAATCCTTCCTTAACCATGTGATGAATCATATTTTTTAGCGGATGGTAAAATCCGTTAATATTTAGAAATGCGCAAGGTTTTTTGTGCAATCCTAATTGCGCCCATGTCCATTGTTCACAAATCTCTTCTAGAGTTCCAGAGCCTCCTGGCATAGTAATAAACGCGTCCGACATTGCTGCTATTTTCATTTTACGTTCATGCATATTTGTTACTACATGTAAATAAGTTAATCCAGCATGAGCGATTTCATGTTCAAACAATGAACTCGGAATTACACCAATAACGCGACCTCCTCTTTTTAAGGCTGCATCAGCAACAGCCCCCATAAGACCAACCTTTCCTCCTCCATAAATAATACCTATTCCTTTTTCGGCTAATGTTTGACCAACGCGTATAGCGGTTTCTCTGTAAATTAGATTTCTTCCGCTAGAGGAGCCGCAAAAAATCCCGATGTTTACCATACTTAACAACCTTTTATAAAACCAGTTTTAATCTAAAAATGAATTTTTTTAGAAAAATTTTAATTTGATATGTTCGAAATATATGAACCTATTAGTCATAATAAACATTTTCACTTTATGAAAAAATTATTGTTTTCAGCTATGTTCCAAAAAAGAAGGTATAGTACTTATATCTGAATTACATGATAAATAATGCTTTTCTTTTAGGAAGTGGTATATTTCTTATAAGTACACTGCTCTTTGAACAGGTAATACTCCATTCCGAAATTTACTTCATAATCTTACTTTTTGGCATAGATTTTATCAGTAAAAAGTTACTTCTATAGTAAGATTATAAAAGGACAAAATAGCATTTTTAATATTTTTAATAAAGTCTGATATACGCTTGAAAACTGACGTAATATTTTATATTACGTCAGTTTATAAAAAAATGATTAAGAAAACTACAAGTTGGAAAAGGGAACATAACATAAAATTTTTCTTCTGTAAAGACTACAAATTAAAGCAAATGTAAAACACTTACCGTATGGCAAAATATTAAAAATAATATGTTGAATCAAAGTAAAATAGTTAGTTTTAACTAAAACAATGAATTAATAAAAGTAATTCTTATTTAAGAAATTTAATGTTTAAAACAGTAAAATAAATAATCAAATAATCAAGTATGCCTTATAAAATAAAAAAAACTATTAATACACTAAGGTTTCTTTGCAGACCCTAATTTTTGCCTCGAGTAGAGAAATTAGCAAAATATACTGCAACCGAAAGAAACTCTACGTTTTACATATAGAGGTAATTATGACTAAAAAAATTGGCGTGTTAACAAGCGGAGGGGATGCGCCAGGAATGAATGCAGCTATCCGTGGTGTAGTGCGATCCGCACTTTATGAAGGATTAGAAGTTTATGGGATATTTGATGGATATTTAGGTCTTTTTCAAAATCGAATGATCAAGTTAGATCGTTATAGTGTGTCAGACATCATTAATCGAGGTGGTACTTTTTTAGGCTCTGCACGATTTCCAGAGTTTAGAGAAGAAAAAGTTAGGACTATTGCAATTAAAAATATGTTAAAACGAAATTTAAGTGCATTAATGGTAATAGGTGGAGATGGTTCTTATATGGGAGTTAAATATTTAACAGAAATGGGATTTCCCTGTATTGGTCTTCCTGGTACCATTGATAATGATGTAGCAGGAACTGATTATGCCATTGGATATTTTACCGCACTAGGAACCGTTGTTGAGGCAATCGATAGATTGCGTGACACATCTACTTCACACCAGCGTATTTCCATCGTAGAGGTTATGGGAAGGCACTGTGGTGATCTTACTATGGCAGCTGCTATTGCTGGAGGATGTGAATTTATCGTGGTTCCTGAAATTGAATTCAAATCAGAAGACTTAGTTTATGAAATCAAAGCAGGTATTGCTAAAGGAAAAAAACATGCCATTGTTGCAATTACTGAACATATTTGCGACGTTGTTAAGCTAGCAAAATACATAGAAAAAGAGACAGAACGTGAAACCCGTGCTACCGTTTTGGGACACATTCAGCGGGGTGGCAGTCCTATAGCTTACGATCGCATTTTGGCCTCTCGCATGGGAGCATTCTCTATATCTCTGCTCTTAAACGGTTATGGCGGTCACTGTGTAGGAATACAAGATGAGAAGTTAGTGCATCATAATATCATCGACGCTATAGAAAATATGAAACGACCTTTTCGAAAAGATATCCTAGAAATTGCAAAAAGACTTTTTTAAATTTAACCTCACAACGTCTCTCAAAAATAAATATTGATTTCTAATTACCCAAAAGTGTATGAAGGGATTATCTGATAGAGAGCTGTAAGTATAAAGTACACTTCTTTCAAGCATTTGACTAATATCTAATTTAGATTTAGCAATGCTCGTACAAATTAGTTAGTAAAATAATGAACGTTTATTATATAGTGATTTTACTAAATTCAAGCCTGCCACCTATTCATGTGGCTCAAATGAAGAAGTGGCAGAAGAGATCCATCGGATTTGCAAAATAGAAGTTATCGTCGGTTACTGCCAAAAATACGCAGTAACATTAAAAATAGATTAATAAAATCCAAATATAAGGTTAAAGCACCAATGATAGAGTATTTTCTAAACTGATCTTTTTCATCTAAAGATAATTGAGTACCCATGTTTTTTAATTTCTGAGTATCATAAGCAGTCAAACCAACGAAAACGATTATACCAACATAGGTCATTATCCACATTAGTACGGTGCTTTTTAGCCAAACATTCATTAATGATGAAAAAATAATGCCAACAAGAGCCATGAGAAGCAAATTACTATAGCTGCTTAAATCTTGTTTGGTGAAATAGCCATATAAAGTCATGACTCCAAACATACCAGCAGCTACAACAAATGTGCCTGTCACAGATGATGCAGTATAAACAATAAAAATACTTGAAAGCGTCAGTCCTGTCAAACCAGAATGAAGCATAAAAAGCGATGTTGCCATTGCGCCATTAAGACGGCTAACCATACCTGAAATAATAAACACCAGCGCTAGTTGAGCAACAATTAAACTAAAAAAAACTAGCTGATTTGTAAAAATACACTGTAATAAAACAGGAGTGCGAGCTGTATACCAAGCGACAAAGGCAGTTAATAGCAATCCACAAGTCATCCAACCGTAGATCTGAGCCATAAACGGTTGTAGTACACTATTCACGCGTGATACAAGCGGACCCTGAGAGTGAGGAAAGCGTTCCATTACCATATCATCATACCTTTTAGTTAAGAAAATAAATTATATAAGTGATTTAACATTATCTAATTTAATATTGTACCATAGTTAAATATATTTTATATAGTAATTCATTATTTAAATGAAGTGCGTTATGAAACAATTTTCTTCTTCTTAAGATTAGTTTTGTAAGATCGTCAACAAATCTTTGAAAAAAATCTGTTTGTTTCTTATTTAAGAAGATGTGTATTCTACCATGGGTTAAAATATGATTTTAACTAAAAGTAAATTCTTTATTGATTCAGACTAGTTATATAAATAGAAGGAACGTAATCATTTCATATTCAACATTTATTGAAAATAATGAATGAAGGCAAGAAAAAATTTTTCTATTAAAAGGTAGTATTTTAATTTTAATCAATCAATGATTCATTGTTTAATGAAAAGAGCGATAAATTATTTTAATTTAAAAAGACAATGTACAATATTATAATTTTTTTAAAAAACAACTGATGATTGTAAATCTATAAAAAGTAAGGTTATGGTTAAGTCTAACCAGTTTTGTTTTATGATATTTTATCTTTTTAATTGTTTTCTTTAGTGATTAAATTTTTACTAAAATTCGACATACAATTTTTAATTACAAATAAAAAATGCAAAAAATCTTGCATAGAAAGAATTTAAGCGTATGGAAGAACAAAGAAGACGCTAATAAATTCAGTAAATTTCAAGTTGGAATTGTTATCGTTAAGTAAACAAGAATTTTTTCTTCTTTTTTATCTTCAACTATTTTTTGCGTTGTTCTGAAGAGCAATTATTAACTAGCAATCAGTTATAATTAGTTCGATTTTATTTTTAGAAAAAAGTAGCAGTCATTTTTTTGTAAAAGCTCTTGTGAAGTATTCATGCTTTAAAATTTTTTCCTTAATTATTAAGAATTGACCTCTCCTCCTAAAAGGGTTCTTCAAAAGAAGAATGCATATTCTTTATTGCTGTCAAGCAGGATAAAAATTGAGTCGAATATACCATACCAATTATTGAAACATGATAGCGTTTTAAATAAATTCTATTTAGAAAATTAGAAGAGATATTAATCTCCTCTACTGTACATTTTTGTGTGTCAGAAAAAATGTAGGTTGAAATTTTTTTCAAAAAATCAGCATACATGTACGTATATCAAAAAAATTTCAAAAACACTCTAAAAAATTAACACTTTATTGAGATTAAAATGGTTTAGCACAAAAATCAGTAATCTAGTTATCGAGCATAAAGAAAAACGTTATATTAATTTTACCATGTTAAGAATTATAATCACTGTCTATTTTCAAAATATGTATAGTTAATATGTGTCTAGTTCGGTTTTTTTGTGAAATTCTCTTTTTTAGCGCTATAACCCCCTTACTACTTTAGATGAAAAATATTTTGTCATATCAAATGTAGGAGATATATGTGCACAGCCGAACGTTAGCTGATTTAAACCAAGTAGTCGCTTTAGGTGGAGGACACGGTTTAGGTCGAGTTATGTCCACACTCTCTTTTCTTGGACCGCGATTGACAGGTATTGTTACAACCACTGATAATGGTGGTTCGTCCGGACGTATAAGAAAATCTGAAGGAGGTATTGCTTGGGGAGATACCAGAAATTGTCTTAATCAGTTGATTACTGAACCAAGTATTACCTCGGCGATGTTTGAATATCGATTTGGCGGAAAGGGTGAGTTATCGGGACATAATTTAGGTAATCTAATGCTAAAAGCGTTAGATAATCTTAGTGTTAGACCGCTTGAAGCTATTAATCTTATTCGCAGTTTACTAAAAGTAAATGCTAGTTTAATTCCCATGTCAGAGCAACCAGTAGACTTAAAGGCAATTGCAACATCAGGTGATACAGTATATGGTGAGGTAGCTATTGATCAGCTGAATGAGTTACCTTTAAGATTAACATTAACAGCACCAGTTACAGCTACACATGAGGCACTTTTGGCTATTGCGGATGCTGATCTGATTATCATTGGTCCAGGTAGTTTTTTAACTAGTCTCATGCCTTTGCTTCTCCTAGAAGACTTAACAAAAGCACTGCGTCAACGTCGTGCACCAATGTTTTATCTGGATAATTTAGGTCGAGAGTTTAATGTAGCCGCAGCCAATATGACATTAGCACAGAAAGTGCAAATGATGGAAAAAGCGATTAGCTTGGAAAAAGTAATTGATGGAGTAATTATTAGTCCAACCACAGCTACAACCCATCTTAGTGACCGTATTATCATTCAATGCCCACTAGCTACAGTAGATGAACTGCATTATCATGATCGTGCATTATTGCATCAAGCATTAAATTTAGCTTTACAATCTTTAAAATAGCTCGTATCAGATTGTTAAAATTATCACAAAAAATTTTTTACGAATCTAAAAATGAAATGTTTCAAACATAAGGTCAATCTGTCATTTTTAGTAGATATACCTAAAATTTATAAAGAGCTTTTCTTATTACTAGCAGATTGAACCGCATTTGTAAGTGCAAAAATTTCATCTCGTACAACTGCAGCTTTTTCAAAATCTAGATTTTGTGCATATTTTTGCATATGAATTTTTAGATTTTGAATCTTTTTTTCTAGTTCTTTTTGAGTTAAATGATCTTTTTCTGTTATTTTTGTTGTTATCTTCTTACATTTTTTATTTTTAAAATAAGTTGATTGGCTCAGTTCCATAATGTCTTTAATATGTTTATTAATTGCTTTTGGAACAATTTTATTGGCTTGATTATAAGCATGTTGTTTCTCTCTTCGACGCTCAGTTTCTTCAATTGCACTTGCCATTGACGAAGTAATTTTTTCTCCATAAAGAATAACTTTACCGTTAATGTTGCGTGCTGCGCGGCCAATAGCTTGAATAAGTGAACGTTCAGATCGCAAAAAACCTTCTTTATCAGCATCAAGTATCGCTACTAAAGATACTTCAGGTATATCAAGTCCTTCCCGAAGCAAATTAATACCGACTAACACTTGGAACTCACCGAGACGTAAATCTCTAATAATTTCAACTCGTTCTATGGTATCTATATCAGAATGTAAGTATCGTGCGCGTGCACCATGTTTTTCAAGATATCCAGTTAGATCTTCTGCCATTCGTTTAGTCAATGTTGTAACTAACACTCGTTCGTTAATATGTATTCGACGATGAATTTCTGAAAGCAGATCATCTATCTGGGTATTTACTGGTCGTACTTCAATTTTAGGATCTAAAAGACCAGTTGGCCGTACTAGTTGATCAACAACTTTGTTATTACATATTTTTAGTTCATAAGGTCCCGGTGTTGCAGAAACATAAATAGTTTGTGGCGATAATGCAATGAACTCTTCAAATCGTAGTGGTCGATTATCCAACGCTGAAGGCAATCGAAATCCGTATTTTACCAAAGTTTCCTTACGCGCTTGATCACTACGATACATTCCACTAATTTGTGGAATAGTAATATGAGATTCATCTATGACGACCAATCCGTCTTTTGGCAAATAATCCAATAATGTCGGAGGAGGTTCACCAGGATTTCGGACTGATAAATAGCGAGAGTAATTCTCAATGCCTGAGCAATATCCTAGCTCATCCATCATTTCTAAGTCAAAAGAAGTACGTTGGCGTAAACGTTGCTCCTCTAGAAGTTGTCCTTTAGATAAAAATACTTGACATTGTTCGGATAATTCTTTTTTAATGTCTACTAGTGCCCTTTTTAATTGATCGTGCGATATAATATAGTGGTTTTTTGGATAAATAGTATATCGACCTATTTCTTGATCAAGAAAATTTAAAAATGGATTAAATAAAGAAATTCTTTTAATTTCTTCATCAAATAATTCGATTCTTAATGCAACTTCACTAGATTCAGCAAGAAAAATATCAATTACTTCGCCGCGTACACGAAAGGTGCCACGTTTAAGATCTTGATCATTACGATGGTACTGAAGCTCTAAGAGTTGACTAATAATTTCTCGTTGGGAAATAATCATTCCGCGTGCTAAGTGAAGAAGAGTTTTCAGATATGACTCTGGATCTCCAAGACCATAAATAGCAGAAACTGAGGCGACTACAATAACATCGCGTCGTTCTAGTAAAGCCTTGACAGCAGATAATCGCATTTGTTCAACATGTTCATTAATTGAAGCGGTTTTTTCAATAAAAACATCAGAGCTTGGCAAATAGGCTTCTGGTTGATAATAATCATAATAGGAAACAAAATATTCAACTGCATTTTCTGGAAAAAACGTCTTCATTTCTCCGTATAACTGTGCTGCTAGTACTTTATTAGGCGCTAATATTATAGTCGGGCGATTTGATTTTTCTATTACATTTGCTATGGTAAACGTTTTTCCTGAACCAGTTACTCCAAGCAAAGTTTGGTAAGATAAACCATTTTTTAGTCCTTTTTCTAGACTGGAGATAGCTTCCGGTTGATCGCCAGATGGTTGAAATGATGAAACTAGTTTAAATGTTTTTTTCATAGAAATCGAACATACTAGGAGAAGGCAAAAATTAGCTGCATTCAAATGCAATATTTAGCTTTTCATAGTAGAAATAAGTATATTTAGAAATACGATTAAAAAATGATACTACTTTTACCAACAGCAAATAATTATTTAATATAATACTGATTGGCTTTTATCCAATTTTTTTGTCGAAAGAATTCTTACTGCTAACAAGAAAAAATACGAGAATTTATAGGCTTGAAAAAGATAATTCTTCATGTACAAAAAAACAAAGACCGCGTGATTTGTTTGATTTTACATAAAAAATGTAATACAACAAAAATATTTTTAATTTATAAGGGTAAAACTAATTGTCTTTACATTATGAAATATATTTTATAGAAAGTTTTTTATTACTTTAAAGAGCCTTAAAGTGAATTACTTAATCAAATTAATTTAATACTATTTCTTTATCATGAAAGATAAATTTTTTATGAAAATAATTTGAAGTCAAGTTCTTTCTCTTTTACGAAAAGAAAACTATAATCTTGATAATTTGTTGTCTCAAACAAGTTTTGAAATGAAAAATTTTTTTAGAACCAGCACGTACTAATTATACAACTAATAGTTATATTACTTTAATCAACGTAAGTGTTTGCTTCAAGGTGGTATTATTAATAATAATAACATTGCTCTAAATTTTTTAGAGCTATTAATCATTCTAAATCTTTTTTTAGTAAAAAATTTTTCAAAATTTCTTTTCGCTGATCAACCGGAAAAAATATTACAATTTTTCATTCTACAACATTCTTTTTATAGTAGAAGGAATTATCTTATGATAAAGAGTTAAATTTGTAACATTGATATTAAATTAAATAAAATTTTATCCTTTCCTTTAAAAGGAAAAGGTCATTAGTTCTTTGTATAAATATAGGTTTTAGCTTTATTTTTAATTGGTTTCATATTGTAGCAATTGTGCATAAGATGTGGTTATTTAAAAGAACTTAAAAAATCTAGTTAAAAGCTTTATTATGTAAATGTACTTATCTATTAATAATCGTGAATATGAAATAAATTTTTTCATCTTTCTTAGAAAGAATTTTTTTTGACGAAATCATGCTTTTATTTTTATAAATATAACCAAAAAAAATATAACTCTATATTTATATAACCTTTAAAAAAGGATGTCTAAGCAGCTTGTATTATTCTGTTAACAATACTGTTCTGTATTGGATTTTAAATAATTAATCAAGATTAATGATCTTAAAATAATTTCTTTCCTTTAAATAATTTCTCTAAAATTTTTCTACTTTACATACTATTTTTATTTTTCATTAATCTAAAATAGATACGCGAACGCATTTATAACTGTTGTAATTATAAAGCTACGTATAATGATATTTTCTACCATTATTTATTCCTTTAACTGAAAATCTTTTTTACGATCATGATTAAAGGTACACTTTATATCATTTCTGCACCAAGCGGTGCAGGAAAATCAAGCTTAATTCGGGAATTACTGAAAATAGAACCATTCTATAAAACCTGCATATCAATTTCCTATACTACTCGTCCTGTTCGTCAAGGTGAATGGCATGGCAAACATTATTTTTTCGTGTCAATAGAAAAGTTTAAACGCATGATTGAAGAAGATGCTTTTCTGGAATATGCACAAGTTTTTGATAATTATTATGGTACCCCACGTGAACCTATTCAACAAGCTCTATCAAAAGGTGTTAATATGCTTCTTGATATTGATTGGCAGGGAGCACAACAGATTCGTACTAAAATTCCTAATTCACGAAGTATTTTTATTCTTCCTCCTTCTAAAAAAGAATTAAGTCGTAGATTACATAGCCGTGGACAAGATAGTAAAGAGATGATTAACAATCGTATGCAACGAGCAGTTATTGAAATGAACCATTTTTTAGAGTACGATTATTTAATTATTAACGATGATTTCAATATTGCATTACTTGATCTTATGGCTATTTTTCGAGCTGAACGGCTTCGCGTTAATTGTCAGAAACCGCTCAATAGTATGTTGATTAAAAAATTATTAGACAACCACTAATATAGTTATGCAATTAAAGAAACTAATTTCTTCCCATTAGGAGGTGAAGAATATGGCACGTGTAACTGTACAGGATGCTGTTGAGAAAGTAGGTAATCGTTTTGACTTAGTACTAATTGCTGCTCGTCGTGCTCGACAAATCCAAAGCAATTACAAACATTTATTAATTTCGGAAGAAAATGATAAATGTACTGTTATTGCTCTTCGTGAAATCGAACAGGGTATAATTTCTAGTCAAAATTCTGAATTTTAATGTCAAAAAATGGTACTTAAATCTTTTAATTATATAAATTGTTGATATAACGAAGATGTTTTATTAAATTTATTTTTGATATTCATCAATTACGAATTATATTACTTGTCAGATTACGTTCAATCAGATTGACCGATCCTTCCTATATAGGAAGATGCTTTCTCGATATTTATATATAGATGACTTTATTGTTATTTATTATTTTTTAAGTTCAGCCTTTCTTAGAAAGAGAACGATTAGTGATAAAAACTTATTAATTTTTGGCAATTTCATATACTAAAAATTTTTATTTATTGCAAAAATGGAAATAGTTTAATCAATTCCTAAAAGGAATGTTGATTCATCAAAATTAAATGAATTAATTTAAAGTTATACAAGCCTTAATCAATGTTATTAATTTCCTTTATATTAAATGGATAATTATGCTAAATCGAAATCAGAGAAAGGAAGGTAGCATTTTATATTTATAACAACTAAAAAATTTCTATTTTCATTATTTATAAATACATGCTAAAAAATAATTTTTAAGTAAAAATATTAGTTTACTTATCTTTAGCAGGGAAAACTAATCTGATATTGTTTTTAACACCAAGAATATACTATTTATACAGTACAATTCATTAGTAATTTCCAAAAAGTTTTAATTTTTTTGTTAAAGCTGAATGAAAAAGAAATGCAGTACACCTCACGATTTACTTATTTGACTATGATGTTTTACTTTTTTTTATAAACAGTGCAAATAAGTTAATCATGCACGTACACAAATATGAAACATGAGAAAGACTCGTTTTGTTAAACACTATTTCGCTTAGTGCTTTGTCAGGGGTTAACCAAATTCTTGCTGAAAAATTTTTTCGTCTTGGAATAAAAAATATACAGGACTTGTTATTATATTTACCAATTAGGTATGAAAATCACGCTAAAGTTCTTCCTATTAGGAAAGCCCTATCCGGGATGGCAATAACAGTACAAGGAAAAATTTTAAATAGCAAAATTAGCTACAATCCTAAAAGGATGCTTACGTGTTATTTACGTGACAATAATGGTGAAGAATTATCTCTGCGCTTTTTTTATTTTAGCAAGGCAATGGAAAGTAATCTTTCTAAAGGCAAATGGATAACTGCATTTGGCAAAGTTTATCATTATAAATACAGTGATGAAATGATTCATCCTAAATATCGTGTAATTAATAAATCTCATAAAATGAATCTTCCTAAATCACTAACGCCGATATATCAAACTATTAAGGGGCTTCGACAAGAAACTTTCCGAAAAATTATTGATCAAGCTCTAAAAATGTTAGAAATTGTTCCTTCTATAGAACTTCTTCCAAGAGGGGTCAGTTATAAATTAGTAGATTTTCAAGAGGCGCTACGAACACTTCATCATCCATTATTAAAAAATTCTCTAGAAGACGAAGAAGCAATTTTAGAAAATTGTCGTCAAGCACGTTATCGGTTAGTTATGGAAGAATTATTAGCACATAATCTTAGTTTGTTGTCAGCTAGAGATAAACTTCAAAATGATCGAGCTATGCCATTAAATGGCAATGATTTTTTGTCTCAGCGTTTTGTTACATCCTTACCTTTTGATCTTACCTTTGCTCAGAAACGTGTAGCAAAGGAAATTAATCAAGATTTGAAACGTAATACTCCAATGATGCGATTGTTACAAGGAGATGTTGGGTCTGGAAAAACATTAATCGCGGCATTAGCAGCATTACGCGCTATTAGCAGCGGTAGGCAGGTTGTATTAATTGCTCCAACTGAGTTGCTAGCCGAACAACATATACAGAAATTTCGAAATTGGTTTTTACCACTTGGTATTAAAATAGGTTGGCTTGTTGGAAGACAAACAGAAAAAAATCGTCAAAAACAACTAGAGGCTATTTGTGATGGAAGAATAATGATGGTAATAGGCACTCATGCTGTCTTTCAGAAACAGGTATATTTTGCTAATTTAGCATTAATAATCATTGACGAACATCATCGATTTGGTGTTCACCAGCGGCTTTCTCTTTTAAAAAAGGGATTTAAAAAAGGATTACGTCCACATCAATTAATTATGACTGCTACTCCAATTCCTAGGACTTTATCCATGACAGCTTATTCTTATTTAGATAATTCAATTATCGACGAGCTTCCGCCAGGGCGGATGCCAGTAACTACAGTTGTCGTTACAGATAAAAATCGGAATAAAGTTATTCAACGAGTTTGTCAAGCATGTCTGCAAGAGAATCGGCAAGCTTATTGGGTTTGTCCTGTAATAGAAAAATCAAATATAGAGAATATAAGGACAGTAAAATCAACTTGGCAAGAGTTAAAAAACGCTTTACCTGAGGTTCGCGTTGAACTTTTACATGGACGTATGAAAACTTTTGAAAAAAATCAACTTATGGAAGAATTTAAAGTAGGTAATATAAAACTATTAGTAACGACTACAGTTATTGAAGTCGGTATTAATATACCTAATGCTAGTCTAATAATTATTGAAAATTCCGAACGGCTCGGACTAACGCAATTACATCAACTTCGTGGAAGAGTTGGAAGAAGTTCAAAAGCTGCTTACTGCGTTCTTCTTTATAAATCCCCAATTAACAAAAAAGTTCATTCTCGTTTGAAAATTCTTCGAGAAAATAATGATGGATTTATTATTTCTGAATTTGACATGAAAATCCGAGGTCCAGGAGACCTTTTTGGTTTTCGCCAAACTGGTAACTCGTTATTTCGAGTGGCTAACTTGATTCGTGATCAGGAAATGATTCCAATTGCCTATAGATTAGCACAACACATTCATAAGCATTATCCTGATGCAGCTAATGAATTAATGAAACGTTGGATGCCAGATAGAATGCGCTACTATACTTTTACTTAGTCAGTTATTCGTTTTTTCATAAAAATTTATAGTTTATTTTTGCTAATTATAAAAACTAAATACTTGCTATGTACAAGGTTACCTTATATACTCAAAGAGACAATTAGTAATTACTAAGCATGCTTGGTTAATGACCCGGCGTCTGATCAACTTTTAATAATTCATTTTTAAACTATATTTAACTAAAATATTAATGTAAAGCTAGCTTCGCTGTTGTAGAATTTTGTAACAGATCGCTGGTTAGTATTTAATTCCTGTTTAAAAAATAGCATTATCAACTAATGACTTCGTACGTGACGAAGAAATATCCGTAAAATACACTAGCATAGAAAGGAAATTTTTTTCAATGAAACTTTCCGTTGGAGCGTCTTTGTCGTCTTTTAAAAAAAGTACTTCAAATGAACTAATTTACGGTCCAGATGATCAACCTCCATTAATACAAACGTTATTTGCTGCCTGTCAACACTTACTTGCAATGTTTGTAGCGGTTGTTACTCCTTCACTTTTGATTTGTCAAGCGTTAAGTCTTCCAGAGGAAGATACTTGCCATATTATTAGCATGTCATTAATATCTTCTGGATTAGCATCTATATTACAAATAAGAACCTGGGGACCAGTGGGATCAGGCTTACTTTCTATTCAAGGGACTAGTTTTAATTTTGTTACGCCATTGGTTATAGGGGGATTAACATTAAAAAATAGTGGAGTTGAAACACAAACAATGATGGCAACATTATTTGGTACCTTGATGGTAGCTTCTTTTGTTGAAATTTTCTTATCAAGAATATTACATTTAGTTCAACATATTATTACCCCCCTTGTATCAGGGATAGTAGTTATGATTATTGGGATTTCTCTGATTCAGATAAGTTCGATTTCTATCAATGGTAATTCTGTCGCTTTAAGCAATCATATTTTTGATTCCCCAAAAAGTTTAGTTCTTGCCATTATGGTTTTATTAACTGTTGTTTTTTTAAACCTACAACGTAATTCCTATTTAAGAGCCGCCTCATTATTAGTTGCCATATTAATAGGCTATATCTTATCATGGATAATCGGAGTTGAATTACCAGAAAAATCTGCATCAACGCGATCATTAATAATCGTACCGAAGCCTCTATATTACGGTTTGGATTTTGACTGGAATCTACTTATTCCATTGATGTTAGTTTTTTTTATTACTTCCGTTGAAACCATCGGTGATATTTCTGCCACTTCGGATGTGTCAGAACAACCAATACAAGGTCCATTGTATATACGTCGATTAAAGGGTGGCGTATTGGCCAACGGGTTAAATTCCATGCTTTCGGCAATACTTAACGCTTTTCCAAATTCCTGTTTTAGTCAAAACAATGGCGTGATTCAACTTACTGGTATTGCTAGTCGATATATTGGATTTATTGTATCAATAATGCTCATTATACTTGGATTATTTCCGGCAGTCAGTGCTACGGTCCAATATATCCCTAATCCGGTACTAGGAGCCATAACGATGGTGATGTTTGGAATTATTGCTGCGTCAGGAGTTCGGATTATATCCCGCGAGCGCCTTGATCGTCGAGCCATAATAATTATTGCACTATCTTTATCAATAGGTCTCGGTGTATCTCAACAACCTTTTATTTTGCAACATGCTCCTCAATGGTTAAGAACCTTACTATCATCCAGTATTGCCTCTGGTGGAATTGCTGCTGTTTTTCTTAATTTTTTATGTTTTCCAAAAAAGGAAATACGTCAAAATAAATAGTATATTCAATTAGTGACAATAAAATAAACAGTAAAATTTATGTTTACTTTACTTTTGAAAATATATTTCCTATCATGAATTAAATGCTTCCAGCATGAAAGCATTTATTTTTAGGTAAACGTGTGGACATCATAACTTCACTTAGGAAGTGGTTACTTACTTTTTTATTATTCAATATTTTGCGATAGGAAAATTATAACTTTAATTTAAAAAAATAAAATATTTAGTTAGTTAAATTCTTCGGTTAACAATTAATCTATTTTCATTATTCAGAAAAACATGCTGTTAATTAATAACTAGATAATATATTAAAATAACTTTATAGGATATCTTAACTATAATAGGTAGATTTATTTTAATAAATACATTAGCCAATGAGAAAAACTTAGCTAGAATTAGTAAAGTAAAATATACAAATGCAATTGATTTGATATCAAGCCTAGTATTATATAATTAATTTGCTCGATCATGAAGTATATTAAAGATATTTAGAAATTTAAAAAAACGACTAAATCAGTTTAGAGAAGACTTACAGATACCCTTTAATCTTAAAAAACCAGAAACGTAGTAATTGTTCCTCATTAGTGAGGAATGATATTAAAAATTGTTTATTGCGTACTATAAACTTAAATACATTCACGTTAATTCTATTTCTTTGAGTTTGATTATACAATTTTTTGTTTTAACATAGAGAATAACAAAAACGATAAAACTTTATTTCGTTCTTTGCGAAAATAGAAATAAATTACTTATTTTAAATATTGTTTTAAGTTTTCTGATTTTAGCAAACTTCTATGTTCGCTTTTTTTCTTAAATGTAATGATTTTAGCTATTTAAGGGCATTAGCGTATTTGATACTTGATCTAAATTATTTTCATAATGCAATATCTATTTAGAGCGGAATGTTTAATTTATAAAGTTATTCATTAAAAATGAAACTATCTTGTCATATTTTTAGCTATATTGCGATCATCTTCAAAGGCGGATTCATTGTGAGTTTCCATAATAATTCGGATCAAAGAAGACTTTCTCTGCAACCAAGTTACCAATATATTTAATAGATAAAAATGACGTCTGTATAGAGTTCTAATTTAGAAATAGTTGTTAACTTTTTACAGATATATTTTTTATATACTTTAAAACCTTAGAGTATTATTCAAAATAAAGACACATATGTTTTTTGCCTTCAGTTCTAACACAGACAATTGATTTTTTAAACTAAAAATACTAATTAAATAAATTAAACCAAAGTAAGAATATTAACTTTAAATTTTTAATTTTTAGTTACTTTTTTCAATGGAATTCCAATCGTTTTATAAACGATGAAACCATGAATTTCTTTCTATAGGAAAAAACATTAAGCATCCTAAGTTTTAAGTAAAATATATAATAACATATAACTCAATTTACGAGTCGGTTTTTACAATGAAAACGGTGACGAAGCGATCTGTTGAATACGTTTTCTTCATTCCCTTGCAGGAATATTCTACATCTAGATCAATTAAGGATAATTTTCCAGCAGATAATAGCGCTTTGAGGAAGATATGCTCAATGAAGTATATCACTTGTCTTGGGTTAGTTTATACTATAAGTAAGCTTTGTCTTATCTAACAAATTAAGATGCTTTTAAATTAGTTTGATAAGGAGAGGATAAAATACTAATTTACTGAGAATTTTTTCATTAGCAAGGAAAATCATTAGATGTTTTTTTAAGGATTGGCAGTTTTTATTTATCAAAGAAAATTGTCTGTAACTATTTAGTAACAAGTGACGTCGAACTTTGTTTTATTAAGTGAACAAGTTTTTTGTTCAAATTTTACTAAAATTCGTGATAGTTCAATTAAAAATCTAGTCAAAGCTGAATTACCAACTGAAATACTTACTGTTCAATGGGACAGAATAAGAACTGAAGGTGTTTCAATTTTCTTGAATACTTTTTTTAGATTTTTTTAAGCGACGATCATGCTTTTTGATTTGAAAGTAGTAACTTCAAAGAAGAAAATGTAATGTTTCACTTTTTTGCAACCAAAAAGTTAAGTGTTGTTTGATTGTGACATTTGTTTTCTATAAGTTTAAAAAGAATTTTTTTGCAAAAAAAATATGTAGCAAACCGGCAATATCACACTATTCCGCAATATAATTTAGCATATTTTAATATCGTATTAAGCCAGCATCAGCCAATTAAATATTAGATTTATTTAGAATCCAAAATTTAATAAAATCATTTGACTAATTTTTTTGATACTGGGACTTTCCAAAGTTGATTTCAATCTAAACATGATGCCATATAATCCAACATAGTCTTGTTAATCTCATTTAATTCTCCTACTGTTAAATAGGAAAGTAAGTAAATTTAAGAGAACGTTGATAACAGGAAAAAGTTCAAACAAATTAAAAATAAGCATATCTACATTATCAACTTAAATTTCAAAAGAAAAAGTTTTTGTGACCAATAATTTTTAATTAATTTTTCTAGAACAAACATAGCACTAAAAATCTTGAAAATATGTTTTTTGAGTTACTAATTTGTTAATCCTTTAGATAGAGTTAAATGTGGTTTATTACAGCGCGACGAATTGACAATAATTGAAAATGTTTTCGACTGTTTAACCATTCTTTCCTTTTTTCTAAATCATCTAAATAATTTTTAAACTCGTAGTGCTGAAACAATAGTGTTAATACTCTTATATCTGGTAGCTTCATTGTTAATTGTTTATAAAACAAATCGAGAGATATGTTAGTTTTGATAGTGGCTAATTGATAAGAAAGAAAAGCTACTTCGCGGTGTTTCTTAAGTTTATCAGCTATAAATTTGGCGCCGTGAAACTTTAGTTTACTGATTACATTAAGCTGTTGATATAAACGCTCAAGTTTGCCTATTTTTATTAATAATGTTTTTGCAGTTTTTTTCCCTATTCCAGGAACACCTGGAATATTATCGGAACTGTCTCCTGTCAACGCCAAATAGTCAACAAATAATTCTGGTGGTAAACCAAACTTTGATTGTATCTCTTTTGGACCAAAAATAGTATTTGACTTAATATCAATTAAAGCAATCTTAGGTGATACTAATTGTGTTAAATCTTTATCACCAGTACTAATTAATACCTTTCTTCCATCACGTGCATAAGTTAATGCTAATGTTCCAATAACATCATCAGCTTCAACATTGTTGATAGTTAACGTTGGCAAACCTATTGCTTTTATTACATTATTTAATGGTTCTATTTGATTAATAAGGTCACTAGGCATAAGAGACCGATGAGACTTATATTCATTAAACAATTTATTACGAAAGGTTTTACCTTTAGCATCAAATACAACTATAACCAAACTTTTTCTATATATTGTTAACAGCTTCTTAAGCACATTTAATACACCATACATTGCTCCGGTGGGTTCTCCTTTCGTGTTAATTAAATATGGTAGGGCGTAATAAGAGCGGTACAGGTAAAAGGAACCATCAACAAGAATAACTGGATTATTTACATCTTTATCCATATAATGTTTTGGCTAACCTAATTGATCGTTAAAGTATATGAAATATTATTCTCAAATAACTTTTATGTATTTTATTCTAAGTAAAGCATTATTTCAAAGTTAATAAAAAATTTATAACATTGACGAGCTCCTTAATATAAGCGTCTATTGACGACATATCTAATCCATCATTTTTAATCATATACTTTTCATTAATAAAAACAGCCGGTACACCACTAACACGCAAATCAGAAGCCATCTTTTCTTGTTCTAATACAAGAGTTTTTACAGAAAAACTATTCCATGCCAAATTATACTCTTCCTCACTAATACCTATTTTAGAAAATATTGTACGAATATCGTTTAATGTTTTTATAGTTTTTTTTTGCTGCAACTCTTCAAAAAGAAGAGGACTAACTTTATCTTCGATGTTCAATAGCATCGCCACGGCCCAAGCTTGGGTTAATTGTTTCCCCATTGGCCCAAGAAAATCTACATGATATTTTTTTAGTTTAACTCCAGTTGGTAATTCCTTTTTTATCAAGCTAGAAATATTATATAAACGCTCAAATTGATAACAATGTAAACAATAAAAGGAAAAAAATTCTAATACTTGTAACTCAGAACTGGAAGGTCTTCTTAGCTGAAGATACTGATGACCTTCAGAAAAGGGTGTAGCCAAAATAGAAAATGATAAAATTAAACTTGTTAAAAAACCCAACATTTTTTTTTTCATAACTTGAAAATAATCACTCGGAACTTAGAAAAAATAAGGTTTTACGATTCTAGGTTTTGGAGACCGGTGCTCTACCAAATTGAACTACGCCCCTATGTAGAATTTTAAAAAACCTCCTTCAGAACTTAAAAAACATATTTTTCCCTCTTTTCTTTTTAAAAGAGAGGTAATAGATAGAAAGCCTGGCGGTTTCCTACTCTCGCATGGGGAAGCCCCAAACTACCATCGGCGCTACGACTTTTCACTTCTGAGTTCGGAATGGTATCAGGTGGGACCACCGCGCTTTAGCCACCAGGCAAGTTCTTTATTTATCAAGCAAGATAGATAAGCAAAATATCTCCATCATGTTTTTAGATAAGTTTTTGTTCAGATCTATTAAACAGCTTAGGTGTTGCAAGGTTAAGTCTCACGGGTCATTAGTATCGGTTAGCTGAACGTTTCGCAACGCTTACACATCCGACCTATCAACGTTATCGTCTTTAACGTCCCTTCAGGAGGCTTATGGCCTCAGGGAAGACTCATCTTGAGGCAAGTTTCCCGCTTAGATGCTTTCAGCGGTTATCTTTTTCGCACGCGGCTACCGGGCAATACCATTGGCATGATAACCCGAACACCGGAGGTGCGTCCACTTTTTTATCAAGCAAGAAAAATTTTTTCTATTAAAAATATTTTTTAATAAAAATTATCTATTAACTAATTAAATAATTTAAATATTACTGTTGGACAGCAATGATATGATCATTGTGTACATCTAATTGAATCGATTTTCCAGGTAATAACTGTCCGGAAAGAATTTTTTGCGATAATAAGTTTTCAATTTCCTGTTGAATTGCTCGTTTTAGAGGACGAGCTCCATAAACTGGATCAAATCCGAGTTTTCCCAATAGTTCTAGCGCTTCGTTACTAATAGTCGTTCCAGCGTAACCTTGTTCTTCTAATCGCTGATATAGATGATTCAGTTGAATTTGTGCAATTTTTGCGATATGTTCTCGCTGCAGTGGATGGAATACAACAACTTCATCTATACGATTAATGAATTCTGGTCGAAAATGATGATTAACTACGCTAAGCACAATATCTTTCATCTCATGGTAATTTATTTGTCCAAAACGTTCTTGAATAATATCTGAACCCAAATTAGATGTCATAATAATTACAGTATTACGAAAATCGACTGTATGTCCTTGACTATCAGTTAATCTGCCATCATCCAGTAGTTGTAATAAAATATTAAAAACGTCATGATGTGCTTTTTCGATTTCATCTAATAAAATAACTGAATAAGGCCGCTGGCGGATTACTTCTGTTAAGTATCCTCCTTCTTCATAGCCAATGTAACCTGGAGGTGCTCCAACCAAACGAGACACTGAATGTCTTTCCATAAACTCAGACATATCAATGCGAACCATGGCATCACTGGTATCAAATAAGAACAAAGCTAATGATTTACATAATTCTGTCTTTCCTACTCCGGTTGGTCCTAAAAACATGAAAGAACCTATAGGACGATTAGGATCCGATAAGCCAGCACGACTACGACGGATAGCGTTTGCTACTGCTTCAACTGCTTCGTTTTGTCCAATAATTTTTTGATGTAAACTTTCTTCCATACGAAGGAATTTTGAACGTTCATCTTCCAACATGCGCGAAATTGGAATTCCAGTCCAACGAGCCAGGACTTCAGCAATTTCGATATCAGTTACACGATTTCGAAGTAAATGCATATGATTTCCTTCGGTTTGCGCAGTTATTGCAAGTTGCCTTTCTATTTCAGGAATTTTACCGTATTGTAACTCAGACATGCGAGCTAAGTCACCAACTCTACGCGCTTGTTCAATTAAAATCTTTGTTTTTTCCAATTCTGCTTTCAAAGTTTGCGTGCCAGACAAAGAAGCCTTTTCTGCTTTCCATCTTTCCTCAAGATTAAAATAATCATGCTCTTTTTTTATAAGTTCATCGTTTAGAACTGCTAATCGTTTGGCGCTAGCTTCATCTGGCTCTTTTTTTAGTGCTTGCTTTTCCAGTTTTAGTTGAATAATGCGACGTTCTAGTCGTTCAAGTTCTTCCGGCTTAGAATCAATTTGCATTCGAATACTAGATGCAGCTTCATCAACAAGATCGATAGCTTTGTCAGGCAATTTCCGATCGGAAATGTATCGATGAGAAAGCTTTGCAGCAGCGACAATGGCTGGATCAGTAATCTGTACATGATGATGCACTTCGTACCGCTCTTTTAATCCACGTAAAATAGCAATAGTATCTTCTGTGCTTGGTTCTTGAATAAATACTTTTTGGAAACGTCGTTCTAATGCACCATCTTTTTCAATAAATTTACGATATTCATCTAATGTAGTTGCTCCAACACAATGAAGTTCGCCTCGTGCCAACGCAGGTTTTAGCATATTACCAGCGTCTATTGCCCCATCAGCTTTTCCAGTTCCAACCATGATATGTAATTCATCAATGAATAAGATAACACTTTTTTTTTGTTTAGATAAATCTTTTAAAACACCTTTTAAACGTTCTTCAAATTCTCCACGATATTTTGCTCCAGCTACAAGAGCACCCATATCTAATGATAGTACACAGCTATTCTTAAGGCCTTCTGGAATTTCACTATTAACGATACGTTGTGCTAGTCCCTCAACAATAGCAGTTTTACCTACCCCTGGTTCTCCAATAAGAACTGGATTATTTTTAGTACGTCTTTGAAGTACTTGAATGGTTCGTCGAATTTCTTCATCACGACCTATAACAGGATCAAGCTTTCCTTGTTCAGCACGTTCAGTTAAATCAATAGTAAATCTTTTTAAAGCTAATCGTTGGTTCTCTGAGTTTTGATCTTTCACTTCCTCTCCATTACGTATGTGTTCGATTGCTTGAGTAACAGATTTTTTTGTAGCGCCTACAGACTTAAGTAAATCAGATAAAGTATTACGTAATTGTAATAAGGCCAAAATAAAAAGTTCGGAAGAAATAAAATTATCACCACGTTCTTGTGCTAATTTATCACATAAATTTAAAACGCAGATTAAGTCCTTTGAAGGTTGCACATTTCCAGCGATACCTTCTACTTGTGGAAGACGTTTGCACGCTTCTTCTACTTTATTAGTAAGCGTTGCAAGATCAATACCGATAGACTGTAAAAGAGGACGGATAGTACCATCTGCTTGCTTAAGCAAAGCTATCATGACGTGTAACGGTTCAATAAATTGATTATCTCGTCCAAGAGCTAAAGATTGAGCATCAGCAAGAGCAAGTTGAAATTTATTAGTAAATTGATCAAAACGCATATATCGTTCCTCATGTCTACTTAAGAGTCACCATTTTAAATAAGTTAAAAATTTTGTCTACTTTAAAAGTATTAAAGATATAATTCTTTATTGAATTTAAAAAGACGTTACTGTTTAACACTGCGTTGTCTGATCGAAAAGATATTTTAACTATTTTTTGTAATCAGTTTTTTAATTAAATTGTTAACTATTCGCTATTTTTGTATGATCGTGGTTATTTAAACAAGTTGTTTCTAGCTAAAGGGTTTTGGTAATTTTTGACTATTTTTGATTATTTTATGATAGCTTGTTTATTAGTCATTGACGCAATATCTAGATCTAATTTCTAAATGTATAGGACTATGATAGCGTTGTGGTTTTGTTATACACAAGGTAATATATACAGAGTTTATTACTTTTATGATTAATTGTTGTGATTTTTAATCAAAATTATGGAGTTTAGTTTTGGAAAAACATGTTTTCTTTAAACTAAATCAGTATTTTAATGTAAACTTATGGAATAAATATTTGTTTTATAAATTTTTGAAGTGGTCATTCTAAAACTTAATTATTTTTATAGTCATTTCTTAATGCTGTTATTAATGCTAACATATCCTCTTGAAGAGGAGCATTCCATGTCATTTCTACTGAAGTGACAGGATGATATAACCGAAGAAAAGTTGCTTGAAGTGCCTGACGGTTAAAATTATGTAATAATGCACTAAGAGCGTTAGAAACTAAACTCAATGAGCGATTTTTCCAACCATAAATTGGATCTCCTACTAGTGGATGGTTAAGGTGTAACATATGAACACGAATCTGATGTGTTCTTCCAGTTTCCAATCGTAAGCGAATGTATGTATGAAAACGAAAATTTTCTATTACACTATAATGAGTGGTCGCCGGTTTTCCTTTCGGATTTATTGCCATGCAAATACGTTTAGTAAAATGTCGTGCAATCGGTTGTTCTATTATTCCATTTTTTTTCATATTTCCAATAACAATTGCTTCATACTCGCGAATAATCTTACGTGTTTGTAACTGTTTTATTAGATTAGCTTGAGCTAATAAATTTTTAGCTACTACCATTAACCCACTCGTGTCTTTATCTAAACGATGAACAATGCCACCTCGAGGGATATTAGCAATTGGCGGAAAGTGATATAATAATCCGTTTAACACAGTTCCATCAATATTGCCAGCGCCTGGATGTACAACAAAATTATGGGGTTTGTTAATAACAAGAATGTCCTCGTCTTCATAGATAATATTTAGCGGTATAGCTTGTGGCTTCAGATAGCTTGTTGTTTCAACACCTAGCTGAATTTGAACATGTTCATTGCCAAAAACTTTTTTTTTAGGTATAACTGCTATTTTTCCATTTATTTTTACTAGACCATTAACAATGAAACTCTTTATTTTTGATCGCGTGTAGTAGGGAAATAATTCTGTTAAAGCTTTATCTAAACGGTGTGCTGCTTGTGATTTTTTTATCATTCCAGAAATAGATCGGGCCTTTTTCATAACTATTCATTTTAATGAAATTCATTCAACTACATTTATAGACGTAATTCACACTAAAAACTAAAGTGTTCATAACATAAACAGAAAAAAGTAAAAAATAATCAACATATGATAGTAAAAGTATACAAGGCAGTATTTATCGTACTTTGTTTATCTATGTCAAGTTGTACTAGTAAAAGAGATACTGTTTCCAACAATATTGTCTCTGAAATATATTTAGCTGTACAAAAGAAACTAGAGGTTGGTAATTATTTAGATGCAATCAAAGATCTTAAGACATTAAACCATCATTGTTTAGTTGGCCCTTATGCACAGTATATTCAACTTGACTTAATTTATGCCTATTATAAATCTTCTAACTTATCGTTAGCAAAATCTTTAACTGATTATTTTTTACAACTGTATCCTGCTGATCCGAGTATTGATTATGTTCTTTATATGCGTGGATTGATTAATATGGCACTAAGTGAAAATGCATTACAAGATTTCTTTGGAATAGATCGATTTGATCGAAATCCGGCACTATTGCAGGAAGCATTTAGTGACTTTAAAAAATTAATTCAAACTTTTCCTAATAGTCAATACTCTATGGATGCTAGCAAACGTCTAATTTATTTAAAGAATCAGTTAGCTAAGCATTTTCTATCTGTGATAAAGTACTACAGTAGACGAAATGAGTACACTACAGTTGTTATACGAACGAAAGAAATGCTAAAAGATTTCCCAGATACGCAAGCCACAAGAATAGCTTTAACACATATGGAACGTGCATATCGAAAAATGCACTTGAGTAAACAAGCAGATATAATCTCAAAAATTATAACTTTAAATGAAGTCAAATGATTCAAATAAATTTTGAGTTACGGGGATCAACTAAATAATCTGCTTTATAGATGTTGAAATTTAACAGTTGTTTTTAAAACACTTCTAATTTGATTGAAAAAAAATTCTGATTAATTTTCTATCAAACGACGTCTAACACGTTTATATGCTTAATATTAAATACAATTTAATCCAATTAAATAACCTCTTTCATAGGTAATTAAAAACTAAAAAATATTTTGAGATTAACGGAACCTTCTGCAAAAAAAACGAATAAAAACTAAAGACTTGTCAATAGGCAAGTCAATTGCTTTTGTCTTTAGTTGGAGATTTTTATTATTGATTTTATAATTTTGCATTTAAAATTTTTTCTTTAATACGAGAGGCTTTGCCTATACGATTGCGCAAATAATATAGTTTGGCTTGGCGTACTGCACCACGACGTTGTATAACGATACTGTCAATAATTGGAGAATGTATTTGAAAAATTCGTTCTACACCTTCTCCATTAGATATTTTCCGAACAGTAAAGGAAGAATGTAGTCCACGATGACGAACAGCAATAACTATTCCTTCGAATGTTTGTAATCGTTTTTTGCTCCCTTCTAAAACCCACATATTAACTTTAACAGAATCCCCTGAACAAATAAGTGGAACATTTAATTTCATTTGCTCTTTTTCTATTATTTTAATGATATGATTGCTCATTCTATTTTCCACTAGTCAGATACGTTGGTTGTATTATTTGACCAATATTCACTCTGAAACTCAACTAACAATTTTACTTGTTCTTTAGAAAGAGTTATAGATTCGAGTATTTCAGGTCTTCTTAACCAAGTGCGACCTAAAGATTGTTTCAATCGCCAACGATGAATCTTGTTGTGATTACCAGAAAGTAAAACGTGCGGCACTGCCATGGTATTATCCAATAGTCTTGGACGAGTATAGTGAGGACAGTCCAGCAGCATTCCTTTGGAAAAAGAATCCTGTTCTGCTGAAGAGCTATGCCCTAATACACCTGGGATAAGACGAGATACTGAATCAATCATTACCATTGCTGCTAACTCTCCCCCGCTAAGTACATAGTCACCTATCGACCATTCTTCATCAATTTCTGAAATACATAAACGTTCATCAATGCCTTTATATCGACCGCAAACTAATATTATTCTTGCGTTGGTAGCTAATTCATTTGCTCCTTGCTGATTAAGTGTTCGCCCTTGAGGGGAGAGATAGATTACCTTTGCTTTTCCTCCAGCTTTATTTTTTGCTGCATGAATCGCATTTCGCAGAGGGTATGCTGTCATTACCATTCCAGGTCCGCCTCCATAAGGACGATCGTCTACAACATAATTTTGATTCACAAAATTACGTGGATTCCAGCATTCTATATTGAGTAATTTTTTTTTCACTGCACGACCCACTACTCCGTAGTGTATTACAGCCTGAAACATTTCAGGAAATAAAGTAATAATACCAATCCACATATAATTATTTCTATCTACAGTTATCTCTAATTTTAAAAAGATACTAAAAATTTAAATCCCATTCTACTTTAATGAGGCGATTCATAATATCGATGCTTTTAATTACTTTTTCATTAATGCAAGGAATTAATCGTTCTTGAGGAAGAAAAGTAGTTGCTAAATGATTAGCTTTTACTACCAAAACATCATTTGAGCCAGTTTCTATTAGATTAACAACTGTTCCTAATTGATAACCATTAATTGTTATAACACGACATCCTAAAATATCCTTCCAATAATATTCCTCGTTAGAGGAATTTAAAAATAGGGATGTTTCAATGAAAATTTTATGATTTGTTAACAACGATGCTATTTCTCGTTCTTCAATATTTCTAATTTTTACAATTAAATTCTTTTTATAAAGTCTCCAGTTTTCTAAATGAATTGGTTTCCAATCAACTTTATCTTTGATAAACCAAGGTTGATAAGAAAAGATATTTTTATCTTTCTCACTAAATGAGAATATTTTTAACCAACCTTTTACTCCATATGCTGAGCCGATTTGACCAATTATTATAGGATTAATAGGAAATTGCTGTGAAGCACAGTAGTAGGATGTTTTTTCATTTCTTTTTCTGTATAGAGGAATCACGACTATTTTTTACTTCTTTAATTAAAGTAGAAACACGTTTAGAAACTTTTGCACCTTGACTAATCCAGTAATTAATACGATCCAAATTTAAAAACAAACCTTTTTTCTCATCAGCTGCAATTGGATTAAAAAATCCGATGCGCTCAATAAAACGACCATCTCGTGCATTACGATTGTCTGTCACGATAACTTTGTAAAATGGACGTTTTTTAACACCGCCTCTAGCTAAACGAATTGTAAGCACCATATCCTCTTTATTCAAAAAGTGTTCTATCTTTAATAGACAAGATTATTTTTAATAAATAACTTGTTTTTAAAACAAAACAAACCTTAATTCTTATTAAAGATTCCAAAGAATCACTTTCTATATTTACTTTGTTAATAAAACGACTAATTATTCTTTAATAATCACTTTTTTGGAAGGTAAAATTAATAACATTTTATTTTTGTAAATCTGAGACTATAAAGTAACTCAGTTCTTAAAAAGAGATTTATGTAGTGCATAAGATCCACTTGTGTTACGTAATTTGTGTATAAAAATAAAATTATTAACTTTTCTTCTTTTCATAAGAAGTTTTTCCATTTTTAACATTTTTTGAGAAGTGACTTTTCAAATAAAATTAAAAAAACAAATTAATTTAATATTAAATTAATCAAATTTTGACAAATTAAAATGGATAAATCAAATATTTATCTATATTATGAATATATGTTTAATTAATTTACTTAAGTTAAAACAAGTTACTATCTTAGTAAGATAATTGTTTTGTTTAAAATAGATAAATTTAATCTCTATTTTTTGAAAAAAATTTTTAAAATTTTCTTTTTTAAAATTACTCTGATTAGTTTACGATATAATACTATTAGTTAGTAACAGTCGAACTGTAATCCTCTAGAGAAGAGGCTCATGATTTATCGCGAGTACAATTTTCTATCATTTGCAGTAGTTTTTCATATGTAACTTAACTTAAACTAACTAATTGAGTTAATATTAAATCTGTTCATCAAATCTTTTCTTAAAAATGCATTCTAATTAGATGAAGCTAAATAAAAATAAGTAGCCCATTTGGTTAATCAATAAAAATTAGTCTTTATCCTTTTATAAACCTTACAAAAGAGAAAAATATCTAATTCATTTATGCGAAACAAAAAACAGCATTGGGGAAAAAATTAATCGTACCGTTCTATGCGTTATCAGAGTAGCGCATCCGAGAGGATTCGAACCTCTGACCGCTCGGTTCGTAGCCGAGTACTCTATCCAGCTGAGCTACGGATGCATTAATAAGCAGCGGTGAGAGAGGGATTTGAACCCTCGGTACAGTTTTTCTGTACACTCCCTTAGCAGGGGAGCGCCTTCAACCTCTCGGCCACCTCACCCAGTATTAAAACGAAGTAACATAAAACTATATACTTTTGAGGTTAAATAAGTCAAATATTTTTGCAACTATTGCGTAATGCCATGTTTTTTTTAGAAAAAATTAAAATTTTACTAAGTAAAATTTTTGTCTTTTTAAATCTCTCTTTTAAAGAGAAAAGAATTAAATTAGGTTGAGAATAAGAAATGTGTAACAATTAGATTGTTCAAAAGTAGCATTGATTACTAAGGTAGGTCTTACCGATGTATAAAATCTTCCTTATTTTTCGGCTTGAATGCGTTCATATATTTCTTCTCGATGCACAGAAACTTCTCTAGGGGCATTTACTCCAATACGTACCTGGTTGCCTTTGACGCCTAAAACAGTAACTGTGACCTCATCACCAATCATGAGGGTTTCGCCAACTCGACGGGTCAAAATAAGCATTTTGTGCTCCTTGAAAGATTATAATGAATCTAATGTTTTTGCAGACATATATTATTAGTAATGCGTTACAAAATTATGTAATCAAAAATATTACATAATGATATGATACATTTTTTATATTGATAACCTGTTGTTATGTTCGAATAAATATAAAGCAACCAAATTCAACACATGATTTTTTATCTTTGATCTCTTTTATAGAGAAACTTTACAGAATATTTTAACAAGAGAAAACGATGTTTTTTAACTAAAAGTTTATTCAAATTTCATACGGAATCTCGTGATTAAAAATTTTTCTGTACTTTTCAATGCAAGTTGAAAGTCGCATGCACTTTTACTTCCTGCTTGGGCGAGCTCAGGTTTCCCTTTTCCATCACTGATTTTGCCACTTACTTTTAACATAAGATTATTAATAATGTCGTATGCTTTAACTTGATCTACTAAGTCTTTAGTGATACTGACTATAAAGTTAACTTTTTTTCCTTCTGATGCAGCAAGGACAATAATGGATCTTCCTAATTGATTTTTCAGATTATCCACTATAGTACGTAATACTTGCGGTGCAAGATATTCTAATTGACTCACTAAAAGTTTAGTTCCATTAAAATCGTGAATTCTACTACTTTCAAGTAGAAAGTTTGATTGTTGCATTGCCTGTTGATTTCTTAATTTTTGAAGTTCTTTTTTCATTTTTTTAGAGTTTTCATATACGGTTTGTACTCTATTTAACAATGTTTGAGTATTACACTTAAGTAATTTAGCTACATTTTGTATCAGACTATCTTTATAATGTATTTGTTTTAAAGCTTCTGCTCCACAGACTGCTTCGATTCGACGAATCCCAGTTGCAATACCAAACTCAGATATGATTTGAAATATACCAATTTCACCAGTGTGAGTAGCATGAGTTCCACAACATAGTTCAGTAGAAAAATCGCCTATTTTCAATAATCTAAATTTTTGAGCACTGTTTTCTGTTTTTATTTTTTTTGTAATTCCTTTTTCTTTGGCCTCTTTTAACGTTATAACATCAGTCTCAATAAGTAAGTTTCGACGAATTTGCTCGTTCACTATTTCTTCTATACTATAAATTTGCTCTGGCTTCATAGGCTCATGGTAGGAAAAATCGAAGCGGAGATGTTTATTATCTATCAATGATCCTTTTTGTTTAACAAAATGTGGTTTTAGCACTTGACGTAACGCTGCATGCAATAAGTGAGTAGCAGAATGATTAAGACAAATATGTGTACGATATATTTTGTCTACTTGAGTAGCAACTTGTTCTCCTAATTCCAGTTTACCGTATTTAAGTGTTCCATGATGAAACACAATATCACCATATTTCCGTGTGTCTATGACTTCGAAGATTCCTGAGTTTGCTTTTAAAATTCCTTGATCTCCTACCTGTCCTCCAGATTCTCCATAAAATGATGTTTCATCTAATACAACCATTGCCTTTGTTCCATGAAAAAGAGTATTGACTGATTGATCATTATAAAATAATGAGATCACTTTTCCTTTATGTTGAAGATTTTCATAACCAAAAAAACGAGTACGATGATCATAATGTGTACGTAACACACTGTTGTTACGTGTAGCAATAAGGCTATCTTTTCTAATTAGTCTATTATTTTGTCGTTTTGCTTCTAAAATAGTTCTTAGACCAGCTTCATCAAGACGTAAGTTATGCTCTCGACAAATATCGTTGGTTAAATCTATTGGAAAACCGTAAGTGTCATAAAGACGAAAAACGGTATCTGCATCAAGAACGTCCCCGTCTAATTTAGCTAATTCTTCATTTAGCAATATTAATCCACGTTCCAAAGTGCGAGAAAACTGCTCTTCTTCAAGACGTAATACTTGCTCTATAAATTTTTGTTGACATTGTAGCTGGTTAGCAGATTTGTCCATTGTGTCGATAAGTAACGGGACTAACTTGTAGAAAAAAATTTCGTTAATGCCTAGTGTTCTTCCATGACGAAGCGCACGTCGAATAATTCGACGTAAAACATACCCTCTTCCTTCTTTGGAGGGCGTGATTCCATCACTAATTAAGAAAGAACATGACCTGATATGATCAGCAATAACTCGTAATGACTTACTATTTAGATTATTAGTTCCTATCATCTTAGCTATATTTACAATTAGCTTTTTAAATAAGTCAATCTCATAACTTGAGTTAACGTTTTGTAATATAGCTGCAATGCGCTCCAGTCCCATTCCTGTATCTACAGCAGGTCTGGGTAGAGATAACAATGTGCCATCGTTTTGACGATCAAATTGCATAAAAACTAAATTCCAAATTTCAATGCACTGATTTCTATCTTTTTTTGTAATTGAACTTAAACTATCTAATCCTTGTTCTCCATAAATGTAGAATATTTCTGAACAAGGCCCGCATGGACCAGTTTCGCCCATTTGCCAAAAATTATCTGAAGTGCAAGCATTATCCTTATTATTTCCGACACGTATAATACGTTCAGGTGAAACTCCTATTTTCTTAGCCCAAATAGTATAGGTTTCATCATCAGTGTTATGCACTGTTACAAAAAGTTTTTCCTGAGATAAATTGAACCATTGTGCTCCAGTTAATAGCTCCCAAGCAAAACGAATAGCATCGTATTTAAAATAATCGCCAAAGCTAAAATTTCCTAACATTTCAAAAAATGTATGATGAAATGGTGTATATCCAATATTCTCTAAATCGTTATGCTTTCCACCGGCCCTTACACAGCGCTGTGAGGTAACTATTCTCTGATATGGAGCCTTTTCCATACCAAGAAACATTTTTTTAAATTGGTTCATACCAGCGTTAGTAAAAAGCAAGGTTGGATCATTATTAGGGACAAGCGAACTGCTTGGCAGCATTTGATGTCCTTTACTACAAAAAAAGTCAAAGAACATTTGACGGATTGCAATAGTACTGTTATTCATACTTTACTTAAAATTATGCGATAATCACAAATTCTTAGGGGACACTAAGTACTAGTAATATTTTCAGAATTATAAAATTTACAATTAGGTTTTTATTTTAAATAAGTATTTCTACAAATAGAGCTCTATTATAGGCACAAGCTGTTTTTTCACTACAGAAAAATCCTTAGAAGAAAACACTATAAAAAACTGAATACTTGATTAGATCAAAATACAAAATTACCATACCATGATTTCTTAATAAGAAGTTTGAAAAACGTAATTAAAGAATCTTACTTAACTTAGTAAGTAAAGAAAAAACAGAAAAGTATGTTCTTTTAGTTAATCAAATTTTTCTTTGTTTTAAAGATTTAAAGCCATCTTCCAATATGGAGAGTTATTTCTTTATTAAAAAAAGAACCATGCTAATTGCTATTCATCTCACTCATCAACTTTTTCATTTTCATCTTCATTACCTTCATGGTAAGCCTTTAGTTGATTGATGTCTGTAGAATTCTTGTGCAATAGCATATTACGTAATTTTTTTTCTAACTCATCAAATATACTAGGATGGTTTTGCAAAAAGTTGCAAACACTGATTTTTCCTTGACCGATTTTTTCTCCAGCATAACTATACCAAGAACCTGCTTTTTCAATTAGATTATGTTTAACACCTAAATCAATTAGCTCACCAAATATATTAATGCCTTTTCCATAAATAATTTGAAATTCAGCTTGTTTGAACGGGGCAGAAACTTTATTCTTTACAACTTTGACGCGTGTTTCATTACCTATTACTGTATCTCCTTTTTTTACCGAACCAACACGACGAATATCTAAACGAACCGAGGCATAAAATTTAAGCGCATTTCCACCTGTAGTGGTTTCCGAATTACCAAACATAACACCAATTTTCATGCGAATTTGATTAATAAAAATCAATAATGTGTTAGCAGCCTTTAAGTTACTTGCCAGTTTTCGCATTGCCTGACTCATCATACGTGCAGCTAAACCTATATGAGTATCACCGATCTCACCTTCAATTTCTGCTTTTGGTGCTAACGCTGCTACAGAATCAACAATAATAACATCTACTAAACCGGAACGAACCAAAGCGTCACAAATTTCCAACGCTTGTTCACCAGTGTCTGGCTGAGAGCATAACAAATTTTCAATATCAACTCCTAATTTCTTTGCGTAAACAGGATCTAAAGCATGTTCAGCATCGATGAAAGCACATGTTTTTCCTTTTTGCTGTGCTACGGCAATAACCTGTAAAGTCAGAGTTGTTTTTCCAGATGATTCAGGACCATAAATTTCGACAATACGACCCATTGGTAAACCGCCAGTACCTAAAGCAATATCCAAAGAAAGAGAACCTGTAGAAATTATCTCAATATCCATAGAGCGATTTTCGCCCAATCGCATTATTGAGCCTTTACCAAATTGATTTTCAATTTGGGCTAGCACTGTTGTTAACGTTTTTTGCTTATTCTCATCAACAACCATTTTAGCTCCTAGAGAGCCATCCTCTCCTTTTTTATAAATTTATAATTTAGCGCACGAATCAAGCCTAAAAGGTATTTTTTTATATTAAAAACATGCGACAAACAAATTATTTTTATAATCTTAATAACATGCAGAATGCATATATGTTTACTTTATCTGGCTGGATATATTATTAGTTAATTAAATCTATATCAACAACTGTACTAAATATAGATTGCGAGCTCTTTTTTTTAACTTAAACAATACCAATTAAAAAATTCCTTAAAGGCTTATCAATTGTTTTTGTTAGTTAACATTAAATTACTAATCTAAGATTAGAACATTTTTAGTGCTATAGATATTCTTGCTATGAGCAGTATATAAAAATTATCATGTCCTTTTAAAGGAAGAAATTATAACATAATAAATTATAATCTTATGCAAATTAATCGTACGATGTATTTAGAACGAAAAAGAACTAATAAATTATATGTAAAATTATTAAAACTTTAATTTAAATCTATTCTAAATCTAATTTTTAATTTTGATCTTCTTAAGAAGAAGATTATGAAACATGGAATTTATCACAAGGAGTTTTTGAATGTTGTTTAATAAATATATTTAACTAATAATATTAAAGTAGATATCATGAAATGTAAGCCCTATGCTTTTACCAAAGCATAGGCAAGTTTAGTTCATTTCACGAATATAAAAGCATTTAATTTAAATAAATTTAACTAATAACTTTACTAACTTTAATGATTGGCTTTTTCTGGAAATCACTGTAATTTTGTAATTTTCTATAAAAACTCTTCTTTTAAGAAAGACTATTAAGTATTTTGCGTAAAGTGAAACATCTAATATACAAAATCACTGTCCGAATTTTTCTTGTTCTTAAAAAACTTAATATAAATCTACTTGATAATTTTATTTACCTATTCAAGCATATAAAAATTCTTAATTCTCTTCTTATTATGTGCAGTAAAAAATGGCTTATATTAAAGAATAATATTTTTTTTGATATAATGAAGAAAGTGCGTTGCAGGCAATATTATTTGTTCTTTTTTTGAAAAAAACAAAGAGGATTTATTGACTTTCCTTTATGTCGAATTTCAAAATGCAATTTGATTATATTGGTTCCAGTATCTCCCATAGTAGCAATTTTTTGCCCGTTTTTTACTTCTTCTTGTTCTCTAACTAAGATTCTATCATTGTGAGCATAAGCACTTAAGTAATCGTTTTTATGTTTAATGATTATCAAATTACCATATCCGCGTAAAGCATTACCAACATAAACTACTTTACCACTGGCGGCTGCTAAAATAGGTTGACCTTTTTTGCCAGAAATATCAATGCCTTTATTACCACCTTCCAATGAAGAAAAGCTCCCAATAATTTTTCCGTATGCTGGCCAACTCCAATTAAATGTTGGTAAATTGCTACTATGCATTTTAATATTTTTTTCTTTATCAAATATTGACCTCGACTTAATTGAAACTTCCCTGGAAGGAGAAGCAGAAAAAATATTTTCATTTGACGGTAAAGATATTTTCTTAGCATCTTTCCTATTAATACATTCGTAATTTTGATCAGAATTAATACTGTCTACATTTTTTAATGTTGGAGTAATGCCAGAATTAGTTGCGAATCCAGTATTTTTTTGGATTTTACTAGTAATTAATGTGGTCTTAGGTAATGGTAGTTTATTATTGGTAATTAACTGTGTTGTTTTCTTTTTATAAAGATATATAGTTTGCCCAACATATATATTGTATGGTTTTGGGATATTGTTCTTTTTTGCTAAAAAGTGATAGTTAGTTCCAGTAATCCAAGCAATATAAAACAATGTGTCGCCCTTTTTTACTTGGTATTTCGTATCAAAACATGGAACCTGTCGATGTTGATCGTAACGCTTAGAAAATTCTTTCTGAAAATGATTAGTTTGCTTTTTCTTACATTTCATTGATTTAGCAATTGGAGCATTAAACTCATTGCTTCCACATCCTACTAACGTACAGAATGCTATGACAAACATAAAAATTATGACGTAATAGCAGCACCTCTTATTCCTTTGCTTTTCCAAATTTAACCCTTCCCTACAGTGCTATTATCTTATTCATAACCTCAATAAGCTGATTATTTTTGGACTTAAACTACTAAATAAGTTTATATAAGTGTCTTTTATCAAAAAGTAATCTCGAATGATTCAAAATTATCTATTATATTTTATATTTATTTTTTAACTAAAATTAAATATTAAACTCTTTGGCAGAAATATTAATACCTTAACTAATTTAGTTACATAAGAGATCCCTTCAGGGATCCTCTCTATACAACAATAATAATTTAAATGAGTAAAATAATTATTAATATTTTTATTGAAAATTTAAAATAAATAAACTTAATTATTAAATAATAAAGAACTTTTTTTTCGAAAAAACTTCTGACACTGAATTATCAGTACTGCAATTTAAATTAATTAAAAATTATTCTTATCTCTTTTTAAGAATTTTCTTAAAAGGCAAGTTATTATAAACTTATCTGCGACTACAATTTTTTTTCACTGATATTCTTAATAGATATCACCTAATGTAACTATAAAAAATTATAAAAAAATCTATGAAACTCGCTATAAACAAGCCAACTCTTAGAGCATATTAAAATATTTCATGCTTTGTGCATATTTTGCATATACACTAATCACATTAATCAATATAAATTATGATTATTTAATTTTTAGTAAAAATTTGCTCAAATAAATTACTATTTTGTTCATTTATAAAATAACGTTTGAAGCGGATGTTTTTTTAATTACCACTGCATGCAGTTTTTTAAAAAATTAGTACCACTGCTTCACAAGCAATAGCTTCATTTCGTCCAATAAAACCTAGTTGCTCAGTAGTAGTTGCTTTGATGTTAATACTATCAATATGAGAGTTAAGATCTTCCGAAATATTTGTACGCATATTCGAAATGTAACTTGTTATAATTGGCAATTGAGCTATCAGCGTAACATCTAAATTACCCAAACAATGATAATTCTTGATCCGATTTTGCCAAACTTCACGTAATAATATTCGACTTTCTATTCCAATCAAAGTTGGATCGGAGTCTGGAAATAGCTTACCAATATCACCAAGAGCTGATGCTCCTAACAAGGCGTCAATAATAGCGTGTAACATGACATCTCCATCGGAGTGTGCTAATAATCCTTGTGAATAAGGAATGCAAACTCCACCAATAATAAGCGGTTTGATTCCGCCAAACTTGTGTATATCAAACCCATGCCCAATACGCATTTATGTTGCTCCAACCTTTTAGCTAAGAAAAAAACGAGCAAGTTCTAGATCTTCTGGATAGGTTACTTTAATATTGTCTGCTCGCCCTGGAACTAATAACGGTGAGTAACCACAATACTCTAACGCTGACGCTTCATCTGTTATTGTTATGTTTTTAGATATAACCTTCTCGAGACAAATCACTAGTAAATTACGTGAAAATAATTGAGGTGTTAAAGCATGCCACAAATCTTTTCGATCCACAGTGACAAAGATATTTTTAGAGCCAGCATATGCTCGTTTAATTGTGTCTCGTACTGGAACCGCTAAAACCCCACCTATGTTAGTATAAGCTACTATCTTTAGCAGGCGAAAGAGGTCATCCTGGTGTAAGCATGGACGAGAAGCGTCATGTACTAAAACCCATGATGCTGTTTTTGTGTAACGCAAGGCAGCCATAACTGAGTGAGTTCGAACTAAACCGCCAGTAACAACACGCACTCGTATATCATTAGAAATTGATAATCGGTAATACCAATGGTCGTTTGCATTTATTGCTACAATCACTTCATGGATATATGGATGATTGAATAGTCTTTCAATAGCGTGTTCAAGTAGTGTTTTATTGCCGATAGTAAGGTATTGTTTTGGTATATCACTACCCATTCGACTACCTACACCAGCTGCTGGCAATACAGCAATAACGTTAGTCAAGATTTACCTCCTATCGTTAGTAGAATAATTATTATTAATTATTTTGCGTGATAGGAACCAAACGATAAAAAGTTTCTCCAGACTTTATCATACCGAGCTCGTTGCGTGAGCGCTCTTCAATAAATTCTTGACCTTGATTGTTAAATTTGTTGATTTTCGAGAAAAGTTGACTATTTCGAGCTTTAAGTTGTATATTTTTACTTTTTTGTATTGCGATGTGATTTTTAATACGGATTAAATCATATAAACCGTTTTTTCCAAGCCATAGCGAATATTGTAACCAACCGAATATAATTAATAACAATACCGCTAGTTTTCCCATTTTTTCCTCTCTAACTGATAGTAGAAATAATTTATTTAAAATTATTTTTTGCGTTAATTTTGATGAAGGTCACTTAACACTAAACTGTAAAATTTTTTATGAAAATTATTTCACTAATTAAGCATAAATTATACAATTTTTTTAATTAAAAAATGTACGGGAGTCTAAAAACAATTTAGAAGATGTTAGCCATTTTCAAGAAAATAATAATAAATTTTAAATAATGATGCTTATTTGCTAATTAATCGATTATATATAATATACTATATAGTTTTCTTGTAATATGTTCCTACAAGGAAGACTTAGAGGTCAAATTTCACACTGAATGCATTTAAAAAATAAAAAACCTTTACTAAGTTTTTTATTTTATATTTAAAAAATCTTAATAAGAATCACATGAGTTAACTGTATATCAAATAGCAATACCTAATTCTTCTTTTTTAAGAATTATCTCGTTTTAGTGAGTAATAAATATCCTTTCGCAATAAGAAAAATTTAATGACGATAAACATCTCTCTAAAATGTAAAAATTTTACAGTTCTAAGTTTAGAAAATTAATTTTAGAAAAAACATATAATTTTTTATTAATGATTTTCTTGCTAGAAATGGATAATTAAATTTTATAAAACATCCCTTTTACATCGTATTTCATTTAAGCCAAAAAAAGGTGCTTGAACAACGCTAAGCTCTTCTTCAATGCGAATTAACTGGTTGTATTTTGCTATTCGATCAGAACGACTCATAGACCCGGTTTTAATCTGTCCGGCTGCAGTTCCTACTGCTAGATCAGCGATCGTAGAATCTTCCGTTTCACCAGAACGATGGGAAATAATAGTTGAATATTTTGCATTTTTAGCAAGGTTAATAGCCTCTAAAGTTTCAGTTAATGTACCAACTTGATTGAATTTGATAAGGATCGCATTTGCAATCTCTTTTTTAATACCCTGTTCTAATATTTTTGTATTAGTTACAAATAGATCATCTCCTACTAATTGAATTTTATTACCTAAAACCTTGGTCAGATAAGAAAAACCGCTTAGATCTAACTCGCTTAAGCCGTCTTCAATAGATAGTATTGGATACCTCTTAGTCAAATTTTCCAGGTAATGGACAAATTCTTGTGAAGTAAATACTTTACCTTCACCCTTCATATTATAATTTCCAGTAGATTGTTCGAAAAATTCAGAAGCTGCACAATCTATAGCTATAGTTATATCTTCGCCTGGTATGTAACCAGATTTCTCAACTCCTTCCTGAATAAGGTCTAGTGCAATTGAATTTGATTTTAAATTTGGCGCATACCCGCCTTCATCGCCTACGGCGGTGCTCATACCTTTTCTTTCTAGAATTTTCGCCAAGTTATGAAATACTTCAGACCCCATTCGAATTGCTTCTTTAACATTTTTTGCGCTGATTGGTTGGATCATAAACTCCTGAATATCAATATTATTATTAGCGTGTTTACCACCATTAATGATATTTATCATTGGTAATGGCATAGAATATTTGCCTTGCAAGCCATATAATTCTGCAATATGTACATATAAAGGTATACCTTTTGATGCAGCTGCTGCTTTAGCAACAGCTAAAGAAACGGCTAGTATAGAATTAGCGCCAAGCTTAGACTTATTTTTTGTGCCATCTAAATCGATCATAAGCCTGTCAATTATAGATTGATCTTTTGCGTCTTTATCGTTTAAAACTTGAGCGATAGCATTGTTTATTGCAGCAACTGCTTTAGTAACACCTTTTCCTAGAAAGCGAGATTTATTGTTATCTCGTAACTCTACTGCTTCATGCGTTCCTATTGAAGATCCAGAAGGCACTGAGGCTAGGCCAACAAAACCACCTTTAAGATGCACCTCTGCTTCTACTGTAGGATTGCCTCTAGAATCAATAATTTCTCGTCCAATAATCTTAACTAGATTAGACATTTTATATTTCTCCTATGAGATATTTATTTATAAGTAATTATCATGATTATCTTTTAAGAAGATCAACTTTTGAAGTTTATTAAATAAATCACAACCCATATCTTTTTTTATCTTTTTTGATATGTTTTTGCAGCTTGAACAAAACCAGAAAATAATGGATGACTATCTCTTGGAGTTGACGTAAATTCCGGATGAAACTGACTGGCTAAAAACCACGGATGATTTGGATATTCAATAATTTCTACTAACTTATTATTATTATTTCCAGACCATCCAGATACCCGTAATCCAGCAGTTTCTATTCTTTTTAGAAGAAAGTTATTTACTTCGTAACGATGACGATGTCGTTCCAAAATAGTAGCTTCAGCATACAACGTTTTTGCTAAACTTCCATCCTTTAAATAACAAAGTTGACTGCCAAGTCTCATGATATTATTACATAAATCATTACTTTTTTTACAGATACCATTGCTTTGTTGTTCAGTAATTAATGAAACTACAGGATATTTGCAATTTGGAACAAATTCAGTAGAATTAGCATCTTGCATTCCTACAACATGACGGGCAAATTCAATCAAAGCAACTTGCATACCTAAACAAATGCCAAAATAAGGAATTTTCTTTTCACGTGCATACTTTGCGGTTAAAATTTTCCCTTCAACTCCTCGAGGCCCGAAACCACCTGGAACAAGAATAGCTTCTAAATCTTTTAATATTTCAACACCGTGAATTTCAACATCCTGAGAATCAATTAAACGAACATGGACTGTTAAATGATTTTTTAGTCCAGCATGTTGCAGAGCTTCAATCACCGACTTATAAGCGTCTGGTAATTGGATATACTTGCCAATCATACCGATGATTACTTTACCAACTGGATTTTCTTGTTGTCGAATTACCTGTTTCCATTCGGTTAAATTTGCTTTTGGACAATTTAAATTAGATTTTTCACAAATATAGTCATCTAATCCTTGGGACTGCAATAAAACAGGCACTTTATAAATTGAATCAACATTCTTTAGCGAAATTACTGCTTTTTTTGGGACATTACAAAATGAAGCAATTTTTTCTAGTTCGTTACTAGGTACAGATCGATCAGAGCGGCAGATTAACACATCTGGTTGAATTCCGATAGAAAGAAGCTCTTTTACTGAATGCTGTGTCGGTTTGGTTTTTACTTCTCCGGAAGTAGCCATATATGGTACAAGGGTTAAATGCATATAAGTAGTATGTTCACGACCAACTTCTGATGCCATTTGACGAATGGCTTCTAAGAAAGGCATCGATTCAATATCTCCCACGGTTCCACCTATTTCTACTAAAACTATGTCGTAACCTTCTCCACCTCTAAAGATTCGTTCCTTAATGGCGTTGGTAACATGAGGAACAACCTGAACAGTGGCTCCGAGATAATCACCACGACGTTCTTTACGCAAAACATCAGAAAAGATACGACCAGTTGTAAAGTTATTCCAGCGCGACATTTTTGTACGAATAAAACGCTCATAGTGACCTAAATCTAGGTCAGTTTCCGCTCCATCTTCAGTTACAAAAACTTCACCGTGTTGAGTAGGGCTCATATTTCTTGGATCTACATTAATATAAGGATCTAGTTTTATGATAGTAACTTGAAGTCCTCGTGCTTCAAGAACAGCTGCTAAAGAAGCCGCAGCAATACCTTTTCCTAAAGAAGAAACAACTCCTCCCGTTACAAAAATATAGTTTGTTTTCATTTTCCAGTTTAATTATTAAGCACAAAAAGATAATATAACTAAAGTGAGAAACAAGAACTGTATGTGAGATTGCATTGCAACATAAATATTTTCTAATTCAAACATATAAATTATTTATGTCTTATCTCTTTCTTTTAAAGGAAAACATTCATTAAATGAAAGTAAATAAAAAAAAGAGGTTCAATCTTAACAAGATGGATCTTGTTTTCATCTGCATTGCTTCGATGTGTTGCTAAGTAATCTTCAACTAATTTAATTTTTTTTTGCAATTAAGTAATATTGTTTATTTATCAAATATTATTCTTTAATCTAAAGAGTTTGTATTTTTTTGTTAGTAGATTTTGATGCCAGATATTGATATATGCCAAATATACTTTGAATTTAGTGCTTATTTATAAGGAATTTAAAAAAACTCATTTAAAATGAAGTTTTGATTTTACAGTTTTAATCTTTTTTTTGATTTCTTCTTAAAAAGAAGTGCGCATCGTATTTTTATTGATAGCAGTTTTTCATATGTTTTTATATTTCTTTTTATTTATTTCAGATACTCATGATACTTTAATTTAAATTTGACGTTTTCTAGAAGGTTTTAATTGTCCTTTAACTCCCCTATTTAAAATGTTTAACGATGATTCTTGATTAATTTTAAATGAGTTCAATAAATATTGTTTATCTAAATTTTTCAACAATTATTAGAAATCTATAAGTACAAATAAACCAGTAATTCCATAATAGAGAATATAGATTATTATAGTTTTTCAATTTAGTTTATTAAACGTATTTTAAGTTTTTATCAATTAGACTAAAAATTTTCCTTTGAAAAGAAGACTAAGTATTCTGATCTTTCTTTAAGAAAGATCAGAATAGTAAATTATAAAGCTTATGCGCTATAACTTTTTCAGTTTAATTTTGTTAATAAACAATTTGTGTTTAGCGTTTAAAAAAATTTTTATTTAAAATAACTTGAATATGATAAGTGAACAACTGGCGTTGAATATAAAACTATTTCTATATTTCACTATGTTACGGAGACATATTAATAACTTAATTAAATTAATACGCTTGTTATTAAGGATATATAGTAACATTAAAACTATGCTAAAAAATGTTTTAAAAAATTAGAGTAACTTAATGTATCTGATATTTTATAAATTATAATTTCATTTAAAAATGGATATTTAGACAATTTCCATATTTTAATTTTATGTAATCAAAAAGCGATCTTATACATTTGTTAAAATGAATGACAATTATAATTAGCCATTCGTTTAATATTTTAATTAAAAAAAATTAATTATGAAAATTGGAATTATTGCTGCAATGGAACAAGAAATTGCGTTATTACGTAATCGTATGAGTAATTTTTCTGTTTGGCGTAAAGCGGGATGTAACATTTATATAGGTAAATTATTTGGTATTGAAGTTGCACTAATAAAATCGGGCGTTGGAAAAGTTTCTGCTGCGTTAGGAACAACGTTACTTCTCAATTTTTTTCAGCCAAATCTAATTATCAATACTGGTTCTGCTGGAAGTCTAAAATCTTCTCCAAAAATTGGAGATATTGTAGTACCATACAAAGTGGGTTATCACGATGTAAATCTTACTGTTTTTGGCTATAAAGAAGGACAAATGGCAAAATGTCCTAAAGAATTTAAAAGCGATCCTTTTTTAACAACCCTAGCAAATAAAATTGCCGTTAATTGCCTGAAGGTAAATTCAATTCATCATGGTATGATAGTCACTGGTGATACGTTTATAAATAACTCTGTTGACCTGGCCTGTATTCAAAGAAGGTTCCCATCAGCTATCGCCGTAGAAATGGAAGCTGCGGCAGTAGCTCACATTTGTTATCGATTCAACGTTTCTTTCATTATAACTCGTGCAATCACAGATTTTTCAAATCAAACATCTCACCTTTTTTTTAAAAAGTTTCTTATCGTTGCGTCAAAAAACTCCTCCCTCCTGGTGGAGGAGATAATAAAGTCATTAAAAATGAATCATGTTGCTTAATTAAATATAATCAAAGATCTATTTTAAACTTTGCATAAACACAAGTGCACCTTAAACATTTTTGTCTAAATTTTTATATTTTAGATGCTAAAAGATAGTCCACAACTACAAGTAGTTTTAACGTTAGGATTAATGACAATAAATCTAGATCCCTCTAATCCTTCGTCATAATCGACAGATCCTCCTGTCAAATACTGTAAACTCATAGAATCTACGATTAATGAAACTCCTTGTTTTTTAGTAACAAAATCATCACGATTGATTTTATCATCAAAAATGAAGCGATATTGAAAGCCGCTGCAACCACCTCCAGTGATATATACTCGTAGTTTTAAGTTTTTATTTTTTTCTTTTGAAATAAGATTTTTGACTTTAAAAGCTGCTGAGTCAGTAAAATTCAATGTTAGAGCTGTTGGTTTATTGTTCATAGCGTCACCCTAGATTTTATAACTCAATTAAGAATTGACTTGTTTGATATAAAAATATTCAAATTTTTACCTGAAATACTAGAAATATAGAATTTCATCCTTTAAAAAGGAAGTAGTTAACTAAGTAAAAATTTTTTGTTATAAACATTTTATTTTTTTTGTAAAAAACTAATTTAATTTTCTTGATAAGAAAAAAGAAAAGGACGTTGAGACATAATTATTTTTTCTGAGTTAAATACAAGTGTATTTTTATGTTTCCATAGTTTTTTATCATATTTGATAATTCTAGATTTATTAAATGTAATTCTGTACTTTTATCCCATCAAAATGAAAGGAAGTATAAATGTAAGTCTTTAAAAATTTTAATTAAAGATTAAAATAGTTAGTTTTTAATTAAATTAAATTTAAATTCACTTAAACAAATAACTTAATTGATTGACTCTAAATTTTTGGAAGATAAACGCTTTTGTTAATTAAATACAAAAAAACTAACCTGTTTATCAGACTTCTATTATTTTTAAGTGAAGACAGGATCTTTCGATATTAAAGGTACTTAAGAACGAATAAAATCAACATGGGTTAATTTTAGTTTAAACGGATGAAATTGGACCTCCTGCACTCGCACTTTATTCTCTTTACCATCAATCACAAGGACAAGAGGTTCAGTATAAAAAATTTTTTTATCTTGCATGTTTAAAATATGATCATAACGAATCTCAATCATAGTCGGTTTTTCAGCACCGCCATAGATAATAGCGGGAATTTTGTTCTTTAAACGTAATCGTCTGCTTACGCTTTTTCCACGAGAGCTACGGACCTTTGCATTTAAGTATAGCATATATTTTTATATTCTAATTTGTTTTGCCTTCATTTTAAAGGAGGCAGTTAACTTAAATCAAGTTAAAATTAACTTAATAATCACATCTATTCAGATTAATAAAATTTATTTGTATATGAGAACCACTTTTATGCAGTATGAACAATTTCTCAATATAATTTCATTAAAAATACTTAATTTCAGTACGTCTATCGTAATTCTGTAAAAACTTTAAAATTATTTAAGACAAATAAAGACATTTATTTGTTGTGTCCATCAATAATTTTCTGTTAAAAATTTCTTATGATAAAAAGATATTATTTATACCTTCATAAATTATGATTTACCATTTCATAAAAAAATTAAAAAATCAATAATCTGCAATTAAGTTTCGAATTGAAATTCATACACGTTCTTTAATTTAGAAATGAGCGTGTTGATTCTTAATAAGAAACGCTTTGCTAAAAGCGAAATGTTGTTTTAATGAGAGTTAAATATAATCCTAAAGGGAAGAAGATATAGATTTTTTCAATAAAAAAATACATTAAATATACATATGATTCAGCACTTTGATTTTTCTTTTCGAAAAGAGTTGCTAACGTAAATTAAATTTAATTATAGTTAATAACCTTTAAATTAAACTTATTAATCAATTTTTACTTTTTAAATCATAGTTAAATATAAAATTTTTGACTAAAATCAAAAATTATCTCTAAGTTGTTAAGCAAGTAAAAAATTCTTACAGTTTCGGCATGTAGCGCAGTTTGGTAGCGCGCCGTCATGGGGTGTCGGAGGTCGGAGGTTCAAATCCTCTCATGCCGATCAAGATCTTATATCGCAATGTACTAATTAAGATTTCAGCTAATTAGTATTTTCAGACATTAATTCTAAGAATGATACTAATCATAAATTTTTCAATTAAAAGTTGTACCCTAAACAACACATCTAATATCGACCATTCCAACCTAATGCAAGATTTTATCCAACATTAAAATTTTATTAAAAAAACCCTTAAAAAGGAAAAGGTGAAACGACCTTTTTATTTAGTTTTTCCATTATCAGTGATAGCATGAAAAATTTATCAAAATAATTGTAAGTAAGTAAAAATTTTCTAGTTCAAACAAAAAAAATCCCTCACTAATATAAGGCACCAGTGAGGGTGAAAAAAAGAAAACAAAAAATTCATTACTAAACGATTAATTTTTATTGTTGCTAATTTTTCTTTGTTTTAATTTGAAAAAATTAGATATTTTTAATTTTTAAAATTGTTCAGAATGTGTAAGTCATCCCTACTGCAATAGTATTATTTGTAGGTAATTTTGTATCTTGAACAAAACTATTTTTCGATAGTAAATTAATACGATAATCAACAAACGTTAAGGCATTTTTACTAAAATTGTAACTAGCTCCCATCCCAATGTATTTTTTCATATCTTGTCTATTGCTCTGATAGTTACGATTGATAGTTGATTGTAAATAACCAATCGAAGGGTGTAGACCAAAATCAAAGTCATACCTCGCAACTAATTCAATGTTGTGAGTTTTTTTAGCAAAATCCTGCTTTTTTTCTTTTGAATCTACAGTTTTATTGTACAAAACTGCATTGTGTGTTTCAAGATACAGTGCTGCCAGATACAAATTATCTGCATCATATTTTAATCCTAAAGAATATCCCTCAGCCTTTTTGTTATTTTTTAATAAACGCTGCTCAAGAGCACGATTACTACTACTATAAGCAGCACCTATGGACATACCATTCCATAAATCATATGTTATAGACATACCATAACCGTCGCCGTTTGCTTCGTGTACTTCTTGTTTTTCTTTATTTTTGATTAAATCATTTTTACCTTGATATTGCAGTGCAAAATTTAGTCCGTCAGTTGTTCCAAAAAAGTTATTATTGCGATAAGTAAGCACTCCGCTTGAACTTCCAATTATAAAGTTATCAGTAGCAGTAGCAGTAACATTATTAATCGTTGGCATAATACTAGTCCAACTGCCAATATCATGTAATATTCCGTAATTACGTCCGTAATCAATACTGACTGTATCATTAAACTTCATGCCAACTAAACCTAGACGGGTTGATTTACTTTTTCCTTCACCTTCAATAGGATTCAATTTAAATCCCTGTTCTAAAACTCCAAAACCTGTGAATCCTTCACCAAGCTGAGCTTCTCCACTGAGACCATACAGAAAAAAGGAGCAGTCCCCAGCGTTACTACCAGACATATAACGTCCACCATTAAATTTGCCAAAAAGATCTATTTTATTACCACCTCTATTATAAATTTCTGTTGCCTCAATACTGCCAGCTATAGCCATAGCTGAAATAACCACCAATCGATACCAAAATAGTTTCATACTTAAATTCCTCTTCCCGTTATCTTTGTTCTGACATTTTAGTTTGATACTTAAAGATCAGTAATTTCTAAATATTTCTTTTTATCTAAAAACGCGCTTAATTATACTTGAAAGATTCTGACATTTAAAAGAATTTATTTTTCACATATTAAAATAACGGGGAATACAAAAACCTGTTAACTCTACAGTTAGAAATTTATAATTAGCCTGAATGAAATATTTAAAGAACAATTTTTTATTTAAAAGCTAAACTGATACGTGACTAATCCTTTAACATATCATTGTTATGTTGTAAAGTAATTACATTGATTCGCTAATTCCTATCAATAACTGATTTAAAGATATTTATGAGTGCGCAAGTTAATCATATATTCTGGTTCTTTATTTAAAGAAGTTGCCTAATGATGATCAAAATTTATTTTTTAAAGATTATTAAAAATAATTTAAAGCTAATGTGCTAGCATGTTCTAAATTATTTAGATAACTTTCTAAGTTAGAAACTACCATTAAAAGAGATGGAAATTTTTTTTAATTAAAGCGCTAAAAAAGCGGTTTTATTGAATAGATTTATTACAATCACCCTATTCCATAGTAATTTTCTTGTTTTGAAACTTTGACTCTATTTTTTTTCAGATACTCTTTTCAAGACCTTTCTTTCTAAGAGCTTTAAATTTACGAGTTAAAGATTTATCAAGTTTTGTGCATACGCAATGTGCTTTGAAAAAGTTGAAACATGAAAGATATGCCTTTGACAAATCAAATTTCTTCAAGATATTCGTAAAATATTGTTAATTTAAATTGACATCTAATAAAGGCTAATTTTTTTTCAAAAAATTGATTTGTTAATAACAAAAAATCTTAAAGTTATTTGAATATTTCAAGTATAATTTGGGGCTATCTATATATTTTTTATAGCAAAAAAATTTAGGGCTATTAACTATAATTAACACATAAGGAAAAACTTTTTACATATCCTAACTAAAAAGAAAGAGTTCAGTTGTTACAATTTTTAGATTAACCGTAAAAAAATTATCGCTTTTAACGAAAACTTTCAGAACCTTCAGAAGAAATTTTTAATTTTTAATTTTAAACGAATTATCAATGATAATTTTGCCTTGGTGAAGCTATCTACTATATAGTTGAAGCTGAGCATTTTTTTAGTAATTGTTATCTAGTAATTGATTTTTTGTATACTTTAATTCTTAAGATCAGTTAACTCTCAATATAGTTTGAATGTCAAAAAATGACAGTCAATAATGCTTTTTATAAATTCTTATTTTTTCTATTTAATCAGGTTGCATTATTTATATCAGTGACTTACTACTTAATAAAAGTGTGTTAATTTATTTTAACAAATACTAGCAATACTAAAACAAGACTATTTACTTATATAGAATCTTTAAATTAAAATGGCGGTGTTAAATAAATTCTCCCTAAAAAAGCAGATCTAGTTTCTTTAGAAGACTAGAAGTCTTATATTATTTATATTAGAATCAAAATAGCAAGTCAGTTTAGTGTTTAAAAAAAATAACAATTCTTTCTTGTTTTAAGAAGTGTTAGTATCTATCTAGATTACAAGCTGTTTTTCTTCTGGAAGGCGCTTAAAATTAAGCTAAATCTAATTAAATATTAGTAATTTTAAAATAATGGTCAATTTTTGAAATATTTGGAGATTTAAATTTATGCGTAATTTTGACTTTTCACCCCTATATCGTTCTGCTATAGGGTTTGATCGTTTAGTAAATTTACTTGAATCAGGTCAAAGTCAAGGAAACGGTGGTTATCCTCCTTATAACGTTGAATTAGTAAGTGAGAATCAATACCGAATAGCCATTGCGGTTGCTGGATTCGCTGAAAATGAATTAGAGATCACTGCTAATGATAACTTACTAACAGTAAAAGGTATTCATACTAATGTTCAAAATGAACGCAACTATTTATATCAAGGTATTTCTGAACGCAACTTTGAACGTACGTTTCAGTTAGCTGAACATATACAAATACGAGGTGCTAAATTATACAATGGTTTGTTGTTTATTGATTTAGAACGTAAAGTGCCGGACACCTTAAAGCCAAGAAGAATTGAAATTAAATAATTGTTAATTTTTTGAAATCTTTTTCAAGTTCCTATCTGTAATCTTGGAAGATAGTCTTCCTTATAAAGGAACTTGTATTATAACAGTTAAAAAATTAATTTTAGTAACACTAAGTTTCGAACAAGACGCAAACATTTAATTAAATCAAGAAGATTTTTATTTTTTTCTTGATCAAATAATACAGATTTCATCAGGTCGCGTCTTGTTCCATACTTGAATAATTTTAATCATAATTATCATGTTTAATTTTACTGAATTTGGTAAGTTATTATGAAGATAAATAAATTTCTTTTTTATTATTTCCAATAACGAGGCTTTTTAAGTAAATGAAATTTTGACAATTTAAATAAAACAATCTGTTTGTTTTAGATAGATAAAATCAGATAATGTTTCTTGCTCGTAATTCTGTTTTTAAATAAGCATAATAAATTGGTGCTACTACCAATCCTCTTAATCCGAAGATTTCTTCAAAAATAAGCATTGCCAACAATAACTCCCAAGATTTTGCGTTAATACAATTTCCAACAATTTTTGCATTCAAGAAATATTCTAACTTATGAATTGAAACAAGATATATTATCATTATTCCTCCTAAACCTAAAGAAATTGAAAGCGCAGAAATTATAATCATAAAATTTGATATAAGATTGCCTATAATTGGCAAAAGACCACAGATAAAAGTAGCTATAACTAACGTGTTACTTAATGGTAAATGAATTCCAAACAGTGGGAGGAGCAATAAGATCATAATTGATGTTAACAATGTATTAACCAACGATACTTTAATTTGTGCATAAATAATATTACGAAAAGCTTGTGAAAGATAATATAAACGTTCCAGTAACTGATTCGTAAAGTATGTCCCATGACCAGAAGGTTGATTCAGTGAGATCACAGTGCCAATGACAAATCCAATAAAAACAGTAATTATTCCATGTAATAAGGAACGGCCCATTTTTCGAATAATTATTAGGTTTGACTCAATTAATAAAAAAAGTTGATCTTTTAATTCTTCCGCACTTTCAGGAAAAAAAAAAGGTAAGTGATCAGGAATATGACTTTTTACATCAGAAAAAATGCGATCTATTTTAGATATAACATCAATACCGAATTTAATATCCGAAGTTAGAAAATGTATCAAACCCATTACACATAATATAGTAACTAACATAACCAATATTATAATCATTGTCGCTACTAACAACCGCGCACGAATACCGCTTGCTAAGTTTTCAACCAAGGGAGTTAGAGAAATAATCGCTTCATATACTAAAAATCCAGCAATAAAACAAGGAAACAGATTTAATGGAATAATTAAGATAATAAAAGAAAACATTAATAAATAAGAAACAGCTTTTAGCCACCTTTTACTTGTTTTCATCTCCAGCATAGAAATTCCTTTATCGAGTAAACAACGGATTGTTATAACAATTGATTTAGAAAATCGAATTTTATTTCGTCATTTTCTTCTATATTAATTTGAAGATATTCGTCTTAATATAAATCGACCTTAAATAAATCTTTATTTATTGCATGATAATCGAAAAGTTTTTTGGACTATTTTAAATAAAAGTTTTTTACATCTTTATTAGTAAGTAGTGTATTTATACAATTGCTGGATTTTGATGCAAGCAGAAAGTTTGCTAGTGATTTTTTCTATTTAGAAAAAAATTTAATAAGATCGATACAGAAGTATTTAAATGCTAGATAAATTAATCTTCTATCCTTCAACTGAAATTATAAATGATTATATCAGTAGCTTAATCAATTTCAGTTGAAAAAATTTAGTATTTAAGTAATTAAAAACACTTTTTATATAAAGAAACAATTCGATTGGTTAATCAATTTGCATTACTTTTCTTACGTTAAGAAGATTTATATTCTTGTACGAGTAATATACTCATTACTCTAATGAAATTGATTAAATTTTTCATAGTTATTATGAATAATTTTTTACAGTTAGTTATTATTGAAATAATGCTGGGTTTGATCTTTCTTTCATTTATTTTTAATTTACTTTATTCTAAATAAAAAGGTCGATTTTTCTGAAAAAGTTATTCTAAAATGCTAAATAAATACCTTATATTCGCATGATTAATCAACTTTAAAATTAATAAAAATGATATAAAGAAGATAATCTCTTCATTAAGCACTTTACTATTTTTTTTGAAAAATGTAATAAATTATTAAAAAGATATTTATACTAATTTTTATATTTATTTCATGGGTTTCATGAAAGTAGTATGAAAAGATACTCTTCTCTTGTTAAGAGATGCATGCTATTTGAATAATTAATTTTTACAAAGTTAAACGTTAAACGTAATTGTTCTTGATTTAGAAAAAATTGATAAATATATTTGCAGTATCAAAATAATCGTTACCTTTGTCTTTTAAATTAACTAATGCGATATTTATGCACGTAAATTGCATCTTAACTATAAGATAAGTTAAATTTTTTTATCGTATCTCATGATATACATTAAATATAATGATAGGAAAATTTAATCCAAAGGTTTTTCAAGGTTTAATTTTAACGCTCCAAAACTATTGGGCCAAAAACGGATGTGCCATTTTTCAACCTCTGGATATGGAGGTTGGTGCAGGAACCTCTCATCCTATAACTTGCCTTCGAGCTCTCGGTCCAAAACCTATTTCAGTTGTCTATGTACAACCGTCTCGACGTCCTACAGATGGACGCTATGGAAAAAATCCAAATCGATTGCAACATTATTATCAATTTCAAGTTATTATTAAACCTTCTCCTATAAACATTCAAGAACTGTATCTCAATTCACTAAAAGAAGTCGGAATAGATCTAACTGTGCATGATGTACGATTTATAGAAAATAATTGGGAAAATCAAACACTTGGTGCTTGGGGTTTAGGTTGGGAAGTTTGGTTAGATGGAATGGAAGTGACGCAATTTACTTATTTTCAACAAGTTGGTGGTTTTGAATGTCGACCTGTCACAGGAGAAATTACATATGGGCTTGAACGTTTATCCATGTATTTACAAGATGTAGATAACGTTTATGATTTGGTATGGGCTGATAGTCCATCAGGACCTATTACGTACAAAGATATTTTTTTCCAAAATGAAATTGAACAATCTGCTTATAATTTTGAATATGCTAGTGTAGATTATTTATCTATTTGTTTTGAACAATATAAAAAAGAAGCCCAGAGTTTACTGAATTTAAAAAAACCGCTATCACTACCAGCTTACGAATGTATTCTAAAAGCAGCACACACTTTCAACTTGCTCGATGCTCGTAAAGCAATTTCTATTACAGAACGCCAGAATTACATTCTGCAAATTTGTGCTTTAACAAAGGCCGCTGCAAAAGCCTATGTTGCTTCTCAGAATAAGTAATGAATTTTTGAATACGTAGAACAGAAAAACAAATGACGATGAAATAATACAGGTAGAATCATAATGAAACACACTTTTCTGGTGGAAATTGGTACAGAGGAATTACCTTCTAAAGATCTACGTGCTTTAGGAGAGGCTTTTTCTGCTCATATTGCAAGCGAACTCGATATAGCCAAAATTCATCATGGTGAAATTAAATGGTTTGCTACTCCATTACGTCTTGCTGTTAAAATTACTTCTCTCAGTAATACGCAATCCTGTTACAACATTGAGAAACGTGGTCCAGCAATTTCGAAATCATTCGATTCTTATGGTCGTCCTACAAAAGAAGCAGAAAGTTGGGCACGCAGTTGTGGCATTACACTTAATCAAGCAACACGACGTATGATTGGTAAGAAAGAATGGCTAGTTTATTGTTCTAAAATAAAAGGAGAAAAAGTAAAAAATTTGCTATGCAATATAATTATCCGCGCCATTGAAAAATTACCGATTACCAAAATGATGCAATGGAACAATTGTGAAGTTCAATTTATTCGTCCAGTTCATTCGATAGCCATGTTATTAGATAACGATGTTGTCGTCGGTAATATTCTTGGAATTAAAACAGATCGTGTTATTTATGGACACCGATTTATGGGAAAAAGGAAAATTATTTTAAACCATGCTAATGAATATCCAAAAATATTGTTAGATCATGGTCGAGTAATGGCAGATTATTTAAAACGTAAAGAAATAATTCGAAAATCTGTAGAAACAGTGGCTAAACAGTTAGGGGGTATAGTTAACTTAAACGAAAATCTTTTAGAAGAAGTAACTTCATTAGTAGAATGGCCTGTAGTGCTTAGCGCTAGATTTGAAGAAAAATTTTTATCAGTACCAATAGATGTGTTGATTTATACTATGCAAAATAGTCAAAAATATTTTCCTGTATATGACAGCTCTAAAGGTAGTTTACTACCTTATTTTATATTCGTTGCTAATATCGAATCAAAAAAACCAAAGAAAATTATTGCGGGTAACGAAAAAGTTATTCGTTCACGACTAGCTGATGCAAAGTTTTTTTTTACAACCGATCGTAAAAAAAAATTACAAGACTACCTGCCTCGTCTTAATACCATTGTTTTTCAAAATCAGCTTGGTTCTTTACGTGATAAAAGTAAGCGAATTGAAACTTTAGCAGCTTGGATTGCAGATAAAATTGGCGCTAATATTTCTCAGGCTAGTCGTGCTGGTCTGTTATCTAAATGTGACTTAGTAACAAACATGGTATCTGAGTTTTCTGAAATGCAAGGAATAATAGGAATGCACTACGCTCGCTATGACGGAGAATCAGAAGAAGTAGCTCTAGCACAAAAAGAGCAATATCAACCGCAATTCTTTGGAGATTTACTTCCAACAACGCTTGTCTCTTGCTCGGTCTCTATTGCTGATAAGATGGATACGTTAGTTGGTATTTTTGGAACTGGTTATTCCCCAAAGGGGGATAAGGATCCATTTGCATTGCGTCGTGCAGCACTTGGAGTGCTACGCATAATTATAGAAAAAAAACTTTTTCTTGACTTGGAAATTCTAACAAAGCAAGCAGTACAACTTTTTGGAAAAAAATTGGCTCATACCACTTTTTTAATAAAAAAAATTATTGATTTTATTCTTAGTCGTTTTTTCTTTTGGTATCAAGAAAAAGGATATAACGTTGATGTTATTCAGGCCGTTTTATCATGTCATTCTACTGTTCCAACAGACCTTGATGCGCGTATACGTGCGATAAATTCTTTTTGTATGCTTAAAGAAGCAAAATCTTTAGTATTGGTTAATAAAAGGATATCAAAGATTTTAATTAAATCATCTAATCTAATTAGCAATAAAAATATAAATTTTTCCCTTTTTAAGAAACCTGAAGAAATTAAGTTAGCAATCTGTTTCATTAGATTACAGAAAACACTTAAACCACTGCTTGAATCTGGTCGATATCAAGATGCGTTGAAGGAACTACTATCAATTGACAAACCAGTCAATTTCTTTTTTGAAAGAATTACAATAATGTCGGATGATTTTGAAATTCGTACCAATCGTATTTTTCTGCTAAAAAAATTACAAGAACTAATTCTAAAAATTGCAGATATTTCGTTTCTTCAAATATAGCAATTACTGACTCACATGATTAATTAGGTTAACATCTTGTTGATATTTTACTAGAGCCAAATCACTCGTAGATACTTTTTATATAAAAGTGTGTTAAGCAAAAAAATAATTATAAACTACACTTCTATAATCTGAAATTTCAGAGTTAGGAATTAAAACGTACAGCCGCTTCGTCCCAATTTACTACATTCCAAAATGACTTAACATAATCTAGACGACGATTCTGATATTTTAGATAATAAGCGTGCTCCCAGATATCTAATCCGATAATCGGATTACCTGAAGTGCCAGAGATATTCTCACCCATTAATGGATTATCTTGATTCATAGTAGATGTTACGAATAAAGTTTCGTTATTTTTAATAAGCCAAGTCCAGCCAGATCCGAAATGCATTAAAGCCGTTTTTTCAAAAAATTCCTGAAATTTACTAACGCTTCCAAAACTATTTTCAATAGCGTTTTTTAATTTCCCGCATAAAAAAGTGCCTCCTGGTTTTAGGCCCTTCCAGAAAAAACTATGATTGAAATGTCCTCCAACATTATTGCGTAGTTCGTTTCTTTTTTTAATTGGAACTTTGTCTAATTTCTGAAGCAAATTATCTATTGGTATATTATCAAACTCTGGTAGTTGATCTAAAATAGCATTAGCGTTATTAATATATGTTAGATGGTGCTTTTTATGATGAATTTCCATTGTTTCTTTATCAAAAGAAGGTTCTAAAGCATCATAGTCATATGATAGGGAAGGTAGTATAAAACTCATAAATATCTCTCCGTTTTAGTATGAATCAATTTCTTCATTTTCCTTTTGAAAGAAGAATAAGAAAAACAATAATAAAACTTAATTATTGTTTATTAACAATAAAAAAAAGAACATGATTCTTATCATTAAACGACTGTTAATCAAGTTTGATTCACATCAACTTATCAGGATTAATTGTACGAATCAATTGTTTCATTTTTTTTCATTTTTTAAAAACTTAGGTTCCTCGAGAAGAGGGAGTATAGCAGCACTAAAAAATAAAAGCAAGCATAAATATATCCTTTAATTAGGAAATCTCTTAATAAGGAATTGTTTATATATGCTATATGGATAATCTAAAAAACGTGTAAGTTTTCTTTATTTAGGAAGGGTTCTTTTTAATTTTTAATTAAAATGAATATATTTCATATGTTAATAATTATTATATTTAAAGTTTATTCATAAATAATATAAAATATTATTCTAATATAAATAGACGTGGCTTAAAATTTTCTCAATGCAGGAGTTTTTATCTTTTCTCTAAAAAAGTCGATAAACTACCAACAATTAATTTCTATTATAAATAGACATATTTAATTTAAATTAAAAGTTACATTATTTAACATAAAAAACTTATTTTCTTTGCATATTAAAAATAATATTAATTAATTTAACGACTAAAAGATAAATATTAATAGTTTATACGAAAAGGTGTATTTTGGTATGTTTTGATAGTTTTTGAAAAACTTTATAGAGTTCTCAATTAACTTATTAGTTAGCTTTTATTTGAAACTTTTTCACATTGAATATTATCTAAATATTTTTAGATGTTCTAATTTTTCTTTTTTAAAGACTGTTCAATTGAACAATTGAATGTTTTAATATTATTTTCAAGCTAACTTATTATTTATTTTCTTAAATATTAAACTTTTATTTATATATTTTTTTAGCAAAATTAGTTAGTTAACAGTGAATAATTAATATAAGTTTTGATTTTTATATTTCTATGAAATAGAAATTTTTTCAATAAATCTCATTGAAGTTCAATAAGCTAATTTTTTATCAGAAAATAAAAATAATAGTTGTTATATAATTTTATCATAAAACTTGTTTTGATTTATTATCAATGGTTATTTAATTTTTTATTAATTAATTATTATTGAGTCTTCTAATAAGAAGATTAGTTCTAACTATTCAGTCAGAGATATAGCGAAGCTGTTACGTAAAAAATAAAATTTTAATTGTCAAAAGAATTTGAATAAGCGTTAGAACTTGAATAATTTTTTTAAAACGATTATTAATTATGATTAGCTAGTTCCTCTTTCTTTATTAAAAAGCCAGTGCAATAATTTTTAGAAATTACATTTTATTATGCAAGTAAATTAGGACTAGTGTTATGGTAAGCAAATAAGCTAATAAAACATATTTATCTCAATGAGATAGATCAGAAGTTCAAATTTTCTCTTACCAACTGTTTTTAGTTTTAATATTTAAAATAAATAAATCTTCTAAACTAAGAGCTTCTATAATTTGATGAAATTTTAAAAAAATTCGAATTATATCATAACATGATCTTACTTAATAATGGTTTTATTCTTTTTTTAAGAAGAAAATTATTAATCAAATAAATAAAAGGTAATATATTTTAATTTTCTAAAAAATTTTCATTTCTAGATATTTAATCAGGCTATACGTAACCATTTATATGTTTTATATTTAATTTGACATAATCCATGAAATTAATAATTAAGTTAATTTAATTAAATACTAAATTAAACATTTTTAATAAAAAATTAAAATAACTATTTTCTTTTATTGGTTTTAATTATTAATTTTAATATTATTAGATTAATTTTAAATAGACTGATTGAAATCCATTTATACTAAAGTATAGTAAAAGCAATGGTTTAAGATCGTCAATAATTTAATGTTTATAAAAAATGAGCTGCTTACTAATTTTTAGTTAAATTTAATAGTAAAACCATCTGAATTAACAAAAAAATACCTAGAATGACTATTTATTCTAAATTTGACTAAAAATCAAAATTAATAGAAATATTGACAAATCATAAACATGACTATTTTGTATGAAAAAACTATCAATGCATTCACTAGGAAGTGAATGTTTAACAAAAAAAGTCTATTTATAACAAAATATTATTAATAATAAACTGTTTAATAAATTTTAATGATTTTTCTCTTCTTAAAGAGAAGTCGCTTTGTAACTAATATTATTTAGAATAAACGAGAGTTAGTATTTAATTAATTAAGCTAAAATTTAAGCATTTCGAATAGTTTTAGAGAATTTATATTTTATAAACTTTTCAAACTGCTTATTTAAACAAACATTAATATTTTTAATGTAGATTTTTATAAATTTAGGTAAGAGTAACTAATTCTATCTATATAGAAAAGGATTGTTTACTAAAACAATTATAGAGAACTGTTTACTAAAAGCGTTTATTTTAAAAATAATTTTTATAGGACCTTTTCATTTCTAAATATCAATATTACTCGCATTTAGCGCGTTATCTTCAATAAACATACGACGTGGTTCTACTGCATCTCCCATTAATGTAGAAAATAATTGATCTGCTTCAAAAGCGTCTTGTATCATGACACGTAACATGCAACGACTTTTTGGATTCATAGTTGTTTCCCATAACTGATTAGGATTCATTTCACCCAAACCTTTATAACGTTGCACTGCTAATCCTTGACGTGATTCTTTCTTCAACCATTCTAAAGCTTGTTCAAAACTAGTTACTAACTGATGATGTGCACCACGTTCAATATAAATCTCTCCTTCAATAAAATTTTTTAAAGTCTTTCCTAATGTTACTAATTTCTGATATTCATTACTTTGAATAAATTCATAATCTAATAGATAATCTATGTCAAAACCATTTACGCACACTCGAAGTAACGGTTCAAATAATTGATGTTCAAAGTTTTTTCTTATTTGGTAATTATAACGATTACCTTGTTTTTCATTGTCATTTAGTTTTTTTATTAACAAAGACATCCAATTTACAAGCAAATCTTGTTGACCTAAATGCGTTTTAGTCAAAACTGGTTGGTAAATTAAACAATTTAATAAAGCGCGAGGAAAACGCCTTTCCATACGACATATCATTTTTTGTATAGAATAATGTTCAACTATAAGTTCTTTTAGGGCTTTGCCAGTCAAAACAACATTACCAGCATTAGTGTGCAACTCCGCACCATCTGTTGCTAAAGCTATCTGATATTGATCCATAGCCTCATCATCTTTAATGTACTGCTCTCGCTTACCTTGCTTTACTTTGTAAAGTGGTGGTTGAGCAATAAATATATGACCACGTTTAATGAGTTCTGGCATTTGTCGATAAAAAAAAGTTAGTAATAAAGTACGAATATGAGATCCATCAACGTCAGCATCAGTCATTATAATGATATGATGGTATCGTAATTTATCTGGATTATATTCATCTTGACCAATTCCACAACCAAGGGCAGTAATAAGTGTAGCAACCTCTTGTGAAGAGAGCATCTTATCAAAGGGTGCTTTTTCAACATTGAGAATTTTTCCTTTTAATGGCAATACCGCCTGATTTTTTCGATTACGACCTTGTTTAGCTGAACCACCTGCGGAATCACCCTCTACTAAATAGAGTTCTGATAACGTTGGATCGCGTTCCTGACAATCTGCTAACTTACCAGACAAATTGTTTAGATCAAACGCTCCTCCTTTGTTGCGTCGCGTTATCTCTCTTGCTTTACGAGCAGCCTCGCGAGCTCGTGCAGCATCAATAGTTTTTCCTATTATGATTTTTGCATCATTAGGATTTTCTAAAAGAAACGCTAGCAAGTGTTCGCCCATTAATGACTCTACTGCTGATTTTACTTCAGATGAAACCAATTTATCTTTAGTTTGAGATGAAAATTTTGGATTCGGTACTTTAACAGAAACGATAGCAAGAATTCCTTCGCGAGTGTCATCTCCAATCATAACAATTTTAGCTTTCTTGCTGTAACCCTCTTTGTCCATATAAGTATGAAGAGTGCGAGTTATTGCTGTACGAAAACCTGCTAAATGAGTACCTCCATCACGTTGTGGAATATTATTTGTAAAACAGTATACGTTATCTTGAATCCCTTTGTTCCATTGCAGTGCAATTTCTACATTGATTGCATCTTTTTCAGCAGAAAAGTAAAATATATTCAGGTGAGCAGGATTTTTATTTTTATTTAAATATTTTACAAAAGCCTTAATACCACCTTTATAGTGAAAAAAATCGGTCTTATTACTTCGCTTATCACAAAGATGAATAGATATACCAGAATTTAGAAAAGATAATTCTCGCAATCGTTTTGCTAAAACTTCATATTGAAATTCAATTTTATTAGAAAATATAGTTGTGTTGGGCCAAAATCGTATAACAGTACCTGTCTTATCAGATTGCCCTATTACTTTCAAAGGAAATTTAGGTATTCCAGTATAATAAATTTGTTGATATACCTTACCTTCTCGTTTTATTACTAGTTCAAGTTTTTCTGACAAGGCGTTTACCACTGAAACACCAACGCCATGCAAACCACCTGAGACTTTGTAAGAATTTTCATCAAATTTTCCTCCAGCATGCAATGTAGTCATGATAACTTCAGCTGCAGAAATTCCTTCTTCTTTATGAATTCCGGTTGGAATTCCACGACCATCATCTTGAACAGAAATTGAATTATCATTATGAATGGTTACTGTAATTTCCTTGCAATAACCAGCAAGAGCTTCATCAATAGCATTGTCTACAACCTCAAATACCATGTGATGCAAGCCAGTTCCGTCATCAGTATCACCAATATACATCCCTGGTCGTATGCGAACTGCATCTAATCCTTTAAGGATTTTAATACTTGAAGAATCGTAAAAATTTTTCATTAATATTTCCTGCTCTTTTCGTATATAATTTAGTTAAAGGTATCTCCTTTTTTTTATTTTAAATGTTTTGTTTTTTATTGGAAATATTAGAGATTTGATTTAACTGTCAGTGGCATTTAGAATTTACTAGTCACTAGTAACCTTAGGTATTTTATCAAAAATTGCTAATATCTAAAATATAGTTCAGCATATAAAGTTACTAAATAAGTAAAGATTTCACTGGCCATTTCGGCGAAACATAAGATTTTGTCCTTAAATCAAGAAGAAATTTACAAACTAATAATTTCAACTAACGTCTTGAGATAATTTACAAATTTTTTAGGGCTTATAGCAAGAGTTTTTAAATTGTTTTTATGCGAACTAAATTCAATATAAATTAGAAACAATTGGATCAAAATAATTTTTTATTAATTTTCTGAGAAAGCTTTTTTGTCCCAGCCATATTAAAAAACAAAGTTAGTGAAATCAGCAAATTTGACAGATTTAGTTTTATGAAATTGCATATTGATAAATGTAATAAAATTACTTTCTCTTTCTGAGAAAGAAAAATCAGATTTGCATAGGCATAACAATGTAAATAGCACTTTGATTAGAACTATCTTCAATTTGAACTCCAGATGTACAATTCATAAAACTTAGTCGGATTTTTTCACATCTTAACACATTTAATATATCAAGTATGTAATTAACATTAAAGCCAATTTCTGCTTCATTGCCTTCATAGAAAATATCTAGAATTTCTTCTGCTTCTTCCTGTTTTGTGTTATTAGCAGTAATCTTCAACCTTGTAGAACTAAAATGTAAACGTACCCCACGGAATCTCTCATTAGAAAAAATGGCAGCTCGAATAAGAGATTGTCTAAACTTATTACAGTCAATTTCTAATATATTGTTTTTATTTTTTGGCAGTACACGACGATAATCTGGAAAACATCCATCAATCAATCTAGAAGTGAAAATATAATCCCCAATAATAATTCGCAGATTATTGTTACCAATTTGAAATCTTACAATATTTTCATCAATAACATCCAAAATTCGTATTAACTCTATTACTCCTCGCCGTGGCATAATAATAGAATGAAATGGAAGACGATCCGAACTAATAGGCATACTGCATATTGCCAGGCGATGTCCATCAGTAGCTATTGTGCTTAATTTTTCATCCTCAATTTCAAATAATAAACCGTTAAGACAATAACGTATATCTTGTTGAGCCATAGAAAAATATGTCGATTCAATTAATTGCTTTAATACAGATCGCATTAAACTAAATTCTATTTTTTTTTGCCATTTTTTTAGACAAGGAAAATCCGATGCAGGTAATGTAGAAAGTAAATAACGGCTTTGTCCTGAATGAATTAATAATTTTTCACCTTCAAGTTTCATTGAAACCTTAGCTTCTTTGGGCAAACTACGAAAAATATCAAAGAGCTTTCGTGCTGGTACCGTAACAGCACCTAATTCATAGGTGGTATCTATTAACATAACTTGAGTAATAATTTCTACTTCTAGATTGGTGCTAATTAATAACAAAGTACCTTTAGATACTTGCAATAGTAAATTAGCTAGAATTGGCAAGTGTAAAGAACTTCTTAACGGATTATTAAGGTACTGTAATGGTTTGAGCAATCTATCTCGTTCAATAGTAAATTTCATTAATGATCATAAAAAAAATATTTTCTACTAAAAAATTTTGTTTTTTTTGACTCACGCATTGAGTTATTTTCTTTATTTAAGAACGAAATGCAATACTGCTTAGTCATTGTACTTAAATTTCAACTTTTACTAAAAAGTAATTATCCAAGCAACATTAATATATGGAATAAAATTGAGTTTTACGATAATTTTTTTGCTATAACTCTCAAAATTAGCTTTTATCTAAAGCAGATAGGATGCACATTAATGCTAAGTTGCTAGAAATTTTAGTCTACAGTACAGAGTATTCAAATACTTTTTTAGAGTATGTTAATTATGTAATTTAAAATCTAATTTCGTTATTTTTACTTGATCCCCCATTTCTAACGGTTAAGTTTAATATATAATGAAAATAAACCACATGAGTGAAAGATTAATTACTTGGATTAAGAACAATATTGCACAATATCAAAATTTAATCTAAAAATATTTAGTCATTGTAATATTATTTGATCTATCTTTGATAGTTCTTTTTGAAAGATTAAATAAAAGTTGAAAATAATATTGTTAAATAACAAATGTGAAATACTATAAGTAAAAATGAAAATTAAACACATATAACTAACAGTATATTTATCTTCTTAGGAGCAGAGAAACGGTAAACGCATTAGAAATATAAAATGTATACAAAATGAGTCTTACTTAAGAGCACTTAAAAACAGAGAAGTTACGCTAAAAATAGATTTAATTTTTTTAAAAATTTAAATTTTTGACTGAATATTGCAGGCATAACTCTAATTTTTAGAAAAAACAGTCTAAGATTTAACTCTTTGTGTATATTGTTTATTCAATGAAAGATATTAAGAAATATATATCTGTATTGCAAGTAGAGAATTTGACTTAAAGCTTTAATTTGTTTACATTTTCTTTATATCCTTGAAACGTTTTATAGTTAGGAGAAGCAGATACTTGAAATTTATAAAAGATTTTCAAAATTAACCAAATAAAAAAAAGTAAACTTCATTATGAAACGCACATTTCAACCATCTGTATTAAAAAGAAATCGTTCTCATGGCTTTCGTATACGTATGAAAAAAAAAAGCGGACGTCGCATTCTATCGCGTCGACGTGCAAAAGGCAGAATGCGCTTGACTTCATCTTCTAAATGAGTTTCGTGATGATGAGGCTTATGTTTTCACGAAAATTAAGATTATTAACTTCTGCGCACTTTGCTTTTGTATTTCAAAAACCAAAAAAAGTAAGTGCATTAAATATTAGTATTTTCGGTCGACTAAATACCTTGGCATATCCACGGATTGGGATTACAATCGCCAAGAAACATGTAAAACAAGCTCATGAAAGAAATCGAATAAAACGTCTTGTGCGGGAAAGTTTTCGTTTGTTTCAACATGCTTTACCTGCAATGGATTTTGTAATTACTGTCAAAAAAAATATATCCAATTTGGATAACCGTTCCCTAACGGAGACGTTAGGAAAATTATGGCATTTCTATTTTCTTTTCTCTCAAATCCACTGACTAAATTGATACGTGTGTATCAACTCACAATTAGTCCATTATTTGGACCAAATTGTAGGTTTACGCCTACATGTTCGCAGTATGGAATTGAGTCGATAAGCAAATTTGGTATGTTGAAAGGTGGTTGGTTAACAGTAAAACGCGTATTGAAATGTCACTCTTTACATGAAGGCGGCAAAGATCCCGTACCACCTAAATTTTGGAAATAGAGAACATTAATACTATGGATGTGCAACGTAATCTTTTCGTCATAGCTTTACTATTCGTATCTTTTATAATTTGGCAAACATGGCAAATCGACCATAATTTTAAGCCTGCTACTCAATTTGAAAATACTACTACCTTAGTAGACTTAGATAGACAAGCACCAATAGCGAGTAAAGAAAAAAAAATTATTTCAATTAAAACTGATGTGCTCTTGCTAAATATTAATGCTTATGGTGGTGATATTGAAGATGCTTTTTTACTGTCTTATCCAAAGGAACTAAATTCGTTGCAACCCTTCCATTTATTGGAAACTTCTTCTAAGTTTATTTATCAAGCACAAAGTGGATTTACTGGAAAAAATGGTCCGGATAATCCTGTTAATGGTGTTCGTCCTCTGTTTATCACAGATCAGAGTACATATGTACTAAAAAAAGATCAAACAAAACTAGTTGTACCACTAACTTATATGTCTTTAGACGGAGTTAAATATACTAAAACCTTTGTTTTAAAACGCGGCAATTTTGCACTAGATATCATTTTTTCCATTAAAAATACTAGCGTTAAACCAGTTGAATTAACACTTTTTGGACAACTGAAACAATCCATTAATTTACCTAAGTCGCATGACAGTAAACGTCATAATTTTGCATTACATGCTTACCGTGGAGCGGCTTACTCTACTATTAATGAAAAATATCAGAAATATAGCTTTAAAGATATAAAAAACAAAAATTTAAATATTGATAGTAACGGCGGTTGGATAGCTATGCTACAACAATATTTCGTTGCAGCTTGGATTCCTTCCATTCTGGATAAAAATACTTTTTACACGTCAGAATTAAACAATAACTTAGCAATAATTGGATTTAAGTCTCCTTCTTTTACTGTTCTGCCAAACAGTCAAAGCGAAATGAAATCTGTACTTTGGATCGGTCCTAATATTCAAGATAAATTAGCATCTGTCGCTCCGCATTTAGATTTAACGGTTGATTACGGTTGGTTATGGTTTATTTCTCAACCATTATTTAAATTATTAAAGTTTATTTACAGCTATGTTGGTAACTGGGGTTTTTCTATAATCATCATTACATTTATTGTACGTGGGATCATGTATCCTTTAACTAAAACACAATATATTTCGGTAGCAAGAATGCGTGTACTGCAACCAAAACTGATAGCAATACGTGAACGACTAAGTAATAATAAACAACAACAAAGTCAAGAAATAATGGCGCTTTACAAGAAAGAAAAAGTTAACCCATTAGGTGGATGTCTTCCTTTTTTAATTCAGATGCCTATATTTTTAGCTCTATATTATATGCTATCAAGTTCTGTTGAGTTACGTCATGCACCATTTGCATTATGGATTTATGATTTGTCATCACAAGATCCGTATTACGTTCTTCCAGTTTTAATGGGGGTTACTATGCTTTTTATACAAAAAATGTCTCCTTCTACTATTACTGATCCAGTGCAACGAAAATTTATAACCTTTATGCCGGTAATTTTTACTTTATTTTTTTTATGGTTTCCTTCAGGATTAGTTTTATACTATATAGTCAGCAACTTAGTAACTATCATTCAACAACAACTAATTTTTCGTGGTTTAGAAAAACATGGTCTATATAACAAAAAGAAAAAACATTAAAAAAACCACAAATTTGAAAAATATATATTTTTATTGATGATAAAACTATTGATTAGTCTGTTTTAATTTAAAATAAATGCAATGTAAAAAATCTTTCCCATTCAATCAAACAGACACTATTGCTGCTCTTGCCACTCCACCAGGGGTTGGAGGAGTGGGTATTTTACGTGTTTCTGGATCGTTAACTGTTCAAGTGGCTCATGCATTACTCGGAAGAGTTCCCAGTCCTCGACAGGCCGAATATTTACCATTTCGCAATAAAAAAGGTGAAACGATTGATCAGGGAATTGCGATATTCTTTCCACATCCTCACTCCCTTACAGGAGAGGATATCTTGGAATTACATGGGCACGGAGGCCCAGTTGTACTCGATTTGCTGTTAGAGCATATTGTTGGAGTACATGGAGTACGTATTGCGCGCCCTGGTGAATTTTTAGAACGCGCTTTCCTTAATGACAAGCTAGATTTAGTTCAAGCTGAAGCTGTCGCTGATCTTATCAATGCCAGTTCAGTTCAAGCTGCACGTTTAGCAGTAAATTCATTACAAGGTATATTTTCCAATCATATTCAAGAAATAGTCAAATCAATTACTAAATTGCGCATTCATATTGAAGTGGATATTGATTTTCCTAACGAAGAAAAAACTGACTATTCTTTATCTAAAGATAAAATTAACACGGATCTAAATAAAATTATTTTTCAACTTAATCAAACGTATGACAAAGCGAATCAAGGCAATTTACTGCGCGAAGGAATAAAAGTAGTAATAGCCGGAAAACCAAATGTCGGTAAGTCCAGTTTACTAAATATCCTGGTTGGACGTGAAGCAGCAATTGTCACTAGTATTGCTGGTACGACGCGCGACGTTATAAGAGAAAATATCCATATTAACGGAATACCATTAAATATTGTTGATACTGCTGGGCTTCGAAAGACTAGTGATGAAATAGAACGCATTGGCATTGAGCGAGCTAAAGCCGAAATTGAACAAGCAGATCATATACTTTTTGTTGTAGACAAAACCGTTACATCTCTTAATGATTTAAACAAACTCAGTTCTGAACTTATTAATTTTTCTCAACCCATGTCAGTACCAGTCACCATTATACAAAATAAAGCAGATCTTACTGGAGAAAATGTTAGATGTAGGAAAATAGGTAATCATCCCTGCATTATTTTATCAGCACGATCTGGTGCAGGAGTAAATCTATTGCTTTCTCATTTGAGAATGAGCGTTGGTTTTAAGAAAAATATAGAGGGAATTTTTCTAACCAGACGTCGTCATTTGCATGCATTGAAAGCAGCCATTTTCCATTTACAAAATGGAAGGAAACAGTTATCGACTAATCACTTTCATGAATTATTAGCTGAAAATCTTCGTTTAGCGCAACAATCTTTAAATGAGATTACTGGTGAATTTAAAACTAATGATTTACTTGACGAAATTTTTTCCAAATTTTGTATTGGAAAATAATGCTTATCTTTAATTAAGATATATAAAATAGTCATTAAGAGGTTAATTCCATTAAGAAAAGTCGCTCTTATTTTAAATACTATCAAGATAAAACTTTTCTGAAATAAAAAAGCAGCTAATTAGCTCATAATCATTCGCAATAACAATCTAGGTGAAAATTGTCTAAAGGTTCTAGTGATTTTGGAGGTCTAATATCTAGTTTTTTGCCTATTTTACCATTATATAGAACAGTAGGAATTTCGTAATCATTGTTATATTCCGGTAAGAAAATTGAATTAGGTAAATAAATAAGTGCCCGCAAAGAAGGTGTTTGTAAATATCTTTCGTGATCATTCGCTTGGGTATTACAATCATAATGATACAAAGAGCATGACTCAGTTAACATAGTCACGCTTGCTAAAGCAAGCGCTAGCTTTGATATCCGAAAAATGAATATTTTAAACATAACATAAGTTCTCTAGAGAGTTTAAATTAAACCTGCGTGTAATAATGCTTTCTTTAGTATAAGACGCCCAGATTTCTTTAGTGAAGTCATTGGCAGGCGTAGTGTATCCTTTTCAATTAATCCTACTACTTTGCAAGCCCACTTAATAGGTATCGGATTAGTTTCATAAAAAAGATTGCGATGTAAAGGTATCAACTTTTTATTAAGACATCGTGCTTCGGCTAAACTACCTCTAGCAACTAAAGTGCAAATTTTTGCTATTTCCTTTGCTGCGACATTTGCAGTTACGGAAATTACTCCTTTGCCACCTAATTGCATAAAATCTAATGCGCTTTCATCATCACCGCTCAAAAGTATAAAATTATCACTAACTAACTCTTGAATTTGATTAACGCGCTTCAGGTCTCCTGTTGCATCCTTAATACCAACAATATTTTTAATATTTGCTAAACGAGCAACGGTAGATGGCAAAATATCGCAACCGGTTCGTATTGGAACATTATATAAAATTTGCGGTAGGTCACTGTTTTCAGCAATAGCCTTAAAATGATAAAAAAGTCCTTTTTGATTTGGACAATTGAAATAAGGAGTAACAATAAGATATCCCATTACACCACTATCATTAAATCTCTTAGCTATTAAAATTGCTTCGTTGGTAGAGTTTGTACTTATTCCGCTAATGATAGGAATACGCCCTTCACTAATTTCAATGGACCAAGTTACTAGTTTATAATATTCCTCATGAGTGAGAGTAGATATTTCTCCAGTTGTTCCTGCTATCACAATTGCTGTGGTACCACTTTCAATATGGTAATTAATCAGTTTGTTCAAACTGATCTGATCAATAGCACCATACTCATTCATCGGAGTAATCAAAGCAACTAAACTACCCTTAAGGTAAGTTATCATTGATTTTTTATTATCAATTAAAGAATACGACATTGGCTGCTTTTAAAAATAAAAAATTCATTGAAATCATCCGTCAATATAGTTTCACTGAAATAATCAAAACTTATTGTTTAATTTCGCTTCGAAATCTTAATTGAAAAAGAGAAATCTTTACTCTGTTGATTTAGTGAAAGGTTACTTATTTGTTACCAGAATATATATAGATCTTTTTAAGAAAATTTAGTTGTTAATTTTACTGTACATTTACAGTTTTTTCTCTCTCTGATGAAAAATTATTTCATCTTTCGTTCCAGTAAAAATTTATTTATAGTGCAAAGACTACGCTAAAAATGTTTTCTAAACATACGTTCGCATTTATTTTTTATCCATGGTATCATATAATCTTTATCCCATAAATAAATAAAGTAATCTGTCAATTTGCTCTTACATATTAAGAAAGCAGTTAAAAAAAGAAACAAAATTTTGATGGTTTTTCTTAAATCAAATAAATCAAAAGTTAACTCTCTCTTAAAAGAGAGAGCTAGCTTTGTATGGTTGCATCTTCTTCATTGCGATTTAATTAAAAAGTAAGTTTTAGAAAAAATTTCTCGAAAACAAAATTAAAAGTTTTATTAGTTTCTAATTTATATCTAATAAAATTAGATTGATACGTGCATAATTTACATGTTAATACGAATCCGCGCCACGACAACTGAAATACAATAATATTTTGTATTTTCTCTTTTCTAGAAGAGAATTAATTCCAATTATTTTACTAACAATTGCTAGATAATTTTTTCTATTATAAAATAGAATTTTTATGCAGAATTTAGTTGACCCGATTTTGCTACCTAAAAAATTTAGTGTATAAATTATAATTTAGCTGATAATATAATTTTGCTTTAAACTATCTATTTTAGACTTTACGTGAAATAACATTTTTAGTTATTTTGAATATTTTTCACTACGTTCTTTCTTTACGAGAAATCAGAAAAAATTTTAAAGTAAGCCTGTACAACCTATTATTTGAATAAACAATTCCAGTTATAAAAGATATTTTCTTTTAGTCAAAAGAATAAATATAATAGGAGCTAATAGTTTTTTTTAATTAAAAAAGCACTGAAATTATTTCAAAGCGTTTCTTTTTAAAAGAAAAATATAACAAATTTAGACAATTAAAAAATTTACATTGATGTTTAAAAAATATTAAAATAATAAACTTGTTTCAAACAATATTGAAAGCAATCTACTAGCGTAACTTTGCTCTTTTACATATAAAATTTTATGTTGCAAAAGAGCAAAAGTAAAAAGTTAATAACAATTAATAACGCTTTATTTTAGAAAAATTTTGTTAATGATACGTTGGCTCTATTAAAAACTAATAAAATTATTTCTTAATAATAAGAAAATAAAAAAATAAAAGACATTTATTAATAAATTTTTTGAATATTTTAATGGAAAAACAATTAATGATTTGTCTTAGTAAAGATTTAAAAATTAGAATTTATTTTGTTCCAAAAATTTTATCACCAGCATCACCTAGTCCAGGAATAATGTATCCTTTTTCATCCAATCCTTTATCGATAGCTGCTATGTAAAGTTCTATATCAGGATGTGCTTTTTTTAATGCAGCAATACCTTCAGGCGCTGCTACTAGTACCAGAGCTCTGATGCATGTACAACCCGCTTTTTTTAATAAATTAATAACAGTAATTATCGAGCCTCCAGTTGCCAACATTAAATCCATTACTAATGCCATCCGTTCATTTATATTTGATACCAGCTTGTGAAAATAAGGAACTGGTGTTAGAGTATTTTTTTCACGATAAATGCCAACTACGCTAATGCGCGCACTAGGTAGATTTTCTAAAATTCCATCCATCATTCCTAATCCAGCTCGTAATATAGGTACAACTGTAACTTTTTTTCCTTTAATTTGATCAATTTCAACAGGACCACACCATCCATCAATGGTAACTTTTCCAGTTTCCATATCAGTGGTTGCAACATAAGTCAATAAACCACCTACTTCTGAAGCAAGCTCGCGAAAACGTTTCGTACTAATATCATGAGCACGCATCAATCCAAGTTTATGTTTCACTAATGGATGTTTAACTTCAATAATTTTCATATATCTCTCCATAGAGCAACGAAAGATTCAATTTTTAAGAAATTATAACGTGTTTGTATATGATTAGATATTATGAATTAATTCTTAGTTTTACTTAAATCAATTTACGTGACATACAATATATCTCATTGTAAAGTGATTTTTTTAAAAATCTTCGATTGCAAGATATAATTTTTAAGTTTGGAATATTTTTATATCATTAAATAACTGAAAATTCTTTTTCATGTTAAAACTTTCAAATCTAATAGTTGCAAAGTTATATTTGAATCATCAGGTTCTTCTTAAAGAAGACCCATTTAAATAAAAATATTGGAATTTTCATTCATAAAATGAAATAATGTTTTATATCTATTAAGCTTCAGTAAAAAGATATTATTTATTTTATTTACTTGTTCAAATATGGCATGCCTTTATAGAAGGTAAACATATTAAACTATATAAGCAATCAGGACTTTAAATATAAAAAAGTATATTAATATTCATTTTTTAAATGATTGTTAAATTTAATTAACCAAAAATTAAGAAAAAGATATTTAAGCAAATTTTGCTTTAGCAAGCATTACCAAAATTATTTATATAGCAATTGAAATTAAAAAATTTAACTAAAATTTTTTTTCTAGAAACTCAAATTTTTTAGTAAAATTTTCTTATAAAGAATTATAATTTATCTGAGTTAAAATTCATATGTATAATTTTAATTAATCTCTTAAAACATTATTAACTTGAATAAGCTGAAGTAATATTTATTAATAATATTAAATTTGCTCGTTAATTGATGCATGTTTGATTTTGATATTTATTCAAGTCGATAAATAATTACTTGCAAATTAAGTAAATCTTTTTAGGTCTAAAAAAATTTTTAGTATAATAAAATATATCGTTATTGTGAATTTATACTTTATATAAGCGTATTTAATTGTAAATGTACTTTACAAAACAAATTGTTGCCGTAATTAACAAAGTTAACTATAAAATTCATCAAATTTCTTTTTTACTTTTAATAAAAATAAAGACAGAGGTAAAATTATCTTCTTCTTAAAAGAAATTTTAAGAAAAAGTTTGAGTTAGCTATATAACAAGTAAACACAAATAATTAATAGAAAAATCGAAAAATAAACTAATTATATTTATCTAATCGTCAAATTAGATTTTTAAGTCATTTTATAAGAAAAATGTCTACTCCCATTCAATCGTGGAAGGGGGTTTATTAGAAATGTCATACACAACGCGAGAAATACCTTCGACCTCATTAATAATCCGGTTGGAAACATGATTTAAAAAATCATAAGGCAAATATGCCCAATTTGCTGTCATAAAGTTGACAGTTTCAATTGCGCGAAGAGAAATAGTCCAATCATATCTGCGAATATCTCCCATAATGCCAACAGAACGTACAGGTAAAAATATCGTAAAAGCCTGACTTATTTTAGAGTACAAGTTTTCTTTTATTAGTTCTTCAATAAAAATTGCATCGGTGCGACGCAATAAATCACAATACTCTTTTTTTACTTCACCTAGCACGCGTACGCTAAATCCAGGACCAGGAAAAGGATGACAATAAAGCATCTCGTAAGGCAATCCAAGCTCCAAACCTATTTTACGCACTTCGTCTTTAAAAAGCCCTTTGAGGGGTTCTACTAAACCCATTTTTATATTTTTTGGCATACCACCAACATTATGATGTGATTTAATGACGTTATATCTATTGCCAATAATTGAAGAGGATTCAATTATATCTGGATAAATAGTTCCTTGTGCCAGCCATTTTACATTGGTGAGCTGCATTGCTTGTTCGTAAAATATTTCCATAAAAACTCTACCAATGGATTTTCGCTTTTCCTCTGGATCAATAATGCCAGCCAATGCAGAAAAAAATCTATCTTCTGCAAGAATATGAATGATTTTCAAACCGTAGCGATATCCGAATGTTCTTATTAATTGATTCGATTGATCGTGATGCAGGAGTCCATTATCAATAAATACGCAAGTAAGCTGATCACCAATAGCTCGGTGCAACAGCATTGCAGTTACTGACGAATCTACACCGCCAGACAATCCGAGGATCACTCCATCATTTTTAACTTGTTTTCGAATGCGAATTATAACATCATCAATTACTTTAACTGAAGTCCAAAATGTTGAACATTTGCAAATATTAAAAATAAAACGTTCAAAGATGCGGGTTCCTTGTTTAGTATGCGTAACTTCAGGATGAAATTGTATTCCATATAATTGTTTTTTTTCATTAGCCATAATAACACATGGGCAAACTTTAGTACTGGCGATGATAGAAAAACCTTTTGGAACACTGACAACCATATCATTATGACTCATCCAAACATCTAACAATGGTGTTCCGTTAGAACTAACATTATCTTGAATATTACGTATTAGAGGACTATTAATTAATATTTCTACTTGAGCGGAACCAAATTCACCTTTCGATGCATTACAAACCGTTCCTCCGAGTTGGACTGCTATAATATGCATACCGTAACAAATACCAAGCACTGGTATTCCAGCACGGAAGATGTAATCTGATACACGTAAGCTGCTATGTTCAGTTATACTTTCTGGACTTCCAGACAGTATAATCCCTCTAGGTTTAAGATTACGTATTTGTATCTCAGTTGTATTCCATGACCAAAGCTTACAATGAACTCCTAATGCATGTATTTGATTTGCAATTAGTTGAGTATATTGGGAGCCAAAATCTAAGAGAAGAATTCCGTTGTAGATATTACTTTTCATTAATCATCTGTCATGCTTTAAGTTACTTCTTTTACCTTTTTTGATTTAGCTAGAAAGCAATTATTCGACCAGTTTCGAATCTTGGATTTTCTTTTGACTCTGTTAGGAAAAGGATTTTTGCTTTCATTAAATTGAATATGTATAGGTACGCCAACAATATTAAGTATTCGACGAAAATAATTTATTAAGTATTGTTTATAATTATTAGGCAGTTTTTTGACTTGTGAACCATGAATTATTATGGCTAGCGGATTGTATCCACCAACATGAGCATATTTAGGTTTTATGCGATACCCTCCTTGTATTAATGGTGGCTGATGTTCTTTTATAGCCATGCGCATAATACGAGTCAGATATGCTGTATTTATTCTTTTAATAGAACACAAATATGCTTCTTCTACAGAAGAAAACAAATTTTCCATCCCAGTACCGTATAATGCAGAGACGTAATGTATACGGATAAAATTAACAAATTTTAGACGCTGCTCTAGTATTTCTTTTTCTTCTTCGTTTGATTTATGTTCGGATACTTGATCCCACTTATTTGCTATAATTACTAGACAGCGACCGCTGTTAAGTATTAACTTAAGCAATGAAAAATCTTGATTACAAATACCTTCGTAAGCATCAATCACTAACAAGACAACATTAGTATTTTCAATAGTTTGTAATGTTTTAATAACAGAAAACTTTTCTACGGTTTCTTTAATTTTACAACACTTACGTACTCCAGCAGTATCAATTAAAACGTATTTCTTTCTATTTCGTACTATAGGTACGTGTATACAATCGCGCGTAGTACCAGGAGTATCGTAAACTACCATACGTTCTTTTCCGAGAATTCGATTTATCAACGTAGATTTGCCGACATTAGGGCGTCCTATAATTGCAACTTTTATCGGATTAGATTTTGAAATTAAAAACTCTTCTTTTGATTTGTTAGGTTCTGCAAATAAGATATTCCTTATTAAGGGCAATAAAGTTTCTTTAACAAGAATGTTTATACTTTTTTCGCATAAAGCAGAAATAAAAACAATCTTTCCAACTGTACATATAGAAAAAAAGTCTTTTTCTAGATTGAGAACACTGTTTTTTTCAGTTTTATTAATAGCAATTACTACAGATTTTTTACGGTTATATAAATATTTAGCAATACTTTTATCGTTTTCTATCAATCCAATTTGTCCATCTATAACAAACAAAATAATATCAGCTTCATCAATTGCTATCATAGATTGCTGGGTTATACAAGCCTCTATTTCTTTGCAGCTACCATTTATTCCACCAGTGTCAATAACAATAAATGCATAACCATTCCATTCAGCAAAACCGTAATTGCGATCGCGTGTTAGGCCAGAAAAATTTGCTACCAGCGCATGGCGAGTACCCGTTAATTTATTAAATAGAGTAGATTTACCTACATTTGATCTGCCAATCAACGCTATAACTGGTATTGTCATTATTTAATTTTAAATAACTCCTCAGCATACTTTATTAAGACGGAAAATGACCACCTTCAATATTTTTTAAGGGATGGTTTTTCCGAAATGTATTAAAAATTTAGCTTTTTTAAAGCTAAGCTACAATGCAAAAAAATATTTTCTATCAGAAAATTAGGACACACATAGTACAGATTATGTAATTATCTTTATCTGCTAGATAAACTCTTTTTTTTTCAAAAAAAATTAGTTGAAAGAACCTATATTTTGCATTCAAAAATTTCAATCACCAGCAGTATAAACACTATTAATAAATTTATGCGATAAATTATACCGTAGCTCATGTTGTGAAACATGATAACCTATCCGTGTTTTCTTAATTATAGCAATTTTATAGAACCACTAATTAAATACATGCCTTGTTATTAAGTTAATTACTACTCTTAATTAATTTTTATTCATTTATCTGACTGTTGTGATTATCTTTTTCAGTAATAACAACAAGTTTCGTTTTTAGTGAAAACTCATCATGAAAACTAATAAAAATAGGGGGTATCAAGACTAACAGTTTATTGTATGATTTATTGTTCTTATTACTTGTATGTATCATTTTTATATTATTAGTGTAAAACACTAATATTTTTTATTAACTTCTGACAAGAAGACCCTTTTTGTAATTATTGTATTCTAAGCGCGCAATATCACTGTCTTTGCATTAATTATATTTTTAAGCTAAGTTAAAACTAATTTTTGACTGATCTATAACTAAATCATTAAAAGTTGACCTAAATATTTGCATACGAAACAGTCATTTTTCAATCGCAATATTTCTAAAATACTAGGTTTTTTTCATGATTGAAAAGTAGAATTATTGTGAATTTACAATTTTCTTCCATGCGTATATGTATAACTTTCTTCATAAGAAATTTTTTAAATTATAATTCCAGCTAGAAAATTATTATTAACCTGACCTAAAAATAGAGTTAAAATTTAACTGAACTGTTAATTGATTTTATTCAAGTGAGAATAATTAATGCCTTGTTGCTTTTAATGCTAAGTCTCAAATAAGTCTACTAATTTATACATAAATGACATAATAAGAAGTTGCAACATCTTTAACTGTTTTTAATCAATTTAAATCTTGTTGAAAAAGAGGATTATTTTAAGTTTATCAAATTAACGTTCACAACACTTTATCATAGTAAAGCATACTGTTCATAATCTATTGTTACTATGTTTAACAGTTCAATTATACAATTGCGTATTTCTGCAAACATTTCTTTTTAAAGAAAAGAATCTTTGTTTTTTAATTATATCGAAACAGGAATCCCTTCACGATTTAATATATCTGGCAAGTTTTATCAAAATCTTTAATGCAGTTCCGTATGCGATATTTATAGCAGCATTTGCCAAAATAAATTTTCTATGAAAGAAAACATCAGATCATTTTTTCGTTACTATTTTTCAACACATATTACGTATTGATTGCTATAAGCAATCGGTAAATTTTTACATTTTATCAAATTTTAGTAAATTAAATATTTTCAATATATTTTTCTTTTTTATTTAGAATTTCTTGCAATCGTGCAGCAACAAATTTTTGCTCTAGTATTTCTTGAGTGCTTGTAGACAAATCTTTTATTATTATTTTCCCAAAATTCATTTCTTCTTCTCTAAGAAGGAGAACAAGGCGAGCGCCATATTTATTTGCACGGCGAAACTGTTTCTTAATATTTCCACCTCCGTGATTAATCATTAATCTTAAGAGCGGTAACGTATCACGAAGTTTTTCTGCTAATTGTAGCGCAACACATTGTTGTAAATTTCCTCCATCTACTATTAGATAAACATCTATGTAGTTTTTTACAAAAAATTTGGGGTTAACTTTCTTCGTTAAGAAAACTAATCTTTCCATTCCTATTGCAAAACCAATTGCAGGGGTAGGGTTACATCCTCCCAAATGTTCTATTAAATTATCGTATCGTCCACCACCACAAATAGTATTTTGCGATCCTGTCAAGCGAGGACTAGTCCATTCGAAGATTGTTCGATTATAATAATCTAGTCCTCTTGCGAGACGATGGTTAATTGTGTATGGAACATTAACTAGCTCTAATAACTTACAAAGTTCGGAAAAATGAACTTTAGAATCATTGTCGAGATAGTCAGTTAAAATAGGAGCTTTTTTTAGGAAATTCTGAGTATTAGGGTTTTTTGTATCCAATATTCGAATTGGATTAACATACATGTGCCGGCGACTATCATCATCTAGTTGGTTTTCATATTGACGTAAAAATTCTTTTAGAGCTTCAGAATATCTCTCGCGCGTTGATAATGAACCAATGGAGTTCAGTTCTAATTTCATGTGTTCACAAATACCAAGATCTCTCCAACAACGAGCTGTAAGAAGGATAAGTTCAGCGTCAACATCAGGTCCACAGTGTCCGAATATTTCGACTCCAGTTTGATAAAATTGTCGATATCGACCTTTTTGTGGACGTTCATAACGAAACATTGGACCCATATACCATAATCGCTGCTCTTGATTATGCAGAAAACCATGTTCAATGCCAGCTCGAATGCAGCCAGCTGTGCCTTCCGGACGTAGAGCCACATTCTTTCCGCTTCGATCAATGAAAGTATACATTTCTTTACCTACTGTATCAGTAGTAGTTCCAATAGCACGCTGAAACAATTTTGTTTGCTCAATGATAGGAAGACGAATTTCGTTATATCCATATCTAATTAATACATTTTCAACTGCCTTTTCTACCTGTTGAAAAGTAATTGCATCTTCTGATAAGAAATCGTTCATACCACGGATGGCTTGGATATTCTTTCTCATGTCATAAAATTTTTTATTTATTACTCTCTATCAAGCTTGCCATAATTCGATTTTTTTTATCTAACATTGCTGCTTTTGCGCGAATTCGCGTTTCTAATTGATTAATAATTAACTCATTGCTTAAACGTTCATTTTGACGTATTCCATTTTCATAATAGCTGCTTTTCTTATATCCACCGATTACTCCCAATGTAGACGTCATAGCTTCACCAAGACCGTTTACTATGCAACCAATAATAGATATATCCATTGGAGTAATGATGTCTTCCAGTCGCTGTTCCAACTCTTTAACAGTATTAATTACATCAAATTCTTGGCGAGAACATGTTGGGCAAGCAATAAAATTTATGCCACGAGTGCGAATCCTCAGTGATTTTAAAATATCAAAAGCAACTTTTACTTCTTCTATTGGATCTGTTGCCAGTGAAACTCGTATCGTATCACCAATACCTTCACTTAATAATAAGCCAAGTCCAATAGCGGATTTTACTGTACCGCTACGGGCTCCACCAGCTTCGGTAACACCTAAATGAATAGGCTGATCGATATGCGAGGCTAAAAGCCGAGAGGATTGTACTGTCAAAAACACGTCCGAAGCTTTTATACTAACTTTAAAACTATCAAAGTTAAGTCGATCAAAAATATTAATATGCCGCATGGCTGATTCTAATAAAGCCTCAGGAGAGGGCTTCCCGTACTTTTTTTGCAAATCGCGCTCAAGAGAACCAGCGTTAACACCAATACGAATTGGGATATTACTATCACGAGCGCAGTTCACTACAGAACGAATTTTTCTTTCATTTCCGATATTCCCTGGATTGATACGCAAGCAATCGGCTCCATATTCTGCAACTTTTAGTGCAATGCGATAATTATAGTGAATATCTGCTATCAAAGGAACAGTTACTTCTTTTTTGATTAATTTAAAAGCTTCAGCAGCATGCATAGTAGGTACTGAGACACGGACCACATCAGCACCAGCTCGCTCCAACGAACGTATTTGTTGAACTGTCGCTACAACGTCTGTAGTGCGAGTATTAGTCATTGACTGTACAATAATTGGAGCCCCATTACCTATCGGCACTTTACCAATATAAATACGTTTTGATTTTCGACGAATTATTGAGGTAGACCTACACATTTATTTTTTCCTAAATTTATGGATAGATTTGATTGGTCATCAATAGGCGGCACAGTTAATTTTGCAACTTGATTTGATTGAATAAATCGATTAAGATTTATCGATTTTCCGTGAAAATAAATCTGTGTTGCAGCAGGAGCTCCGATGCGGAGTTTATATGGAATTTGGCCAGTAAGATTTAATTTTGTACCTTTATATTTTGTGCCGCTAAATAATTTTTTTCCAGTGTCATCAAGCACTTCTAACCAACAATCGTCACTAAATATCAGAACTAGCGTATTTAGATGATTAGAGTCATTAACAAAAACATTAGCAGCATTTGATAATGTATTCGTTGGTAAAAAATACGATGATTTTATTGGATCTGTTTCATTAGCTGATGAAAACCAACTAACTTCGTCATCAACTTGTTTCATCAATGTAATTTCGTTACTCTTATTATGTAAACTTAGCAAAGAGAACTGATTAGTCATACTGGTGGTATCTTGTTGTTGTAGTCGATGATTTTGCCACCACCAAACACCTGTTAAACTAATTAAAATAGACAAAATAAGCCACGTAAGTTTCATTAACCAATTATCATACTTTTTATATGTATCAGTAAGCGAAAAGTTTTTAATTGGCATTATCTTTGATATTTTTATTGGTACTTGTTTAGCTATCATTGTTATTAATTCTTCTTCAGAAATTCTAACAAGACGTGCATAGGATCGAATATACCCTCGTAAAAATGTTAAAGAAAGGTTGGGATTAATAAAATCATTTTCGATATCTTTTACCGTGGATACTTTTAAGCAGAGCTTTTTAGCCACTAAGTGTTGACTCAATCCCATATTTTCACGGGCTTGACGTAAACGTCTTCCTATACTAGTTGATTCTTTGTTTTTCAAAATCTTAACATTCATTAATTGGAAGGAGAACTGATAACTTATTCGTTATGAAATAACCATTACTTACAAGATTTATACTAACAATTAATTTGACTAGTTTAAAAAACTGTATAGTTAATTGATGATTAACATTTATTGCAAACATAAAAGTTATGAAAATTTTAATGAATGAATGTTCGTGTTGTTATAGTTGAATTATTCGCTATGTTTTAGCGTATTCTTCATTCAAAGAAATATCCATTAAAAGAAAAAATGATTCATAAATTTTTATTTAAAAATTCTTCTAGTTATAAAAATATTGCACTTAATTATTTACTTTTATTTTTGATTGATTCAAATAGTTTGAATAAAAAAATTTAATAAGGGATACTCAACAAGTAATATTACCAATTATATGAATTTGCCTTAATAAAATTTATACTTTTAGTAACATTTCACTCTCATGTTTCAGTTTAAAAAGTTTCTTCGAACCTATTTAGATAGTCTATATTAATAATTTTTCTTCTATCTACATAATGAACATTTACTAAACTGATTGACCTATATTAATTTACTTGGTGATTTATCTTTTAAAGTTTTTTGGAACGATTTATTACGGTTCCAGTTAACTGTCCACAGGCAGCATTGATCTCATCACCACGTGACTTACGAATTATGGTAACAAATCCATAACTAATAAGAATTTTAGCAAAATGTTTTATTCGAGCGTTAGAACTACAGTTATAAAAAGCACCTGGAAACGAATTCCATGGAATAAGATTAATTTTACAAGGTACGCCTTTTAAACATTTTGCCAGCTGATGCGCGTGTTCAATTCTATCATTAAAATGATCAAGCATTACATACTCTATTGTTACATAGCCACGACTAGCACGAGATTTATTGATATAATTACGTGTAGCTGTTAGAACGGCCTTAATATTATATCTTTGATTGATTGGAACAATCTTGTTACGCATTGAATCATTTGGTGCGTGCAATGAAATTGCTAACGATACATCAATCATATTACTGAGTTTTTCTAAGGCTGGCACTATACCAGAAGTAGATAATGTCACATGCCGTTTAGAAAGACCAAAACCAAGATTATCTAACATAATTTCCATTGCAGGTACTACATTCGCGAGATTTAATAATGGTTCTCCCATACCCATCATTACTATATTAGTGATGGGGCGTTTTCCTGTAATTTTTTCTGGACCAATCATTTTAGCTACACGCCAAACTTGACCGATAATTTCAGACACTTTTAGGTTTCGATTAAAACCCTGCTGTCCAGTAGAGCAAAAAGAACACCGTAGCGCGCAACCTACCTGAGAAGAAACACAAAGCGTAGCTCGATTTTTTTCAAGAATGTAAACTGTTTCTATTTGTTGCTGATTGTCTACCTTAATGATCCATTTAATTGTTCCGTCAGAAGCATGATGTTTCTCTTTTACTTCTGGTGCACGAATTTCTGCTAACGCTTTTAGCTTAATACGTAAATTTTTATTAAGATTTGTCATGACCTCAAAATCATCACAACAGTAATGGTAAATCCACTTCATTACTTGATCAGCATGAAACGGTTTTTCTTTTAATAGCAAAAAAAATCGACGAAGTTGCTGACGATTCATGTCAAGTAGGTTTAATTTTTCTTTAGTATCAGAATTAGGAATAACTGACATTTAATACTGGAGTTCTTGGTAAGATTTAACCAACATTACTTTCATAAGTATTTATTCTCTCTGTCACTTTATGATCTAAAAAATCAGAGGTTATTTAGATAACAATTCAAATATATACACTACTCTATTTTTTAATTGAAGTAAGTTAAATTGCGAAATCTTCTTGATCAAAGAAATAAAATCAACTTAAAGACATTAAAATTGGCTTTTAATTTTTTCTTTAATAAAAGAAGGAAAGAAAACTATATAATTTTATTTATTTGTTAGCAGAATTATTTCTAAAAAATAGATTTATATAATAAAGAACAGTGCATAATATCCAACTTTTTCTTCCAATTTTAGAAGAAAATATGGTACATATTACACGGTACTTATAAATAAATAATAATTATATGTCTATTTATGTGCAATCTTTTAAGTAAATCTTCTTGTTAGAAGATAATACATGTTAGACATCTTCTCCGTTGCTTTATTTTTTCTTAAACTAATAGTCTTAAAGAAAGTTAATTTTATTAAATTAAAGTTTTTTATTAACGCCTTCTATACTAGAAACTTTTCATACTTTCACTATCCAAAAATTTTTTTAAAGTATCGTTTTTCCTATAAAAAAATTGAACGATTGGAGTTTCTATTTGAAACTTTTTCTAAGTCAATCTAATTAAAAATTAGAATTTTATTTAAATTAATTAGTTGATTAATAACTCAATTTTATTTAGGTTTTAACAAACAGAAGCAATGATTTAATTGACACAATTTTAAGAAAGTAAAAGTTTAGTCAATTTACCAAAAATATTATTTAATAAGCCATTCCATACACATCAATTTATATTAATAACTAAGTTTTTTAAACATTAATCCTTTAAAGGAGACTCTCTATTAAAAGAGATAGTGTTAAATATTAATCCTTTTCTTTAGCTAATAAAAAATTAGCTAATGTACAAACACCTAATCCAGTTGAACCTGCTGACCATTTTTCTACTTCCTTTTCATAGTAAGAGGCAGAACAATCTATATGTAACCAGTTACAGCGATAATTTTCTATAAAAAAGGATAAAAATGCTGCGGCAATACTAGCGCCCGCAGTAATTGTAGAATTACAATATGTTACGTTACTTATGTCTGCAAAGTTAGATGACAAATGACAACGATGCATTTCTGCCAAAGGCAGACGCCAAAAATACTCATGTTCTTCTCTAGCGCTTTTTATTAGTTCTTTTGCTAATATTTCATCAAAACTAAATAATGCATGGTAATCATTACCTAAGGCAATTTTTGCTGCACTAGTTAATGTAGCGCAGTCAACAATAAACTTCGGCTTAATTAAGCTAGCATCAATAAGTCCATCAGCCAATATTAAACGTCCTTCCGCATCAGTATTCATTACTTCCACGGATTTTCCATTACGATAATGGATAATATCGCCTGCTTTTAAAGCGTTTCCATTTATCATATTATCCGTGCAGCACAAAATTAACTGTACTCTTTTTTTTAATCCACGACAGATAGCCAAAGCTAATGCACCTGTTAACATAGCAGCACCACTCATATCTGACTTCATAGAATTCATGAAAACACTATTTTTCAGATGATAGCCACCTGTATCAAAAGTTACCCCTTTCCCAACTAAGCAAAACAATGTTGGGGTTTTTGTATCTCCACTTGGATTATAATCTATTGTTAATAATACTGGATTTCGATCAGAACTACGACCAACAGAATATAAACCTAAATAACGATTGTCTAATAGAGATTTACCTGCCAAAATACGATAATTTGCATCATTTTTAGCTATGGAAAAAATAAAGCCTATCGTATTCTGTACTAATTGCTCTGGACCAAGCTCATCTGCTGGTGTATTGATTGTATGTCTAACCCAATCAACAACTTTGATTCTATCATTTAATTCCTTGCGATCTTTATCTAAAAGAATTGGCCAGGTTATACAACTTTCTTTTTTAGGAGAATAAAAACCCTGCCAGAACGCCCAGCAACGATTTAAGTTCCATGCATCTCCAATTAATGCGATTTCTCTTATTCCTTGCTTACTAATTATTCGTCCTGCTTTTTGAATTGCAATCAGTGGATCATTATCTATCAAGTGAATAGTCATTACATGTTTGTTAGTACTTAGCAGTGCTTTTTCTCCCCAAAACCACTCAGCTGGTATGGAAGATATTGTAAGATGCATTATTTTTTTTATCAAAAACTTCTCCAAAAAGATTTAGACTGAATCTTAATTCTTAAATTATTATTAATGTATTGAATACCACCTGCTTCTTAGCATATCAAACACTTAAAGGAAAATTTTCTAAATATTATCTAATTATACGTTTTTCATAAAATTCTCTATAGAACTATCAAAACTAATTCCAGATTAAAAAATTTTTTCTAAAAAAGAAAATAATTTAATCTTTCAAAATTAAAAAACCGCGATAAATTTCTTCGGAATTAAGAATGATTTAATTATTAGTTTTTTTATCGCTTTTTAATAAAAAACATTGCTAGAATAATCTTTCTATTTAATGTTACTTTAAAAATAAAAAAATTTGTTTTATTTACTCTAGTAACGTTTGCTAAATAACAAATTATTGTAATGCTGTTTATTAAGCATAAAACAAATTCGCCCTAACAAAAAAACTAACTGGTTTCAATATACAATAGTAATTTATATAGAACGAAGTTTTGTTATTGCTTTCTTAACTTGATTAACAGCGTATTCTATTTCTTCACTAGTGGTAAAACGTCCTAAAGAAAAACGAATAGAACAATGAGCAAGTGTATCTTCTATCCCCATAGCTCGCAAAACATAAGATGGTTTGAGAGTAGAAGAAATACAAGCAGATCCTGTTGATACAGCTAAATTTTTTAGGGCAAGAATAAGAAGTTCACTATCAACAACATTCTTAAAACTAACGTTCAATATTGTTGCTAAATTTTGATGTAGCGTTCCATTTAGTATTACTCCACCAACCTGGTTTAATCCTTCCCATAACTGATTACGGAGAATTTTAAGTCGTGGCATTTCGTCCCCAATTTTTTGAGCTGCAATACGACAAGCCTCACCCATTCCAACAATCTGATGTACAGGTAACGTTCCAGCACGTATACCTTGCTCTTGATTGCCTCCATGTATTTGTGCTTTAAGACGTACTGGTGGAGTTCGACGTATAAACAAACCACCAATACCTTTTGGTCCGTATATTTTATGTCCGCTAAAAGACATCAGATCCACTGGAAGTTTTGCAAGATCGATGGGAAGTTTTCCAATACTTTGGGTAGCATCCGAATGAAAAAGTACTTTACGGACACGACATAAGTTACTAAAAGCTGCAATATCGTGGATCACTCCGGTTTCATTATTAACATGCATTAAAGACACTAAAATGGTATCATCTCGTAAAGCATCACTTAACTGATCCAGAGAAATAGAACCATTTTTTGCTGGAGATAATCTTGTTATAGAAAATCCTTCTTTTTCTAGTTGCCAACAAGTTTCTAGTACTGCTTTATGCTCAGTCATGGCTGTAATGATATGTCGTCCCTTGGAAAGATTAGCATAAGCAGCCCCTTTAAGAGCCAAATTATTAGATTCAGTTGCTCCAGAAGTAAAAATAATTTCTCGAGAATCACTACCAATCAATTTAGCAACATGATTTCGTGCAATATCCACCGCCTCTTCTGCCAACCATCCGTAATAATGTGAACGGGAAGCTGGATTACCAAAAACGCCTTTTATTGTAAGGTACTGCATCATTTTTTCTGCTACCTGTGGATCTGCTGGCGTAGTAGAAGAATAATCAAGATAAATTGGTAATTTCATTAATATTAATTCTATGCAAGATAAATTGTTTCAATACAAAACTATGATATGCTAAAATCTTTTGTATTAATTAGTGTTAACATCAATGGTAATTTTATTACGATAAATCATCAATTGTATTAATTCTTTGAAAGAATTTATACTCAAAAAACCTGTATATACAATGTTGTGATCTTAACTCAACTCAGTAAGAAGGTTCTGTGTAAATAAAAAAAAATTATTTTAATGAAATTTTAGAATAATATTTTTAACAGAAAAAGCCTAAGAAAACGAAGTAGGACAGCGTCGTCAATCATAAAAAACAGAAACTCTTTAGTGCTTTTAACTTATTCTAAATCAATTTCTAAAAACTATTCATTAATAAAGCTAACATATGGATAAAAAATCGCATTTGCATAATAGTAACTGTAATTGTTTTACGCACCAGTTAGTATGCAATACCTATTTTAAGCGACTAGTTAATTCATAAAAGCAATTACTCGAGATAATTTTACGAGATTTCTAAATATATTTTTTTGAGCTAGATCATGATGAAATCGAATTCAATAAAAATATGAAATATTCCTTACAGTTAATAATCGTTTGGCTAGCTGTCTTATAAGACTAAAAACTAAAACCTAGTATTTTTAATTATAACTCTAGTTCTTTGAAGAAGATTTTTATTTTCCTGTTGTAAGAATGAAAATCAACTCAACACATAACAAAGAATTGATTTATTTTATTCAATATTCAGCTATGATGTAATATTTAGTGTTTGAAATCACCAAAAACTATATAAAGAGTAATGATTGAGGACGATTACAATTCTGACATGTTTTTTACCAAAACTAAACTAATCACTGGTAACTGATTTCATTTAAGAAACAGAATTAAATTAAAAACTATTAAACTTATCACTTAAGATATTTGAGATTGATTGGTTAGGAAGTTATACATATTACTATACAATTATTCATGTGCACTGTTAGTTATTATATATATTATATAGGTCGTTCTATTTTTTAACCTTTAAAAAAAACTACTATTAAATATAGAAAATTTTAAAATTAAACTGCATCCTATTGTTGAATAGATATCAAAAATTACATAAAAAGTTATATGATAAAAAAATCGTAAATCTTCTAAAATTTTAGAATTATACAGCATAAGTTTGCACTGTTTTTATCCCAGAAAATTTAAATTTAATTTAGTGGAAAACCTATGCACCCGATGCTTAATGTTGCTACTCAAGCCGCAAGAAAGGCAGGAAGTTTAGTTATTAAATATTATGAAATTGTCGATTCAGTCATTGCTAGTAAAAAAAGCATGGCAGACTTTATAAGAAAGCTGAGTTGTGCGGCAAATCATTCAATGATCGATGTTATCCATAAGTATTATCCGCAACATGTTATTACCAACAAAGAAAAGAGTATTGTAGTGGGAAAAGATGCTACTGTCCAGTGGATTATCGATCCGCTTGACGGTAAAACTAACTTTACCAAACGTTTACCTCATTTTGCTATTTCTATAGTTGTATATATTAAGGGTCGTACAGCAGTTTCAACAATCTATGACCCTATTCGCAATGAACTTTTTACTGCAACTCGTGGTTATCATTCTCAACTTAATGGTTATCGTTTAAGGAGCAGTTCTGTAAGAACTCTAGATCATGCAGTCTTGGCTCCTGGATTTCTCTTTCAGCAAGAGCAAAATTTAAACGGCTATGCTACACTAGCGAATGAATTATTTATTCAATGCGCAGATTTTCGTCGTACCGGTTCTACCATTCTAGATTTAGCTTATGTAGCTGCTGGACGAATGGATGGTTTTTTTAAATTTGGCTTAAATTATTTAGACTTTGCTGGCGCTGAATTGTTAGTACGTGAAGCAGGGGGGTTAATCACCGAACTTACCGGCGAAGATTACGATTGTCTTCTTCCTGGAAACCTCATTGCCGGTAATCCCTGTATTATAAAAGCAATACTTTCTGTTTTAAAAAATAAATTTCGTAAAAAATCCAGAAATAGTCATCACTTATTATTTGATAATTGATCAATTTTTAAATCTCTCCTAAAACTAGCACTATAGTTTTATTATTGTTAATTCTTTATTAAAAAAGAAAATAAATATCGAGAAATCTATAGGTCAATAAATATACTATTTATTAAAGCAAATTAAAGTTATTTGCACCGTATCACTTACAAGTTTCGTTTATAGACAATTTTCTTAATTAATCTGAAATATTATCAAATAGGTTTTAATCTATACTACTCATTTTTAATGAGGATTTTAGTGATAAATCCTGTTAAAAACGTAAAGAAAATTATTCCTATTCGTATAAAAATAAACATATTAGTCTCGAAATTTTATCTATAATGGATTTATTAAATAATTTATTCATTTTTTCTGTTGTACGCAGGACAACAATTAAGCAGACGGTAGTTATCAAAAATCACAACTTATTAATTTATAATTACTAATTCTATTGCAATCAAATCAATTGATTTTAAATCAAATTAGCGGAAATTTTTTATATCCATAATTATGTGCGCAAATGGTATACGCCTTGGGATTCTTTTTACCAAATAACTCTTTTCTAGAGTTGAGAGAAATTTTGATAAACGAAACTTATTGAAATAGCTTATCCATAAATAAAAGAAAATAAAAAGAACCGTTTAATTCTAAATTAGTCGGTTTTTAAGGATATTTAAAGAATAATTAATACTCAATCATTTTTATACAAATTTTATTTATCATTATTCTTCAAATAAGAGAACAGTGCTAAACCAAACCGTAGATAAATAAGAATTTAAGATTCTATTTTGAAATAGCTAGGCAGAATCACTTATTATTTTTCTATAATAGTGAAAAGATAAGTTCCGTTTAGTATAACTAACAGAGCAGCTTCGAAATTAATTATGGCCCATTAAAAGAAAAAATGATTGAAGTCAGAAAACAGTTAAGAGTTTTCTCTTAAAAAGAGAATCGCTCCTGACAAAGTACCAGGAATCTTTGTGTTGCGCAAAATAATTTCTTAAAAATAAACGGGATAACAAGCACAAATACTTAGAACTTTATTTTTAATGCGTTTTAGCAAATTTTCATTATAAGTACTTTCCAATATATCACACATCCAATTAGCCACATTACATACGTCAGACCCTGAAAAACCTCTTCTTGTTATTGCTGAAGTACCTACTCGAATTCCAGAAGTTGTAAAAGCGCTTCTTTGATCATTAGGAATAACATTTTTATTAACAATAATATTACTCCGACTTAAAACTTCACTTGCTTCTTTACCAGATAAATTTTTTTCTGTCAAATCCACCAAAAATAAGTGACTATCAGTTCCACCGGAAACAACCTTAAATTTTCGTGATAAAAAAACCATCGCCATAATTTGAGCATTTTTAATTACTTGCTGTTGATATGTTTTAAATGATGGCTCCATTGCTTCTTTTAATGCAACCGCTTTTGCAGCAATTACATGCATCAACGGTCCACCCTGTGTTTTAGGAAACACAGCAGAATTTAATTTATCGTATAAAATGTTATCACCATTTTTAACTAAAATTAAACCGCCTCGTGGACCAGCGAGTGTTTTATGAGTAGTTGTAGTAACAACATGAGCATAAGGCAATGGAGTTGGATATATACCAGCAGCAACAAGGCCAGCTATATGAGCCATATCTACTAATAAATAGGCACCGATACTATCGGCAATTTGTCTCATTTTAATCCAATCAACTATCCTAGAATAGGCAGAAAAACCAGCAATAATCAGCTTTGGTCGGATGGTTATTGCTAATTTAGCTAAATGACTGTAATCAATACAACCATTTATATTGGTTTCATAAGAAAAACTATTGTATAACGCGCCAGAGAAGTTGACCAAGGAACCATGAGTTAAATGTCCGCCATGTTTCAGACTCATTCCTAATATTTTGTCTCCAGGTTTTAATAAAGCAGAATAAACAGCAAAATTGGCTTGCGAACCAGAATGAGGCTGTACGTTTGCATAATCAGCATTAAATAAGACCTTGGCACGATCGATAGCCAATTGTTCTATCACGTCAACATATTCGCATCCACTATAGCAACGTTTTTTGGGATAACCTTCAGCGTATTTGTTAGTTAACTTTGACCCCTGTGCTTGCATAACACGCAAGCTAGCGTAGTTTTCAGATGCAATTAATTCGATATATTCTTCTTGGCGAATTTCTTCTTGTCTTATTGCTTGCCATAATTTACGATCATAGTCTGCAATATTTTTACTGTGCTTTAACATTTAACTTCTTAAATTGTAGTCAAATTAACCTGAACATAGCGGAAACTAATTAAGTTAATTCCGGAGCTTACTTTATCCCTATTTTCATCATTTTTAATGACTCAGAAACTGATAAATTTGAAAATAATTAATCGTTATTATAAATTTTGACAGAATTAAAACATACAATGCTAGTACATATATTTCATTTTTCTTTCTTTCAAAAGAAATGGATATTATACTTAATTTAATTCCACATTAAAGTTCGTTACTTAATGAAAAGATACAGTTTATCCAGTAACATAAATGCAGATTGATACGATTAAACTTATTTCCACTTTTCTAAAGTACTACGTTCCTATATCTATTCTTTTTTAAGAATTTTATTCAATGTGCGGTAATGGTCTGTTAAATATCTGCGTTTGAAATATTAGGAAGCTAAAAACGTCCTTTACAGTCATATTGTTAAGCTTTTTTAGAAAGTTCTCTACTGAACGTAGTTATATAATAACACGCGCTTCTTTTATCAAAGTCTTTTTACAAAAGATTTTTATTTTAGCATTAACACACATTGTTACCTAAGACATAGTTATAAAATAAATTTTTATTTATCTTTTAAAAAGATAAAAAAGCGAGGATTAACATCATATCTAATATCTATGGCTTAACTCAAGTAAACAAAGAAATTATTAAAATTTTGTATAATTAAATTTTATAAAAACATAATCATTTTCATTAAATCTAATAAATACTTTCAATAAAAAATTGAAAGCTCATTATTTTAATAAATTTCTTTTAAAAGAATCTTTTATTACGATTCTTTAGAAAAGTTTAAACCTTTCATTGGAGCAAAAATCATATTTATGATCGACAATCTCTTATAAAGAGGTGAATGTCTTCCTTGAGATAAATTGCTAAAAAAAAGAAAATTTCACATCTGCTTAAGTTTAACTTAGCTATTTTGGATTCCTCTTTAAAGGGGCTCTTCTGCTTTATATCTTTGAGGTAAGAAATTAATAATGTTCGTCTACTAAATTTGATTGCCGCCATCTAATAGATAGATAAGTAAGTTATTTATCATCTATTACTTTATTACTTTTTTAAAAAAGCATGATAAAGGAATAATTTCTATTAAGATAGAATATTCTGCAATGTATTTACGTATTTCACTTACGCTATTTGCATATACAAAGTTATATTCGAATAGTAAATTGTATTTGATTTACGATATAACTTTTACAATTTTTGTAAAATTATCCTAGTTAATTTTATTAAAATTTAATTTTCTGTACTTACAGATATTCAAATTTAAATGAATAATTTAGTTGCTCATCACAAAAATGCATCAAATTAATTAGTTGAAAAACTGATTAATAAAGTAGAACTATATTCTGATAATTAAAAAACTTTTTAGTAAAGCTCAACTTTGTTGAAGACAATCTTTTATAATCTTTTTGTATTCAAGTCAGCTTGACTGATATTTATCTTTTATTCTAAATTAGAATTTAATAGACCAAATTTAAATTGTATGATTTTCCTAAAGATCACGCTCCCTAAAAATAAAAAGTAGTTGTAATAGTAGTGGATTTGTTTACACGCCTCTTTTTAAGAGGTTGTTGTTTTCCAACAAAAGGAAAATATTTAGTTTTTTATTCCTCTCAAAAAGCTAATTGATTATTTTAAACTGTACCTTTTTTGCGAAAAGCTTTTATTGCAGTTGATGTATAATAGTTTATTTTTTTTGCATTTTTCTTTTAAGAATGAACTCTTAATGTAATGAAAAATATTCGTAACTTTTCAATTATTGCTCATATTGATCATGGAAAATCCACATTATCTGATCGCCTAATACAAATTTGTGAAGGATTTAGCAAATATAAAAAATATACTCGAGCATTAGATTCGATGGACCTCGAACGTGAACGCGGTATTACCATTAAAGCACACAGCGTAAGATTAAATTATAAGGCGATTGATGGCGTATCATATCAATTAAATCTTATTGATACTCCAGGACACACAGATTTTTCTTATGAAGTTTTCCGATCACTTGCTGCATGTGAAGGAGCATTGTTAGTAATCGATGCTGAACAAGGAGTGAAAGCTCAAACATTGGCTAACTATTATACTGCAATGGAAAGAAATTTGAAAATAGTGCCCGTGCTAAACAAAATTGATCTTCCAAACGCTAATCCTGAACGTGTCACACAAGAAATTAAAGATCTTATTAATATTAATGAGATTTCTAATATAGTGCATTGCTCAGCAAAAACTGGTTTTGGAATGCTTAATCTTCTTGAACGATTGATACATGACATCCCACCTCCAAACGGAGATCCGACTGCATCATTACAGGCGTTAATTATCGATTCTTGGTTCGATAATTATTTAGGTATTGTTTCTTTAGTATGTATTAAAAACGGTTCCTTACGCAAAGGAGATCTAATTAAAGTAGTGAATACCAGTAAAACCTATTATGTGAATCGTATTGGTATTTTTACTCCAAAACATATTGACTGCGAATTTCTTAATTGCGGAGAGGTTGGCTGGTTAGCTTGTGCCATGAAAGATATTCAAAGCGCATCGGTAGGTGATACCCTAACATCGGCTGGTCATCCTGCAACTAGTTCATTAATCGGCTTTAAAAAAATAAAACCAAAAGTTTATGCTGGTTTTTTTCCAACAAATTCTAGTGATTACGAAGCTTTTCGTAGCGCTCTTGGAAAACTTTCCTTGAATGATTCATCTTTATCTTATGAACCTGAAAATTCAACCTCATTAGGTTCTGGTTTCAGATGTGGATTTCTTGGATTGCTTCACATGGAAGTTATCCAAGAACGCTTAAAACGTGAATATAATATTGAATTAATCATAACCGCACCTATGGTTACCTATGAAATTTTAACGACTAGAAAAAATGTAGTCTACATAGACAATCCCGTTCACTTACCTTCTTTAAATAACATTATTGAACTACGAGAACCTATTGCAGAGTGCCGTATTCTAGTTCCAAGAAACTATTTAAATAATATTATTACGTTATGTATCAAAAAACGCGGAGTTCAGATCAGATTAACTAATTTTGGGAACCAAATAGAGTTAATCTACGAAATTCCTATGGCCGAAGTTATATTAGACTTTTTTGATAAGATAAAATCTGTATCGCGGGGGTTTGCTTCACTGAATTATGAATTTAAACGATTCCAAAGTGCAGATATAGTACGAGTTGATATATTGCTCAATAGGGAAAAAATTGATGTATTAACACTGATGTCACATCGAAGTAAAGCTCTATATCGCGGGAAAACATTTGTTGATAAGCTTCAAAAGCTTATTCCTAGACAACAATTTGATATAATTATTCAGGCATCCATTGAAAATAACATAATTGCTCGTGCTGCTATTAAACAGCTTCGTAAGAACGTATTAGCTAAGTGCTATGGTGGTGACATTACTCGCAAGAAGAAATTATTAAAAAAACAAAAAAAAGGAAAAAAAAAGCTAAAACGGCTAGGCAATATTAGTCTTTCAAAAGAAACGTTCCTAAAAATTCTTTATGTAAATAATAAATATTAGAAGGTATATTTCAGATATGGCCAATACTTTTGTGTTGATATTAGCAGCTGTGACATTTGTTTCTGGAATTTTTTGGCTTTTTAAAAAGTTTAAGAAATTGGCTTTCATCTTTCATTTAAGAAACCAGTCTACCTGCAGGCAATCATATATTTCAAATATAATTATAAAAACAACAATCAATCAATTAAAGAAATTAGCAGAATTCAGCGCGTCAATTTTTCCAGTCTTACTTTTAGTGTTCATTATTCGGTCATTTATTTTTGAGCCATTTCAAATTCCATCAGGATCAATGATGCCAACTTTACTAAGTGGAGATTTTATTCTCGTTGAGAAATTCGCTTATGGAATTAAAAACCCAATTACCCAAACAACACTAATTAAAACGGGTCGCCCAAAACGAGGTGATATTGTAGTTTTTAAATATCCGTTTAATTCAAAATTAGATTACATCAAACGAGTTATAGGATTACCAGGTGATCGAGTCAATTATGATCCCATTAACAAAAGGTTAACAGTACATTTTAGTCAAACAAATGAGCAACAGATTTTTAGTTCGATTTTTCCAATAACTTATAGAGATTTCGTTCCAAGCGAATTTTCTCAGCTGTTTAATTATACTAAAAGCGGTGAAACCAAAAGCATTTTCTTAAAAAGATCAAATAACCAAAAAATAAATGGCGAACTACGATTAATGCAATGTGAAGAATTATTTAATAATGTAGGGCATAACATATTAATAATTCCTGAACAAAAAGATCCAACAGAAATTTATTACCAACAACAAGGTAACTGTGATGTATTGGCGGAATGGACAGTGCCTCAAGGAAAATATTTTATGATGGGTGATAACCGTGATAATAGTGCCGACAGTCGCTACTGGGGTTTTGTCCCGGAAAGAAACTTAGTAGGTAAAGCAATAATTATTTGGTTGAGTGTTGACAAACAAGAGGGACAATGGCCAAAAGGGATACGCTTTAGTCGCATTGGCAGCATTTATTGATAGTTTAAGCTTAAATTTATTTTGCCATCTCTATGGTGCTTATGCATAAATGGTTATTGGATAATTAATATATGAACTACTTAATCAATAAGCTTGAAGAAAGGTTAGGTTACTTTTTTCAAAAGCAAGATTTATTGTTGCAAGCCTTAACACATCGAAGTGCCGATAGTAAACATAACGAAAGGTTAGAATTTTTAGGTGACTCAATTTTAAGTTATGTTATTGCTAATGCACTGTATCAAAATTTTCCTTATATTAATGAAGGAGACATGAGTCGAATGCGTTCTTCTTTAGTTTGCGGAGATACACTTGCTAAAATTGCTAAAGAATTTGAAATAGGAACATATCTACGTCTTGGATCGGGAGAATTTAAAACCGGTGGACCCTATCGTGAATCAATTTTAGCTGATACAATGGAAGCGCTAATTGGTAGCATATTCTTGGACAGTAATATTCAAACTATTGAAGAAAAGATTCTTAATTGGTACTGCTCTCGTTTAGAAACAATTAGACCTGGTAATAAACAAAAGGATCCGAAAACACGATTACAAGAATATCTTCAAGGACATCGCTTACCTTTACCGTTGTATCGAATAGTTCAAGTTAGCGGAGAGGCACATGATCAAATGTTTACTATACATTGCCAGGTCAGTATATTAATTAATCCTGTAGTTGGTAATGGAACCAGTCGTCGTAGAGCTGAACAAGAGGCAGCAGAACGAACTCTTAAATTACTGGAACTTTAGATGAATGACGCACAAGTTACTTATTGCGGATATGTAACAATCATAGGTAGACCAAATGTTGGAAAATCTACATTGCTGAATCAGATCATGCAAAAAAAAATATCGATTACTTCACGTAAACCTCAAACTACTTCCTATCCTGTTATGGGAATTTCCACTATAGGGCCTTACCAAACTATTTATGTTGATACACCAGGATTACAGTTCTTGGAGAAAAGGACAATAAATCGATTAATGAATAAAATAGTTAATAGCTTTATTATTGATGCAGCATTGGTAATCCTCGTAGCAGAAGAAACACACTGGACGCATGATGAGGAACTATTAATAAAGAAACTATTTAATATTCACTGTCCGATTGTTTTAGCTATTAACAAAGTTGATAATTTATCTGACAAGAAAAAATTACTACCTCACATAAACTTTCTTAATCAGAAGATGTTGTTTAACGACATTGTTCCAATATGCGCTAAAAATAATATAAATGTTAAAAATTTAATTAAAATTGTTCAAAAAAACCTCCCAAGGGGAGCGCATCGTTTTTCAAACAACAATGTTACTAATCTTTCTCAAAGGTTTATGGTTTCAGAAGTTATAAGAGAAAAACTAATGCGATTACTTGGAGATGAGCTTCCTTACTACACCACAGCAAAAATTAACCATTTTTTTATTAATAATCATGGTCATTATGACATTCATGCTTTTATTTTAGTAGAAAAAAGCAACCAAAAGAAAATAGTTATTGGAAATAAAGGAAATAAAATTAAACTAATTGGAATTAAAGCAAGAAAAGATATTGAAAGTTTGCTTAAAAAGCAAGTGTATCTAAGTCTTTGGGTAAAAACCAAATCAAGAAGAATTGATAATAACTGATAGTATTTACAGTAATTTGAACTATAGTCAAAATTTTTAGAACAAGGTTATCTTAATGGAAGTTTGGCAACGGGCTTTCGTATTACAAACACATTTTTACGGCGAAAGAGGACTTATTCTTGATCTATTTACCGAACATCAAGGACGAACTCGCGTTCTAGCCAAGAATGTATATTCTCAATACTCTATTTTTAAAGGCATTTTCCAACTTTTTACGCCATTATTAATATGTTGGAAAGGGCGCAGTGCATTAAAAACTATGCAAAGCGCCGAGCCGATCTCACTAAGTTTACCGCTAAGCGGAAAAATATTATATTGTGGTCTTTATGTTAATGAATTACTTTCACGTGTTCTTCTTTACGAAGCCGACTATTCTACGTTATTTTATGATTACCTCTATTGTTTACAATCATTAGCAAAAACTACTCATTCACCAGAACCAATACTTCGAAAATTTGAATTTTCACTTCTAAATTATTTAGGATATGGTGTTGATTTTTTGCATTGCGCTGACAGTGGTGAACCAATTAAGGATAGTAAGATATATTCTTATCAAGAAGAAAGAGGTTTTGTTACCGCTGATGCATTTAAAAATTACTGTCATTTTAATGGATATGAATTGCAAGCAATAGCAGAACAGAATTTTTTTAATTCTGATATATTGCAAACTGCAAAACGATTTATCCGTTTAGCATTAAAACCTTATCTAGGAAATAAATTGTTAAAAAGTTATGAGCTCTTTCATTAACTAATTAAGAATCCGTAAGTTCCCCTTTCATTCTAGAAGGTAATTATTCAAATTCAAAAAATTTGACTTACATTTCGATTATTTTTTATTATCTAGAGTTACTGAATTTTAATTCACCAAAATTTAAGGAAAGAGCATGTCTGAATTATTGCTAGGTGTTAATATCGATCATATTGCAACGGTGCGAAACGTTCGTAAAACAGCGTGGCCAGATCCGATCTTGGCAGCTTTTATCTCTGAACAAGCAGGAGCTGATAGTATTACTGTACATTTACGTGAAGACAGAAGACATATTACTGATCGTGACATACAATTATTGAGAAAAACAATTTATACCAAAATGAATTTGGAAATGGCAGCTACAAAAGAAATGATCTCTATTGCTTGCAATATAGCTCCATATTCTTGTTGTTTAGTACCAGAAAAACGTCAGGAGATAACCACTGAATGCGGATTGGATGTAGTCAATCAACTAAAAAAACTCAAACAAGTAGTAAGTCAATTATCTGACTTTGGTATTCAGGTATCATTATTCATTGATCCTGACGAGAAGCAAATTGCAGCAACTGCAGATGTAGGAGCACCATGTATTGAAATTCACACAGGCGCTTATGCAAATGCAATTAATGAGGAAGTTCGAATGATAGAATTTTCTCGTATTCGAAAAAGTGTAGATTTTGCTGTTAAAATAGGCTTAAAGGTCAACGCAGGTCACGGACTTGATTATCATAATGTTAAAGCAGTGGCGGCTTTGCCACAAATACAAGAACTAAATATCGGACATGCGATTATTGGTCGTGCTGTTATTAGCGGCCTAGCAGCTGCAGTAAAAGATATGAAGCACCTTATGTATGAAGCGCGTAGCTAAAAAATGGCAATTGTCGGGATTGGTACCGATATTATTGAAATAAGTCGTATCGAAAAAATTGTTTTTCGTCACGGGAGTCGATTTGCGCGTCGTATTCTGAGCTCTAAAGAATGGAAACAATATCAATATTGTCATCAACCCACACGTTTTCTTGCAAAACGCTTTGCAGTAAAGGAAGCAGCGTCTAAAGCATTAGGAACTGGTATTCGTTGCGGATTATCTTTTTCTCAATTTGAGGTCTACAGCAGTTCGTTGGGGAAGCCAACATTGCGGCTTTTTAAACAAGCGGCACTACTGGCTAATTTGTTAGAGATTACTAGTATGCATATTACATTATCTGATGAGCGATGCTACGCTTATGCAATAGTTATTTTTGAGCGATAAAAATTTTTTATAAATATTCACTTCCTCTTAATTGGAGGAGTCCCTATCTTTTTATCTTTTTATTGAAAATAACTGAAACTCTTTTCATAAAGAAAAGAAATTGAAATAGTATATTCTATAATTAAACTATCAGTAGTTTTTATGTTTAAAAATGTAAACTAAACTTGTTAATTTAACACTTTATTGTCAAATAATATTAATGCTAAGACATAATAGTAAGTTTTAAAATTATATAAGGAATAAGAAACAAAAAATATATCAAGACATTGATTTCAACCATGCGTTCTTTTTTTTAGAAAAAATTATTTATATTTAGATGTACTGATTAATTTATAAAAATTATTAATTTGCGAAAAGATCTAGAATAAAGCCCTTTATAAAAGGATATATATGTTTATCTTGATTTTTTATCTTTTTTCGAAACCGATAAACCTGAAATTTTTATACGAATAAAATTCACTTTCAAAAAAGAAGAAATGGTAAGTTTGAAAATCGGAAAAATAAATAAAAAGTTTCAAATCCTTTGAATCATAATCTAAGTAAATTTAATATAAATTGTTATAGTCCTTTCTGAAAAAAACCTTATAAAAGGGAGCTACTTTTTTATAAAAGTAGTCTTCATTTCTAAAATGGAATTGCAAGGGTTTCCTAAAGGAACAACTCATTCTTTCTAGACAAGTGAGAGCTATATTTTTTATTAACCATTTTCAATGAAAATTATTAAAAATATGTTGATTATCATTGATATAATATTTATTATAAGTTCTTTGTTTTATATCCTATCTCTGATAAAAAAATACATTTAGTAGTGGACAAATTGTTTTTAAAAACTTTCCTTTTAAAAAAAAGCACTAATCTAGTTTTAGTAAAGCTTATAGTCTCTCTCTTAAAGAAATAAATTTCTAACAGCTCTACGTAGCCCAAAAGTTAACACTGATCCTACACTATAGTTTTATAAAAAAGAGCACATCATAGACAGCTCGATTAGTAAATGATTGTCAATCGTCTATTAGAGAATAATTTTTATACATTTATAAGTTCGTAGTTCTTTAATTAAGAATTCTCTTTAAGATTAAAAAGAATTTTTTTATAGATTTTCGTTAAATGGGCAAAATTTTATGAAACGCTTCGTAAAATTACTCCTTAATAAAAGACAAGACCATTAGTTGCACTAAAACTATAACTAACTTTTTCATATGGAAAGAAGTAATTGTTGATTTAGATTATAATATCTAAGTAAATTAAAAATTTTAATTCTGGAGGTATTTTTTGAATAAACGGAACATTCAACGAATTGTTTTTTTTGATTTAGACGGAACGTTACATCAACAAGATATGTTTGGTTGTTTTCTTCTTTATTTACTCTTTCGTCTTCCTTTAAACATTATACTAGTTACTCTTGTTCTCCCAGTGGTATTATCCGGATTGTTAATCAGAGGTGTCTTAATAAGATGGCCAATAAGTTTGCTACTTTGGTCTATTACTTTTGGTCATAGTGAAGCACAATTACAGAGATTACAAGAAAAATTCGTAATTATGTTTCGTTTTCGTTTACACCGTTTTCCACAAGTAATGGCTCATTTAAATAGTTATCTTAATAAGAAGCATACTCAAGTATGGATTATCACCGGCTCACCACAACTTTTAGTAGAAAAAGTTTACAGTGATATGTTTTTTTTTTCGAAAATACGACTTATTGGAAGCCAGATACAGTGGCGTTACGGAGGTTGGATTATGACATTGCGTTGTTTAGGCAATGAAAAAGTAACCCAGTTAGAACGAATACTAGGGGTTCCGTTAAAATTATACAGTGGTTATAGTGATAGTTCTCGTGATGCCCCGTTACTTCGTTTTTGCCAAAATCGCTGGCATGTAACACATGACGGGCAGCTTAAACGACTTAATTAATTTCAGTTAAACCACGATAGATTCATATTTAATTAACACGAGTCGAGGTTATAAATGAATCATTATAATGATGAGATATGCATGCGTTATGCCATAAACCTAGCTAAGTATGCAGAATCCAAAGGAGAAGTACCAGTTGGTTCAATTTTAGTATTAAATGGTTCAATTATTGGAGAAGGTTGGAATTGTTCTATCGAACATTGCGATCCAGTTGCTCATGCTGAAATTATAGCACTTCAAAGCGGAGCGGCCCAGATAGGAAATTATCGTTTGTTAAAAGCAACATTGTATGTCACGATGGAACCGTGTGTGATGTGTGCTGGAGCGATGATTCAGGCCCGTATTAGTCGTTTAGTGTTTGGCGCCAAGAGCGAAAAAACCGGAGCAGCAGGATCACTTTTAAATGTATTTAATTATCCAAATCTAAATCATCAGATTAAACTTACCGGAGATGTCTTATCACAAGATTGCTCCAATCAACTCAGCAATTTTTTTCGACAACGCCGACGAAAAAATAGCTTTTAAAAATCTATTAGCTTTAAACATAAAGTATGCTAGAAAAACTTTAGTTTAATTACTTTTAAACGACAGTGTGAATTACAGTAGTCATTATAGTTAGTGAATTAAAATTTAAATCTTATTAAGATAATACAATTTTCATTTTTATCAAATACAATCAATTAAAGTTGAAATTTGCGACTGTATAAATTTAAACTAATAATTTACTTATCTTCTTTTAAGAATTTTCCTTTCTTTAAATAAAAGATACTGTTAATTAAATTTGTATCATGAATTAATAGAAAGAAATTACAAAATGTAAAGAATAATAAATAAAATTTAAATAAGTGAAACGATAGTTATCAAATTGATCAAGATCGCAGAGATCCCTCTACTAAAACAATCCCTTGGAAATGGGAGATTTGTCAATTATTATGAAATCATTAAAAGAACATACTACTGATGTTCTCATTATTGGAAGTGGCGCAGCTGGTTTATCACTAGCACTACGTTTATCTGACAATCTCAATATTACAATTTTAAGCAAAAGTTCAATAAATGAAGGATCTACTTTATATGCTCAAGGCGGTATTGCGGCAGTTTTCAATAAATCTGATAGCATCAGCTCTCATATTAACGATACGCTAAAAGCTGGGGTTGGTATCTGCGATCCAGAAATAGTTGAATTTGTCGTTAGTAACGCCAGTCATTGTATAAAATGGCTAGAAAATCAGGGAGTATCATTCGATACTGAGGAGTCTTTAGATTCGAACATAGCTCATTATCGACTTGCTCGTGAAGGGGGTCACAGTTATCGTCGCATACTACATGTTTCCGACGCAACAGGTATGGCAATTGAGACCGCTCTGGTTAAAAAACTATCAACACATCCTAGAGTTAAAGTTTTAGAATACTGTCAAGCGATAGATTTAATTATATCAAATCATGTAAGGTGGTCTGGTTCAAAACGAGTTCTTGGAGCCTATATATGGAACCGTGCTAAAGAAGAAGTAGAGCTATACCAATCCAATACAATAGTGCTGGCTACTGGAGGTGCATCTAAAGTGTATCAATACACTACAAATCCAGAAATTTCTTCTGGTGACGGTATTGCTATGGCTTGGCGTGCTGGCTGCCGAGTGGCTAACTTAGAGTTTAACCAATTTCATCCAACATGTTTATTTCACCCAAAAGAACATAATTTCCTACTTACAGAGGCATTAAGAGGTGAGGGTGCTTATCTTTGTAGATCAGATGGAAGTCGTTTTATGACAAAATTTGATGTACGTGCAGAGCTAGCACCTAGAGACATTGTTACGAGAGGTATCGACTGCGAAATGAAGCGATTAGGCATGGATTGTATGTATCTTGATTTGACCCATTGGTCAAAAAATTTTTTAAGCCAGCGATTTCCAACTATTTATAATAAATTACTAACTGTAAATATCGACCCTACCTGTCAATTTATTCCTATTGTTCCAGCTGCCCATTATACCTGTGGCGGTATAGTTGTCGATAAACACGGAAAAACCGACTTAGAAGGTCTCTATGCAATTGGAGAGGTTAGCTATACTGGTTTGCATGGTGCTAATCGTTTGGCCTCTAATTCTCTTTTAGAGTGTCTTGTGTACAGCTGGTCGGCAGCGGAAAATATTTCCCATCATATATCAACTACAAGTAAAGTCTGTCAAATTCCACCCTGGAATATAAATTGGTTTAATGATCCTGATGAAAAATTAATACTTCGAAATATTGAACATGAATTGCGATCATTCATGTGGAACTATGTCGGCATTATACGAACTAAAAAGCGTTTAGAGCGCGCACAACATCGAATAGAACTATTACATAATGAAATAAGTAGATATTACTCTGATTTTCGCTTTTCTAAGCATTTGTTAGAAGTTCGAAATTTAATACAAGTTTCTGAATTGATTATAAAAAGCGCCTTGCAAAGGAAGGAAAGTCGGGGTTTGCACTTTATTTTAGATTATCCAAATATGGAGGTAGATACATTTCCAACTATTTTAGAACCTTAAATAAATAAAAGGCCCTTTTTTTAATTTTTATTTTTTAGCTAAAAATTCTTTTTTATCTTCTTCAAAAGAAAATTAGCTAACTTTTAGAGAGATCTTTTTAATTCCACTACGGAATCTATAGCGATTAATGACGTTGATATATTAAATATTGCAAGTTTTTTTTAAAAAGTAAGTTAATAAACTCACAAACACGGCTATATTAGATAACTTTCACCATTAGAAATTATTTTTTCCTCTTTTCTTTAGAAAACAGAGTTTAATTTCGTAGTTTATTATATAAAAATAGCTTTTTAAAAGTATTCATTTACGAAAAATTCACTTCAAATTGGTAGTTAGACAACACTATAGAATAGAAAAAACTCTTTTGAAGAAAAAATTTTTAATTTTTTTAAAAAAATTCTTTCTATAAAATAGTATTATAATGTATGAACTAAAACTTATTGTAATCGGATTTCGAAGAAAGTAGAAAATTTAATAGACATTGGTTAGAAAATAAATCTTCCAATTTTTTGACCAATTTGATCATCTTAATTGTTTTTTTACTTAAAATGTACTTAAAAGAAGCAATTGAAAATTATTGCAAGTAATTTCATTCAACTCCAAAAAACTAATATTTTAAAGGCATCGCAAAAATATCATTTTTATTTTTTTTGAAGTGGAAAATTAGAAAGAATCAGTATCTTTAAACAAACCTACTTTCAAATCTCTTGCAGTATAAATGATAGCACCGTCACGTAATAATTCACCGTCAGCCATGCCCATAACTAACTTGCGATTAATTATGCGACGAAAATGAATGCGGTAAGTTACTTTTTTTGTATTAGGAAGAATTTGTCCAGTGAATTTCACCTCGCCTACGCCTAATGCACGCCCTCTTCCTTCTCCGCCAAGCCAGCCTAAGTGGAAACCAACTAATTGCCACATAGCATCTAGACCAAGACAACCTGGCATTACTGGATCTCCAATAAAATGACAACTAAAAAACCACATATCTGGATGAATATCTAATTCTGCTTCTACAAACCCTTTATTATAATTACCACCATCTTCGGTCATTTTAATAACTCGATCCATCATTAGCATATTAGGTGCAGGCAATTGTGGTCCTTCTTTTCCAAAGAGCTCACCTCGTCCAGAAGCTAAAAGATCTTTTTTTGTATAAAAAACTTGTGTATTTATCATGTTTATTTTAACCTTAATTGTTTAAATGCATATATTGTTCAATAAGTTAGACATTTAATATAAGTTCTATTTTTATAGAAAATTATTTAATAGTGATAAAATAATCATTACTTTCGTAAATCAATATTAACTTTACTTTTATAAAAAAATTTTATTAAAAAATTTACTTTTATCGTCAAACAATAATATCTCAAATCAATACATTAACGATAATTTTAATTAACAAATAAATATATCATTTAATAAGGTTGTATTAATATGCAATGGTTTTTTTTAATTAACGTGTTTATACTTCCATCTGCTTATTATTTTTAATAAAAATAGATAAATATGCGTAAGCATAATCCATTTATTTTCTAAATAGAAAATTAACTTATGTTATTTCTATAAATTCTTTTTAAGAGATGTCAAACTCATTAAATAAGTAAATCGAATATTCTTCTCATCTGAGGGAAGTTAACACAAACATAAAAATTCTTGTGAAATTATAGTCTTCTGGAATGGATATTGAAACTAAATTTAGTTTAGTTTAATGATAAATTAACCATTATCTCATTATAGAATATAATTAATAGAAAACAGGTGGTCAAATAAAAAAGCAATTTTTTAACATTAGTAATGTATTTTCATATTCAAACTTACCTTAATTCTAATCGCTTTTTCATTTCAAATGATTTTCTGACCATTCATTTTAGATTAAAGTTTCATATATATCTTTTTAAGACAGCTTGTTCATATTTTTAGACAAAAAACTCGATGTATTTGCTATATTTTCTGAAATTTCTCCCACTAACATTTTTCACTTTAATTTTAATAGATTGATGAACAATATAGTCGTGATTTTTAATCTACGCTTATTTAACTATGATGATGAAATTAATCTAATAAGTAGATCGGAATAGCGTGCGATCTTAAAGATCTAAATTATGCTTATGTAGGATACATTTTTGACTTATCTTACCAAGATTTACCAATTAAAAAGCTCTTCCTCTGGAAGAGAAGTTTTAAACTTACAGTTTCTTGGTCTACTGAGCTAATTAAATCAGATATCAAATATTTAAATTTAACTAACTCATCCACATCTCTAAAGCTGTGGCTTGCAAACTAATTAATTCTAATAGAACAAACATATGTGGAACAATCTATGATAATGTTACTATTTAATTAGATTTTCTTAAAAAGAAAATTTAATTAAAGTTGTAGAAATTACGAAATCATTTTTCATAAACTAAATTTGATTCTAGATTATTAATACTAGTAATTAAATCTTAATTACATTGGTTTAACATTAAAAAATTATTTTTATTTAACTTGAGTAATATTATTTATGTTATCCCTTAGATAAAAGACCTCCAACTTTTATTAGTCATCTTGATAAAGATAGATACTGGTAAACACTTGCTATAAGCACAATTATAAAATAAGTTATCTGAGGATTAGTTATCTATGCTAATTTTTAGTGTAAGAACTAATTATTCTTAAATGTATTGCAATTTGTATTACTTATAATATTTGTTAATTAACATTAACAATTTTTAACTAAAATTATCAATAATTGTTCATCGAATATAATTTCTTTCTAAGTTATAGAAATAAAATTTCTCTAATTATATTATTTTATTTTTCATAAAAAAATAAGTTAATAGGCATGTAATTTAACTAAATTAAACAACGAATTTACTTTCAATTATATTAGCGAACTGTCTTAAATGTTTAGTATTTTATAACTAACTGTATATTATACTATAATCCAAGAATCGCTTTATTTTTATAATCTTTTTCTATTAAAAGCTTTACCAAATCGATTAAGATACCATTATCAATCAGCAAAAGTAATAGAACTGCTACGATTTCAATTCTATTTAGTTTTTTTAAACTAATTTATTTTCTTGAATTTTTTTAAAGAAAAATGTACAGTGGGCACACGATAATCGTTAAGTGTATTTAAATGAGGTAAAATCCTTATGATTGTTAGTAAGTTTGGTATAGGGCAGCAAGTCCGACATAGACTGTTAGGATATCTTGGAGTTATTATTGATGTAGATCCTGAGTTTTCACTAGAAAGGCTTGCATTAAAAGACATTGTAATAGAGGATAATTTGCGTAAATCTCCATGGTATCATGTAGTCATGGAAGACGAGACCGGAAAACCCGTTCATACTTATCTAGCGGAAGTACAGCTTGGATATGAATTTTTTCCTGTTCATCCAGATCATCCAACATTGGATGATTTAGCTGAATCAATTAAATTACAACTTCAAGCTCCTTGTTTAAGAAATTAATTAAAATAATTGAATGGGTGATCACACATACATTAGTTTAGCTTTTAAAAAAAAGTTAATTGAATTTCTTTCCTGCTTTTCAAGGAAAAGTTATTCATTAATATTTTTTTGGGAATTAAACATTTTAGTTTTTTAAATCAAAGCAGAATTCTAGAAAACTTCTGAAAAGAAAAGGAAAAAATTAAATGTTCCAATTCTCTTCTGTTTTATGACTTGTTTTTTCTTTCGAAAACCAACTATCTACATAATAGATGTCTACTTATTTTTGGGTATGTGAGGTAGTTACTAAAAGACCTGTTTACTAAATAACTACGTATAATTTAACCGTACATGTAAGGTTTTCTCTTTTATAGACATCTCACTGATTTTGGTAATCCAGCAATTTTTGTCGCCTGCTTCGCAGGTCCTTTAGGAAATAAGCTAAAAAGATAACGACTATTACCTTTTTTCTCCCCGTAATTCTGCGTCATAAATTTTACTAACATCCGCATAGTCGGAGATATGTTGTATTTCAAATAAAACTCACGGATAAAGTAAATTACTTGCCAATGATTTTCATTTAAGAAAATACCTTCTTGACATGCAATTTCTTTTGCTAAAGATTCAGACCAATCTTTCAAAGAAATTAAATATCCCTGCGTGTCAGTTTCAATTATCGTTCCATTAAATTTCATCAATATTTTTTATTTAATTAAATTACTATTCTTAAATAAGAAGTTAATCAAATAGTTCTAAATCTATATTAGAAATATATAATAAAATAGATTTCATAATTTTTTCGATATATATTAATAAATAATTTGTACTTTACAACGAAATTTTTATACAATCATCATTCGAAACTTGTCAAGAATATATAGGATATTTTTGATCTTTATTAAAGATAATACAATTTAATTCATTTATAATTAAATTTAATATTTAAAGTTAAGGATTTCTAATTTACATGTCAAAATTTTCTTTAAAAAAGAAAAAGAAAAAAATAGATAAACCTTAATTAACTGAAGTAATACTCCTTGCAATATAAAATGTACCAATTATAGTTCACTTCGTTGTGGAGGAGTGGCCGAGTGGTTGAAGGCACCGGTCTTGAAAACCGGCAACGCGAAAGCGTTCTAGAGTTCGAATCTCTACTCCTCCGTGCTTTTAATCAGTTTATTAGATGTTTTAGTTTTAATTCTATTTTGTGTTAACGTTTCAGATGGGTTTTTCTATTGACAGTTAATATCGAAAAAAAAATAAGATATTAGAGAATTAAAGGAATATATCAAAAAGTATGTGGAAAAAAGATTTTTTCATAAAAATCTTTTATGACATAAGTATACTGGCTGCATCTTTTTCTAGGAGTCAACGCTAAAACCTGATAGCAAAAAGTAGCTAAGGAGCGCGTCTTAAAGTTAGATTAAAAAATACGGCATCTCCATATAACAAGAGTTGTTATGACAAGTTAATACTTAAGCAGAATAATCTTTGACAAAAGATGTAGTGCTATTCTAACAATATATTTAAAAAATACTTTTTGAAGCCTAATTAAAATAATTAAAAAATTCTCTAAATAAAAGACTTCATAACATGTAAATAGTAAATTTTTATTCTTCTAATTCAAGAAACCCCTTAATTGCAGAATAACTGCTTATTAGATTCAATGACGTAATAGTTTTTAAAAGTCTTTTTATAAAGAACTTTAGATCTTATAAGATGTAAAAAGCTGCTTTTTAAGCAATTGATTTATTAAAATCTTAATATAACTAAAATTTAGTGTGCCAACTATTGCTAATAATAACCATAATTTATTAATTTTTTAAAACCTAAAAATTACTCCTTACTAAGCAGATTCTACTAATTTACTTAAATTAAGGAGTTAATGCAAAATGTAAATAATCTTAAAAATTAATACATAAAAGATCTTTTTAAAAGTTCCCTTATATTATTTAAAATAACAATCCCGAAATTATAAGAGTTACAATTAGTTTTATTTTATGAAAACTAAAATCATCATGAAAATACTTCGATAGTAATTAAGGTTTGTAACACTAAAAATACTTTAAAAATTTCTATTAATTTATTTAGATTTTATTTGACAAAGCAATAGATAGCTTGAATGAAAGTCATAAAGAAATCTTTAGTTGATCCATATTGTTTTACTAAACTTTCTTCATCATTGAATTTTAATAATTTATACTCTACAATTGTAGATTGCGAGCCAATATTGTTAAGTAACAAAGCTGTCTCTTAGTACTACTATAAATAAAATCCGCCATTCTTTTAAGGAGATATATTAAGAATATTGATGCTTAATTAAGCAGAAATAATCAAATAATATTGATATTAATTAAAGTAGTTAACTAGCTTGACGTTTGCCAAATTTCTTAACAAGGGGACTTTTTTTAAAAGTGATTGATAGTTCTTTTAATGCTAAAAAATTTTTGAGTACCTTAACTAGTCAATCTGGTGTCTACAGTATGTATGATGCGTTCGGTAAAGTAATTTATGTAGGCAAAGCTAAAAATTTAAAAAAACGTTTATCCAGTTACTTTCGTCTAAACATTTCCAATCGAAAAACAGAAGTCTTAGTAAAAAATATTCACCATATTGATATTGCCGTTACTCATACAGAAACTGAAGCACTCTTGCTTGAGCAAAACTATATTAAGGTACATCGACCAAAGTATAATGTACTGTTACGTGATGATAAATCTTATTCTTTTATTTTTCTTAGCGAAGAGCAACACCCTCGCCTTGTACTACATCGAGGACCTAAACGTGCAAAGGGAGATTACTTCGGGCCATTTCCTAACAATTATCTAATAAAAGAAACATTATCCTTATTAAAAAAGATGTTTCCTATTCGTCAATGCAACGATAATACTTATAGAAACCGTTCACGTCCATGCTTACAATATCAAATTGGGCATTGCTTGGGACCTTGCATAAAAGGATTAGTTAGTGATGAAGAGTATAAACAGCAAGTAGAATATGTACGTTTATTCTTGTTAAACAAAGATCAACAGGTACTTAATAAACTTGTAGAAAAAATGGATATCGCTAGTCGTACTCTAAAATTTGAAGACGCAGCTTATATACGTGATCAAATAAAAACAGTAAAGCAAGTAACAGAAAAACAATATGTCTCTGGAGAAAAAGCAGATCTCGATGTTATTAGTATTTCCTTTAATAATGGAATCGCTTGTATGCATGTACTTTTTATTCGAGAGGGAAAAATGATAGGCAACCAAAATTTTTTTCTAAAAACACCAATTATCGCCGAATCATCAGAAATCAAACAAACATTTATCAGTCAATTTTACTTATATCAAAACCAAAAACAATTTTTGCCTTTAAAAATTTTATTAGACTTTTCTTTTCCTGAGAGGAAACTTTTTTCATCACTTTTAAGCAAACAAGCCGGTAAAAAAATTTGTATTGAAACCTCCGCCAAGGGAGATAACGTTTCTTATTTGAAACTAGCTCGTATAAACGCTGAGGCAGGGTTAATTACAGAATTAGCTCAATCTTCCACAATGCATTACCGAATGTTGTCTTTATCAAAAGTATTAGGTGTCAAAAAAATTAATCGAATTGAATGTTTTGACGTTAGCCATATCATGGGAGAACAAACTGTCGCTTCCTGTGTAGTTTTTAATAAAGACGGTCCAGTACGCTCAGAGTGTCGCCATTATAATATAAAACATATTATTCCTGGTGATGATTGCGCTGCAATAGGTAAAGCTTTGCAGCGTAGGTACAATAGAAATCTAAAAGAAGAAAAAATTCCCGATGTGATAATAATTGATGGAGGAAAAGGACAGTTAGGAATAGCAAAAAAAATTTTTTCCCAATTAGAGATTTCTTGGGATAAATCTCGCGTAATTTTGGTTAGTATAGCAAAAAGGAAATCTCAAAAGAACAACTTTGAGACATTATTTTTTCAACCTTATGGAAAAGGATTGACCTTGACAAAAAATTCGTCTGCATTAAATGCAATACAATATATTCGTGATTATGCTCACAACCTTGCTATTACTTTTCATCGTAAAAAACGCAATAAAGAAAAAAGCACAAGTACGCTAGAATTAATCAAAGGTATTGGGCCAAAAAGAAGACAGTTATTATTAAAATATATGGGCGGACTACAATCATTAAGTAATGCCAATATTGAAGATATTACGAAAATTCCTGGAATTTCTCATATCTTAGCATCGAAAATTTTCAATACTTTAAAAAAGTAATGATGTAATTTACTTAGATCTTCATTTTATTCATTGAATTAAAATAGTATCATGCAGCTCAATATACCTACTTGGTTCACCCTGTTTCGCATTTTTATGATTCCATTTTTTCTTTTGGCTTTTTATCTTCCATTTCGATGGACGTCGTTTTGTTGTACATTAATTTTTATTTTAGCGGCAATAACAGATTGGTTTGACGGTTTTTTAGCGCGTCGTTGGAAGCAAACTACCTATTTTGGTGCATTCCTTGACCCTGTTGTTGATAAAATTATGGTAACAATAGCGTTAGTTCTAATTATTGAACATTTTCATTCGTGGTGGATTACATTACCTGCGGCGACAATGATTGCTAGAGAAATTATTATTTCTGCATTACGTGAATGGATGGCAGAAATAGGTAAACGAAGCAACATGACAGTTTCTTGGGTTGGTAAAATAAAGACTACAGCACAAATGTTCGCTTTAGTAACATTATTATGTCGGTCAAACGGTCTTGTTTTCGAAATAGGAATTGCTACATTACATATTTCGGCTATACTAACATTTTTTTCTATGTTTCAATATTTATATGCCGCTAGGCGAGATTTATTCAAAAAATAAAAATAATTCGTTTTAAAAAATCAAAGAAATAATTTGACAAAAAAATTTTCTTATAAAGAAAAAAATACTAAACTATACCCTAATTTTATTTTCTTTCTTTTTAAGAAAAGCTTAACATATATAAGATACAAAAATTTAACAAATGAACTATTCTTTTTTTTATCATAATAACTACTAATTTTAATTGGTTTAAAAAATTATCTTTCTTATAAAAAGAATATCCTAGTATAAGTATTAAAATTTGTTCAATTGTAGCATTTTCATAAATGAATATATCTCGTACGATTAATTATGTAAAACCGATATAAACCAAATAATTAAGATGTAAAATTTGTTAAAAAGTTAAATATTTATCTATGAATGTCTTACAGAAATTTTTAAAATATGAAAAATAGTAGCTTTTAAATTTGAACTGTTTATGTTTATAATATTTTCATCCAAAATATATATAACGTACTTTATTTTGAACAAGATTTTTGCTATCTTTTGACAATTCAAAATTTTTTCTTATGAATTGTTTCTGACTCACTCTTTATTGAACGACACTAGCAAATTAGTATCCTTATAAAACTATATTAAATTTTAATTAATTAAAAAAATTTTTAAAGGCGCATTGGCAGAGTGGTCATGCAGCGGATTGCAAATCCGCCCACACCCCGGTTCGAGTCCGGGATGCGCCTGTAATTTCTCATATGCCCGGGTGGTGAAATGGTAAACACAAGGGACTTAAAATCCCTCGGCTGTCAGCTTTACGAGTTCAAGTCTCGTCCCGGGTATTATAATATTTGCTTTTTCCTTTTTTCTTTTTTCTAGATTAATAATTAACAGATTTATTCATGAAAGCGCATAGTAACGCGTGCTTAAAACATTGTAATCAATAATTGCTTTATTTATGTAAATTCTGTTTACTTTTAAAAACCGAAAAATGTAAAAATGATAATTTTTGATCTTTAATTAAACACTCTCCTTTAAATAAGATAGTAATATCAAAAACATTTTTTGATCTAAAATATTCATTATTTTAGAAACTAATTTAAAAATTTGAATTTTTTTATTCCTGTAAATAAAATTTAAGATTCTTTAACAAAGAAATGAGCTCCTACTTTTTATTTCAAACTAATGTTTTTTGTTTATCTTTTCTATAAAATGAAATTAATAGAGATTAGTCCTTCTTAATAAGAAGGAATCCTGATTAAGTTTTATACTTTTAATAAGTATAAGTATTTTATAAGTAAAAATAATTAAAAAATACCAAAGGTTCTCTTTTTATAAGAAGCAGATTAATTAATCACATTTTTATTTTTGCTGCTTTTTTTACTGATATCTTCTGGCATTCCAGAACGGCGACGTAACGCTTTATCAACATCTACTTGATTTATGTCAAAATTTTCCAAAAATTCTCTAATTTCACTAGAGATAAAAATCGGTATTTGTTCATTAGAATCAAACTGCTCTTGAGTAGAAGAAAGAGGATTATGCACTTCTATATAAAAAGTATTATTTGGTTCTATTGTTGTTTTTATTGGTTCGTTAATAAATTGAACACGGGTTCCAATTGGAACATGATCGAATAGATATTTAATATCCTTAGCTCTTAGACGGACACAACCATGACTTACTCGTAATCCAATTCCGAAATTAGCATTAGTGCCATGAAGTGCGTATAAACGACCAACATATAGTGCATGTAATCCCATCGGGTTATTTGGTCCAGCTGGAAAAATTTTTGGTAATGTCTCATTATATTTTAAATACTCTTTACGCATAGCTTGCGTTGGAGTCCAAGTGGGGTTATTTTTCTTACGCTGTACTGACGTTATCCAATTAGAGGGTGTTTCTGTACCAACTTCACCGATGCCAATTGGCAACACAACTACCTTATTAGTATTTTTTGGATAAAAAAATAGCCGCATTTCCGCGTTATTAATTATAATCCCTTCATGTACTGTGTTTGGTAAAATCAATTGTTTCGGAATAATTATCTTGGTACCTGGGATAGGTAGATATACATCTATTCCTGGATTAGCTTCAAGTATATTGCTAAGTCCAACTTGAAACTGATTAGCAAAGTACTCAAGTGAATGTTTATTTCCATCTGGAATGGTAATTTGTAAGTTTTCTCCTATTAAACGACTTTTTTCTTTTGGCAATGAATAAATAACTGCTATGGTAGATTGGCTATAGATGACTATTAATAATACTAAACTGAGTAGTGAAAATATTCTCTTTCTTTTAAAGAAAGAAGTGCTAAATAAAATCATTTATACAGACTAATAAGTATAAATTTTTAATAAAAAATGAGATTTTTTTGTATAAATAATATAAATTAAAAATAATCAACATGATTTAGTAATCAATAACGCATAATCGAAAATTTTGTTCAGAAAACCAAAATAACTATAAAAATTGATAACTTTAAATAAAGTTTATGAATCGCAAAATGAATGAGCTATGTTTTTATATCTATTATTACTTAATCTCCTAGTAATTTTAATTAATTACTTCAACAATGCAAAAAAAACTTCTTAATATCTGTGATAACAGAACAAATTCAGGAACCTGATTAGTTATCTAGTGATTAATAATATTGTTCAAAAATCTTCATTTTAGGCTTTAAAAAAGCGTGATATTTTTAATTTTTAATCAAAGTCTCTCTTTTAGAGAAACAGGAAAAAATATTTTTTCTTTACAGAGGACACTACAACAATTCAAATAATTTTTAGTGCAAATATTGCATTGAATAAATAACAGATTGCATTGCTGATTATAGCAATTAACATATCTATCGCATAAGGAATTACATTGACGACAATGAGAGATGATATCTGTGGTAACACGTTCACTTAATCGCTCATCAAAAACAAAATTCTTACCAATAAATCTTACTGGTAATTTTTTTTTCCATGCACGACGTACATATCCAATAATTCCACCGTCTATCTGAAATACATTCTTAAAACCATTGTATCGCATCCATGCACTAGCTTTTTCACAACGTATTCCTCCTGTACAATATAAAATTATTTTTTTATCTTTTTTATTTTTTAGCCTTTCTACAACCATTAATAATTTTTCACGAAATGTATTCGAGGGAATCTCAATAGCCCGATCAAAATGTCCTATCTCATATTCGTAATGATTACGTACATCAATCAGTAATACTTGTGGATCGGCCATCATAGCATTAACTTCTTCTGCTTTTAAATAATAACCAACATTTTTTGGATTAAAATTTGGATCATTGATCCCATCTGCTAAGATTTTTTTTCTTACCTTTAAACGTAATTTCGAAAAAGAGTTATTATTATTTTCTAAAGCAACATTTATTCGAATATCTTTTAATTGTGGATGAAACTTATATAAGGTTGTACGAAATTTGTTAAAATAAATTCGAGGTACACTAATTTGTGCATTAATTCCTTCGAAAGCTACATAGATACGACCGAGAATGTGTAAAGCAGTGAACACACGGTGAAGTTGATCACGAAAATATTGTGGATCTTCTAAAGCAAAATAATGATAAAAAGAAAGAGTAATTCGTGATATCTTTAAAAAAGAATCTGATTTTATTTCCTTCTTAGGAAGGAGATCATAATACCGTTGTGTCATAGACATGATGATGATTTCTAATCAAAAATTTTTGATGTATTATATAGAAAAAAATCAATATAGATATATGTATCACTGTATATTTCAAGTTTATAATGAAAGATATTTCATATTTCATTAATTAAATTAAATTTAATAATTTTTAAATCAATCTTTTTCTCTTCTAAGAAAAACATCTTTTTAAAGTTTAAAAAATAATTGTGAATATGTTAAAAATGGTATTAGCGAAATCATGACTTCAAAACTGAAGGTTATTTATTTAACAAAAATTATATAAGTAATTCACTTATTTAATTTTTTTTGTTATAAAATTAATTTTTCAATAAAAATATACATAAAAACATGAAGCAGTTTACTTATCTTTATTCAAGATAAATGATTAGGATGGGAAGTTCTTTTTAAGAAATTCTAAGTTTTTCAAAAATTATTCTGTATTAAAAAAGATCATACTATTAAGTATCAACCCTAAACTTGTTTGAAAAGGATTAATTTAATAAAGGAAACGGGGTATCAGTTTGATCCTATTTAATATTATTTCTCCTCCTCTCCTTAAAATAAATACTTTATTTCTGTTAGATTACTAAACGTCATATAGTGAATCTTAAGATTGAACTCATTTCTAATAATGAAATAGTAAAAAAATATTTTTTTTACTTACATAAACATATAGTTAATTTAATTAATATTATTTGATCATGGATCAAATCGGTTAGATAACTCTACTCGGAGTTAAATTGATATTTTTTATATTGACACATTTTTATTTTAAAAATGTATGTTTATATAACAGTACAATTTCTATTGACTTAAACATACTTTGGTTCGCGTGGCCACAACTTTCCATAATAGTTAGGAAGAAAATACTACTATCGCTTCTAAAGATTGTAAAACGCAATCATTATTGTTGTTTCTAAATAACAATAATAACATCCTTTACATAACTAACGATAATATATAATTTTTTAATAAAACTGATTAATATGATTAATTAAAAAATTAAAACAATTTTATTGTTGCCTTTGATATAAAAATTTTATGAAATTATAGAATTTTTTGATTGATTAATGTTAACTCATTGAAAGTAAATTTCAATAGTATTCTATATTAGCTTATTTTATTTTTTTTGCTGAAAGTCTAGAAAATAATGTCAATCATGAATAATTCGTACATGTAAATTACCAATGAAACATGAATAAAATAATAATGGATATGAATGCACTTCCTGTTTTTCGCTGTTCTTTATTACATCCACGTTACTGGTTAACGTGGATAGGTATTGCAATAATGTATCTTTTAATGTTGCTACCTTATCCAATTCTTCACATATTAGGCATTCGATTAGGACGACTTGCTATGTACTTTATGCGCTATAGGAAAGAAATTATACGTCGTAATTTGCGGTTATGTTTCCCAACTATGTCCACAAAAGAACAAGATGTGCTTCTAAAAAAGAATTTTGAATCTGTTGGCATGGGATTAATTGAAACAGGCATAGCTTGGTTTTGGCCTAATTGGCGCATTAAACGTTGGGTATCTATTGTCGGATTGGAACATATTGCTAATATTCGAATAAAAAATAAAGGAATACTGCTTATTGGTATACATTTTCTTACTCTTGAGTTAGGTGCACGAATTTTTGGGATGTATAATCCTGGCATTGGGGTTTACCGTCCTAACAACGATCCATTGTTAAATTGGTTGCAAACTTGGGGACGCATGCGATCCAACAAATCTATGTTAGATCGTTCAGACATTAAAGGTATGATTCGTGCTTTGAAAAATGGTGATATTATTTGGTACGCACCAGATCACGACTATGGACCAAAAAGTAGTGTGTTTGTTCCATTATTTTCTGTTCCACGAGTTGCAACTACTTCTGGCACTTATTTACTAGTTAAAGCAGCAAAACCAGCAGTAATTCCATTTATTCCTCGACGCTTACCTCATGGTAAAGGATACGAACTAATAATTTTACCAAATGAAAAAAATATACCGTTAAGTAGTAATATTGAAACCGCTCGTTATATGAATAAGATAGTAGAAAAAATTATATTATCTGCTCCAGAACAATATATGTGGTTTCATCGAAGATTTAAGACTAGGCCTCCAGGAGAGTTTTCTCTATACCATTAACTTCTTATAAGAATCTAATTACCTTTTATTTTTTATTCTATAGAGAATAGACCATTTTGCAAAATGTGTTTCTGTCCTAAAAAAAGACTATTTCAGCAATTTTTAAAATTATTTAAGTTTAATACAACAACACACTTTACTCTAGCAACTAGAAATTAGTTCTTTTATAAAAAAATTTTGGCAGTAAAGAAAGATAATGTAAAAAAAAGACGTAACAAACTTCTCCTATAACGAAAAATGAAAAAATTAAGATGATCATAGTTTTTTTAATTTAGCAAAAACTATAAATGTGCAGATTAAAAAAATTAGCGTAGAAATTAGAAAGATTGTTTCAATCAATGTTTTGTTGAACAAAACAAACGAAATTATAACTGCAATCTAATTATCAATTAAATACTTAAAAATATGCTAAATTTGTTAGAATAAACATCCTATCATTAGGAAAGGAAAAACAAAAAAGCCGGAGCTGACGATTTTTTCTGCAATGTGTCTACTAGCACAGATCCTTGATCAGAAAAAAAGTAGTTTCTTCGCTCCAAACATTGATCGATGGTAGCAATGAAAGTTATATGTAAGGGTATAGACATCTTGGTTATCGATGCTGGCATAATATTTAGATTTTAAAAAAATTTAAAATTTTTTAAAAAAGTCTATCCGTGTTGTTTAAATAAAAAAACATCAATGTAGCAACATAAACTATTTGATAGTGTAGTTTTTCTATATAGACAGGTTTTTTTCTTTCTATAGGAATAGAAAATTTTTTTATTATATCTTTCTTTAAAAAGAATAGCTCAAAAAGAATCAAATACTACTTCAGTAGTTACAGAAATACTTATTGAAATAATAACATTACTATTATTGATTTACTCAAAACATTTTATCAATCTATCTGTTGTATAATTTGAAATATACATTCCCTTTTTTTTAGAAACTGTATTATTCCGATGTATATTGAAATAGATTCAAATGAATTGTTCCTATTAACAAAATTTATTTTTGTATTATCTTTCCTGTTTAATAGCATTATTGGAGTGATTTCAGACATAATGTAATCAACTGAAAACATACTTTCTTTCTTAAGAAGAAAATGAAAGGTTTATTCTTTTTTATAGATATTGTTTGAAGCAAAGCTATTTTGTCGATAACCAATACTCATTTTTTTGTTTATTCCTGCTAATTAAGTTTGATTGTTTAAATCTTTCTTTACTATTATTTGTTTCAGTTGACGTTTTTTTAAAAAGGTGTCCTTGTTGAGAATTGTGATTTATTGATTTTTATTTTCTTATTCTTCTTTATGGAAAGAATGATTATTTGCGATGGTTCGTCTATTGCACTAATTTCTGCAAACCTAGATTCTTTAATGTCTATGTCAGTTATTGTGACTCTTTCTGAAGAATTTTTGGTGGTAGAATATTGTATCAATGAATTATTCGCTTTCATATTTGAAAATGTGGAAAATTAACAAAAGGTATTGATGAAGAAAACAAATAATGCTCACCACGATGGTGAAGACTGAATCGACAGTTATCATTGAAGCGTAAATAATATAAAGAAAGTTTAAGAAGACGTAGCACGGTAACGGTTATATTATCATTATCTTGGTAAAAATCACTACTACTAGTATTATTGTGTACTATATTATTTTTTCTTTGTTTTTGTTCGTTATGGTTTTCATTATTCTGACTTTTTTCCTCTAAAAACGTGGAAGTGGTATGTCTCATTTTTTCATGTGAAACATTAGTTGAGTTAATTGAGCGAACGATTTTGCTGTTGAAACGGATTTTACGGTTTAGGTTACGATGTCGATAATAAGATGATGTCCGTTGTTCTTTTCTTTGTTTGCATTCAAAATTGATGTTTCTTGTTATTTTTTTTGCTTCAGTAGACTGCTGCATACGCTGATGAAAACGATGAAAATTATGGTAGTGACGATTATTTTCAACTTGACTCACTCGGTTTAAATTATCGTTACGGCCATAACGGTTATTATACCGATATCGATACTGAACGCGTCGATTCAAGCGATCATTTTTTTCGTGACGAAAAGATGTTGTTAACTCGTTTGGTTCTGCAATAGTTATTAAAGATGTAGCATTCGTTTTCTGTTGCAATACTGATAGTAAATTAGTAATAAAAGATTTAAAACCATCCACTAAACGATTAAATAAACCATATACGAAACGACTATTTATCCTGGTTGTGCTAACATTAGATTCTTTTGTTAGTACATGCTCATTCAAAACATCTAATCGTTCATTAGCTAACAGTGAATCATGGACTAAAAACGCTGTTAAAGATGGTTGTCGATGGTATTTTTGCTCAGATGAAGCGCTATACTCTATCGAATGACTTAATTCTGATTCGTGTAATTGTGGTAATAAATAACTTAAAGTGGATGCCGTTTCCTCGCCTTTACGCACACGCAGTACTGCATATTGTGGAGTTTGCATTTGATCATTCGGAACAATAACTGCCCGAACTCCGCCTTGACGCTTCTCAATGGCATTAACTGCCTCACGTTTTTCATTCAGCAAATAAGATGCTATGGGAACTGGTACAATTGCATGTACCTCGTGAGTATTCTCTTTTAGAGCTTCTTCTTCAATAAGTCGAAGAATGGAAAGAGAAAGTGATTCATTATCACGAATAGTGCCTGTTCCATTACAACGAGGACAAACGTGATGACTTGATTCACCTAATGAAGAACTTAGACGTTGGCGAGATAGTTCTAATAAACCAAATCGAGAGATACGTCCAATTTGGATACGAGCCCGATCATGACGAACCAACTCTCGTAGAGAATTTTCCACCTCACGCTGATGATTTACCGGAGTCATGTCGATAAAGTCAATAACAATTAATCCACCTAAGTCACGCAAACGAAGTTGTCTAGCTATTTCATCTGCAGCTTCAAGATTAGTATTAAAAGCGGTCTCTTCAATATCACCACCTCGAGTTGAGCGTGCAGAATTAATGTCGATAGCTGTTAATGCCTCAGTGGTATCGATAGCAATAGAACCCCCAGAAGGAAGCTGTACTTTTCGCTGGAAAGCGGACTCAATTTGAGATTCAATCTGGTAGTGACTAAAAAGAGGAATTTCTCCACTATAAAGTTTAATTTTTCTGGTAAAATCAGGACGCCCTAGCGAAGCTATGTGTTCTTTTGCTAATCCAACCACTTTAGGGTTATCAATTAAAATTTCACCAATATCGGGTCGTAAATAATCACGAAAAGCCCGAATGATAACATCGCTTTCTTGATGAATTAAAAAAGGCGCTTGCCGTTCTTCAGCAGCTTTTTTAATTGCTTGCCAGTGTTTTAGACGAAAAGTTAGATCCCATTGTAACGCATTAGTGGATTTGCCAACACCAGCAGTACGAACAATAAGGCCCATACCATCCGGTAACTCAAGAGAAGCTAAAATTTCTTTCAATTCAGCTCGATCTTCACCTTCTATGCGTCGAGAAATTCCACCTGCACGAGGATTATTTGGCATAAGAACCAGGTAAGTCCCGGCTAAACTAATAAAAGTAGTTAGAGCAGCACCTTTGTTACCACGTTCTTCTTTGTCAACTTGCACAATAATTTCTTGACCTTCACGTAGCACATCTTTGATGCTGATTTTTCCATATAAACTGTTTGAAGAAAAATATTCACTAGAAATTTCTTTAAGAGGAAGAAAACCGTGGCGTTCTACGCCGTAATCTACAAATGCTGCTTCTAAACTAGGTTCAATGCGAATAATTTTACCTTTATAAATGTTGGCTTTCTTCTGTTCATGTTTAGGACTTTCAATGTCTAAATCATATAATTTTTGGCCATCAACTAGGGCAATACGCAACTCTTCTCGTTGAGTTGCATTAATTAACATTCTTTTCATCGTAATTTACTCGTTTATTTTTCTTAGAATATCTTAAGAATAAGGAAGTTAGTCTGTCAGTGATAGATTAATAACTTAGCGAAGCTAAACTGCAACCAAGAAACAATTTTTTTGATGATTTCTTTGCGTTTGTATTAAGGAATAGCTTTCCTTATTCAATAGAAAAAGAGGTTACGGAAACTCTCAATTTGAACAAGATTCCAATTTTTAGAGTCTTATTCCAATCTATAATCAAGTTTTTGCTTGATCACAGAATATTTACGTCATAAATTTATATTATAAACTGATAAACTCAAAAATTTAAAATTCCTTAAACTTTGTTTCGTACAAAAATGAAAAACTCATGGTTAAAGCTCATATTGATAAATACACTATGTTGTTCACTATATTTGAACTATTATTCATTACTAATTAATTTAAGCTAAGTCCGCTAATAATCTTAATCTAATTTTCGAAAAAAATTGTATAAACTTTTTAAAAAACTCATTTATTAAAATCTCAAAACGAGACTGTCGAATTTGCATTTCAATATTTAAAGCATTTGATTTTTATGAAGATAAATAATTTTGGCGTACAACTTATTAATGTTTCAGAAGACATATCTGGTCAACGAATTAGCAATTTTTTATTTACTTACCTGAAAGATGTTCCAGAAAGTGCAATTTATCGTTTCCTTCGTAAAGGAAATATACGCGTTAACAAAAAAAGAGTAAAACCAGAATATAAGCTACAAAATAACGATAAATTACGTATTCCTCCAATACAACGAACAAAACAAAGTCATGTCTTTAATCAATTGAATAAATTTACAATATTAAATGCTGATATTCTTTATGAAGATAAAAGTCTATTAATTTTAAATAAACCATCTGGAACGGCTGTGCATGGAGGAAGCGGTCTTAATATTGGCCTTATTGAATATCTTCGAGCATTACGTCCTACAGAAAATTTTCTAGCACTGGTTCATCGTTTAGATAAAGAGACCTCTGGAGTTTTATTAATAGCCAAAAAGCGATCAGTATTGCGTACTCTACACGAACAAATGCGCGCTAAAAAAATTCAAAAAGAATATCTAGCTCTAGTACGTGGCCACTGGAAACCTAATGTCAAGGTTATTTCGGCGCCACTTTTAAAATATTGTTTTTCCAATAGCAGAAAATATGTCATGCAAATTAACGCCGCGGGCAAACCATCAGAAACCCTTTTTAAAATTGAAGAACGTTTCAGGTTTGCTACTTTAGTTCGAGCAAGTCCAATAACTGGACGTACTCACCAAATTCGAGCTCATGCTCAGTATGCGGGACATCCAATTGCATTTGATGATCGCTATGGCGATAAAACATTTAATCGAAAATTAAAAAGTTATGGCATAACCAGGCTATTTTTACATGCCATATCCGTTCGTTTTAATTATCCAAAAAATGGGAACATCTTTCAGATTAAAGCGCCAATGGATTTATCTTTACATCAATGCTTATCATGTTTGCGACGTTCTTTTAAAGAAAAGTGAGAATTAGAAAAATATTTCGCACTTCCGTTCAATTATTGCTTTTTTAAAACATAAAAACAGTTACTATTTTCATACTTATTCAATTTACGAAAAATTGTTATTTTAAGGCTATATTACCAATACTTCTTATTTCATAGAATGACGAGTCGCTCCATTATTGAAATTACAACAAAATCAATATAACTATAAAATCGTAATGATTAAAAATTTTTAATAATTAAGTAATATTCATTATTCTTAACTTACAGTTCCTATGGAAAATATACTGTCAAACTTCTATTTATTCATAAGGTAATTTTTAAAATTTTAGAAGGGATAAAACTAACAAACTCTATTAAGATTAAAGGTAGTCGGTACGTTCAATTATAAAATATTGTCTAGTTCCATCAAAAACGTTTTAAAGAAATTGGTACAATATCATGTATTAGTATAATGTATGCGTTCTTCGCGATAACCCTTAAAAATTAATTTAAAAATTTATTTATACATGCTAGAATTTAGCAATGCATATTGAGAATGTGCTGATTGATAGCAGCATGATCAAACTAGTAAATAAAAGGATCTTTTTTAAAGAAATTCTAATTTTTTAAATCATAAGACGATCCCTGTTAAATGTAACAATATGCTTTCTACTTGAATTAAATTAAAGAGTGTTTAGCAATTCTAGACTTCAGGTAAAGATTTTATTACAATCTATATCGAAATTACCTGAAATTTCAATGGCAGCTTATTTGTCTTAAAACAATGTTGCAAATGATGCTCTTCGGGCAGATAATGAATAAAAGATAAAAAGTATTAATCAATAGTTATACAGTAAACAAAACAAGTAATTAATTAAAGTTAATCGATTAACCAAAGAATTATCAAAATTCTTTTTATAAAAAAATTTATGTTAATAATCAAATTTAATAGCTTTTAATGAGTAATTATAACGATAATAAAAATTTATTCTCTATCTATTCCCAATTTATCGTCTATATGTACTGTACAAAAACTACAGGTATAAATTAGGATCGATCAAGTATAACATGGATGTTTTACATAATCTGTAAAATAAATAGATTTCGATTCATGTTATAACGTATTAATTTATTTTTTACAAAGACAGGAAAGCCAACATACTCCCTATGCTGGCTTAAAAAGGAGCAAACAGTGGCAGTACAACAAAATAAACCTACTCGTTCAAAAAGAGGAATGCGTCGTTCTCACGATACATTAGCTAACCCAATTATATCAGTAGATAAACATTCCGGTGAAACTCATCTACGTCACCATATCACTTGTAATGGATTTTACCGTGGTCGTAAGATTCATTACTACTTTTAGTGGTTAGAGACTCAACATTGAGACATCTAACCATTGCGTTAGATGCTATGGGCGGTGATTTTGGTCCTAAAGTAACAATACCTGCTGCTTTACAAGCATTAAATTTGTATCCTCAGCTTAATTTGTTACTTATTGGTAATCCAGAAGCGATACGTCCTTTACTGGTAAAAACTGATTCTATCTTACTTGAACGATTGGTAGTTATTCCTGCTAGATCAGTGATTACTAACGACGCCAAGCCATCGCAAGCTATAAGAGCAAGTCGTGGTACATCCATGCGTATTATGCTAGAACTTATTAAGGATAACAGTGCTCAAGCCTGTGTTAGCGCTGGAAATACCGGCGCATTAGTTGGACTAGCAAAGTTTGTATTAAAACCCCTTAAAGGTATTGAACGACCAGCTTTAATGGTTATTTTACCGCACCAAAAATCAGGTAAAACAGTTGTGCTGGACTTAGGGGCTAATGTTTACTGTGATGGCCGGATGCTAACACAATTCGCTTTAATGGGTTCAGTGATAGCAGAACACATTGTTGGAATCGCTAATCCACGTGTAGCTTTATTAAATATTGGTGAGGAAGAAATCAAGGGAATTGATCCAATTCAACATGCAGCATCCTTGTTAAGAAACGCTCCGTCAATTAATTATATTGGTTATCTTGAAGCTAATGAATTACTAACAGGAAAAACTGATGTTCTTGTTTGCGATGGTTTTATCGGAAACATCACATTAAAGACTATGGAAGGAGTAATAAGAGTCATTTCATCGTTACTAGCTCCTCCTGAAGGAGATAAAAAAAAACAGAGTTGGCTAATACAACAATTTAATCAGTTAAACCCCGACCAATATAATGGTGCCTATTTGGTAGGTTTACGTGGTACAGTAATTAAAAGTCATGGGGCAGCTAATCAACATGCATTTATCGCTGCTATTAAGCAAGCTATTCAAGCAATGGAGCGAAGAATTCCAGAGCGAATAGGTGCACGCCTAGACGCAGAACCACTTAAAAGCGATTAAGGTACATGTTCACAAAGATTGTTGGTACAGGAAGTTATCTTCCTACACACGTTCGATCAAATGCTGATTTGGAAAAAATGGTAAATACATCAGACGAATGGATTGTTGTTCGTACTGGTATTCGTGAGCGTCGTATTGCTGCGATTGATGAGACTGTTTCTTGTATGGGAAGAAACGCGGCTGAACGAGCGCTAGCTATGGCAGGTATTGAAGCCGAAAAAGTTGGCATGATTATTGTTGCTACTACATCATCTAGCCATGCTTTTCCGAGTTCAGCCTGTCAGATTCAACGCGGACTTGGTATAAATGACTGCATTTCTTTTGATTTAGCAGCGGCCTGTTCTGGTTTTACTTATGCGCTAAGCGTAGCTGATAGTTATGTTAAAGCAGCCAATTATATTGGAAAGAATATAGTAGAGTACGCACTTGTAGTTGGTTCTGATGCACTAAGTTATACTTTGGACCCTAAAGATCGGGAAACACTGATTTTATTTGGTGATGGCGCTGGAGCAGTGGTTCTTGGGCGTTCTGTTGAACCAGGTATTATTTCCACTCATTTACATGCTAAAGGTTGTTACGGTGATCTATTAAAACTTCCTTATCATAATCGGTTTGATCCAAATTCTTCAGTTTATCTGAAGATGTCTGGTAACGAAGTTTTCAAAGTTGCGGTCACTGAATTAATTAATATCGTTGATGAGGCGCTTAACGCTAACGGTATCGAAAGAAATGAATTGAATTGGTTAGTACCTCACCAAGCCAATATTCGTATTATTACTGCTACCGCAAAGCGACTAGGAATAGATATGGAAAAAGTAGTCATTACTCTTGATCGTCACGGAAATACTTCTGCAGCTTCCATTCCGTTAGCATTAGATGAAGCAGTGCGAGATAACCGTATTCAGCCTGGACATCTAGTGCTTCTTGAAGCATTTGGTGGTGGGTTTACATGGGGATCAGTATTACTACGATTTTAATAATTTAACTCTTTAATTTCAGAAAGGAACATGATGACTAGTTTTGCTATGGTATTTCCAGGGCAAGGTTCTCAAAAAGTAGGCATGTTAACAGACCTAGCAAAAAATTATCCAATAGTTAGAACAACATTTAATGAGGCTTCTTCTATTTTACACTACGATTTATGGAAGTTAGTACAATATGGTCCATCGGAAAAACTAAATAGAACTTATGTAACTCAACCAGCTTTATTAGCTGCATCGGTTGCCATTTGGCGTATTTGGAAAGCTAAAAGAGGAAAGATGCCAACTTTTATGGGAGGACATAGTCTAGGTGAGTATTCCGCACTTGTATGTGCTGATAGTTTAAATTTTTTTGATGCAATTTCTTTAGTAGCTCTTCGAGGGAAGATAATGCAAAAAGCATTTCCAGCTGGCACTTGTGCGATGTCTGCTATTATAGGTCTTAAAAGCAATTTGATCATGACTATTTGCAAAGAAGCATCTCAAGAACAGATTGTTTCGCCGGCAAATTTTAATGCACCCGACCAAATTGTTATTGCTGGACATAAAGAAGCAGTCGAACGTGCCTGTTCAGCCTGCAAGAAAGCTGGAGCAAAACGCATAGTTCTATTGCCAATAAGTGTGCCATCCCACTGTGCTTTAATGAAACCGGCTGCTGAAGAATTGGCAAAAAAACTAAACACCATAACATTTTCTACACCTAAAATTCCTGTAATTAACAATGTTGATATACGTATAGAAAAAGATCCAAAGGATATTTGTCAAGCGTTAATTCGTCAACTTTATAATCCAATTTATTGGACAAAAGTTGTCGAATATTTATCGTTGCAAGGGGTAGAAATATTACTAGAAATCGGTCCTGGAAAAGTACTGACTAATCTAACCAAGCGAATTGTTAAGACTTTATTAAGCGTAGCAGTAAACGATTCTAATTCATTAATAAAAACGATTAAACAAGAAAATTTTGGAGATAAGATTACTAATGAATCTAAAAGGAAAAACTGCGCTGGTAACCGGTTCTAGCCGAGGTATTGGTCGCGCAACAGCAGAAATGCTTGCAGGGAAGGGAGCTACAGTTATTGGCACTGCTACCAGTGAGTTAGGTGCTTCAATTGTTAGCTCTTATCTTAATGGTAAAGGGAAAGGAATAGAATTGGACGTGTCTGACAGCGCATCTATCTGTGCTTGTTTAAAACAAATACATACAGAATTTGGAAGTATAGATATTTTGGTGAATAATACAGGTGTTAAACGTGATAATTTGTTAATACGTATGAAAGAAGATGAATGGCAGTCTGTTCTCGATATTAACTTGACATCTGTATTTCGTATTTCAAAAATAGTAATACGATCGATGATAAAAAAACATTACGGTAGAATTATTAATATTGGTTCCATTGTAGGTACTATAGGGAATATTGGTCAAGCAAATTATGCTTCGTCCAAAGCGGGTTTGGTGGGACTCAGTAGATCCTTAGCACGTGAGGTGGCTTCATACGGTATTACCGTTAACATAGTTGCACCGGGTTTTATATCGACTGATATGACTAAAGGATTAGAAAAGGAACATCGCGAAAAAATTTTATCTAAAATTCCTACAAATCGTTTTGGTTCTCCGAGAGAAGTTGCTAGCGCTGTTGCGTTCTTCGCCTCAGAGGAGGCAGCATACATAACTGGCGAAATAATACATGTTAATGGTGGAATGTGTATGTTGTAAAATCAATTTTTATTCATCTTTTTGATAAAAAAGAAGATAGAATAGAATTGTAAGTTGAAATTTAGTTAGTCGAGGTTGAGTTATGTAACTCTCGATTCTTGTTTACTATAAAACATCGCGTGAATAAATTTTGATAGGAAAATAGTATGAGCACTATCGAAGATAGCGTTAAAACAATTATTGCTGAACAATTAGGAGTGAAGAAAGAGGAAGTTGTTAATCATGCATCTTTCGTTGATGATCTCGGAGCCGATTCTCTTGATACAGTTGAATTAGTAATGGCTTTAGAAGAAGAATTTGATACTGAAATCCCAGATGAAGAAGCTGAAAAAATTACTACTGTTCAAGCGGCAATCGATTTTATTCAAGCAAGTCAGAAGTAATAAAAATTTTTGTCAATAAATATCTCTTAAGCTAAAAATCTTAAATTTCGATAGGCTAGATCAATTTATGAAAAATAATTTGTCTTTCGAAATAAAGCGAACAACAGGAAAGAACATTTAAATTTGCTCAGTATCTTGCTGAATCAGCGGTTAGGTGGTTTTTTCTTATTGTTATGTTATCAACAATCTCAGTTAACTTTAACTATATATTTAAATTTTCATGATCAGCTCTTTTTAATAAGCATACTTAATAAACGTAATTAACGACTATAAGGAAATAGAATCCAAATTACAGAATAAATTTTTTAATCCAGAGAAAATTTATTTTTATTAAAAGAACTTACATTCTATAATAGAAAAAATTGAAAAAACAACTTAATAATGAAAGATGAAACATGTTGGATTAACGGTATTCAAAGCAAAAAATTATCTCTCACTGATCGCACAATCCATTTTGGAGACGGGTTTTTCACTACAACTCGAGTTATAAATGGTAAAATTCACCTTTTATCATGGCATCTTGAACGACTGCTGCTAGCAGCAAATCGACTATTGTTTGCACCGTTTGATGTAATTGCTCTACGAGAAGAAATGTTAATAGCAGCAAAAACAAGCAACAAAAATAATGGTGTTGTTAAAGTATTAATTAGTCGGGGTGAAGGAAATCGAGGTTATAGCTTCAAAAATTGTAATAGTCCGACACGAATCGTCTTTTACTCACCTTATCCAAGAGGTTACCTAAAATGGCGCCAAAACGGAATACGACTATGTAAAAGTCCAATTCGTTTAACACGTAATCCTTTACTAGCTGGCATCAAGCATAACAACAGACTCGAACAAATAATGATCCGAGCTCATATGGAACCCACTGGGGCGGATGAAGCGCTGGTGTTGGATTCTGAAGGGAAAGTAGTAGAGTGCATAAGCGCCAACCTTTTTTGGCGAAAAGGATTAGAAGTTTTTACTCCAAAAATATATTATGCTGGCGTTTCTGGTGTAATGCGCCGTCACGTCATATCAGTATTACCGACACTTGGATATTCTTTATCAGAAGTTTTAGTCGGTCCTAACGCTCTGGAAGTTGCAGAAGAAGTGTTTATTACTAATTCGTTGTTGCCATTAGCTTCAGTAAAAGAGATAGATGGTCGGCATTATAATGACAAGACTCTTTACCTTCAACTTTCTTTGTTGTGTTAATTAATACTTAAAAGCTTAAAGATAACGTTTTAAAAAAATTTTTTATTTACTAGTTAAGATTGACACAATGACAATAAAGATGACCATGATTATCATGCTAATAGTATTACTTATACTAACAACTATCAGTTATTTACTGCAAATTGAGCAATTCTCTGCTAAACCATTACTCCTTCAAAAGGAAAAAATTTTTACTTTGTCGTCTGGCGCTAATCAATATAGTTTAAAGATTTTCCTTAAAAAGGAGCATTTAGTTTCATCGCATATCGATCAACTTTCTCAATTGGTCACTTTGGAGCCAAAACTAGCATTAATAAAAGCTGGCACATATAGATTAACACCTGGAATGACAATTCGTGATTTACTTTTACTTTTAGTTAGTGGCAAAGAAGCGCAATTCCCTATTCGCCTTGCTGAAGGGTCAACTCTTAAAGAATGTTTAAATTCGCTTGCACAAGCACCATATTTGAAGCATTCCCAACAAGAATGTATAAAACTAAAAAACCTTCTAGAAGGAAATTTTTATCCGGATACTTACCTGTATACTTCTTCTACTTTTGATAGTGAAATTCTTGATCGTGCACAACTTCGAATGGAAACTTTTCTAAAGAAAATTTGGCATGAACGAGATAAACACTTGCCATACACATCTCCAAATTCATTATTAATTATGGCTTCCCTTATTGAAAAGGAAACAAGTATAAAAAAAGAAAAAGCACGAATAGCATCTGTATTTATTAATCGATTGCGTATTGGAATGAAATTACAATCAGACCCGTCAGTAATTTACGGTATTAACAAAGATTATCATCGTGGAATCACTCGAAAAGACCTAGCTGTACCAACGCCATATAATACTTATTTTATTAATGGACTTCCGCCAACGCCAATTGCGATACCAAGCCAATCTTCCATCGAAGCTGCTGCACATCCAGAAAAAAGCAACTATTTTTATTTTGTTTCCGATAGGAACGGAGGTCATATTTTTTCTACTAATCTAATAAATCATAATCAAGCGGTACAGAAGTATCGTAAACAAAGGAAAATATGAATGGTAAATTTATAGTAATTGAAGGTCAAAAAGGCGCCGGAAAAACCAGTGCAGTTACTCAGGTTATTAAAACTCTAAAGAAATATGGAATCAAAGATGTAATCGCTACTCGTGAACCTGGAGGTACTCCGTTAGCAGAAGCTTTACGTAAACTCATCAAACATGGAGTAAATGATGAATCTATCACTGACCATGCAGAGTTATTAATGCTTTATGCTGCAAGAGCACAACTACTAGAAAAGGTAATCAAACCGGCATTAATTCGAGGTACTTGGGTAATAGGAGATCGTCATGATCTTTCTTCTCAAGCCTATCAGGGTGGAGGACGCGGCATAAGTACACATTTATTGCAAACATTACGCAATTCCATTTTAGGAAATTTTTCTCCAGATCTAACTTTTTATTTAGATGTTTTACCTAAAATTGGTATAATGCGATCTAGAGAAAGATTTGATAAAGGTAACGATCGTATTGGAACAGAATCAACTGATTTTTTTGATCGAACCTATAAACAATATCAAACGCTTGCAGCAAAAGAAGACCGAATCATTACTATTGACGCTAATCAATCGCTTGTTAGCGTAAAGGTTGCTATTCATGATCAACTAAAAAAATGGCTTAACACTCAACAAGTCTTATCATTACAATGAAATGGTATCCATGGTTAAATTTTTCTTATCAAAAAATTATAGCACAATACCAGCGACAATCTGGCGGTCATCATGCTCTTTTGCTACATAGTCAACCTGGAAATGGAGAAGAGTCATTATCTTATGCTTTAAGACGTTGGCTAATGTGTCAAAAAAAAAACGATACTAAAAGTTGTGGAGTGTGCCGTGGATGTAAATTAATGATAGCTAATAATCACCCTGATTGTTACCCTCTATGTCAAGAAGAGCGCTATCCAAAAGGAACTATTGGAATTGATGATGTTCGTACTGTTATCAATAATATTCATAAACGCGCTCATCAAGATGGAGTAAAGATAGTATGGTGTCCTTATACTGAGCTACTAACTGAACAGGCAAGTAATTCAATACTAAAAATTTTAGAAGAACCACCTGAAGATACTTATTTTCTACTAGCTTGCCAGACTCCTTCAAGGTTGTTACCAACAATTAGAAGTCGCTGTCTTTATTGGAAGATATCAACCCCCAATGAAATATTAGGAATATTTTGGCTAAAGCACGTAGGCTACAATGATTCCTTATCTATTTGTGCCGCATTACGTCTATGTAATTATGCACCACTAGCAGCGCAGGCTCTGCTCTCACCAGAAAATTGGGAGGCCCGCTTATCTCTTTTTACTACGCTTCAAGAAGCTTATTATAAGAAAGATTTTCTGATACTTCTTCCAATACTGCTAAATCAAAAAAAAAGTGATGAACCATTACGTTGGTTACTCAGTCTACTAAGTGATTTAATTAAAAACAAACAAGAAAGCACCGAAACTTTTTTAATCAATATTGATAAGAAAGAACTAGTGAATCTGTTATCTACATATTGGTCTGATAGGATTTTGAAAAAACAGTGGGAACAATGGCTACAGTGCTTCATTCAGTGGAGAGAAATAAGTAATGTCAATTATGAATTACTACTAACATATTATTTACTTAACTGGGAAAAAGATACAATAAATCAGGATCTTGCTAGATATTAAGATTTATGATAAAGTTTTACTTTTTTTAAAAGTGTATAGATATGTTTTTAGTTGATTCTCATTGTCATCTTGATAGCTTAAATTATCAGATGTTACATCGAGATGTGACGGATGTTATCGACAAGGCTAAGTTGCAAGATGTAAAAATAATATTAACAGTGTGTACTACTATTTCTAATTTTCATTTTATGAGAGAAATGATAGGCACTCGTAAAGGTGTGCTGTTTTCTTGTGGCACTCACCCATTAAATCTTGATGAATCTTATAGTTTTTTCGATCTTTACAATTTTGCAATGATGGAAGATGTAATAGCAATCGGTGAAACCGGTTTAGATTATTTTCGTAGACAAGATAATAAAGAAAAACAAAGAATGGCATTTCGTGAACATATTCGTGTAGGCCGTATGTTAAATAAACCGCTGATTGTACACATGCGAAATGCACATAAGGACATATTAATTATCCTTAGTGAGGAGCGGGCGTATGAGTGTGGAGGTGTGCTGCATAGCTTTGCTGAAGATCGAGAAACCGCTAGAAAATTACTTGACGAAGGTTTTAGTATTTCGTTCTCTGGAATGGTGACTTTTCGAAATGCGAAAGAACTACATGAAGTAGTGCGTTACATTCCATTTGATCGTCTTCTTATAGAAACAGATTCTCCGTATCTTACTCCTGCTCCTTATCGTGGAAAGGAAAATCAACCAGCTTATGTACGTAATATTGCAGAATGTATAGCAACAATAAAAGGATGTTCCCTCGCTTGGTTAGCTAATTCTACTACCAATAATTTTGGACGATTATTTCATGTAAATATTAATTCTTATTTAAAAACTGACTAACAATAAATGTTTCATTTAAATTAAACTTAAAGAAATGTTACTCTTTCAATAATACTCAAATGCTGATTTGGAGATAAAATAGAAAAACTTTCTTTGCAATTAAAAGCTATTGTATATATTAACTATTATGAAAAATAGTATTTAATCTATGAGTATTCCTTTATATTAGAAGGAATATTTCGTTCAAAATGAATTTGCTCTCTTATATACAAGTTAAATCTTAATTTAAAAAATTGTTTTAACGCTACACATAGCAATTGACATAGTTAAGCGTCTTATTCAAAGAATTTTTATTATTATACTTATTAATAATCTTGAATTAATTTTTAATCAAAAAAATAAAAGTATAAAAAGCATTAACCACTATGGATAATAAAGGAAACGTTTTCAGCAGAATTATTCGCCGAGAAATTTTGGCTGATATTCTTTACCAAGATGATTTAGTAACTGCTTTTCGTGATGCTAATCCTAGAACTCCAGTTCATATTCTAATTGTCACAAATATGATTATTCCTACCGTTAATAACGTTACCAGTGAAAATGAAATAATTCTGGGTAGACTATTTACAGTTGCGGCAAAGATGGCAAAAAAAGAAAAAATTGATACACTTGGTTATCGATTGATAGTTAATTGCAATCAACATGGAGGACAAGAGATTTATCATTTACATATGCACATGTTAGGAGGGAGACCACTTGGCCCAATGCTAGTTTTTTAACTGATTTCAAAAATAGAACCAAAATAATACTACTAAAATTATTTTCCAATAGAGTTTTTCTTTAATTAAAATAAATATAATAGTTTTGCTGAAATTGATCTTCTTATCATCTTTTCTTTATCAAAGATTTACAATTCATTAAGGGTAATTATTCCTAATTTCAAATATTATTCTTGTTTATTTACCCATAAAAATTGAAAATTAAAAATACATAAGTGTATGATATTGTTTTTTTTTGTTATCAGTATACCTTGTGCTAGAATTTCAGTTAGAATCCCTCTCGGAGATTTTTTTATTTTTCATATATTAGCTTTTGAAAAATAAAAGAATGATAAACGAATGTATCTAATTTAAACTAGGAATATATTCGTTTATTATTTGTTTGTCATTTATTACAAATGGGCAAGAAAACGTCTATTATTTTTATAATAACAGTTCTAATCAGTTTTGCTTTCAAGATACTTGCAAAAATATCAACTAAATCCTTTTCTTCTCCATATTTTATTTTGATACAAGAAAAACCATCTATTACAAATAAATTAATGAACATACCAAAGAAAACTAAAACAATAGATTGGACAACTAAGCTATCACCTCTAGTACATCAGCTTTTATCTGTAAGAGGAATTAATAAGGGAAGTATGTTAGTTATAAATACGATGAAAAATGCCACTAATGGCAGCGTGCAAACCCGTAAAGCTACGTCTACGCTTGTTCATTTAATTAAAGCAGTAGATACCGATAATAAATTTCATATTGTAAAAATTGATCAGTTGAATGCAGCACGTCGTATGTTAGGCCTTTCAGTAGACGACAGTTTAGAGTCACGTGGTAAAGCAATAGAATTAGCCCGCTATCTTAGTGCACAATATCTACTTTATAGTGTTATTTTTGGCGATATAAAAAATCCAAAGCTTAATCTTCAGTTAATGTTGGTACAATCTGGTGAAATTGTTTGGTACTGCAACAATGTTCTTCTAGACCAATAAATACTTTTCAGTTGAAATTACTATTTATGTTCTTAAAAAGAACACGGATACTAAAATGCGAACCGGTGCAAGGATTAACTAATGATAGTTGGAGATTGCGAGGAATCAAGAACGATCTTTTAATACGCAGCACTAATAAACATAAAATCCAGCTTGGCATTAATCGTCATCGAGAATTTCGTCTACTACGTAGTTTAAACGATACAAATTTAGCGCCGCGTCCAAGAGCAAATAATGCTGGATTACTTTTATTAGATTGGATTTATGGAGAATCTATAAAAGAATTAGATTGGCAAAGCATAACAATAGTTAGCAAATTAGCAACCGCTTTAGCTTCACTTCATCAACGTCGCTGCTGTGGTTATCCAATAAATCTACTAGAACGCTACATTCACTACTGGCAAAACAGTGATCCATCAAGGCGTTCACCAGCCTGGTTAAAACTCCAACACCACTTTTTAAATCAAAATCAACCAAAAGTTTTACGACGGGCTTTTTTACATATGGATGTGCATCGAAAAAATGTTTTGAAAAAAAAAAGCGGCTCGTTAGTACTTATTGACTGGGAATATGCTGGTGATGGAGATATAGCATTAGAATTATCAATGTTTTTTTGTAATAATAATTTTTCAACAGAAGCTCGTGAATGTTTTTTGCGCGGCTATACAAAAAAATTACACGGTATTGAATTTAATAAACTTTCTCAACAAATCAAAAAATGGACTCCTTGGGTCAAGTATTTGATTTTATTATGGTATGAAGTACGTTGGCAACAAACTAAAAATCCAAATTTTATTGTTATGGCAGAACCACTGCGTTACTATTTTAATTTAGCAAAATAAAGAATCTCTATTAAAATTTTATACATAATCTTTCTATGAAAAATTTATAACAACAAATGATGTATGTTAGTTATTTTTTTCTATATTAGAATAGTATGATCTTACTGAATTTAATAACAAAATGAGTAGATAGTAATCATTTTTTAAAAAATTCCTTAAATTTTTTCATGTGTCTATATGGAATAACGTAGATAATAGTAAAGAAAAATTATTAATAACATGGTAGGATTGATGATCGATAAGATCAATCATTAGTCTCATAATTTAGTTCTACTATTTACGGTTCTTAGAACTTGTATTTTGTACACAATATTAAAAAAACAATGTATCAACCTGTTGTACTATACATTAGTATACGTTATGTATATAGATATGCAGTTTATTGTTTTGAAGACTTTGTATCTTCCTGGCTTTCTATTATTGGTATTTCATTAGGAGTTACATCATTAATAGTTGTATTGTCAGTAATGAACGGCTTTGAGCATGAGCTTGAGAAGAATATCCTCGGCTTAATTCCTCAAGCGCTGCTGACTAATTCTGAAGAACGTCTCAATCCTGAAAACACTCCACCTCCGACATTAAATGCACTTCCTGGAGTTTCTCTTATCACAACGCTAACTACTAGTGATGTAGTATTGCAGAGTAATCAAAATATAGCAATGGGTGTAATGCTTGGGATTAACCCAACTGATCCAGAACCTTTATCGCACTATCTTATGGATAATGCTAATCAAAAGGACCTTATTGCTGGTCAATATCGAATAATTTTAGGCTATAAGTTAGCTAACGCTCTTGATGTAAAACGTGGCGATATAGTACGGCTAATAATGCCAAATATTAGCCAATTTACGCCAGTAGGTCAATTGCTCAATCAGAGACTTTTCACTGTAATTGGTTTTTTTTCCACTAAAAGTAATGTTGATAGTTATCAACTACTAGTTAATCAACGGGATGCATCACGTCTAATGCTTTATCCAGATGGATATATTACTGGATGGCGCTTATGGTTAAAACAACCAATAGAAATAGAAAAGTTATTACGAAATAAATCTCTACCAGATGGTTTCGTATTACACGATTGGAGAGAACGTAACGGTGAATTATTCCAAGCTGTGCACATGGAAAAAAAAGTCATGAGTTTGTTATTCAGTCTTATTATTATAGTTTCAGTATTTAATGTTATTTCTTCACTCGGATTGCTAATCATGGAGAAACAAGCTGAAGTAGCGATTCTTCGAACTCAAGGATTGAGTAGCCGTCAAGTAATGCTAATATTTATGATTCAAGGAGCAATTGGAGGTATCGTTGGCGCGTCTTTTGGAGCTAGCGTTGGAGTTTTATTAGCGAAATATTTGAACAAACTGGCATTTTTAGTACCTAAGTTATTATTTAATAATATAGTTTTACCTGTTAGTATCGATTCTTTACAAGTGATAAATATCATTCAGTTGACTATGATTTTAACATTATTGTCGACAATTTACCCTTCTTGGTGCGCTGCTATTGCTTCACCTGCCAAAGTGTTACGATATGAATAAAGTTCCTTTACTGCGTTGTTCTAATTTAAGTAAACAATATCAAGAAGGTAAAACTTATACGGATATATTACACGACATTAATTTTTCATTACATTATGGTGAGATGGTGGCAATTGTTGGTAATTCCGGTTCTGGTAAAAGCACGTTACTTCATTTACTAGGTGGATTAGATCAACCAACCAGTGGACAAATAATGTTTGAAGGAAAATTAATGAGTGCTTTAACATCTAAAGAACAAGATTTAATGCGCAATCGTCGCCTTGGTTTTATTTATCAATTCCATCATTTATTACCAGACTTTTCCGCGTTAGAAAATATAGCAATGCCTTTACTAATTAGTGGGGTTCATCCAGCAAGAGCGCGAGAAAAAGCGAGAAATATGTTAGAAACAGTTTATCTTGAACAATATAGTCAGCATCGACCATCGGAACTTTCTGGAGGTGAACGACAACGCGTAGCGATTGCGCGTGCATTAGTAAATCATCCAGTACTAGTTTTGGCTGATGAACCAACTGGAAATTTGGACCAAAAAAATTCAGATAATATTTTTCAATTATTGCACGAAATTAATGTACGTGAAGGCACTGCTTTTTTGATTGTAACTCATGATCTGCAGTTTGCAAATCAACTAGATCGAAAATTAGAAATATGCGCTGGTAAATTACAATCTAAGGTTACATTTTCTACAGTTACAAAATGAAAACACCATTATCTTTATATATTGCATTTCGATTCAATCGGAGTAATTGCGGAAAGTTGATATCATCAATTTCAATGATTTCCATAATTAGCATTGCTCTTAGCATAACGGTCTTGATCATTGGCCTCAGTGCTTTAAACGGTTTTGAGCGTGAGCTAAATAATCGTGTATTAGCAGTCATTCCACACGGAGAAATCGAACCGGTAAATTCGGAATTTTTTGATTTATTGACGGTGTTAAAACGTATTAAACAAGTGCCAGGTATTCGCTCTGCTGCACCTTATCTGAACTTTAATGGCATTATTGAAAGTAATAATAAATTGCAAGCAGTACAGGTTAAAGGGATTGATCCAAAAATAGAAATGCAATTAAATATTTTACCAAACTATGTTCAAGATAATTATTCATGGTCTCTTTTTAAGGCTGGTCAGCGACAGATTATTATTGGTAAGGGAGTTGCTAATTCACTTAAAATTGAACCAGGTAAATGGATAACAATGACAATTGCGAGTAAAAACCTACAAGGAATAAAACTTTCAAAACCAAAACAAATCCACTTACAAGTAGTTGGTATTTTGAATTTGAATGGACAATTGGATCACCATCTTGTATTAATGCCTTTATCAGATGCTCAACAATATTTACAAGAAAATAAAAACGTATGTGGAATAGCTATCAAAGTTAACAATGTCTTTAACGCCAACAAGTTAGTAGATCAAGCAGGAAGGGTAACTAATACTTATGTTAAGATTCGAAGTTGGATTGGCACATATGGTTATATATATAATGATATTCAGATGATTCGTAAAATTATGTATCTATCTATGATGCTGATAGTTGGAATTTCTTGTTTCGGGATTATTTCTGTTTTGGCAATGGTTGTGAAAGAAAAAAATATGGATATCGCAATATTGCGAACGTTAGGAGCCAGAAATAAACTGATCCACTTTATCTTTGTTTGGTATGGATTCTTGTTAGGGTTAGCAGGTAGTTTAATTGGAATTGTAATGACTTTAATGACTATCATAAATTTACCTCTGATAGTAAGGGAATTAGAAAAATTCTATGGTCATAAACTATTATCTAGCGGTATCTATTTTATCAACTTTCTACCTATTGAATTATCTTGGAAAGATATAGTTAATACAGTAATAATAGTATTATTAATTAGCGTACTAACAAGTTGGTATCCAGCTCAGCGCGCGAGTCATATCAATCCAATTAAAATATTAACTGGTCGATAATTAATTTTTTTTGTGTTTCGTGAGGAATATTCCAATATGGAAATGCTGAATTGTCATGATTTAGTTAGATTTCAAAAGAAAAAAAGATTTAAACAACAGCGACAACGTGCAAATATTTTTCGTTTAAATGGATCTCAGTGTGTTCTAAAAATTCCATTTTAGTGATTTCTTCAATCTCCAAGAAGGAAGGATTAATGCTAAGCAATCACCGCTATGTAAAATCTTCCACTTAGATAGATGGTAAAAACTTTACAAAAGGTGAAAAGATTTCAGTAATAAAAAGAAACATTAAGAAAAACAGTAAGAACGAAGTTATCTATGGAAGATAACTATTTTATTTTTCAGTAAATACTCTCTAGAGAGCTATTTTTTTCTTTTGATTAATATGGAGAAAATAGTATTATTTTAATAAATTTAAAAACGGATAAATGAAAAATTAAAATTAATAGCAAAACTACTTGATAAGTATCATCATAGGTAGGAAAATTTTTACATTTAACAAATAAAGATTGTCTTTTTATTTAAAAAATTACCAAACGAAAAAATAGTTTTAAATTATTTTTTCTAATTCGTTGACCATTTCCACCGCTCTTCCAATATAATTTCTCGGTGTTAGCATTTTTAGTCGTTTTTTTTCTTCTTCTGATAAAGAAAGATCATCGATAAAGGCTCTTACAATCGCAGCGTTAACGTTTTTCCCACGAGTCAGCTTTTTTAATCTTTCATAAGGATAATTCATTCCGTACCGTCTCATTACTGTTTGGATAGGTTCAGCTAATATTTGCCAATTATTATCTAATTCTGCTAGTAATACTGACTTATTTGCTTTTAGTTTACTTATTCCTTTTAAGGTAGACTGATATGCAATCATTGATTGTCCAATTCCGACACCTAAATTACGCAAAACGGTTGAGTCAGTTAGATCTCTTTGCCAGCGAGAAATAGGTAGTTTTTCTACTAAGTGATTTATGATAGCGTTTGCTAAACCAAGATTACCCTCTGAATTTTCGAAATCAATAGGATTTATCTTATGTGGCATAATTGAAGAACTAATTTCAGTAGCAACGATTTTTTGTTTGAAGTAATTAAGTGTTATATATCCCCACATATCTCGATTAAAATCAATAATAACTGAATTGAATCGTGCAATGCAGCTTAACATTTCAGCAATATAGTCGTGTGGTTCTATCTGAGTAGTATAGGGATTCCATCTAATACCAAGTTCAGTAACAAATTCCTCACTAAGACGATGCCAATCTATCTCAGGATATGCTACAATGTGAGCATTATAATTTCCAACTGTTCCATTAATTTTTCCAAGTATTTCAACTTGTTCTAATTGAAGATAAATTCGGTTCATGCGATAAACAAAATTAGCAATTTCCTTTCCTAAAGTTGACGGTGTTGCTGGCTGACCATGAGTACGTGAAAGAAGCGGAAGATCGCGATAACATTTAGCAAATGAATAAGTTTTGGAAATAATCTCCTTCCAGATAGGCAGTAAAATAAATTGACGAAGATGAATTAACATCAATGCATAAGAAAGGTTATTGATATCTTCAGAGGTGCAAGCGAAATGAACGAATTCACTTATCTTCTGTAATGTAGGTTCCTTTATTATTTTTTCTTTTAGAAAATATTCTACTGCTTTCATATCGTGATTGACAATTTTTTCGATAGCCTTTATCCGATTAGCATCTTTCAATCCGAAGTTTGCGAAAATAGCATCAAGAAAATTTTTTATCTCCTTATTAAAGGAAGGAATTTCCTTAATGGCACTTTGTGATGCTAGTTTTTGTAGCCAACGTACTTCTACATAGACACGAAATTTAAAAAAACCAAATTCACTAAAAATAGCACGTAGCGAACTAATTTGATCGCCATAACGTCCATCTATTGGAGAAAGAGCAGTCAAAGAAGATAGTTCCATACTGTTTTTCCCTATGATATTAAATCTATGATTAAATTTATTTAAATAACAAATGAAGATTATTCAAAATAAATTTTGAACAAAAACATTCATTACATTAGCTTTTTTATAAAAAGTAGCAATTTGGCTAACTGTTATGCTAAAAATCTCCTCCTATGAGGAGGAGTGGATAGATCTTAAATTAAAGAGTTTCGCATCATCTTTTATCTTTAACTACTAAAATTAAAAACCTTATGATCATTTAATAATTCTGTTTGTTCATATTAAGTTTATTTTTTTGACTCTTTTTTATAAAAATCGAGCATATTTGGTTATTGAACAACCTAATATTTTCATCGTCTAAACCCAACTAGATAGTTACATATGTATTAATTATCGTAGAAATCTTAATAAGCTAATGGACAGCGGCTTTTAATTATTCCACCGCCTAAGCAAAATTCTTTTAGGTAAAATACCGCCGACTGACCTGGTGTAACAGCATACACAGGCTGTGAAAAAATAACCTGTAAATGTCCATTTATCTCTGGTTTTATTAAACAATGGACATCAGGTTGTTGGTAACGAGTTTTTACCGTGCAATACAATTCTTTTTCAAGGGGATTTCTTTCTACCCAGTGAAGTTGGTTAGCAATAAGTCCAGTAGACATCAACCGTGGATGAAAACGTCCCTGGGCGACAACTAATTGATTACGATCGATATCTTTATCTACCACATACCTAGGATCTGTTCCATTACCACGAATTCCACCAATTCTTAATCCTTTTCGTTGTCCTAAAGTGTGATACATCAAACCTTGATGAATACCTATTTGCTGACCATCGACGGATATAATAAGTCCTGGATTTGCAGGTAAATATTGACTGATAAAATCACGAAAATTTTTTTTTCCAATAAAGCAAATTCCAGTAGAATCTTTTTTATTTGCTGTTACTAAGCCGAGTCTAGCGGCAAGACGGCGAACTTCTAGTTTTTTCATTTTTCCTATTGGAAACAAACAGTAGGAAAGCTGTTTATGACTCAACGTATACAAGAAATAACTTTGATCTTTATTTTCATCTAAACCGCGTAACAACCTGCTTTTTCCATTGAAATTAGCACGTTGTACGTAGTGCCCAGTTGCAATATAGTCAGCATATAAGTCTTCAATAGCAAATTTTAAAAAAGCTTTGAATTTTATTTCTTTGTTACATAAAACATCCGGGTTAGGAGTTCTTCCTGCTCTATATTCAGAAATAACATGTAAAAAAACATTATCCCAGTATTCTGCAGAAAAATTGATGGTATGTAACTTGATACCTAGTGCATTGCAAACAGATTTAGCGTCGGCAAGATCATTTTCTGCAGCGCAATACTTTTCATCATCATCTTCTTCCCAATTTTTCATAAATAACCCTTCTACCTGGTAATTTTGCTGTTGCAAAATCCAAGCTGAAACAGAAGAGTCAACTCCACCTGACATGCCAATAATTACTTTTTTTCGTATATTTTTTGGCATAAAACCTCTGAAATGAATAGAAATCCTTGATTGTTACAATGTAAATAAAATTACACTACTATAATTTTTTATGACTTTATCATTAGTTCTTTCTTAGTTGATCATTATTACAAATGAAGCAAGCTCATGTCTGTAACAATTTTTCAAAAAATCAAACATCTAAACATTGAGAAATTCTTTTTTAGAAAAAAATTATAGACATATAAAAAATATACTGAATACAACTGCAAGTATCCCTATTTAAGATCAAAAATTAAAGTTATAATCCAAAAATTATCGATAATTATCATTTCTTCAATGGAGAATTTTAATATTTTTTATGTTAGAGATTGCATAACTTATTCTTTGAGATAAAGTAACTGATATAACTATTGTGTTATCTTTTCATGATCTGCAGTTATTCAAAATATTTTTTTTTCGAACAACAGAGAGATTTTTAATTTATTTACAGATTTTTATTTTTGAAAATTAATAAAACGCTCAACATATTTATTGTTGTACTTGTAGTAAAAGATAAGAAAAATAATTTCGATATTTTTGAATTTTCACATTTTAATCTCTATTAAAAATATCTTCTAAGAATTGGAAATAATCTTCGTGAGAATTTTCAAACGTAAATAGTGGAATATAATAAATAATTTTTTATTTCTTTTTTTATTTAGTTTTTTTAAAACTAGCCGATCTTTATTTGAAAACTTCCTAACCATGTGTTTATTTAAAATATTGAATTTTTCAAAATTTATTAATCATTTCAAAATGAAAATCTAGAATGTTTTCTCTTTTGATTTTCTAATGATTCAGAATCCAATAATTTAATTTTTTTAAAAAATGTTCTATTTTTAACATTTAATCGATATTGTGAATTGCTTTCTTAAGTATTGTATTGTAATTGTCGAAAATTAAGAAATTTATTATGAGTGCTGAAGATATTTTCCAGTTTCGAATTTAAACTAAAAAAGTTCTTAGAACATTTAATTTTTTGATCTTTTTATATAAAAAGATGGTTCAATATGTATAAAATATTACTTTTTATAGAGATAAGTTATATGCATAAAAAGATATCCAATTTTTGGACTTTTTAAAAAACGAAATATGTTTTCATAAATTTATTTATTTTTTTTTATTTGAATCAATCCAAATAAATTAGATTACTAATGAACTTGTTATAAGTGATTATGACATGTGTGTCCATATATTCTAACATGAATACATATTCAATACTTTTCGTGTAGATTAAATTAAATTTTACTTTTAGTAAAGAAAAATAATTAATGGTAGAAATTTTCGTTACAGGTTTTTATCACTATCGAACCTAATATTTAGGGTAACAAAATATGCCATATTTACTATTTAAATAGTTCTAAATTTTTAGATAAAATTTCTGTTTCAAAAAATCTTAAAATTAAATTTAAAATTTTTACTTATCTTTCTGAAAAAGAAAGGGGTAACTCTAGATGTCTACTTAAAACATTTTTTATCTCTCTTTTTAAGAGAGATTTCAAAAAAATTAATGTTAGGTTAATTTTAATTAATTAAGGATTTTTTTCTTAAAATTTGCATATTTTTAAGTTAAAAAATATATTTTGATTCCTCATCGAAAAAATAAAAGTAAACTTTAAGCTATCATAAATCAAACATAATCTTTATTAATTATCATATTAATTGATGATAATAAAATCTTACTCTTAAGTAGTAAATTTACATTATTAAACATCACAAATTTCCATAAAATAAAAGGAATTTTTTCTATTATGTCTTATCAAACCAAAAAGAAAATGCTAGTAACTTGTGCATTACCATACGCTAATGGTCCAATCCATCTTGGGCATATGTTAGAACATATACAAGCAGATATCTGGGTTCGTTATCAACGAATGCAAGGTCATCAAGTTTATTTTATCTGTGCTGATGATGCTCATGGCACTCCAATTATGCTTAAAGCACAACAGTTAGGTATTTCCCCAGAAAAGATGATCCATAAGATCAATATAGAACATCAAAAAGATTTTTCTGGGTTTAATATTAGTTATGACAACTATTGTTCGACTCATAGTGAGGAAAATAGAGCTCTTGTAATGAAAATTTATCAACGCCTGAAGAAAAATGGACTGATTAAATTACGGACAATTTCTCAGTTATTTGACCAGAAAAAAAAGATATTTTTACCAGACCGATTTGTAAAAGGCAACTGCTTCAAGTGTTTCTCGCCTGACCAATACGGGGATCATTGTGAAGCTTGCGGAGCAAGTTACAACCCAACTGATCTTATTAATCCAAGATCTGTAATCTCAGGATCTAAACCTGTTTTGCGAGAATCAGAGCATATTTTTTTAAATTTACCGGCTGTTGGTGAACAGTTATATTCTTGGATATGTTCTGGTTCATTGCAAAAAAAAACAGCTAATAAGCTGTTAGAATGGTTTAAATCAGGATTAAAACAGTGGGATATTTGCCGAGATGCGCCCTATTTTGGTTTTAAGATTCCAGATATGCCTGGAAAATTTTTCTATGTTTGGATGGATGCTCCAATCGGATATATGGCAGCATTTCAAGACTTATGCAAGAAAAGAAATGATATTTGTTTTGATGAATTCTGGAATATAAACTCTAAAACCGAGTTATATCATTTTATTGGGAAAGATATTATCTATTTTCATTGCTTATTTTGGCCGGCTATCTTAGAAGGTAGTCAATTTCGTAAACCGACTAATCTATTTGTGCATGGATACGTCACTATAAATGGAGCTAGAATGTCTAAATCACGCGGTACTTTTATTAAGGCTAGTACATATTTAGCTCATTTAGATGCAGACTGTCTTCGTTATTATTACGCTACTAAATCATCTACGTGTATTAGTGATATCGATTTAAATTTGAAAGATTTTGTTCAGCGATTTAACGTTGATATTGTAAACAAAATTATCAATTTAGCCGCACGAAGTGCTAGTTTTATTAATAAACGATTTAATAATCGACTGTCAGATGTAATTTGTGATGATAATCTTTATGCGACTTTTATTAATGCCGAAACTTCAATAGGTAAATCCTTCCATGATCGAGAAACTAGTCGCGCAACTCGTGAAATTATAACTCTAGCAGATTTAGCTAATCGCTACATTGATAAGCAAGCTCCTTGGATGATAGCGAAACAAAAAAATTCTGAAATAAACTTACATAATGTTTGCTCAATGGGAATCCAATTGTTTCGGATATTGATGATCTATTTAAAACCAATTCTTCCAGCTTTAGCAAAGCGATCTGAACTATTTCTTTCTACTTCTCTTTCTTGGGATCTCCTTTCAAAACCTTTACTATCACATAAAATTTGTTCATTCGAAATATTGTTTAGCCGTATTAAAGAAGAACAAATCATGGAAATAATCAAACAATCGCTAATTAAAAAAAATATCTAATGAATTGATAGGATTATTTGAGAAATTTTTGTTAATTAACTCTCCAAAACTGCTACTTAAAATAGCAAAAAATTTTTAAAAACTTTTTTCTAAAAAAAGGAATAATAATTATTGGCTAATTGATTCTTTTATTTTTTAATTAGAAGCATTAATTAAAAATTAATTAAAATGTTTCTAATTAATATAGAACACTAAACTAGTATGTCTACTTGATTATGAATAGTTAAAAATATTGTTTATTAGTAATAATTACTATTAGCAACATAACCTATGCGCACTAATTTTACTAAATTTAATAGTAAAATGCCTAAAAAGATCTTCTAATAACTATATTATAATCTTTTCTCTAAAATAGAAATACATTATTAGAAATGTACGTTTATTTTAGATCCATGGATGCACTGTTCTCTCTTCTATAGAAGAGAATGTTATACCGTATTTTAGAATAAAAATTAGTTACAAAAAAAACTATTTTAAATAGCATTACTTATTTTTTTATTTGCAAATAATATTATATCTTTATTTTAAATATCGCTTTCTTCTAGGCCAGAAGAAAGCGATATTCTTTATATTGATTATTAAGAATATATAGTATTAATTTCGTTGAAATTTCTCGTTTATTATTAATTTAATATTTGTAAAATACAGCATGTTATTTTGAATAAAAAGACATTTGTCCTATAACTACTTTTATAACGAATAAAAAAAAGCATAATAATTAAAATTTTTTTATTTAAAAGTAATTTATGATAGACTCAATAAACGATGTTAAAGTTATTTAAATAAATTGTGTTTAGTTAATTTTTTATTATTGAAATGATCTTCTTTCTCTTTTTAATTAAAAATTTTTTATAGAAATATTCTATTTTTGAGATAAATCGGTAATTGATCTTTCTTTGAAAGAAAGAACAAACAATACTATTGCTTCGTAACGCATAACTATAAAATGCTGATAATATTTGCTGTGTTAAAAGTGATAGGGAAAGCTTCCTACCTCTTTTAATTAATTTGTTCCTTTTTAACAACTTCAAAAACTAGACATATCCCTTTAATTAAGAAGTTTACTGATACAAGTTCTTTAGTAAAAGAAAATAAAATGTATCTATACTTACTACCGACGATTGATTTATCAAAAAAAGATTACTTTTTTCTTTTCTGCTATCCTTCTTATTACAGATAATATGATTTGTTCACTTATAAATAATGGCGCAACTATCTATGCCACATCTATTCACCAATATAGGAGAATATCCTACTGGTTTAATGTTAGTGTTCGCATTAGTTTTTGTTTTAATTTATGAGGCCATCAATGGTTTTCATGATACAGCTAATGCTGTTGCCATTGTGATTTATACTCGTACTTTGTGCTCCAAATTAGCAGTTATTATGTCCGGAGTGTTTAATTTTTTTGGAGTATTAACGGGTGGATTGAGTGTGGCTTATACTATCATTCATTTATTTCCAACTGAACTTTTACTCAATATTAGCTCAATTTGTGGTTTGGCGATGATGTTTTCTATGTTATTAGCAGCTATTTTGTGGAATATAGGAACATGGTATTTTGGATTACCTACATCTAGTTCGCATACTCTTATTGGTTCAATCATTGGAATTGGTTTAACTAATGCTTTAATAAGTAACACTTCCATGATCCAGGCATTAAATGTATCAAAACTGATCGAAGTTTGCCTATCTCTTATCATTTCACCGATTGTTGGTTTAGTTCCAGCTGGAGCGATAGTGTTTTGTTTTCGTCATTATTGTAATGATAAAAAAACATATTTTCGTATTAATCTAACCCCAACAGAAAGAGAAAAAAAAGACGGAAAGCAAAAACCACCTTTCTGGACTCGTATTGCTTTAATCCTTTCGGCTGCCGGTGTGAGTTTTTCCCATGGTTCTAATGATGGACAAAAAGGCATAGGGCTTATTATGTTAATGTTGATAGGTATAATGCCGGCAAAATTTGTAGTCAATATGAATGCCAACGACTATGATATCAGTCGTACTTACGACGCAGTGAGTCGTTTAGAACGGTACTATATGCAACATTATTCAAATGAATTGATTTCAAATCCTATTATTATATATTCGACCAATAAAAATGTACTAACAGTTTTCAATAGTCAGACATTGAATCAAATAAATCATCATGTATGCTCTCAAGCTAAAACGAATAATTGTGGTACACCTGAAAGAGTTCTATGTGCAATCAATTATTTATTATTGTTATTAAATAACTTGGATAATTATGAAACACTTAATGCTGATCAGCGTTCCAGTGTGCGATACTTGCTGATATACATTGCTGATATCGCTGATAATATGGCATTACTACCTGAAATGCCAACTGTAGATAAACGTCTATTACTAAATTTACGTAAAGATTTACTTAATACTATTGAGTACGCTCCAACTTGGGTTATTTTTGCCGTAGCGCTTTCACTCTCTATAGGAACTACAGTAGGGTGGCGTCGTGTGGTTACGACTGTTGGAGAAAAAATTGGAAAAAAAAATATGACTTACGCTCAGGGGCTTTCTGCACAATTGACAGCAGCAATATCTATTGGAATTGCCAGCTATACTGGAATGCCAGTTTCTACTACTCACGTAGTATCATCAGCAGTAACCGGCTCCATGTTAATCGATGGAGGGGGATTACAAATTACAACTATAAAAAATATTCTTTTAGCCTGGATACTGACCCTTCCGGTAACAATCATTCTTGCCGGAAGTTTATATTGGACATTGTTTTGTTTAATCTAAAAAAATTGGCAACTAGGATTATTCTAAATAAAGCCTTTTACAACACCAACAATCAGCTGTGAGATCTCTAGATCATTTTTTAGTTTTTTTATTAAATAGAGTGAAGTTTATTAAATATTCAACCATAATAAAAATTAATAATATTTATTCGCTCTAATAAATATCTTCTAAAAAGTCTAAATAACTTTTTTAAAACAATTTTATTTAGGAAATTTTTTGAACGTATTGTAACGAATTCCATGAAATACGATCAAACAGAAATTATTTAGGCTGCTTTTTATAAAAAAATCACTAAAAGTACCCTTTAGACGTTAAAACTAAAATTGAAAAAAAATAATAATTCTATTCGTCACAAGATACCGCGTTTAGAGATACATATTAGCAATGTTGTTTTTCATCAAAAATAATCTTCTATATTAGAATTTTCTTGATCAAAAGAAAAAAACGGTTTATTCAAACTAATTTAAATGTAATTGTTCTGAATGAATTCTCGAGTTAATTTTTAATCGAATAAAAATTGAAAAAATATTATAGATCAATCTTAAAATTATTTCATAACATCTCTAGTTTACTTCTTTTATTGATTTATTATATATACTCTAAATCACTAGAAATGAGTTCTATTTAAAATCAAAACAAACACTTCAATATTTAATATTCTTAATTATATTAAGATTTCTAATTTAGAATTAGATATTTGTTAAATACATGTGCATTACTAACTTTTTAAAAAAGTCCCATCTTTGTAAGAGAGATAAAAAAACCTTTTTAAAAAATCATCGTGATATGTATTTCGTATTGATTAATTAATTATCAAAACCGCTCGTTGCTAACATTCACGCTGAACGGCTCTCATAGGTAATTTTAATGAAAATATCTGTGGTTTAGAATATGACCCCTTTTATTATCATTAAATAATGACATTAATTTGCTTCAAGAGTTTAAATATCCAATGAATTATAAGTATATCTTGAATGCTGATTTTTATTCTTGAAAACCATAATGACGAAGCATAGTCTGTAATTTCGGTTTACGTCCACGAAATCGAGAAAAAAGCACAATCGGATCTTCAGATCCTCCGCGTGAGAGTATTGTTTCGAGAAACAATTTACCAACGCTTCTATTAAAAATTCCTTCTTCTTCAAATCGAGACCAAACATCTACTGCTAGTACATCTGCCCATAAATAACTATAATATCCTGCCGCATAACCACCAGAAAAAATATGGTTAAATGCATGTGGAAATCGCCCCCATGGCACACTAGGAATTACCGATACCTGTCTTTTTACTTCTATTAGTGTATTTAAAATACATGAATCATATTCCGGAGCAAACTGGCAGTGAATAAGAAAGTCGAATAAACTAAGTTCTAGTTGACGAAGCATAAATAGCGCCACTTGATAGTTTTTTAGCTTTAAAATTTGTATTAATAACTTATTAGGAATTGGTTCATTGGTTTCATAGTGGCCAGAAATGAGTGCAATTGATTCAGACTTCCAACAGTAATTTTCCATAAACTGACTTGGCAACTCAACAGCATCCCAAGGAACACCATTAATGCCAGCTACTCCAGGTGTATCAACACAAGTAAGAATATGATGCAACCCATGACCAAATTCGTGAAATAAAGTTACTACTTCACTATGTGTCAGTAAAGCGGGTCTATTCCCCATTGGACAACTAAAGTTGCAAGTGAGATAAGCTATCGGTTTTTGCAGTTCCCCATTTTTTTTACGTAATAAACTAACATATTCTTCCATCCAAGCGCCACTGCGTTTATTATCACGCGTATATAAATCTAAATAAAAACTACCACAGAGCTCTCCATTTTCATTAAATAAGTCAAAAAAACGAACATCAGGATGCCATGTATCTATGTTAGTGCGTTCTTTAGTGGAAATGCCATAAATACGTTTAATGACTTCAAATAAGCCGTTAATAACACGCGCAACTGGAAAATAAGGACGAAGTTCTTCTTCGTTAATTGAGAAAAAATATTGTTTTTGTTTTTCTCCATAGTAGGAAATATCCCACGGATGTAATGTATCGCAATGAAAATAATGTGCTGAAAATGAACGTAATTTCGCTAATTCCTTTTTTCCATAAGGGCGAACAAGCTTTATTAAATCCATAAGGAAATCTAATACTTTCTGTGGATTTTTTGCCATTTTTGTGACTAAAGATTTTTCAGCATAATTGTTAAAACCTAGCAATTTCGCTAATTCATAACGCAATGCAAGAATTTCTTTCATAACAGGACTATTATCCCATTTACCAGCATTTGGTCCCTGATCGGAAGCTCGAGTATTATAAGCATGATAAATTTCTTCTCGTAGAATTGCATTGTCACAATAAGTAAGTACAGAAAGATAACATGGAGCATCAAGAGTTAATAACCATCCTTCTTTCGCTTGATCCTTTGCACGAGCACGTGCAAAAGAAACCGTACTTTCGGGAATTCCAGTCAATTCCTTTTTATTGGTAATCAACTTACTCCATCCCATGGTTGCGTCTAAAACGTTATTACTATAAGTTGATCCCAATGCAGATAATCTAGAAACTATTTGCCTGTATCTTTGCTGGTCTTCTTTCGATAGGTTAATACCAGATAACTCAAAATCACGCAATGCGTTATCTATTGCTTTTTTCTTTGGAAGATCCATTGTTTTATAGCATTTACTTTCGCGAAGAGTTTGATAAGCTTCATATAAATTCTTGTTTTGTCCTATCCAAGAACTATAATCAGATAGCAATAAAAGACTTTTTTCGTAAGCTTCACGTAATTCTTTACTATTTTTTACTGCATTTAAATGATTAATTGGTCCCCAGATCCTACTTAAATTATTATCTGCTTCTGCTATAGGCTGACAAAGGTTTTCCCAAGTAAAAGGACCAGATTGTGCTATGACTTTTTCAACTGTATTACGACAGTGTTTAAGAGCGCTTGTTACTGCCGGTACAACATATTCAGGAATAATGGAAGAAAATGGAGGCAAAAAAAACGACTTTAATAAAGGGTTAATCATATGAAGTCCTGCTTCCTTAACTGACAAATGAACGATAAATGTATAATCTGTTTTGCTTTTTTTTAAAGAAGAAAAGAAAAAGTATAATAATTTAAATGATTCATAAAGGAAATACCATTTTTTTTAAAAAAATTCATTTGTGAATTAAAAAATATATTTAATAAATAAAGGTTTATGTTTATTGTTTGTTGAAAACAATAACCGCAATTAGGATTTTTTTTGATCATAAATTAATAGCTTATGCTATTAATTTATGATCAAAAAAATCAAAAAAAAATAATATTTTCTTAATTTCCCTATATTTGGTTAACTTTATATGTACTATTAATACTAATAATCTACTTGAGCAGGAAGTGCATAAATGAAATAGGTGTCCTATTTGTTCGATTTTAATCATCTTGATTTATAAGATTATTTATTCTACTCAATTACCAGTAGAATATTTTAACTACATTTATAAGCAAAATTATTATCAATATAGTACGATTTTGCAAACAATACGTAAAAATTAATTAAATTTATCAATTTTTAAAAACTCCCATTTATGGTTAAAAAAATAGTTGAGCAAATTCTTTCTACATAGATAGAAAGACCTACGTCTTATTAAAATTATTAAATCATTGAGCACATTCTAAATTTTGAATAACTAACAGCTTATTTAAATATTAAAATTTCCTAAATATATCATTTAAACATTAATAAACATCGTACATTAAAAATTTTATGTTAACCTTGAGAGCATATGTTTTAATCAACATAAATACTTCTCTAATATATTTTTGGTTATACATTGCATAGTTACATATAAAAAACGTAAAAATTGGTTAGTTCAAAAGTTAAATTTTCAATTATATGTTTTTGTCAAAATTGGAAATAATTACTATGTAATAGCGCTTTGTAACAGCTAGAATAAATTGCTGAATTTCTTTTTAAGAGAAAGCTCGCTTTTATTTACTAGTTTTTTCTAGATTGACAAGCCCAAGCAGAATGATCAGATTCAATTTTTCATTTTGAATACTAAAAACTGTATAGAAAATCTTTTTGTTTGTAAATGCCAATCAGGCTATCTCTAAGTAAATGGTCCGTCTTATAAAACCATAAAAATTGAAAAATTCAGCTCGTGGAGATAATGGGAAGGAGGCTATTAAGTATGTTTGAACTTTTTAAAGAAGTTGGTTTAGGCCTAATAATGCTGCTTCCTTTAGTAAATCCACTTGCTACCATAGTATTATTTCTTAGTCTTAGTGAAGGAATGAGTGTAGCAGAACGAAATAAACAGGCCCTTCTAACTTCGGTATGCGTTTTTACTACTATGGTGATTACTTTTTATGCTGGAACGTTGATTATGAATGTTTTTGGTATTTCTATGTCAGGTTTACGAATTGCTGGAGGTGTTATTGTATTTTTTATCGGTTTTCATATGTTATTCCCAAAGGAAATTGATAGTGATTTAGATTATTTTAAATTTGATATACAAAAAAATCATAAAAAAACTACCACTAGTATTGCTTTCGTACCGTTAACTATGCCAAGTACGGTAGGTCCGGGGGCTATTTCAATGATTATTAGTTGGGTTTCAACCTTTAATAAAACTCTTTATTTTTCCTATTTAGTTGTTTTATTTGCGCCGATATTAGTTTTTTTATCTATTAGCTTTCTTGTTTGGATAGGGTTACGTGGCTCATGTGTCATCATGAATTTGATTGGTGCAACTGGAATTAAGGCAATTTCGAGAATAATGGGATTTATTTTAGTATGCATGGGGGTCCAATTTATCATTAACGGTATATTAGAAATCATTACTAACTGTCATCTTTAATTCTACTTTAAGTTTCGAAATCAAACACATTGATTCTAGTTAAAAATTAAAAGTGATAACTGCACAAATAGAAAACTGATGCTGTTTTAGCATAGTGAAAAACAATATTTTCTTCTTTAGAAGAGAATAATTAAACGATTAGAATACTTTAAAAAAGTAACATATACTAAAATTCTACTTTAAATTTAATTAACATGAAATTTCATTTCAGCAATGCGTTGTAGTCCTACTACACGTTCGTTTTCTGTAGTACGAATCAGTGCTACACCTTGAGTATTGCGACCTATGATGCTTACCTCAGAAACTCTGGTACGAACTAAAGTTCCTACATCTGTAATCATCATAATTTGATTGTGATCATCTACTTGTACAGCACCAATTACCTTACCATTTCGTTTATTTACTTTAATAGAGATAACGCCTCGTGTAGCACGAGACTTAATCGGGTATTCAGTTTGAGTAGTGCGCTTTCCATAACCATTTTGTGTTACTGTTAAGATAGTTCCAGAACCACGTGGAATTATAAGAGACACCACCTTATCACCCTCAATTAATTTAATCCCGCGAACACCAGCTGCAGCGCGTCCCATACTTCTTACTTGATTCTCTGAAAATCGAACTACCTTTCCATAAGCAGAAAACAACATTATATCATGGCTTCCATCTGTCAGATCTACACCAATTAACTCATCTCCATTATTTAAGTTAACAGCGATAATTCCAGCGCTACGAGGACGACTAAAGCTAGCAAGAGGAGTTTTTTTAACAATACCACTAGCGGTTGCCATAAAGACATGAAGATGATTTGCATATTCACGAATTGGTAAAGGCAAAATAGCAGTAATTCGTTCTTTTGGCTCTAAAGGAATTAAATTGGCTATTGGACGACCTCTAGCACCATGACTAGCTTCCGGTAATTGATAAACTTTCATCCAATACATTCGACCAAAACTAGAAAATAGCAAAATTATATCATGTGTATTTGCTACCAATAATCTTTCGATAAAATCTTCCTCTTTAATACTAGCTGCGGATTTTCCTTTTCCACCACGACGTTGCGCTTCGTAATCAGTTAAAGGCTGATACTTTACATATCCTTGGTGAGATAGAGTAACAACAATATCTTCTTGATTAATTAAATCTTCGGTGTTGATATCTAATCTCCTAATTGTAATCTCTGTACGACGCGGATCTTTATATTGTTCTTGTATGATTAAAAGTTCTTTGCGAATAACTTTTATTAATTGATTAGGATCATTTAGGATTTTGGTCAGATCAGCGATTTGAACTAATAATTTTTTATATTCGTCCAAAACTTTTTTGTGTTCTAAGCTCGTTAATTTTTGTAGACGTAAATCTAAAATTGTCTGAGCATGTTCTTCTGTTAAGAAATAATGACTTTTATGAATGCTACTTTCTGTTTCTAACTCCTTTCCAATTTCTGTGATGAGACCAGAAGACCATGGACGGGCAATCAAAGCATTCTTTGCTTCCATTGGCGTTGATGCTTGACAAATTAATTCAATTATTGGATTAATGTTTGTCAACGCTACTGCAAGTGCTTCTAAAATATGAATACGCTCATGAGCCTTTCGTAATTCAAAGATTGTGCGTCTCGTCACTACTTCACGACGATGACTTATAAAAGCAGATAAAATTTCCCTTAAAGAGAGGGTTTTTGGTAATCCATAATGTAGCGCAACCATATTGATACTAAATAAAACCTGCATCTGAGTCAGAGAATAGAGATTATTTAACACTACTTTTCCTACGGAATCTCTTTTAATTTCTATGACAATACGCATACCATCTTTATCAGATTCATCTCGTAATCCTCTAATACCTCTGATACGCTTTTCTTTTACCAGTTCAGCAATCTTTTCAAGAAGACGTGCTTTGTTTACTTGATAAGGAATCTCATTTACGACGATAACTTCTCGTCCAGATTTATTATCTGTTTTTACTTCTGCGCGTGCACGAATATAAACTTTTCCTCTTCCAGTACGGTAAGCTTCTTTAATACCACATTGGCCATTAATAATGGCAGCTGTCGGAAAATCAGGACCAGGAATATACTTCATTAACTTTTCTGTACTGATATTTTCATTATCAATATAAGCTAAACATCCATTAATAACCTCTGAAAGGTTATGAGGTGGTATGTTAGTAGCCATGCCAACTGCAATACCGGAAGATCCGTTGATTAACAAATTAGGCACTCTCGTTGGGAGAATACTTGGAATTTTTTCTGTTCCATCGTAATTAGGAACAAAATCAATTGTTTCTTTTTCCAAGTCAGCTAGAAGTTCATGGGCTATTTTTGCCATTCGTACTTCTGTGTAGCGCATTGCCGCAGCAGTATCGCCGTCAACAGACCCAAAGTTGCCTTGACCGTCAATTAACATATAGCGTAATGAAAAAGGCTGCGCCATCCGTACAATTGTGTCATAAACTGCAGAATCTCCATGAGGATGATATTTTCCAATAACATCCCCTACAATACGTGCAGATTTTTTGTAAGGCTTATTCCAATCATTACCAAGTACATTCATTGCAAATAATACACGACGATGTACGGGTTTAAGTCCATCACGTACATCGGGTAAGGCACGTCCAACAATAACAGACATAGCATAGTCTAGATAGGAACGTTTTAATTCTTCTTCAATATTAACTGACGTAATTTCTTTGGCAAACTCGTTCATGAAACTGCTATCTCTCTACGTATTAGATGATAAGATTGTTTATTTCTTGCTCAGCTTTAACTGAACCCTATAAAAGACACATCATTCTTATTTTGCAAGATAGAATAAAGCTAATCGATTAGATTAGATCTAGCAAATTTCTCTTCATTAGAAGAAAAGAAAATATACTTCAATCATAATTTATGGTGGCATAGTGAATAAAATTAAATTATATACTTTGTTTTTTAAAAAAATTCAGCTTTATATTTTTACTGCCCTTATGATTTATTAGAATATGTTACTCTCTACCATTTACATGTCAAATAATAGAAGATATTTATGATTAAAAAAATCGCTGATAAACGAATAAATAATAAAAAACAGTTTACTGATAAAAAAAATTTTGATCCAAAAGAAATTGCTAAATTTGATGATGAAGATGAAATTTGGTGGGATCCTAATGGAAAATTTAAATTATTACATCGTATAAATTCATTGCGTATGGATTATGTGTTAAAACATACTAATAATGGACTTTTTGGTAAGGACGTATTAGATGTTGGCTGCGGTGGAGGTATTTTATCGGAAAGCATGACACGAGAAGGAGCAAAAGTTACAGGATTGGACGTTAGTATTAAATCGCTACAGTCAGCTCGCTTGCATGCACTCAAAAATGATTTAAATTTAAATTATCAACAACAAACAGCCGAAGAGCACGCTAAAGAAAATCCTAACGCTTATGATGTTGTAACTTGTATGGAAGTATTAGAACATGTACCTAATCCATCTTCAGTTGTTTTTGCCTGTGCTAATTTAGTAAAACCTGGTGGAGAAGTTTTTTTCTCAACAATAAATCGTAATTTAAAATCTTGGTTAGCAGTTGTTCTTGGAGCTGAGTATATACTTCGTATGTTGCCAATAGGCACTCATAACATAACAAAATTTATCCAACCATCTGAGTTGTTAACTTGGATAGATAATACTTCATTATGTGAATATCATATTGTTGGTTTACATTACAATCTATTACTAGATCGCTTTTATCTTGATAATAATGTTGATATTAACTATATACTATATACCCGTCGGGAGAGATGAATCATAAATTTCTCTAATGTCAATTTTAATATTAAAACAATTGCTTTTAAAAAAATTTTATATCTAAAAAAATTATTCTTGAGTAAGGTGCTTATTTTTGCATAAAGTTTATGTATATTGATTCTTTTCGCTCTATGAGCTTTTTCTAAAGACTAAGTTTATTCTAAAATCTCTCGTGATCGACAACATGAGGTATTCTCAAACAAAAATCATTCATTTTTAATGACTTACTGTTAACAAAAAATTGTCTGAAAAACAACTGAACAACTGATTACTTACGTTGTATAAACTGTATCACTTTTTTGTAAAACTAATAACAGATTCCATATAGACGTCGATTCTTAATAAATTAATCTCAAAGAATTAAAAAAGAGAACGATATTTTTGGATCATCTAGGCAGGTGTGATGTACACATGAACCAAGGTTTTTTCGTTACAAAACGTAATGGGCGCAAAGAAATTATCAATCTTAATAAGATTCATCGAATTATTGATTTGGCAGCAGATGGGTTAGAAAACGTTTCCACTGCTCAAGTTGAATGGAAATCTCGTATGCAATTTTATAACGGCATTAAAACTACTGATATTCATGAAACAATTATTAAGGTTGCAGCAGATTTAATTTCCTATGAAATACCAGATTACCAATATCTTGCTGCCAGACTAGCTATTTTTTATTTACGTAAAAAAGCTTACGGAAAATTTGAACCACCAAAATTGTATGATCATGTATTTAAATTGGTTACTATGGGCAAATATGATAAACATCTTTTAATAGATTATTCTGCTGAAGAGTTTGGGCAAATGGACAGATTTATCGATCATTATCGAGATATGAATTTCTCCTATGCTGCAGTTAAACAGCTAGAAGGAAAATATTTAGTCCAAAATAGGGTTACTGGTGAAATTTATGAAAGTGCTCAGATTTTATATATGTTGGTTTCGGCTTGTTTGTTTTCTAGTTATCCACGCGGATCTCGACTAGACTATGTTAAACGTTTTTATAATGCTGTATCAACATTTAAAATCTCGCTTCCAACCCCGATTATGTCTGGGGTACGCACACCAACTCGTCAATTTAGTTCTTGTGTATTAATAGAGTGTGGAGATAGTCTTAATTCTATTAATGCCTCTTCTAATGCAATTGTAAAATACATATCTCAACGTGCTGGAATAGGAATCAATGCTGGTCGTATTCGTGCATTAGGAAGTCCAATTCGTGGAGGAGAAGCTCTCCATACTGGTTGTATTCCTTTCTATAAACACTTTCAGACTGCAGTTAAATCTTGTTCTCAAGGTGGAGTACGAGGTGGAGCCGCTACGTTATTTTATCCTATTTGGCATCTCGAAGTAGAAAGTTTACTAATCTTAAAAAACAATCGAGGAATAGAAGATAACAGAGTTCGTCATATGGATTACGGTGTGCAACTCAATAGATTAATGTACCAACGATTAGTTAAAGGGGATAATATTACACTATTTAGTCCTTCAGACGTTCCAAAATTATATGATACTTTTTTTTCAGATCAAGATGAATTTGAATATCTTTATATTAAGTACGAACAGAAAAAAAATATTCGTCAACGTCGTGTTAAAGCAATAGATCTTTTTTCTTTAATGATGCAAGAACGAACTTCTACAGGGAGAATTTATATTCAAAATGTAGACCATTGCAATACTCACAGTTCCTTTGATGCGTCTGTAGCACCAATTCGTCAATCAAATTTATGTTTGGAAATTACTCTTCCCACTAAACCATTAGAAGATGTTAATAGCGAAATTGCATTATGTACTTTATCTGCTTTTAATCTTGGAGCTATAGATAATCTTGACGATTTAAAAGAACTTGCTATATTAGTTGTACGTGCATTGGATTCATTGCTTGATTATCAAGAATATCCAATTCATGCTGCAAGAAATGGCGCCATGGGTCGTAGAACCCTTGGAATTGGTGTAATTAATTTTGCTTACTATTTGGCTAAATATAATATGCGCTATTCTGATGGAAGCGCTATTAATTTAACCCATCGTACGTTCGAAGCCATTCAGTATTACCTTTTGAAAGCTTCCAACGATCTTGCTCGTGAACGCGGAGCTTGCCCTCGATTTCATGAAACCACTTATTCGCATGGTATTCTACCGATCGATACATATAAAAAGGATCTTGATAACATTGTTACTGAAACATTACATTATGATTGGGAAGCGCTACGAGCGGATATTAAAAAACATGGTTTACGTAATTCTACTTTATCAGCATTAATGCCATCAGAAACATCTTCGCAGATTTGTAATGCTACCAATGGTATTGAACCGCCTCGTGGCCTAGTGAGCATTAAAGTTTCCAAAGATGGAATTTTACGCCAAGTGGTACCAGAGGCTACCCGCCTTCAAAAGGCGTATGAACTGTTATGGGATATGCCAAATAACAATGGTTATTTACACTTAGTTAGTGTAATGCAGAAATTTATTGATCAGTCTATTTCTACTAATACAAACTATGATCCCTCTCGATTTCCAAATGGAAAGATTCCGATGAAACAATTATTAAAGGACTTACTAACTGCGTATAAACTTGGAGTAAAGACTTTGTATTATCAAAATACACGGGATGGTGCGAGCGATTCACAGGAGGATATACAAATAACTCAACAGGATGATTGCAAAAGCGATGCTTGTAAAATCTAAGTTAATGAAACTAAACTAGATATAAGCAAGAAACAGTAGTTGTGTAAAAATAGCGGAGCGCCAATGACTTACACCACTTTTTCACGAACCAAAAATGATCAACTTTTAGAACCAATGTTTTTCGGTCAATCAGTTAATATTGCACGGTTTGATCAACAAAAATTTAATGTGTTTGAAAAATTAATTGAAAAACAACTATCTTTCTTCTGGCGTCCAGAAGAGATTGATATTTCTTATGATCGAATCAACTATCAAATGCTGCATGAACATGAGAAACATATCTTTATAAGTAATCTTAAGTACCAAACATTATTGGATTCTATTCAAGGACGTAGCCCTAATATCGCACTACTACCCTTAATTTCAATTCCAGAGCTAGAAACTTGGGTAGAAACTTGGTCGTTCTTTGAAACTATTCACTCACGTTCATATACTTATATTATTCGTAATATTACTAACGATCCAGCTTCTATTTTTGATAGTATCATCACAAATGAAGAAATCTTAAAGCGGGCTCAAGACATCTCTAAATATTATGATGAACTTATTGAATTAACTAATTATTACCACTTATTAGGTACAGGCATCCATCAAGTTAATAATAAGACAATCATTGTTAATCTTCGAGAACTGAAGAAAAAGCTTTATCTTTGTTTGATTAGCGTCAATGTGCTAGAAGCAATTCGTTTTTATGTTAGCTTTTCTTGTTCCTTTGCTTTTGCTGAACGTAAATTAATGGAAGGTAATGCGAAAATTATTCGTTTTATCGCCCGTGATGAGGCGTTGCATTTAACTGGAACTCAGCATATATTAAATCTAATGCGTTCAGGCGAAGATGATCCAGAAATGGCTGAAATATCTCGTGAATGTCAGAAAGAAAGCTATGATTTGTTTTTATCAGCAGCCCAGCAAGAAAAGGATTGGGCAAATTATTTATTTCGAGATGGTTCTATGGTTGGTTTGAATAAAGATATTTTATGCAAATACATCGAGTATATTACAAATATCCGAATGCAGGCGGTTGGATTACATCTACCATTTGTCGTTCGATCCAACCCCATTCCATGGATCAATTCTTGGCTAGTATCGGAAAACGTACAAATGGCTCCACAAGAAGTAGAAGTTAGCTCTTATTTAGTTGGCCAAATTGACGCTAAGGTTGATGATGATGATCTTAGAGATTTTCATCTATAGAGATAATGGCAAATACGCATCCTATTGTATATCTACGTTGCAGGGGGATTTCTTTTCCTTACGAAGGAGGGGTGCGTTCTTCCCTACTTGAATTACTACTAGCGCACCAAATAGCAGTAGAGTTTCAATGTCTGTCCGGATTTTGTGGAAGTTGTCGTCTGCGACTGAACGCAGGTAGCGGTCAAGTAAAATACTATAAAGAACCACTAGCTTTTGTTAATCGCAAAGAAATATTACCATGTTGTTGTTTCCCACTCGATGATATTGAATTAGAATTATAATTTTAATATCTCCATATAGTTTCAAAAACTTTTTGCCAAAAAACTAATAGACAATTAATGATTTCAACTTTTACTTACCAAAGTAAAAATGATTAAGTTTTCAGTTTACAAAAAGAAAATTAATTACTGATCTCTTTTAAGTTATCTTTTTAAGATTTTTTCAACTAAAAAAATTAAAGAATAATTTAATTTAAAAATTAAAAACTTTTAATTAGCTATCTAATGTCACTGATCTTACTAATGAAATAAGAGTTGTAGGATATAAACCAAATAACAACAATAGCGAAGAAGAGAAAACTACAACTATTTTAGTTAATCCGTCACTCAATGTTTCACTAGATGAAACGTTATCATATCGAGTTTTTTTCGATAATGGCAGAAACATATTAATTATAATGCGCATATAGTAAAATAGTCCAATAGTGTTAGATATAATTATTATACTAGTTAATAAAAAGAAATGATCCTTTACTTTTTCACCTAAAGCAAGAATATAGCACTTACCAATAAAACCAAGGGTCATAGGTATTCCTGCCAAGGAAGAAAACATTATTGTCAGAACAAAGGTTAAAAATGGATGATGCCAAAATAAACCACGGTAAGAATATAATGAATCCTTTTCATTTTGATAAAAATTGGATTTTAAGTTTATTATGGTAAATATTCCAAGACTAGCAAAAAGATATCCAATTAAGCAAATACCAATAGCTTCCAATGAAAATATATGATTAGTTTGCATTGTAATCAATCCAACTAGTAAATAACCAAAATGAGAAACAGAAGAATAACCCATGATCCGTTTGATGTTATCCTGATTTATAGCCATCAAGTTTCCAAATAACATGGAAGCGCATGCAATAACTATCAATGTTAGTTGAATTGAATGACTATTCATAATTACTGTAGACAAAAAAAGACGGGTGACAATTGTAAATATTGCAATTTTGCTAGAAGTGGATAGTAAAGCTGATACTAAAACTGGAGCGCCCTGATAAACATCGGGAGTCCATAAGTGGAAAGGTACTAACGATAATTTAAAACCAATGCTAACTATCATCAATCCTAAACCCACCAAAAGTACTGGTTGTGTTAAGTATGTTGTGCTGTTATCATATATTTTCTCACAAAAGGAAGAAAAAGATAACTGACCTGTTTGGACATATACTAAAGCTATACCAAAAAGTAAAAAAGCTGATGAAACTGAAGATAGAAGCATATATTTAATACTAGCCTCCAATGAGGATCTTTGCTGAATTATATAACCGATCATTCCAAAAAATGGCAGCGAAGTTAGTTCAATACCAATAAAAAAAGTTATTAAATGTTTAGTGTTAATTAACAAAATACATCCCATAAGAGAAATTAACATCAGTAAATAGAATTCATCTCGATTTCCTGAATATTCATCCAACCAAGCATATACTTGCATGCTAATTATTAGACTAGCTATTAATATCAATCCAGTATAAAACAAGGAATACTTATCGACTCGTATCAATGAAGTCACATCTATTGATGGTGGATTGTTTTGAACAATAAACCAAAGTGACGCTAGAGCTAGTATTTGACCAAAAATTGTTAGAATAAAGCTAATAAAGTGATTGCGCTTCCACGCAGTGCATAACACTGCAACCATGACTGTTGATCCAATAATTAAAAGCGGCAATAATGCGATTAATTGTTGATGCAATAAGTTTATTTCCATAAGGTAGAGTCATCTTCCTGTTTATGGTGAAAAGATAAAGCAAATTCAGACAATAAATTAGGATCTAAAATTTGCTTTATGGTGCTAAAAGAAACATCCATAATCAGATATGGAAAAAATCCAAAAAGTATTATTAATACTGCCAGTGACAAAACAATCAATTTTTCACGTAACGTTGAATCTGAAAGTGAGTTCAAAGATCTCTCTGGCCCGTTATAAACAGAATAGATTATCATAAGCGAACAAATCGATACAAACACCAAACCAAACGTAGCAGTCACTGCAATCATTGGATCAATTTGAAAATTACCGAACAGAGTGATAATCTCACCAACAAAATTGATAGTCCCAGGGATTCCTAATGTAGCAATTGTAAAAAATAAAAATGATGTAGGAATAAAATTTAATCGTTTGCATAATCGACCTATGCTCTGTATATCACGTTTTTGCGAACGTTCATATATTTGTCCACAAACAATAAACATTCCAGACGCGGACAATCCATGAGCAATCATTTGTATTACGGCACCCTGACAGGCAAGTTGATTACCACTGTAAATCGCAATTAATACAAGACCCATGTGAGATATTCCGATGTATGCAATAAGGCGCTTAATATCTGTTTGTAACAAAGCTACCAAAGCACCGTAAAAAATGTTAATTAAACCTAACCACATAGCAATCGGTGCAAAATGATATGAAGCATGAGGAAACAAAGGTAAAATAAAACGTAATATTCCATAAGCCGCTGTTTTGAGTAACACTCCTGCTAAATCAACTGATCCAGCAGTTGGTGTATAACTATGAACATCCGGCAACCAACCATGTAATGGGACTATCGGAAATTTAATTGCGAAAGATAAAAAGAAGCCTAACATAAGTAATAGTTCTTTCTGATGTGACATTGGAGTATTTTTTAAATGTTCATAATCGAATGTCCAAAATCCAGTTGCGCTGTAATGTGTCATTACTAAGCCAAAAATAGATACTAACATTACTAAGCCACTTATTTGGGTATAAATACAAAATTTCATTGCAACAGAAACCTTATCTTTATAGTCGGTTTTGCTATTACTTCGCCCCCATAGTACAATGAGAAAAAACATCGGCAAAAGCATCATTTCCCAAAATAAAAAGAAAAGAAACATATCAATTGCCAAGAATACACCAATTACGCTAGTAAAAATCCACAGAAGATTGAAGTAAAATAATCCTCGATGATTTTGTACTTCACGCCATGAACAAAGAACAGCTAGAATTCCGAAAAACCCCGTCAAGGACACCATTAATATCGATAAACCATCTAGAGCAAGATGAATGTTTATGTTAAAACGAGGAATCCATGGATATAGAAACTCTATCTTCCATTTTGTTAACTTAAGCTTCCCTTGATCTAGATTGTCCAACTGCCATAAAAATAATGATAAAGTTAACGTGAAAACCATGGTAATTAAAGCTATCCAGCAAGGTGTTTTTTTGTTTTCCAAACGTTCACATGACCAACATAGTAGACCTCCAATAAAAGGAATAAGAACTAGACAAGGTAACAACATAACGTGTTTATTTCCTAAATTTTATAATAATGTTTGAAACAATAAATATTATAAATTCTCACAATTTCTAACTAAAAACAATTGCGAGGATTATTTGATTTTAAATGAATATTAAAAACGATAATAACACAAATATTGCACCAAGACCTATTGATGCTATGTACCATCTTATCTGTCCATTTTCACTCATCGTTAAAATTCGCCTAATCCACAGTATTAATAAAGCAGTTACATTATCTATTATTTTTTTAACTGGGTCATATGTTATTGTTCTTGCAATGGTAACGTAGGGTTCAACAAAGATTTTTTTGTAAATCCAATCAAATCCCCAAGCATGAAACCATAAAATCGTTAAAAAACGTCCTAATTTATTATCCGTTATAATTTTTATGAAATGGCACTTAGAAATCCAAACAACTGCTGCTAATAAAATACCAGCAAAACAAGTTGCGCTCGATACGATTTCTAGTATTAGTTTTTGATTATAATTGCAATGATATTGTTGATCGATTGGAAAGAATCCGGATAACGGAAGCATCATGGCCATCCAAGCTCCAAAAAAAGTTGATAACGTTAAGAAGGTTAGAAATGAAAGATAGTAGTTGATTGTATGGTAGCGAGTATGAATTTTAATTTTTTCATTTCCATGAAAAATCAAAAAAATCATGCGAAAAGTATAAGTGGAAGTAATAAACGATCCTAACAATCCAACAATGACCAAAATCGAATGCCCATTAGCCATAGCATGCCACAGAATGTCTTCTTTAGAGAAAAATCCTGCCGTAAACAGCGGAAATGCAGACAGCGAAGATCCTCCAATTAAAAAAGAAATATACATAAGTGGCATTGATTTTCTTAATCCCCCCATTCTAAAAATATTTTGTTCTTGACGACAGGCCAATATAACTGAACCAGCTGCTAAAAATAACAGTGATTTAAAAAAAGAATGGGTCACTAAATGGAAAATAGCAGCTTCCCATGCTTGAATACCTAATGCTAAAAACATATAGCCTACTTGCCCCATTGTGGAGTAAGCTAAAATTCGTTTAATATCAGTTTGTACCAAAGCAGTAAATCCAGCCAGCACTAAAGTTATTGCTCCTATAATTCCAACAAGATGCAGTACATTAGTAGCCATTAAAAATAAGTGATGAGTTCTAGCAATTAGATATACACCAGCGGTTACCATGGTAGCAGCATGAATTAACGCCGAGGCTGGAGTAGGTCCAGTCATAGCATCCGCTAACCATCCTTGCAGGGGAAATTGTGCTGACTTTCCAACTGCTCCACCCAATAGTAATAGAGTTATTAAAGTAATTGTTAGAGAATTTTTTGTTATTTTTTGAGGTATTAGTGTGATTATCTCTTGAAGATTGAGGGTCCCAAATTTATTGTATAGCATAAAAAGTGCAAAAACTAATAATACATCTCCGAACCTGGTAATAATGAATGCTTTCATAGCTGCCATACCATTTTTTGGTTCAGGATAGAATCCAATAAGTAAATAACTACAAAGACCAACACCTTCCCATCCAAGATAAATCAATAATAAATTATCTGCTAATGTTAGCAGTATCATATTGGCAATAAATAAATCAGTATAAGCAAAGAAACGAACATAATTATCTGTCTCATTCATGTACCAAGAAGCATAGAGTTGAATAAAAAATCCAACTCCAGTAACAACACAGACCATTGTTAGTGATAAACAGTTAAGATTGAACACAATTGAAATATGAAAATCATCCAATACTATCCAGTTCCATAATGTTTGAATATATTCCAAAGTGCCATTAGTGGTATTTCCATATGTACTAGAAAAATCTAGTGCTATAAAAAAGGTGATTAATGCTGCTACTCCAATACTTCCAACACCAATTATTGTAGAAACAGTTTCGCTCCAACGACCCTGTGAAAATGTAAGTAATAGAAATCCACAAAAAGGAAATAATGGAACTAAATAAACCAAATTCATTCTCGTAGCTCGTTTATGCGATCAATATCTAGGGTTCCATTGCTTCGATAAAGCAACAATAGCATTGCTAGTCCAATGCTGGCTTCTGCAGCAGCTAAGGTTACTATTAAGATATACATAACCTGTCCATCTGCATGAATCCAATAACTACCTCCTACTACGCAAGCTAATGCTGAAGCATTCATCATAATTTCCAATCCTAATAAAATAAAAAATAAATTTCGACGGACGATCATACCTGTTAATCCTAATATAAAAAGGATTCCTGCTAGGATAAGACCGTGTGACAATGGGACCATATTTTGTTTCTCTCCATTCATAAACCAGTATTTTCTCTGATTGAATAAAATTAATAATGTGCCAATTATTTATCATGACCAAAATGATAAGCTACTATTAATCCTGCCAATAGTAGCATAGACACTATTTCAACTACTAAGATGTAAGAACTAAACAGTGCAATTCCAACAGTTTTTGTTGATATTAAATTCCCAGTAATATGCTCTTCACCATAATCATTTATAAAATAAATTAATATTATTAGAAATAGCAGTGAAATCATTGATGACCCAATCCAATTGGCAATTTTTCTTATCCATGAATGTTTTTTTTTATTTTCATTGTTTTTTACATTTAGAACCATGATTACAAATACGAATAAAACCATAATAGCGGCAGCATAAATGATAATTTCTAATGCTCCGGCAAAATGCGCTCCTAAAGAAAAGAAAACACAAGAAATAGATAAAAATGAAAAAATAAGATACAATAATGAATATACTGGCTGAGTGTGAGTGATAACACGAAACGTTGATAAAATTGCTAGAAGTCCAGAGAAATAGAATATTAGATGCATGTCTTTTCCTTGAAAGAGCATTGATTAATTTTCTTTGTGTTATAAAGCTATTTGGTCAAGATTTAGGGTAATAAGTTTTTTACGTCAATAGGCTTGTTCTCGTTTTTTGCTTCGCCTTTTCTTTTTCCAGAAATTTCTGTTCCAGAAATGCGATAAAAATCATAATCTGGGTATTTTCCTGGTCCTGAAATTAGTAAATCTGTTTTTTCATATACTAAATCCTGTCTTTTGTACTCGCTCATTTCAAAATCTGGTATAAGTTGAATACAAGCAGTTGGGCAAGCTTCTTCGCAAAAACCGCAGAAAATACAACGAGAAAAATTAATACGAAAAAATTCTGGATACCATCGACCATCTTTAGTCTCCGCTTTTTGCAGAGAAATACAGTCAACTGGACAAACGACAGCACATAAGTTACATGCTACACATCGTTCGTTTCCGTTCGAATCACGTGTTAAAACAATTCTACCTCGAAAGCGAGGAGATAGATTTACTGGCACTTCAGGATACATACGCGTTTCACGTTTGCTAAATGCCTGCATACCAATTATCAAAATACTTCTTAAAATCGTTCCAAATCCAATTATTAAATCTTTTATTGTCATAATCTACGCACTACTTAATGTAGGTTGTATAAGATAAAAGAAGCAGTCATTAACATATTTAATAGCGCTATAGGTAAACAAATTTTCCAACCAAAAGCCATCATTTGATCGTAACGTGGACGCGGCAATGCGGCACGAATCAAAACGAATAATATCAAAAAAAAAGCGGTTTTCACTACGAACCAAAATAATGGTGGTAACCATGGTCCATGCCACCCACCAAGGAACACCGTTACTGCTAGTCCTGAAACGGTCACAACATTAATATACTCCCCAATGAAAAATAAGCCGAATTTCATTCCTGAATATTCTACGTGGTATCCATCGGCCAACTCTTGTTCTGCTTCAGGTTGGTCAAAGGGATGACGATGACATACTGCTATAGCAGCTAACATAAAAGTAATAAAACCAAAAAACTGAGGAACTATATTCCATAAATATTCTTGTGCGTCAACAATCTTACTAAGATTGAATGAATCAGTTTGGATCACTACACCCATTAATGATAATCCTAGAAATACTTCATAACTTAATGTTTGCGCTGCAGCTCTTATGGCTCCAAGAAGAGCATATTTATTATTGCTTGACCATCCGGCAAATAATAAAGCATACACAGTTAATCCAGACATCATCAGAAAAAATAATATTCCGATATTTAAATCAATAATCACTAAAGAAGGAGTTATCGGAATTACAGAAAAAGTAACTAACGGCAATAAAAAAGAAGCAGCCGGAGACAACACAAAAATACCTCGATCAGAAAACGATGGAACCCAATCTTCTTTAAACATCATTTTTAAAATATCGGCAAGTATTTGCAACGACCCTCCCCAACCAACGCGATTTGGACCATACCGATTTTGAAACAAGCCTAAAAGGCGTCGTTCAATAAAAACCATATAAGAACTAAAAAAAACTACCATAAGTAAAATCAGAATTACTTTCATCGATTCACCAAAGTATCGCTTACAATTTAAATAACTTGAGTTTTAACTTTTTGTAAGTTTTTAATATAATGGCCTGACAGAATTGGTGGAATACCTGGCAAACCTAGAGGAAGTCCAATTTGTCCGGTACTTAAATAGCGACTAACTCGTGCCGGCAAGCACATGTTTATTCCCATACAATTAAATGAAAATAATGCAGTATTATTGTCAATATTTAGTTTTTTAGCATCAGACTGACTTATTACTATATATAGTTTCGGCATTTTATTTTGGATGGCTGAGGAACGTTGAGATGTTTCCTCACTGCCAAATAAATGCCAATAAGGTGCTACATACCACTCATTATCTTTAGATGGCAAAAGTGCAATTGGAACATTACTAAAATAATCTAAGTTGCTTGTTTTTAACTCCAACAAACGTACTCCAGGATCACCGTATTTTAAATGTCCTCCAACTGTATCTTGAAATTTATTCCATGCTTGCGAAGAGTTCCAGCCTGGCGTCCAAGCAAAAGTTATTTGCTGATTCGGTGCTTGGAAAGCGATGCTTCCTTCCATTGAGAAAGTAAACATAGTATCGTGATCGTATGGAACACGAGGTTCATGAATATTGATATTGGCATTCATTGAAGTACGGCCGCTATATCGATTTGGTCCTCGAGCTATCTTCTGTCCTTGAATGCGAAAACTAGCGTCTGGCGCAGCTTTCTTGATATCAGCTAAGTGCGGCAATGCTTCAATGAGATGATCAATAACATGATCAAGTTTCGTCCAATTTGTTTTTTTATATGTATGCATTGAATGAATTGAGTAAAGCCAACGCCAGCTAGCTAATATTATCGACTGATCATCATAATATGCGGGATCATATACTTGAAAAAACCGCTGCGCGCGACCTTCTTGATTAATAAGAGTACCACTACTTTCGGTAAAGTTAGCTGCCGATAGAATCAAATTAGCTTTTTCTTGTAAAGAAGAATGTAGATGATCCAGAACGATAAAATAACTTATTTTATCCAAAGCAGCATTAACGCGAGTCTCTGATGCATGACGATAAAGATCATTTTCCAAAACAATTAAACTATCTGCAGCTCCCTGTTCTAGCATATCCAAAGCTTCGTCTATGCTTTTTCCGCCTATCATTGTAATTCCCATACTGTTAGCTTCGGAAAGGATAAAACTAATTCCAACGTTTTTGCCTTGTTTTTTCAAGGCAAGAGCAATGTTAGTGGCCCCAGCAATTAATTCCTTGCTTCCAGCACCGCTACCTGAAATGATAAGTGGTTTTTTTGCGTTAGCTAATGTTTTTGCGATTAAATCAATCTTACTTTGTAAGGCTGTATCCAAATCATTCACTGTTGGTGCTGTTTTGTCCAGTGAATGAGCAATAGCAAAGCTTAAACGGGCTTGATCACTTACAGACGCGTAATAATTCCAAGCAGCAATATCATCTAAACGAGTTTTATCAACACTAGTAATAAACAAAGGATATCTAGAATTTTGCCCAACGTTTATTATGGCGGCTGCATGCCAGTTGGCAATTTTTTGTTGTGCAGCTATTTCACGTACCTTTCCTTTAATTGCTTGACGAATTGCTAATGCAATACGTGCACCTGTCTGGGTTACATCTTCTCCTAATATCAAAATAGCATCATAATTTTCTATTTCACAGAGTGAAGGTGTATGAATCCCAGAATTTTGCAAAATACTAAGCATTAACAATAATTCCTCTTTTTCGCTATGAGAAACTCCAATATAGAAATTATTCATTCCTACTAATTTAAGTAAAGCGAAATTACTTTCCATGCTAGCTCGTGCTGAACCAATACCAATTAACTTATGTGCGTGACGTAGTATTTTAGATGCTTCTTGCACAGCTTCATTAGCATTTAGCATAACCCATCTATTTCCACGACGAATCATTGGATGCCGAGGACGATCTTTAAGATTAACATAATCGTATCCAAAACGACCACGATCACATAAAAAATAACCATTAATACATCCGTTGTAACGGTTTTCAATACGTCGTAATTTTCCATAACGCTCTTCTAAAATAATATTGCAACCAATGCTACATTGATGACAAATGCTTGGTGAAAACTGCATGTCCCATTTACGACTATATCTTTTAGAAAAAGTTTTATCAATGAGTGCACCAGTTGGGCAAATTTCTACTAAATTTCCAGAAAATTCGCTGTCTAATTCTCCTTCTTGGTAGCGACCAAAATAAATGTTATCACGAGCTCCATATACACCAAAATCGTTACCATCAGCATAGTCTTTATAATATCGTACACAACGATAACAAGAAATACATCGATTCATATCATGGGAAATAAACGGTCCTAAATACTGATTAAAATGGGTACGTTTACTAAATCGATAACGACGAGAAATGTGACCAGACATCATCGTCATGTCTTGAAGATGACAACTCCCCCCTTCTTCACAAACTGGACAGTCGTGCGGATGATTGATCATTAACCATTCTATTACACTGCGGCGAAACTCTCTTGCTTCATGGTCTTTGATGGAAATCCACAAACCATTTTTAACTGGCGTCATACAAGACATAACTATTTGACCCAAATTGTTTTTATTATTTTGATATTGTTTAACTGCACACTGTCGACAAATGCCGACACTACCTAATGCCGGATGCCAGCAAAAATAAGGAATATCAATGCCTAAAGTTAGACACGCCTCTAAAAGGTTGCTGGATTCGTTAACCACTTTATATTCTTTTCCATCTATATTAATAGTGATCATATAATTACCAATCAAAATAGTAAGATAAACATATATTCTACTTCTTTTTTAAAACATAGAATTAATCTGAAAAACGTTTATTAACATGATTCAGTGAGTTTTTACTGTACATTTTTAATAGTGTATTTATTGTCTAAATATTTAATGTTTACACCTTTTTCAAATTCGGAACGAAAATACTTAATTGCACTTTTCAGTGGTCCTATTGCTCCTAGTGCATGAGCACAGAAAGTTTTTCCTGGACCGAGAAACTGGCATAATTGCTCCAAAATCTTAATATCTTCAGGTTGTCCTTGGCCATTTTCTAATGCATATAATAAACGAACGCCCCATGGAAGACCATCACGACAAGGGGTACAAAGCCCACAAGATTCACGGGAAAAAAACTCTTCAAGATTACGGATTAATGATACCATGTTGATTTCATTGTCAACTGCTATAGCCAACGCAGTACCAAGACGGCTTCCAGCTTTAGAGATACCTTCAAAATCCATAGGAAAATCTAAGTGATCTGGGATAAGAAAATCAGTTCCAGCACCACCCGGCTGCCAAGCTTTTAATTTCAAACGACGCTGCATACCGCCAGCATAATCTTCGAAGATTTCACGAGCAGTAATACCGAATGGTAACTCCCATACCCCAGGATTTTTTACACGACCAGAGAAACCCATCATTTTAGTACCAGTGTCTTTACTTTTCCCTGCTGCAATATTACGATACCAATTAACCCCTCTCTCTAGAATTGCTGGTATGTTACATAAAGTTTCAACATTATTGATACAGGTCGGTTTTCCCCATGCTCCTACTTCAGCAGGAAAAGGAGGCTTTGCGCGTGGATTAGGTCGACGTCCTTCAAGTGAATTAATTAATGCAGTTTCTTCACCGCATATGTAACGACCAGCTCCTGTATGAAGAATTAGTTCAAAAGAAAAATTACTTCCTAAAATATTTCTACCAAGAAAACCAGTTTCATTTGCTTCAAATATTGCGCGACGAAGATTAATTTCAGCCTTAACATATTCACTACGCAAGAAAATGTAACCGCGATAACTTTTTAGTGCAAAAGCAGAAATTAACATTCCTTCTATTAAAAGATGTGGTAGTTGTTCCATTAATAAACGATCCTTATATGTACCTGGTTCCATTTCATCTGCATTACATATTAAATATCGTATTTTCTCAGAACAATTTTTAGACATGAGGCTCCATTTTAATCCAGTAGAAAAACCAGCTCCGCCTCGCCCTTTTAATCCGGAATCTAGTACGAGTTTGATGATATCATCATGACTCATTTCTCTTATCGCTTTACGTGCACCAGAATAACCATTTTTTTTTTGATATTCGGTGATCCATATCGGTTGACCATCTTCACGTAATCGCCATGTTAATGGATGTGTTTCTTCCAATCGAAGAATGACTCTATTCATTTATATTTCTCTAGTAATAAAAAGACATCTTCTGATGTTACATGTGCGTAAGTATCATCATCTATCATTATGGTTGGAGCATGATCACAATTGCCTAAACAGCACGTAGGAAGTAAGGTAAAGTGTGCATCATTGGTTGTTTGCCCAGATTTGATGTTTAATAACCGTTCTAGTTCTTTAAGAACTTTCTGATAACCGGTAATATAACAAACCACACTATCGCAATATCGAATAATATGTCTGCCTACTGGCTGACGAAAGATTTGACTGTAAAAAGTAGCTACTTCTTCAACATCGCTACTTGGAATATTCAATATCTCTGCGATAGCAGATACAGCTTCATCTGGAACCCAATGTCGATATTTTTGTACAACCTTGAGCGCCTCAATTAGAGCTCCTCGTGGGTGTTCATAATGATATTTGTGATGCTCAATAGCTACGCGTTCCTCATGACTTAATTCGAATGCTTTGATTAAAGTCTTCATTGTTATTAATGTTGATTAACGATCTACGTCTGACATAACAAAATCGATGCTTCCAAGATATACAATTAAATCTGATATGAGACTACCTTGTATCACTGATGGAATTTGCTGTAAATGAGGAAAGCTGGGTGTTCGGATGCGTGTTCGATAACTCATTGTTCCACCATCGCTAATAAGATAATAGCTATTTATCCCTTTAGTAGCTTCTATCATTTGAAATGATTCATTGGCTGGTATAATTGGACCCCAAGAAACTTGTAAGAAGTGTGTGATAAGAGTTTCGATATGCTTCAAAGTACGCTCTTTTGGAGGAGGAGTAGTTAGTGGATGATCAGCCTTAAACGGTCCTGTTGGCATGTTATTTAAACATTGTTTAAGAATTCGAAGACTTTGTAATATTTCTTCTATCTTTAGCATAACTCGACTATAACAGTCACTAATTCCACTACCTATCGGTACTTCAAAATCAAAATTTTCATAGCCGGAATATGGACGCCACTTACGTACATCAAATCCAATGCCAGTAGCACGCAACGCGGCTCCTGTTACTCCCCAATCTAAAGCTTCTTTTGCTCCATAAGCAGCTATGCCCTCCGCACGGGCGCGAAGTATACTATTTTTTAGTGCTACTTTAATATAAGTATTTAATCTTTTTGGTAACCAATTAAGGAACTCACGTAATAAGTTCTCCCATCCACGTGGTAAATCTTGTGCAACGCCGCCAATACGAAACCAAGCTGGATGCATGCGGGCACCAGTAATGGCTTCAATAATATCATAAATCTTCTGACGATCAGTAAATGCTAGAAAAATGGTAGTCATTCCACCTATATCTTGTATATAAGTGCTAACGTATAATAAGTGACTATTAATGCGAAACAATTCTGATAGCATAATTCGAATTACATTAACGCGATCTGGTACTATAATACCAGCTAACTTTTCTACTGCTAGTACATAAGGCATTTCATTAATACAGCCACCGAGATATTCAATGCGATCAGTATAAGGAATAAATCCATGCCAAGACTGACGTTCTCCCATCTTTTCAGCACCACGGTGGTGGTAACCAATATCAGGAACACAATCAATAATTTCTTCACCGTCCAACTGGAGTACAATACGAAACGCGCCATGTACGGAAGGATGATTAGGTCCTAAATTAAGAAACATGAAACTTTCATTACCTGTTCCACGTTTCATACCCCATTCTTCTGGTTTAAAAGTCAAGTCATCCATTTCTAAATCTTCCTTTTGTTTTGTAAGAAAAAAAGGATTAAATTCTGTCGCTCGAGCGGGATAATCTTTACGCAATGGATACCCCTTCCAGGTTTTAGGCATTAAAATACGCGTCAAATTTGGATGTTCGTCAAAAATTACGCCAAACATTTCCCAAGTTTCTCGTTCATACCAATTAGCATTAAGAAAAATACTAGTACAACTAGGTAAATGTAGATCGTATTCTGATAAAGCAACCTTCAATATAACATCACGATTACGATCAATAGAAATTAAGTGATAAAAAATAGTAAAATCTTTTGTAGGAAGATTGTTTTTGCAAGAGCGAAGACGTTCATCTATCCCATGTAGATCATAGAGCATTAGATATGGTTTTGGCAGATTCTTCAAAAATTTAAGAACTTCAAGGAGTTGTTCACGTTTTATCCAAATAATTGGAATATCGGTATAAGCTAACTGAACGTTAAAAACGTCTGATGCAAAATGATTACCTAATTCATTAATAATCGTATCATCTTCTAGATAAATCGATTTTTTCCAGAAATGAGGATAGTCCGTACACCGTGTCAACTCTTTCATAACCTCTGCACTGCTTTAAAACATATTAAGCTACGTTATTATTCAACAACCAGGGATCTTAGTTAAGAGGGATTGTTTTCTTTTACCAAACAAGTTTCATCTGGAGAATATAAATTGGTAACTGCAATACGATGGTCATGCTTGCGCTTTCGTTCTGGTTCTAAATTAGCACGATAAACACCTTGATCACCCATTATCCAAGAAAGTGGACGGCGCTCTTTACTGATGGTTTTTTTCAACAAAAGCAGTGATTGAATATAGGCTTCAGGTCTAGGGGGACAACCAGGAATATAAATATCTACTGGTAGAAATTTATCAACACCTTGTACAACCGAATAGATATCGTACATCCCACCAGAATTAGCGCAAGCTCCCATAGAAATAACCCATTTTGGTTCTAACATTTGATCATAAAGACGCTGTATAACGGGAGCCATTTTAATAAATGGTGTTCCAGCTATTACCATAAAATCTGATTGACGTGGTGAGGCGCGTATAACTTCTGCTCCAAATCTTGATACATCATGGACAGAAGTAAAAGCAGTAGCCATTTCAACGTAACAACAAGACAATCCAAAATTATATGGCCAAAGTGAATTACCCCTTCCCCAATTTACCATATCATGAATTGCTTTTTTAAGTTTGCCAAAGCAGACATGATTTTTTAGATACATTTTTAATGGATCAGGCACAACCTTTTTCTTTTGTAAGGGATATCGTTCGCTTCTATCAGAATCTAGGTTAGGACGAGTAAGAGTATAATCCATTTTTACTTCATTATCAGTTTTTTTCTTAGCGCCCACTCGAATGCTCCAATGCGATCTAGATAAAATAAATCTATGAATAACATAGTAATAAAGATACTTATTTCAATAAAACCCATCCAACCTGCTTCACGTATAGTGATAGCCCAAACGTAAAGATATAAAGCTTCAGCATCAAAAATTACAAAAAACATTGCTATTAAATAAAATTTGGCCGAAAAACATGTCCTGGCAGTACTAACTGAGTCAATTCCAGATTCAAACGGAGTATGTTTTGCTCTAGCTACTGCGCGACCACCTAATAAAAAACCACAAACAAGCATAAAGACGCAAAGACTTAGCGCACCTAACAAAAATAAAGAAAAAGTCCAATAATCAGCTTCAAAATTAGTGGTCATTAACATTTTAATACTAATTAAATGAAAAATTATTCTAATCTACATTCTTCTTCAGAAGAAGTATATTTTGTGTACTAACATGTCTCATGCTGTAAGGTTAAACTACATGTTGCTTTGTAAAAGCACAACCTATGTTTATATTTTTGATAATTTTAATATAAATAACAGAAATTTACTTGATTTTGCTAACTTTACATGTTTTTTATTCGTAGATACTAAGTAAATAACCATTTCTGATAGCGAAACTAGAGTTAAAATATTGTATTAGTAACTGTCATCAGGATTGTATAATATTTTATTTCTTCTAAAAAGAAGATGAAAAGCTCATTTTATTAAAAAAAACAATCAATAGCAACGAATACTTTTCATTTAAAAAATTTTTCATAGTAAACGGCAGTTACATATTCAAATTTAGAACGAAAAACTTTTTGAATTGAAATATGAAAAGATCAATTTCTTACGAAATTACGCTATTCTTTCTGATTTCTAAATATTTAATTTTTAAACCTTTGATTTACGTAAGAATTGTTCGGAAAAACTTCCATATATTCTCGCGTGCTAAGCATAAGATGTTTATCAAGGAGATGACGTCGATTTATGAATAAAAATCTAATTTTAGAAAAATCAAAAGCAGTTACTTTAAAAACTGATTTCGATTTTAATTATTGAATAGTACTAAGATCTTCTTAGTTAAGAACCAAAAATAAATATCATTAAATTAACGGATTTAAAATTAAAACTTTTTTGCTAAAAAACTATTATAGAGTGCCCTTCTTCTTACCTGACTACAATAGGAAGAGCTTACAATTTCGTACAATAGAAGGTAACTCCTTAAAAAGGAGGATATAATTTCTATATTTCAAATATGCTAAACTTTTAAAAAAAACTTTGTAGGTTTTTGAAAAATTAGGCTTTTAATCTTCATAAATTAAAAAATTTAATGCTATGCAAAATTCTTTTGCTAAGGTACATATAGCACGTTTTTAATATACTTATTCTTTTTTCCATGCAAGAATTAAAACATCGATAAATTATTATACTTTAATAAATTTTTTTACTTTAAAATTAAACTTTATAAAAGAATAAACAATTTTTTTTAAAAAACTTATAAGAACGATTTTTTTAAAAATAGAGAAATGGATCAATAGTTTTGACTAGGCAAAATTCTAATTTTAAAAGAAAACTTACGGAGGTAATTATGATTTTTATAAACTCCAATATTTGGAAAACAGTTAGTTATTTATAATGCAAAACTTATTGAAATGTAAGCAGTAAAGACTGTAATACTTTAGTAAGATAATATAAAATTTTCTACGTTTGAAGCATGTTTTTTTGAAAAAAGTTTAAATTGTTCACATTCTAAAATTTTATTTAGTCAGTTAAGTTTAATTTTTGAAAACCCAAAAAACCTAAAATAAATTAAGTATACTAACATTTACTAAAAAGTATTACCAATGCTTCAAATAATAAATAAATTTGTCCTGTAAGTGTATTTGTTTGTTAGAATATTTAATTCTGAATTGTATGGTAAAAGGCAACTATTTTAACGATTATTAATTATTGCTTTAACATCAATAAATTGGATTATTTTTAATAAAAGTTTTTTCTTTCAAAGAAAGGAGTTATTTCTTTTAGATAAAGAAAAGAATCAGAATCCTCTAAATTTCTTTTAAAGAACTAAGTTTTTAAACGTTAATTGAATTTAAATAAAATCTATAATTTCATCAATTGAAAATTATGTGAATTCTTAATGGAGTTATTACATAATTTTCAAAAAAAAGAGATAAAAGAAAAGATAGTTAAATGATAAATTGTCTGAGAAGCTAGTACTTTAAAATACGCTATTGATTAAAATTATTCGGAAAATTAATAATGTATATTACAGCGATATACACACAATGTAAAAAGTAGGTTTCTATGTCAAGAAAGCCAGTACTAGTCCTTAACTGTGGTAGTTCATCTCTGAAGTTTGCTGTCATTGATGCTGTTGGTGGTAAAGAATGTATTTCCGGCTTTGCTGAATACCTAAATTCACCGGACGCACATATCGAGTGGAAGATAAATAATGTTAAGAAGCAAATAACGTTAGGTGTTAACAGTTCATATAGCAAAGTTATGCACTGTATTTTTAATACAATTCTTACAGAAAAACCAGAATTATTAAAGCAACTAATCGCTATTGGACACAGAATTGTCCATGGTGGTAGTCGTTTTATTCAATCTACTATTATTGACGACAATGTAATAAAAGGTATTGAAGATTCCATTCCATTTGCACCTCTTCATAATCCTGCTCATCTTATAGGAATTCGCGAATCATTAAGAAATTTTTTACAATTAGAAAAAAAAAATGTAGCAGTTTTCGACACTGCTTTTCATCAAACAATGCCAGAAGAATCGTATCTCTACGCTTTGCCTTATTCTCTATATAAAAATCATGCTATCCGTCGTTATGGTGCGCATGGTATTAGTCATTTTTATGTCAGCCGTATAGCAGCTAAACTGCTTGACACGCCTGTAAATCGTTTAAATGTCATTACATGTCACCTAGGAAACGGAAGTTCTGTTTGTGCTATTCAAAATGGAAAATGTGTAGATACCTCTATGGGCATGACGCCATTAGAAGGACTTGTTATGGGAACCAGAAGTGGCGACATTGATCCAGCTATTATTTTCTATTTGCATGAAACTTTAGGAATGCCAATTACTAAAATTAATACGTTATTGACAAGAAAATCAGGACTACTTGGATTAAGCGGAATAACAAGCGACTGTCGTTATATTGAAGATCATTATCACGAAAAAAATAGCAACTCTAGGCGCGCTATAGATATATATTGTCATCGACTTGCTAAATATATTGGTGCTTATAGTACTCTAATGGAAGGCAGACTAGACGCTATTATCTTTACTGGTGGTATTGGTGAGAATGCTGCGATAGTACGCGAGTTATCACTCAAAAAGTTAGGATTACTAAAATTCAAGGTAGACCATGACCGTAATTTAGCAACTCGTTTTGGCCGTATTGGAATAATAACTACTGAAACTAGCCTTCCAGCCATTGTCATTCCGACTAATGAGGAATTAGTTATTGCTCAAGATGCTGCTCGCCTAATCGAATCACAATGATATTATATTTTCTGACAGAATTCTAAAAAGGTATTTTTAATTGAAAAAATCGTTAAACAAAGAGGTTTAATGTGTCACGTACAATCATGTTAATACCGACTGGTATTAATGTCGGTTTGACCAGTATTACTCTTGGTATCATACAAGCTATAAAGCAAAAAGGAATAAAAATCAACATATTCAAACCTATTGCACAGCCGCGATCCAGTATGGATTCTCTTGATGCTACCATACATATAGTTCGTACTAATTTAAATATATCTTCTTCTATAGAACCATTAGCTATAAGCTATGTTGAATCGATGATTAACTGTAATCAAAAAGATATCCTAATGGAGAAAATCCTCGCCATTTATTATGCTAATAAGCTTAAAGAAGAAATAGTTTTGGTAGAAGGCTTAACTCTAAGCGATAGATATCAATTTATTACTGCATTAAATTATGAAATTGCTAGTATACTAAACGCCGAAATAATTTTTGTTTCATCACCAAACAGTGATTCTTATTTAAATCAATTAAAAAATTACATTAAATCAGTTCGTTCAAATTTCAATAGAAATGTTACCGGCGTTATCATTAATAAGTTAAATGCTCCAGTCAACAAAAAGGGTTGCATAGAATCAAATTTTTCGGATATTTTTAACAACCTTATTGGAGAGGCTAATACCTCTCAAATTAATCTAAATCAACTGATTCAAGATGATTCTTTTCCAATATTAGGCTGTATTCCCTGGAATTCTGATCTTATCGCTGTACGTACTATTGATATAGCACGCTATTTAAATGCTACGATTATAAATGAAGGAGAAATTAGAACTCGTCGAGTAAAATCTGTTATATTTTGCTCTAGTGGTCTATCAAGCATAATAGAGTGCTTTCGTACTGGATTGTTATTAGTGACTCCGATTGATCGACCAGAAATATTGATTTCTGCTTGTCTGTCTGCAGTGAATGGAGTGAAAATTAGCGCAGTTTTATTAACAGGAGGTAATAATGTAAATCAAAAAATTTATCGATTATGTAAACAAGCTTTCGTTGATACAGGATTGCCAATTTTTATTGTAAATATTAACTTACAGCAGGTTTTTCTCAGCTTACAAAAATTTAACTTAGAAATTCCTTTTGATGATCACATTCGAGTAGAAAATTTAAAGCATTATATTGCAACTCATATTGATAAAGCGTGGGTTGAGTCTTTATTATCTGTGAGATCTAAATATCCAAGACGTTTAACGCCTCCCTTGTTTCGTTATCAGTTAACTGAATTAGCTCGTCAATCTAGAAGAAGCATTATCTTGCCAGAGGGCAGTGAACCTCGAATTATTAAAGCAGCGTCTATTTGTACTAAACGAGAAATTGCGCACTGTGTTTTGCTTGGTAACTCCAATGAAATTAATAAAATAGCTTCTTTAGAAGGCATACTTCTGAGTGAGAATATCAAAATTATTGATCCAAAAATTGTACGGGAAAAGTATATTAGCCGTTTAGTTGAACTTCGAAAAAATAAAGGATTAACAGAAGAAGAAGCGAAATCTCAACTAGAGGACAATATAACATTAGGTACGTTAATGTTAGAGCGAGGGGAAGTAGATGGATTAGTATCAGGAGTAACACATACTACCGCAAACACTATTCGTCCATCATTGCAGCTTATAAAAATGGCACCTGGTAATTCGCTAGTATCATCTATATTTTTTATGCTACTTCCCGAACAGGTATTGGTATATGGAGACTGCGCAATTAATCCTAACCCAACTGTAGAGCAATTGGCAGAAATCGCTATTCAGTCAGCTAATTCTGCTGCTAGTTTTGGCATTGAACCACGCGTAGCAATGATTTCCTATTCGACAGGTCATTCAGGGATTGGTAAAGATGTTGAAAAAGTACGTAAAGCCACTCGATTAGTAAAGGAGAAGTGTCCGAAATTACTAATTGACGGTCCATTACAATATGATGCTGCTATCATGGCCGATGTTGCACAATCAAAAGCGCCTAATTCTCCAGTAGCCGGACAAGCAACAGTATTCATCTTTCCAGACTTAAATACTGGAAATACAACATACAAAGCAGTGCAACGTTCAGCAAATCTGATTTCCATTGGTCCTATGTTACAAGGAATGCGTAAACCAGTTAATGATCTTTCACGAGGTGCATTGGTAGACGATATTGTATACACTATCGCTTTGACTGCAATTCAATCGAAAGAAATAAAAAATTGATTTTTGTATTATTGGTTTAATCAATAAATTATTTCTAGTTGATATATACATGTCTAGATGTTAGTGCTTAAAAAGATCAATTTTTATGGATTAGGATTTACAATGAAAGTATTTTATTAAGATACTCCTTGCCAACGTGGAAAAAGATCTTTCGGCAAAAATAAACTAAATTGATCCAATATTCTGTTTATTGTTTGATCAATAATATCGTTTATTTGAGTGGGACGATTGTAAAAAGATGGTACTGGGGGCATGATAATCGCGCCTAGTTCGGCAGCCGAAGCCATTAAACGTAAATGACCTAAATGCAATGGAGTTTCCCTTACTCCTAAAACTAGTTTACGACGCTCTTTTAGAATAACATCTGCAGCTCGTTCCAATAGTCCGTCACTATAACTATGTACAATTCCAGACAGCGCTTTCATCGAACAAGGTAAAATTACCATTCCAAGAGTTTGAAATGAACCGGAGCTAATATTTGCGGCTATATTACGGGAATCATGTACAAAGTTTGCTAATTTCTGTACGTCATGTATACTATATGTAGTCTCAATTTTTAATGTTTGATAAGCGGCTAAACTAATTACTAAATGAGTTTCTATTGTTGGCAGCATTGTTAATGCCTGCAATAAACGGATACCGTAAATAGTTCCACTGGCGCCGCTGATACCGATAATCAGACGTTTCATTTTATATTTTATTTATTATTTTAACTTTTCGACCTAAAGAAGCCAGTCTAACTCCATTAGCAAATTAGAAGTGATTTATTAGTGAGAAGAATCTTTCTTAAATTCTAAAAGAGAAGGTCACTTTTATAAAAAAGTCAACTTTGATGATATTTCAATTTTCTTTATAAAAGAAGAAATTTACTTCTATTAAAAAACAGCCCTACCAAAAAGTTTAATTTAAATTACAGAATCGCGAGGATAATATTTCATTTAAATAAAAACCCAAATATCTTAGATAATATCTATCTATTTCCCATCCTTAAGTTTTTATTCAGAATGATAATTTTGTGATAGTCTAGATTCTCTTATGGATGGTAAGTAACTGCTTTTTCCTTTGCTATTTTTTACACCAAATCAAAAAATGTATAAACTAAGAAAAGTCCTAAATATTTATCAAAAAAGTTAGAAATACAGTTACACTTATGATTAAATAATCATATTTCAATCAATAGAACAGCCATATTCCATTAGTGTTTTTTCAAATTCATTAAAATTGATAACTAAAATCATTAACTATTTATCTTTTAATTAGTTTTTAGTTGAAAAAACTGACTTTTAGTTTATCTTTAATCGTTCCTATCTTCTCAGAAGAGACTGCTCTCTTAAAGAGAGTTAATGAATAAATTAATTTCACTAAATAGAATGAAATTACGATATTTTTTAATTAGCAGATTCAATTTTTAACATTATTTTACATTGAATTTTTTCTAAATAAAAGATAATTAAACACTAATCTGATAAGTCAATTAACTTATTTACAGTTACTTTTCTTTCAGATCAGAAGATAAAGGCATATGATAAGACCATTGTTTCGGTCAATACAAAAAGGTTGCGATATTAATTTAAAATTTAATTAACTTTAGCTAAGTTTATTATCTGAAATAAACAATAATATTTTCGTTAATCGTTCATAACTGAGGAAACAGTATAAAAAGATCCAAACACCAATATACAATCGTTCAATGCAGCTTCTTTTACTGCTTGACGCCAAGCATCTTTTACGCTCTTAAATTTTTTTGCATTCCCATCAAGAAATATGGCTAATTGTTCAGCGCTAGCAGAACGGGGACCTTTAAGCGAAGCACAATACCAAACATCGACTTGTTCACGTAAACATATAAGTGTTCCAGGAATGTCTTTATCTAACAACATACCTACTACTGCTCGAATTTTTCCAGTGCAAGAAAGCGTTGTTAAATACTTAGATAAATAACTTGCAGCGTGAGGGTTATGCGCTACGTCTAAAATGGTTAGTGGAGCTAAATTAAAATGTTGCAAGCGACCAGGAAGGATAGCTTCTCGAAGGCCTTGACGTACTGCTAATTCTGATGTCAAAAAAGGAAGACAGGCAACTGTAGCTAATGCTGTCGCTGCATTTTCCAATGGAATAGATGGTAATGTTAATGCTGTAAGATTATGAAAACTATCCCACCAATGCCAGTGATGACCATCAATTCTCCACCACCAATCACGATTGCAAGCATACAATTTCGCACCACAACTAACAATTTCTTTATCTAACGTTTCCGGTCGGTCAGGTTCGCCTATTACAGCTGGCTTTCCATGTCGGAAAATGCCGGCTTTTTCTTTTGCGATACTGTTACGATCTGGTCCAAGCCAATTTGTATGATCAAGAGCAATAGAAGTAATTACAGCAACGTCAGCATGTACGACATTTGTTGCGTCTAATCGTCCTCCGAGTCCCACTTCGAGAATCACCACGTCTAGTATTGCTTTCCGAAAAAGCTGCAGTGCCGCTAAAGTTCCAAACTCAAAATAACTTAACGATATGGCGCCACGTCCAGCTTCGATAAACATTAGCGCTTCACTGTGAGCAGATTCTGGTAATTCTTTACCATGAATTCTTACTCGCTCAGTATAGCGAAGTAAGTGCGGTGAACTATATAAACCAACTCGCATTTTATTAGCTAGTAAAATAGCTTCCAACAGACGACAAGTAGTACCTTTACCATTAGTTCCGCCAACAGTAATAATCCAACGTGCTGGATGAAAAAGATTTAATCTACTAGCCACGCATTGGACTCGATCTAGACCTAAGTCAATTGGCTTATCGTGTAAATGTTCAAGATAATAAAGCCATGAAGATAACGAAGATGTAGCTTGAGGTTTAGAAGATATATTCTCCATTATAGGTACTCACTTAAAACGACATTCATATTAATTTTTAAAAAATATATTGCACTAAATAAATTTAGTAATTATTCTTTGGCAAACTGGGTCAGGTATATTATCTCTTTTTAAGATTTTGTAGATTGGTCCTGAAATGAAGTTAATGGTAGTGCTTCTTTTGGAAGTGGTTGATGAGTTAGTTTTGCTAACAAACTACCTAATCGAAAACGCATTTCTGGACGTCTTATGATAAGATCAATGGATCCTTTTTCTAACAGAAATTCACTTCGTTGAAATTCAGCTGGCAATACTTCACGTACTGTCTGTTCTATTACTCTTGGACCAGCAAAACCAATCAGTGCTTTTGGTTCAGCAATATTTAGATCGCCTAACATAGCTAGGCTAGCAGATACTCCTCCCATAGTAGGATCAGTTAACACTGAGATATATGGTAAACAATTTTTACGAAGTCGTACTAATGCAGCGCTGGTTTTAGCCATTTGCATTAATGATATTAAGGCTTCCTGAACGCGGGCACCTCCGCTAACAGAAAAACATATCAAAGGACAGTTATCTTTTAAAGCTTGCTCTACTGCAAGAACGAAACGTGCACCAACTACTGAAGACATTGAACCACCAATAAAGGCAAACTCAAAAGAAGCTACTACAACTGGCATATTATATAATTTACCTTTCATTACTATTAAAGCATCCTTTTCACCAGTCACTTTTTGAGCTATGGCTAGGCGATCTTTATATTTTTTCAAATCTTTAAAATTTAAGATATCTTTTGGTGTTAAATCGCTTCCAAGTTCAGATTCACTATTTTTATCTAAAAAAGCAAGTAAACGTATGCGTGCACCTATTCGCATATGATGATCGCATTTTGGACAAACGTTCAAATTACGTTCTAATTCTATTCGATATAATATTTGACCACAGCTACTACACTTAGTCCATATTCCTTCTGGAATATGGACTTTTTTTGAAGGACCGACAGTTTTTTTATAAAAAATTCGTTCAATCCAACTCATCGATAATCTTCGCTAATCATAAGCGCCTCTATATGTTTTAGGTATAATCATTATGTATTAATTACAATACAATTTCCTGTGAAGGAAATTTTCTTTTTCCTATTGGATTACTATTCGTTAATAAAATTAAACATGTCAAGTCTTAAGAAACAAAGGACCTATTTTAGACTGTGGTAAAGAAAAATAAAAAGGGTAGTTTACTTCTACCAAGTATAGTCCTTTTGCTGGTGCAGTGCACCCAGCCTTTGTTCTATCTCGACATGCCAATAATTCAATAAACCACTCCTTTGATCGGTTGCCACAACCTACCTCTAACAAACTGCCTACAATATTGCGAACCATCTTTTGAACAAAAGAGTTCGCTTTAATATCGATTATTACATAATTCTTTTGACGTGTAACATACAAATGATACACATTTCGCCATGGACTTTTTGAAAAACACTTTAAAGCACGAAAAGATGAAAAATCATTTTCCCCTATCAAGCATTGGCCAGCTTGTTGCATTATTGAAACATTGAGAGGATAACGATAATGAGTTAATCCAAAATGTAAAAGTGCCGGACGAAGATGATGATTATAAATAAGATAACGATAGCGTCGAGTAATCGCGCTGAAGCGTGCATGAAAGTGATTCGGAACTGGAACCATCCACTGTATTGCGATATCGGGCGGTAGGCAAGAATTAACTCCGATTGTCCAGGCAGCATCTGGTCTTTGCGACTTAGTGCTAAAATGAACAATTTGTCCTGTAGCGTGCACTCCAGCATCGGTACGACCGGCACAAATAACCGTAATGGTTTCATTAGCAATTATTGATATGGCATTCTCAAGACATTTTTGTACAGTATTCATTTTATGTTGACTTTGCCATCCAGCATACGCGCTACCGTTATACTCAATTCCTAATGCTAATTTTTTCATTTTCTATATTTTAAGTGGAAATTATTTGAAATTTTGAAAGAGACCATTTCCATAAATGGAATAGAGTACTTCATAAGTAAGTTCATATATGATTATATAAATAAATATTTAAAGAAATTTTTATGGAGATCTGTTTAATTACATACATTGAACTAATTAATAAACGAAATTACATTCAAGTTAAAACATAATATTGTAGCCTTGAATTATTAAATTTTAAATTTTTCTGGTCAAAGTTATTAGTAGCAAGTTAGTTAAATCATCGAATTAAATTTGTTTACTTGCAGAAACTATGCCGTATATCTTTATTAATTTTTAATTCGAAGATCCCTATGGGGTGCATTATGTAAATATAGTAAATATCTGATATGCAATCTTATTCTTAATAACTCTTATTAAGAATAAAGTTTCATAATTATATGGATGAAAAATTCGACTTCTTTATAGGAAATTAATAACATTTATATTTAATTAATAATTCCTATCAAGGAGAGCTAATTTTATGATAAAATTGAACTGCGTTGGATGGCTTTCAATATAGTTATTTTAGTATTGAGAAAAATCAATTTCTATGAATTAATAATTATCGTTTTACTTTATCATTCATAAGAATTTATGAGATTATTCGGTTTTTTTAATTGCAAGTACGGTAATTAGCCCTAAACCCTATATTCTGTAATATAGAACATCCAACATAATCCTCGATTTCTACTACAATCGACGACCATTCTCTGCGTGGATGGTAATTTTTTCGCAAGCGATCAAAAACATCTGGTATTGTCATTGAACGCCTTAGATGCATATCGTCTTTTCGTATGTCATAAATTAAATTAGCTAACAATCGCAATATTTCTTCGTCAACTCCATTGCTTAAATGGATGTATCTTATTGTTGGGGGAGGTAACAAATCTTGCAGATTTGTACGTATTTCGCTTCCAACGTGAGCGCTATAAGAATTGAACACTTGTGCTGTCCCACGTGCTTTACCTTCTAAGCTGTAACCAGCAATATGAGGTGTTCCTATATCAATGTGAGACAGCAAATCCAGTGAAATACAAGGCTCCAACTCCCACACGTCCAATACAACGTTTAAATTTTTTCCGCTTTTTAATGCTTGAAGCAAAGCAACATTATCTATCACTGCACCTCTGCAAGTATTTATTATAATACGACCATCAGGAAGTGCTGCTAGCACAGAATCATCGACTAAATGCCAAGTAGAATGTCGACCAGTATATGTAAGAGGCGTATGAAAAGTTAATATATCAGCATTATTTACCAATGTTTCTAGTGACTGCCAGTTTTCGTCGTAGATACCCGCCTCCGCCAATGGCGGATCACATAGCAAAGTTCGTATTCCAAATATATTAAGCCGTTTTTGCAATTCTCTTCCGATATGACCAACACCAATAATACCAACAACCTTATCATGTAGTGAGAAACCATCCCGCTGCGAAAGATATAAAAGCGCTGAAAGAACATACTCTACTACGGCAATTGCATTGCAACCTAAAGCTGCTGAAAAGCTAATCCCTGCTTGTTGTAACCATTCTTTATCAACATGATCAGTACCAGAAGTAGCGCTGCCAACAAATTTTACTTGACTTCCATCGAGTAAAGCTTTATTAACCTTAGTTACAGAACGTACTATTAATGCACTGACTTGCTTCGGTATAGGTGCAAAAATCTCTCTACCAGGCAAACTTTTCACCTCACCAAAACACTGAAAAAGTTTATTGGCATAAAGCACGTTTTCATCTATAAGAAATTTCATGTAATTTCCTCCAGCTAATTAAAGATATAACCTCCTACAGTTACTTATGAGTATTTCGCTTGAATAAAACCCATTACATTTCAATTTATTGTTCTATTTAAATTATAAGAATTGTCGAATTTTTTATGTAGCATTTTCATATATGTCAAAAAATTTTTCTCTATTATTTGTGAGTAATTTTGATCTTTATAAAATCTTATAGAGGTTAGATATATGAAAAGCTAATAATATTTGCGCATGACAAGTGTTGCGTTTGTTCCACCAAAACCAAAACTGTTACTCATAACAGTCTTTAAATCTGATTGTGTTGGTTTGGTAATTACATTCATACCTTCTGCATGTGGATCAAGTTGGTCAATATTAATACTTGGAGCAATGAATGCATATTCAAGCATAAGAAGAGTAAAAATTGTTTCATGAACACCAGCAGCACCCAATGAATGACCTGTCATGGCTTTGGTTGAGGAAAGTGCAGGATGTTGATTTCCGAACGTCTCACGGATTGCCCATAACTCTTTTATATCTCCGATCGGAGTTGAAGTACCATGAACATTCAGATAATCTACCGGAGTATCAACATTCTTTAGAGCCATCTTCATACAACGAACCGCTCCTTCTCCAGAAGGAGAAACCATATCTACACCGTCAGAAGTGGCGCCATATCCAATAATTTCAGCATAAATATGGGCTCCACGAGATAAAGCATGCTCTAATTCTTCTACTACTACGATGCCTCCACCGCCAGAAATAACAAAACCATCACGATTGACGTCGTAAGTACGAGAAGCTTTTGTTGGTGTTTTATTATAGTGAGTAGATAGTGCGCCCATAGCATCAAACTCGCAAGCCATTTCCCAGCATAGTTCTTCACCACCACCAGCAAAAACTATATCTTGCTTTCCAAATTGGATCATTTCCAATGCGTTTCCAATACAATGTGCAGAAGTAGAACATGCAGAGCTAATAGAATAATTAACGCCACGAATTTTAAAGGAAATAGCAAGACATGCTGATACACCAGAGGCCATTGCTTTAGTAACCATGTATGGACCAACTCCACGAAGACCACTAGCACGCATTCCGTCGGATCCAGCAACTTGATTACGAGGCGACCCACCACCAGAACCAACAATAAGACCAGTTCGGTCATTAGATACCATATTAGGCGTTAATCCAGAGTCGGCAATTGCTTGTTCCATAGATAAACAAGCATAAATGGAAGCATCGCTCATGAAGCGAGCTACCTTGCGATTAATTAGACCAGTTGTATCAAGTTTAACATTCCCCCAAACATGACTTCGCATACCAGAATCTTTTAATTCTTGAGAAAAAGTAATTCCAGAACGACCCTCTTGCAGCGAAGTTAAAACTTCTTTCGGGTTGTTACCGATGCTTGATAAAATTCCTAGACCGGTAATCACCGCACGTTTCATCTGAAACCTCTTTATAATCTTTATATAGTGTGTGAGCATAAAAGCCATTACTAAAAAATTAAATGGCAATTTAGCTTACAGCTGTAAGTTAAACAAGCCCTTGATTAAAAGATCTTAACAAAATTTACGTTAGAAATCCTATGTGATTAAATCGTTCTATAATGTTATATCTTCTTGAAAAAAGAAGAGAGGTACAATATGCAAGTTAAGCATGCGTACCTCTCAATAATAGTATAAATACTTAATCTGCTTTTTTTTAGAGAGAATCAGACTATTAGCGTCAATTTCAATAACTTTCTTATTTAAGAACCATATCTTAATAAGAAAATTAAATTGAATTAAAATTTGTTGATTTCTGCTTATTCTATATTTTCTTAATATATCTTACTCAACTAAAGTGAGTTCTACTATTTTTAACGATTAGTGATATATAGGAATATATTTTGAGTTTTTAAAAAACTAGTTTTACATTTAAATTAAATAACTTTTTTATTTCTCATAAATAATTGAATCTTAAGTTTAAGATAAAAAATTATACTGATTGTAAGATAAACACCGACGAACAAGTATCTAAAGAAATTAAGAATTCAGATGCTACATTATTGTGGTAACTAATCTTTTGTCATACACTATTTTCAACATAATTTTAAAGTCAAAGTTTTTATTAGTTTATAATAAACTAACCGATGCTTCTTAAGCAGAAGCTTAATCATTGTAGTGCTTTTGTTTTTTAACAAAATCTTCTTTTTTAGGTATACAAAATTTCGTACATTGCATACGTATAATATGTTTCTGAAAAATTAACTAATTTATAAAACCCTATGAAAAAGTGTATTATAGTCTATAATTTTTGTGTCTACGAGAACAATACTCACTATGTAGCTTTTAATTCACGTTAAAAACTTTAAAGCGAATACTATCTCTTCTTAAGGTTTTCGTGAATCACTGTATATTTAATACTAATTGAGTAGTTCATTATATTACTTAATCTGCAATGCAGCTTACCTGTTTATTGGTTATAATGGAGCGACATCTGCGCATTGCGCGCGATGACATAAAAAATGATCCATTAATACAATAGCCGTCATTGCTTCAGCGATCGGTACTGCTCGAATTCCAATACAAGGATCGTGTCGACCAAAGACTTTTATTTCTATTTGGTCACCGTTGTGATTTATTGTCCGGCCAGGAACCATAACGCTAGAAGTTGGTTTTATAGCAAGATGAATAATAATCGATTGTCCACTACTAATTCCACCAAGAATACCACCAGCATGATTACTTTGAAAACCCTCTGCAGTAATTTCGTCACGATGCTCGCTGCCACGTTGATTAATAACCGCAAAACCATCGCCTATTTCTACTCCTTTTACTGCATTTATACCCATTAAAGCATGTGCTAAGTCAGCATCAAGACGATCAAATACTGGTGATCCTAGTCCAATTGGAAGATTTTTTGCTACAACTGTTACTTTAGATCCAATGGAATCACCGATTTCCTGTAAATGTCGTATCATTGAACTTAATGCATCCAATTGATCAACATCAGGACAGAAAAAATGATTCTTTTCTATTTGTGTCCAATCTTTAAGATCGCACTGAATATTACCCATTTGTGCTAAAAAAGCACGTATCCATATTCCATTCTTTTGTGCCAAGTACTTCTTGGCAATTGCGCCAGCTGCAACGCGAATGGCTGTTTCACGTGCTGACGCTCTACCTCCTCCGCGATAATCGCGTCTACCGTACTTTTTTGAATAGGTGTAATCAGCGTGTCCAGGTCGGTATAGATCTTTAAGGAAATCATATTCTTTTGGACGTTGATCGGTATTCTCAATGAGAAGTCCAATACTAGTACCAGTTGTAAAGCCTTCAAATACACCGGAGAGTATTTGTATACGATCCATCTCGCGTCGTTGTGTAGTATATGAAGATAAACTTGGTTTCCTACGATCAAGATCTTTTTGAATATCTTCTTCGCAAAGAGCAATTCCAGGAGGCACGCCATCAACGATTCCTCCCAATGCTATTCCATGAGACTCACCGAAAGTAGTCAAACGAAAAATTTTTCCTATACTATTCCCTGCCATTTTAACTCCTTATAAATCATCAAAAGATGATTCTAGCTTTATCAAATGCACTAATAGATCTACGATGATCGTTTAATAAAATAAAAATTTTTTATAAAGAATAAGAATCATTTACGTGAGGTATTCTGTATAAAAAATTTTGGCTATTTTTGTAGTATCTTACTATTTTCTAATTTTTACATTTTTTGTAAAACAATAGATCATAATAATTTTTATATCTCTGTACTATACAAAAATATAAATCTATTCAAGATAAAGATTTATTGAATGAATTTTAAATTAATTAATTAATCGAAGTTTATCTTTTAATAAAAAAAAATCAGTTTTAAAATGAATACTATTTATTAAAATAATAATTTTTGTTTTTTTATGTAAAAACAATTTACATTTTAAGACTAAAAAATAAATTTTTAATTAATTATCAACATCCAACTATAAAAAAATATAAATAAACTTTCATTACACAGGTAAATTTCTTTTAAAGAAACTTTTAATTTCATTAAAAAATTCTTTTAGATTACTATGATTTATTAAAAGGATATACACAGAGACCTGTCCTGTTAATATAGTTCAATGTTATTTTTATAGTTAATAAACATTAAAAAATTATATAGAAATGAAGCACTAAATGAATTTATTTAACGAACAATGAAAACAGTTAACTTTAGTTACTAACTATAGAAAATTTTCAAAAGTTTAGCTTGAATTATATTCTTCGCAGTTACTTCTTGAAGAAGAAAATAATTTTTCTTATTTGCTCTTCTTAGAGTTTACGAAAAATATTTCATTTATATCAAAATATTTAATCTGAAGTTTACTTTTCATAAGTAATACTCATAGATGTAGATTACAATGCTTTTGAATTAGCTAATTAAATGTAATGTATCGTAATGCGTGATAATGTATTATTTATATTTTTTCCTATAAAAGGAAAAATTTCTTTTTCTTCTTCTTATAGAATATAAGACAGAATTTTTTATGAAAATTAGAAAAATTATATCTTTAATATTACTAACTCTCTCCAAGAGAGTTTCAGTTTATACAATGAAATCTATTTTCAATTTATGTAAAAATTAATCATTAAAATTGATTCTAAATATAGAATATGTAAATTTTACATTTCTTAATTTATTTAAGAATAAAAAGCTGCTTAACAAGCAAGCAAGTATATATTCAAATGATTATAAATGATAGAAATAAACAGGATTTTAAATCTTCAATTTATTTTAAATTTTAAATAAAGAAATTTTTTGTACATGAATCTGTATAATTATACATAATTATATTATTATTAATGATAATTTTTATTTAGGTTTTATGTTTTACTAAATTTTTTATTTTCTTATTTGAAAGATTTTTTAATTAAAAAAATAAACGCTTTTCAAAAAGCTGAATGCAATTTCAATTGCTAATCATTGGAAGTAAATAATTAGTTTAGTTTTAAAAGAACTGATTTTTTCTTTTACTTTTTTAATTTAAATTATATGATCGAAACATAATAATTATGAAGTGAAAAAAACAATCAATCTTTAAAAGATTCATTTATTTAGTAAACGTTTGTATTAAAAATGGACAAATATAATGTAGAAACTGATTTATATGTCTCTGTAGTTAAAATGGACATAACAATCCCCTCCTAAGGGCTAGTTACAGGTTCGACTCCTGTCAGAGACGTTTTTCTTGCTCATTGCAGACATTCATATACTGAGAATATTTCTAAAAATTTTTAATAAAAAAAATCAGTTATATGTCTTATATGTAAGTTTTTTAAAAAAATTCAAAGAAAGTAAGTCATTTATAAGTTAATTGAGTAAAACATAACCTAATTGAAAAATAGAAATTCTTTAAAACTATCTAAATATAGAGTTTCTCATTTAGAATTAACAATTATCTATCTATTTTAGATACAATACATATAAATCAAATCATAATTTCTTATGGAGGTTTGATTGTTGAGGTAATGATTCAATTTTCTAAATAAATTAGCTTATTATTTAATTATTGAGACCATTTGATTTTTTAGAAAAAATTTAAAGAATTATTTAATTTTAAAAAAAGGTAAACCTTATTTAAAGTTTTTATTGGGATCGATAAAGATAATTTATAATGGAAAGATTATTATAAATAAATAGCTTTTTAATTATTGTTTGGATTGAATTATTTACATAGATATTTTTGTTTTTTTTAAAAAAATTATAAACGATAGTCGTATTTAATAACGAAATGACTTAAGAAATAATTTTTATTGTTTACTATTTAGTTATATGACAAAATCAACTTTTCATTATTTAATAACAATTCTTCTAAAAAGTTTTCAAGAAAATAAAACTATTTAGAATAGCAATCTCTTCTTAAAAAGAAATTCTTAATGAAGAAACGCTTTGATGAAGATTTGCTTAATTCTAAAAAAAACCAAGTTTATTTAAACTACTCAATTTATCTGAACTACTGCTTTTGACTAATAAAGGAAATAACTTTTTAGAAAATAAGCAGAAAGTAGTCGGTTTCGTTTTTTTAGGCAATCATCTCTGATCATAACTATTTCAATGTTGATAAGTATCTTAAGCGTATCTTATACCTTTCCTCTTTTTTTTCGTATTATCAGAATTACGCAATCTAAAACAAATAAAAAAAACAAACTAGAGTCATTTAAATGACATTTAACTTTCTAAAATTTAGTCAACTAGAAAATTTTATTATTTATAGAAATAAACTTGAAACAAGTTCTGATTCTTAAAAATGTCTCTTTTATCGCAATAAAAGATCGATAGAATTTATATCTTTCATGAGCTCTTACATAATTATATTGTTATGATAATATATTTTTATACCTTTAATTTTAAATAAATTACTCTTACCTACTTCTTCTAAACTCAGATTTGTCGATAAAAAAGAGGATCCATAATTTTTTTAATGTATAAAAAACGATTTGCTCCCAATGCTTATTAAGCATATTCTCATGCTTTCTTAAAGCAACAGTAAAAATTTTGCAGTGATGATTATTGGCTTCTGATTTGTTGAAGCTTTACTTATTGTTATTAAGTGTGTTAGTTCTCACAGTATTCTTGGAATCTATATTTTGCTTAAAAAATAGAAAGACGATCAATAAAATTTTAAAAATCATAAAATTAATAGTATTTTAGTTATCAAATTAATATTAAATGAGCTATTACTTTGATTGGATTACATAATAAAATAAAGAAATTATTTTCACGTTTAAAAAATTTTGACAACATTTTAATATCATTTTTTAATTCATTTTCTATTGGAATTTTTTTAAAAATTGTTAAAGACTTCAATAATCATAAAAGAAAAGTAGTTTTTACTTTTCCTTAAATTGGTCTGAAATATTGTTCTGATTCTTGTGTTGAACTTCGTTCTGGCTAAATTAGTAATTTAAAATATCTATTGCACAAAGCGACTATTTTATTGGTCTATAAAAAGGAGTGCGTCATTATTGATAATGGCAACTCTTAATGTTTTTTGATGGAGCTAAGCGGAATCGAACCGCTGACCTCTTGCATGCCATGCAAGTGCTCTTCCAACTGAGCTACAGCCCCAGTATCTAATTGGTTCATAAAAAGCTAAAAATCAATTTTTTTAAAATTTTCGAAATTTATAAACAAAAATCACCCTTCTTCGATTGGATCAGTTTAATAAACCTATTAATCCGAGATAAACAACGTGATTGACCTATAGCATGCATAGTAACATCAAGGGAAGGAGAACAACATCCTCCAGTGATAGCAATACGTATCGGCATACCAATTTTCCCTATATTAACTTGTAGCTCTTTAGAGATATTTTCAATAACTACGTGAATGTTGTCCGGCATCCATTCTTTAATTTCTTTTATCCTAGCATAGACTGTTTTTAAAATTGAAAGAGATTCAAAACATAAGTGTTTTTTGATCGCGTCAGAATCAAATTTATTAAGATCTTCTATATAGAAATAGTAACCGTTAGTTACTATTTCTTTTAAAGTTTTGCAACGACTACCCAATAATTTTACTAAATCTGTTAATTGAGGTCCATTTTGGATATTAATTTCTTGTTTCTTTATTTGTAAAGCTAAATTCTTTACTACATAATCGATTGGCAGATGATTAATATAATAATGGTTGAGCCATAGTAATTTTTTGATGCTAAAAGTACTTGCTGATCTACTAATAGAATTGAAGTTAAATAGTTGCTTCATTTCTTCGATATTAAAAATTTCTTGATTGCCATGAGACCATCCAAGTCGTACTAGACAGTTTAATAATGCTTCCGGGAGAAAGCCGTTATTACGATATTGCATAATATCTATTGCACCATGGCGTTTTGAAATCTTTTTTCCACTATTATCAAGAATAAATGGTACATGAGCATATTTTGGAATCGACAATCCTAATGCTCTAAAAATATTAATTTGGCGAGGAGTATTATTAATATGCTCTTCTCCCCGGATTACATGGGATATTTTCATATCAGAGTCATCGACTACTGAACAAAAGTTATAAGTAGGAGTTCCATCAGAACGACGAATGATAAAATCATCTAACTCTTGATTACTGAATTTGATAGGTCCGTAAATTAAATCATTAAATATTACTACTCCGTCTCTTGGATTACGGAATCTTACTACAAAAGGTGTATCATCAGAATAATTTTTATGCTTATTACGACAACAACCATCGTAACGTGGTTTTTTTCCTTGGGCTATCAACTCTGTCCGAAGTAATTGCAATCTTTTTTTTGAACAGTAACATAGATAGGCTGTACCTTTTAATAACATCTCATTAATTATGAAATTATATCTTTGAAGACGCCGAGTTTGAAAATAGGGACCTTCGTCCCAATCTAGAGTAAGCCATATCATATCATTCATAATAGATTTAATTGCTGGTTGTATGGAACGCTTAGCATCAGTATCTTCTATGCGCAATATAAACTTACCTCCATAGTGGCGAGCAAACAGCCATGAGTAGAGGGCGGTTCGTGCATTTCCAATATGCAAACAACCAGTTGGGCTTGGTGCAAAACGAGTTCTAATGTTCATTGATCATAGTCATTAAAAAATAAAAATTTCGACAAAGTTTTTCTAAATTAGAAAACTAACTTTTTAGTTAGAAATAAACATTATTATTCTATCTAATTTTTTTAGCTCGATTAATCTTTCTTAAGAAAATAAAGTGAAAAAAACTGCCTTCCATAAAGAAAAATATTCTAAATAGAAAATTATTGACTTATTTTATTGTTTTCCTGTAGCATTACGAAAAGTGTCACAGTTGGGTGATTAGCTCAGCTGGGAGAGCACCTCCCTTACAAGGAGGGGGTCGGCGGTTCAATTCCGTCATCACCCACCATTTTTCCTTTGTGGGTCGTTAGCTCAGTTGGTAGAGCAGTTGACTTTTAATCAATTGGTCGCAGGTTCGAATCCTGCACGACCCAAAATTTATCTTTTCAAGAATCTCTTCATCATTATTATTTACAAACGTAGATAGGAGTCTTAAACGTTGTTTTTATGTCTATAAAATTCTCTATTTCAAAGAAATAGTAACATATCTCAATACTTTGAGAATTTAGTTGATAGGTCAATTTTTTACTATTATAGTTAATGAAATTATAATATGAGAAGGCTTTCTTGATGTTTCAAGTGAATTAATGTCTTTAAAAAAGTTTTATAATGATTAAAAATTACAACAAATAATGATATTAATTTTAGATTGTTAGTCTTCCATCCTATCTTCACTATGATTTATTGATAGAATATGGAATGCTTTTCTTGCTTTTAAGATTGGAATGTTTAATTTTCTTGCCTGAATTAATTTTTTCCCAGGTTTGTTTCCAACAATAACTAAATCAGTTTTAGTGGAGATACTTTCTCTAACTTTTGCGCCAAACGATATCAATTGTTTTTTAAATTTACTCCTTGAGAAAACAAACGTTCCTGTTAGGACAACAGTTTTTCCAATAAAAAAGCTATCACTCTTCAGAATATTTGACAATGTCGGCTGAGACCAATAAATGCCAACTTCAGAACCTATTAAATCTTGTATTAACTTTATATTGTACGGAATCTTAAAAAAGTTATTGATCCGAGCCGCAAGGATTTTACCAATATTTGGCACAGTTGTTAAAGAACTAACATCGGCTTTAATTAGAGCGTCAAGTGTTTTATAAAAATTAGCTAAATTAGTAGCAATAGTTTCACCAACGCCATGAATTCCGAGTGCAAACAAAAAACGTGCAAAAGTGGTTTTTTTAGATTTTTCTAATGCTATCAACAAATTTTTTGCTGACTTTTGCCCTAATTTATCTAATTGAGACAAAGTTGTTTTACTCAAGCGAAATAAATCAGCAGGATTTCTTATTAATCCTCGCTCTAAAAGTTGATTGATAATTTTATCTCCAATCTTATCAATATTCATTGCTTTTCTAGAAACAAAATGCTTCAATATTTCTTTGCGTTGCGCTATGCAATTCAATCCAGCAGTACAGCGCATCATTGTTGTATTTTTATTTATCTCAATATTTGCACTACATGCTGGGCAACAGGAAGGAATTGTTACTGGACGTGTATCTTTTTTTAATCGAGGTGTAACAACACGAATAATCTGTGGTATTACGTCACCAGCACGACGAACAATTACCATATCTCCGATCATGATTCCTAATCGTTTCATTTCAGAAATATTGTGCAAAGTAGCTTTATTTATCATAGCGCCAGAAATTAATACAGGTGTAATACTTGCAACCGGTGTGATTGCTCCAGTTCTTCCTACTTGAAACTCTATATTACGAATCTGACTTATTCTTTCTTGAGCTGGAAACTTATAAGCAATAGCCCATCGTGGCGATCGAGTAACAGAGCCAAGTCGTCTCTGTAATGCTAGTGAATCCACCTTTATCACTACTCCATCAATATCGAATTCAAGAGATTCACGCATTTCGTTTGCTAGTCGATAAAAATCGAATACTTCTTCAGTTCCAGTACAAAGACAAAGATGATTGCAGATAGGTATTCCCCAATCTTTAAACTGCTGCAAACATTCCCAATGACTTTCCGGCAATTTTCCTTTTTGTTGAATACCAATGCCATGACAGTAAAATTGTAGCGGTCTTCCAGCAGTAACAGTAGGATTTAGCTGACGCAAAGAACCGGCAGCAGCGTTGCGAGCATTAACAAATTCTTTGCAACCATTTTTTTTAGCAGAGTCATTAAGATATTGAAAATCTACTTTCGATATAAATACTTCACCCCGCACTTCCAACAAGTACGGAAGACTACTGCTTTTTTTTAAATGCAAAGGAATAGTGCGAATGGTAATCGCATTGTCAGTAATATTTTCCCCGATACTTCCATCTCCCCGAGTGGAAGCTTGTACTAATTTTCCATCTCGATATAGTAGATTAATCGCTACACCGTCTAACTTTAACTCACAACAATAGGTTATGTTCCCGATATATTTAAGTCTTTCATGAGTTCGTTTGTCAAAAGCTAAAAAATCTGTCCGTTCAAAAACATTGTCTAACGACAACATTGGTATTTTATGGTTCACCTTCTGAAAACCATTTTGTGTTGTTCCACCAACACATTGACTTGGAGAATCGGAACGTAACAAATTTGGTCGTCTACTTTCTAGCATACGTAGCTCTGCCATAACTAAATCATATTCGCTGTCAGTTACCTCAGGAGCAGCTTTTACGTAATAAAGATATTCCCATCGCCGTAATTGTTTTCTTAATCTTGAGATATGTTGCTTTATTTGTTTCTCCATAAATACATTCAAAAATTGAAAAAAATCAATTAAAAAATAAACTAGAAAATAATTTTGCTGACAAGAAGACTTGTTTTAGTTCAATATTAATTTTCAGATAAACTTGTCATTGAAACTTAAAAAAGTTAATAAGTTCTTCTTAAGAAAGAATCCTTTAGGCTAGTTTTTATAAATCACTATGTTTGATTGTTTTTTTTGTATAATTGTTACAATATATAATTTTTTTGCATAACACTATACTCATTATGCGTAGAATAAATGTACTTACTTCTTGTGCTTATAGTCTTTTTTGTCATTTATTCTTTAATATTGATCTTAATATAAAGCTAATTGTAGCATAATATGTTTTATTACACTAAATACAAATTTAATTACATTAATTTTATCGAGTTAAGACTTTAAGAAAGTTTTATTGATTATTGTTGTTCTTACAGAAAATATCAATAATATTGAAGATTTTGAATTAGTCAGTCTAATTAGATTTAAAATAATATTAAAACTAACTTAACGGAATGTGCACATACTTTTAATGAATTAACCGCAACAAACTATATCAGATGGTGCATATTGCTAATAGCAAAATGTGCTTAATGTAATTAATTAGTTTTTTCTTTTCCAGATCGTTTTTAAATCTGTACAATGCTTTACATCGAAAGTGTTAATTCTTAATTCTTATTAAGATGTATATAAAATGATTACTAATAATTACTGTTATATAACTTCGTTTAATACGAAGGAATAAATAAAGACAGGTTAATTTATTTTTAATAAAAAACGTGAAATTATCATTAATTTTAATAAACATTACTTAATCTAATTGATTTGATATCTTCATTTTAATAAATAAATTATCTATTGATAAATATAAAATTGTGTACACTCTTTGTTTGATAGTTATCAAACAATAAACGAAGGATCTTTTGTATATGTATGTATCTATTGATTTTTCCTTCTAGATTCTAGAAAAGCAATCTAAATAGATTATTTTTAATAGAAACGTCAGTTGATATTCATACTAAAGAAAATTTTTAGTCGATTAAATTAAGAAGTTGCACTACGTTCTTATGGTCAAGATATGAAAAATCGAATTGAATAACTTTTTCAAGGATTATTCAAGAATTAATAAATAGTTTTTAATTTTCTATCTATAAATTTTACCCAGCAGTTAAAGACTGCACTCTTTATTTATTTTAAATTTAGTTTAGAAATAAATTATACTTATTGTTATATATCTATAACTTTAGAAAAATGATTGTCGAAAACAACGAGTAATTGTATCCCAACAGAATATAGTGATGTTTTCAAAATTATATCAATTTCCATAAAACCATATGAGCTTAAATGGTCCTTTTAAGATAAAATTTGACTCTTATTAATACCAATGCGGCTAAGTAAATTGGGGAAAAAAAATGTACTGGAAAGAAGTTACGATTACTGCTTTTAATGGTCTTCACACTCGTCCTGCTGTTCAATTCGTCAAGGAAGCTAAAAGATTTAGTTCCGAGATTACTGTAACCTCTAATGGGAAAGAGGCTAGCGCTAAAAGTTTATTTAAACTCCAAACTTTGGAGTTAGCAAAAGGAACTGCTGTTGTTATTACTGCCGATGGCGAAGACGAGAAAAGAGCAGTAGAATGTTTAGCTAAATTAATAACAGAGCTTGAATAATATAATTTTATTCCTGTTTAGTTAATCAATAGGTTCTATCTCATCTAGTAATTAGCTTGCGTTGTAAACAAAAGGTGGAGTCATGATTTCTGGCATTTTAGTATCACCTGGCATTGCTTTTGGAAAAGCGTTGCTACTGAAAGAAGATGAAATTGTCATCAACCAAAAAAAGATTACTACAGATCAAATTGAACAAGAAATTAAACGTTTTCTTGTTGGACGAAAAAAATCTTCTGCACAGCTAGAGGCAATCAAAAATAAAGCGGGTAAAATCCTCGGTGAGGAAAAAGAAGCTATTTTTGCAGGACACATTATGTTGTTAGAAGATGAAGAATTTGAACAAGACGTTATCTCTCTTATAAAAGAAAAGCATATCAGTGCAGATGCTGCAGTTCATTCTGTAATTGAAACCCAGGCCAAAGCTTTAGAAGAACTTGACGATGAATATCTTAAGGAACGAGCTATTGATGTGCGTGACATCGGTAAACGTTTACTACATAATATTCTAGTAATGCCAATCATTGATTTAAGCGCTATTAATGAAGAGGCTATAGTGGTAGCAGTAAGCTTAACACCATCAGAAACTGCACAATTAAATTTAGACAAGGTACTAGGTTTTGTTACTGATAGTGGCGGACAAACTTCACACACATCTATCATGGCTCGATCACTTGAATTACCAGCAATTGTCGGCACTGGCAATATCACTAAAAAAGTAATTAACGGAGATTATTTAATTCTAGATGCGATCAATAATCGAGTTTATGTTAATCCCACTACAGCAATCATCCAAAAATTAAAAGTGTTGCAAAATAAATATTTTGCAGAAAAACGAAAATTAGCAAATATTAAAGATCTTCCAGCAATTACTCTTGATGGAAGACGAGTAGAAATTTGTGCTAATATTGGCACCATTCGAGACGTTGCAGGAGCTACACGAAACGGCGCAGAAGGAATTGGCTTATATCGTACCGAATTTTTATTTATGGATCGTGACTCATTACCGAGTGAAGAAGAGCAGTTTCAAGCCTACAAAGCAGTGACGGAATCTATACCTGTTGGTTCTGTTATTATTCGTACCATGGATATCGGTGGTGATAAAATTTTACCTTATATGAATTTACCAAAAGAGGATAACCCATTTCTGGGATGGCGCGCTATTCGTGTTAGTCTCGATCGTAAGGAGATGTTACACGCTCAAATTCGCGCCATCCTTCGTGCTTCAGCGTTTGGGAAACTGCGTATTATGTATCCAATGATTATTTCAGTAGAGGAGGTCCGTATTCTAAAGCTAGAACTTTCTTTATTAAAGAATCAACTTCGTGAAGAGGGAAAAGCTTTTGATGAAGAAATTGAAGTTGGTATAATGATAGAAACACCTGCTGCCGCAGTAATAGCTCAGCATCTTGCACATGAAGTAGATTTTTTCAGCATTGGCACAAATGATCTAACTCAATATACTCTTGCTGTAGATAGAGATAATAAGCTGATTTCCCACTTATATAATCCTATGTCTCCAGCAGTATTGATATTAATTAAACAAGTCATTGATGCTTCTCATGCTGCGGGAAAATGGACAGGAATGTGTGGTGAGTTAGCAGGAGATGAACGCGCCACAGTATTATTATTAGGGATGGGATTGGACGAATTTAGCATGAGTTCCATTTCTATACTACGTATAAAGAATATTATTCGTAATACAAACTTTTCCGATGCAAAAGTCCTGGCAGAGGAAGCTTTAGCTCAACCAACAACAGAAGAATTAATTAATTCGATTAACAAACTTACCGGAGATAATATTTGTCATTAAAATTACAAATGCAAAATAAACCAATCCAAAAGGTTTTTTAGATTTATTCACCAAATCCTTGCTCAATAAATATAAAAATTAGTTAATTAAATTACGTTTAACATTCTAGAATAGAAAAGTTTAGTTAAGTAAGATAGAAGAAATCAGCACTAAATTAATTTTCATGTCAATAATGAATTGGCTCTAATTTTAGATTTTGGGTTAAAACTAATTGATTTACATTGAGGGAGTTTACTGTATACCTGCTGCTATTCCAAGCACTCTTACTTTCACGAAATAAATTATTAATATGGAACTTCTTCGTTATACTACTTTTATTTTTTTTAAAATTACCTCCTAAAACTTAAAAATATCTAATCAAACTTTCTTTATAGAATCATTTGATCGGGTTAATTCTAAAAAAATATATCATACATAAAACAACAGATAAATTTGATTATTTACTGAAGTTAAAAGAATAAAAATAAGTATGAAAATTACAAGTATTTGCAATACTTAACGAAAAACATTAGATCTGTTATCAGAGATAGATTAAATTTCAATAAAAAATTTACATAACTGCTACCAAGTCTTAGCATCTTTCTGCTAAGATAAAGTAAGATACGATTTGTATCCAATTTATCTGTTTATGCTGTATTAATATTGTATCGTAACTGTACTAATTTCCTGATAAGAACCAACATGGAAGATTTATAGATCTTTTAATGTAATCTTATTTATATGAGATTCCTTTCTGAATAAGAATAACTGCATTTTTTCAACCGTCCTACGAGCTAGTTACGCTATATAATTTTTTTAATGGTTTTATAAATTTAGGATAGAATATAACGATTTTTTAGCTTTAAGATTTCGAGCGCTTTACTTTTAGTAAGTATGAAATTATTCGAATTTGTAATGTAAATAATTTTACTTTTAATTGTAAGCAATTAAAAGTACAGTCAACCACGATGCATATTAGTATATTGTAAAAAGCTCAGTAAAAAATGACTAAAAAACTATAAATAATTTTAATAACTTATTATCTGTGCTGCTGCACAATATAAATTATTAAAATTCTAATCCAATATTTTTAGGAAAACTCAGTCAAAATAGTCAATCTATTATAATTACGTTATTTTTCTGATAATTCTAAAGCTTAGATATATCATTTTAGCAAAAATCAAAAAGAGCTAGAGGTCCAACCGATTATAATACGTCAAAGATAAAGATACTTTATAAATAAGTAAGAGAGAAAAATGTTTTGTCCTATTTTAGAACTTGCTAAACAGTTAATTAAACGACCATCAATCAGCCCTAACGATTTTGGATGTCAAACAATCATTGAAGATCGTTTAAAAACACTTGGTTTTATTGTTGAACAAATGCATTTTGGCGATACTTGTAATTTTTGGGCTTGGCGTGGCAAGCAAGGACGAACCTTAGCTTTTGCTGGCCATACTGATGTAGTTTCAGCTGGAAACATTCAACAATGGAACAGTCCTCCATTTGAACCAACAGTTAATAATGGGGTTCTCTACGGAAGAGGTGCGGCCGATATGAAAGGTTCACTTGCGGCCATGATCGTTGCTGTTGAGCGATTTATAATGCAACATCCTGATCATCGATTTCGGTTGGCATTTCTTATCACTTCTAATGAAGAGGGGAATTCCAAAAATGGGACATCTAAGGTAGTAGATGTATTAATGGGTCGTCAAGAACAAATTGATTACTGTTTAGTAGGTGAACCTTCTAGTAACCTACAAGTCGGAGATATTGTCAAAAATGGAAGAAGAGGGTCGTTATATGCTACTTTAGTCGTATTAGGTGTACAAGGACATGTTGCATATCCACATCTAGCAGAAAACCCTATTCATCGCGTGATACCAGTTTTAAAAGAACTTGTTGAAATTCAATGGGATAAAGGAAATGAATTTTTTCCGCCAACTACAATGCAAATAACAAATATTAATTCAGCAAAAAACAATAACAACGTTATCCCTTCTGAAATAGAAATAAAATTTAATTTTCGTTTTAGTACCGAACTAACAGACTTGATTATTCGTCAACGAGTGGAAGATTTAATGAAATATTATAAACTTCGGTTCCGTATTGATTGGCTGCTTACAGCTCAACCTTTTTTAACAAGTCAAGGTTTTCTAGTAAAAATTGTAGCAAGTGCTGTAGAACGTTATCAAAAGATTACACCTCGTTTGGAAACTAGTGGTGGAACTTCTGATGGACGATTTATTGTTCGTTTGGGTGCGCAGGTAGTAGAGCTTGGATTAATAAATTCTACGATTCATAAAGCTAATGAATGTGTTAAAGTTAACGACCTACAATTATTAAGCAACATCTACTATTATATCATGAAACAATTAATTTTATAATACAATTTCATTAGTTTCTAATTAAATCTTAAAAATTATTACAAAGACTCTCATGAAACATAGAAGCACTACGGTACGGATTTTTTAAAAAAAAATATATTTTTATTCTACTGTTACTGATTTAGCTAGATTTCTAGGTCGATCAATATCAGTTCCTTTAATTATAGCAGTGTGATAAGCCAATAGTTGAAGAGGTACAGTATAGAAAATAGGTGCTACAATCTTTTCTACATGTGGCATAGTAATAATTTTAACTTTTTTATCTTTGGTAAAATCAGAGTCTCGTTCTGAAAATATGTACAATAACCCACCTCTAGCACGTACTTCCTCGATGTTAGACTTGGTTTTCTCTAATAGCTCGTTATCAGGCGCCACAACAATAACCGGTGTTGTTGAATCAATTAACGCTAATGGTCCATGTTTAAGCTCCCCAGCGGCATAAGCTTCTGCATGAATATAAGATACTTCTTTAAGTTTTAGCGCTCCTTCCATTGCAATAGGATAAAGACTTCCACGACCTAAAAAAAACGCATGATGTTTATTAAAAAAACTTTTCGCTAGTGCTTTGATGGGTTTACTAAGTAATAAAACCTTTTCAAGTTGACTCGGAAGTGTTTGTAAAGCTAAAATAACATCTTTTACATCTCGATTAGTTATTGTTTCACACAAAAGACCAATATGAATTACTAAAATCAATAGCACTGCTAGTTGAGTGGTAAACGTTTTGGTAGAAGCAACACTTATTTCAATACCAGCGCGAGTCATTAACGACATGTCAGATTGACGTACCAACGAAGAACCAGAAACGTTACAAACAGCTAATAATCCAAGGTAGTTTAGCTTTTTAGCTAACTGTAGTGCTGCCAAAATATCAGCAGTTTCCCCAGATTGAGATAAAGCAATCAAAAGACTGTTTGAACGTATCACAGGTTTGCGATAACAAAATTCAGACGCAATATCTATGTCGCAAGAAATTCTAGCTAATGACTCAAACCAATATCTGGAAACCATAGCAGCATGATAGGATGTGCCACATGCAATAATATGTATGTGTTTTACCTGACTTAATATTGCGTTCGCAATTTTACTAAGTTCTGGTAACATTACCTCGAGGTTATTATTAAAACGACCTTCTAAAGTTTTTTTAATTGCTTTTGGTTGATCAAAAATCTCTTTTTGCATGTAGTGTTTAAATTTGCCTTTAGTTTCAGAATTGAGTGTTATTTCAGATTTAATTTCTGTTCGCTTGACTATTTGCCCTTCCTGATTCCAAATTCGTACAGTACGATGAGTTATTTCAGCGATATCACCTTCCTCAAGGTAAACAAATCTACGAGTTACAGGAAGTAATGCCAACTGATCGGAAGCTAGAAAGTTTTCTCCAATACCAAGTCCAATTACTAATGGACTGCCAGAGCGAATTGCAACCAGCACGCTCGGATTGTGACTATCTATGATAGCTGCCCCATATGCACCGCGAAGCGTATTGACTACTTGGTGTACTGCTTCCATCAACACGCCATTTTTTTTTCTTTGCCACCAATGAATCATATGTGCAATTACTTCAGTATCAGTCTCTGTAACAAAAGTATAACCATTCGTACGCAATTGTTCTCGCAGAAACTCATGATTTTCAATGATACCATTATGAACCACTACTATATGTCCGGAAATATGCGGATGTGCATTAATTTCTGTTGGTTTACCATGAGTTGCCCAGCGAGTGTGAGCAATTCCAATGTTGCCGAATAGTGGACATTCTCGGACCGCTTTAGTAAGTACATTAACTTTTCCTACACAACGTAATCTTTGCAAATATTTATTTTTATCTATCACTGATAGTCCGGCAGAGTCATAGCCGCGATATTCAAGACGACGTAAACCATCTAACAATATCTCGACAATATCACGTTGTGCAACTGCACCTATTATTCCACACATTTCGATTGTTTCTGATTAAGCTGGAAGCGTGAAAGATTATTAAAGTAAGAGTGTAAAGGAATTTACATAGGTATATACACAACGTGCCGCAATTATATATCTTCATTATTAGATTTACTTACCTACCAAATATAATAAAAATTATTTACGTGCAGCAAAAACAAGTGACTTCTTTTATTTTTTTTTCATTGGGCGCTTCCAATTATTAGTAATAGAAAATTGTCGAATCCGACTGATAATAGCTTCGCCTTCATTTACATCGTGTGTCACAGTGGTGCCAGCACCAATGGTTGCTCCATTACCAATACTTACTGGAGATATTAACTGACTATCAGAGCCAATAAAAACATCATCGCCAATATAAGTTTTATGTTTGTTTACCCCATCATAGTTACAAGTAATAGTACCAGCGCCAATATTTACCCTAGCACCGATCTCAACGTTTCCCAAATAGCTTAAGTGATTAGCCTTTGAAGCCTTACCTAGATGAGCTTGTTGCAATTCGACGAAATTGCCAACATGTGTTTTTTCTTCTAGATGGCTGCCAGAGCGAAGGCGAGCAAATGGACCAAGTACGCTCCATGCTGCTATATGTGATTCTTCAATAATTGTGTAAGGATGAATGGTTACATCATTTCCAACAACAACATTCGTTAAAACACAACCAGTTCCAATAGTAACTCTATCACCTAAAATAATTTGTCCTTTAAGGACTACATTAGTATCGATGAAAATGTCTTCTCCATGACATAATTCGCCACGAAGGTCAAAACGATCTGGATCGGATAACATTACGCCAGATAAAAGTAAATGTTCTGCTTTTTGCTTTTGTAAAAGACGTTCTAACTGTGCTAATTGCACTCTAGTATTAACGCCTTCTACTTCTTCTTTTCGTATAGGTTGTACTGTATTGATTTTACGTCCCTCGTTCCATGCTATAGCAACAATATCCGTTAAATAAAGCTCATTCTGTGCGTTTTTGTTAGTTAATTTTCTTAACCAACGCTTGATATCTTCGCTGCCGACAGCTATAATTCCAGTATTAACTTCTTTGATTTGTCTTTGTTGTTCACTAACATCTTTTTGTTCGATGATGCCAACTACTTCGTTATTAAAGCGAAGTATGCGCCCGTATCCCATAGGATTTTCCGTTACTCTTGTCAGTAAAGCAATTCCTCCATATGGACGAACCATCAGTAAAGATTTTAATGTATTAGAAGAAATAAGCGGAATATCGCTATATAAAATTAGAACATCCTCTCTATCACTTAAGAAAGGCATAACTTGTTGCACAGCATGACCAGTTCCAAGTTGCTCAGGTTGTAAAATCCAATTTAAAATTTTATTGTATTGAACAAGTTGCTCGCGCAATAATTGATTATCTTGATGATTGTAAACAAAATAGATAGAAGCTGCATCAAGTTGAATAGCAACATCAATCACATACTGAACCATGGGTTTTCCGGCAATTGGATGTAAAGCCTTTGGTAAGGAAGAAAACATTCGACTTCCTCGTCCTGCAGCAAGTATAATGACGCTCAGTGTCCGATTTAATTTGTCCATTTTGTACGGACCTCTTTATATGGTTCTTGAAAAAATCCCCAGTCATCGTGATTTTACGACCGGGGATTTTTTATTTTTAATTATTTTTTGTCAATTTAATGACACGTAGCTTTGCAATTGCCTTAGCTAAATTAAAAGAATATTCTGCATAATTAACATCCCCATTCTGAACACTTTTAATGCATTTTTCCGCTTTTAACTTAGATTTTATTGCTTTGTTTTCATCTAGGTCTTCACCATGGATAGCACTATCGGCCAATACGGTTACTCTTTTCGATTGCACTTCAAGTAAACCTCCAGATAGATAAATAAATTCTTTATAGATGCAATCGTGTTCTTTAACAATACAAATCATGCCAGGTTTAATGCTTGTAATTAATGGTGTGTGTCCAGGATGAATTCCTAATTCTCCTTCGCTGCCTGTTATCTGAATTTTTCTAACCATTCCAGAAAATATTTTTTTTTCAAAACTAATTACGTCTAGATGAAAAGTTTTTGAATTCATGTTCAAGATCCTTACGAATTCATAGTTTTTTGCTTTTTTCTATAGCCTCACTAATAGAACCTACCATATAGAATGCTTGTTCTGGAATATGATCACATTCGCCATTGATAATATTTTTAAATCCATGAATTGTATCTTGTAAGGAAACATATTTTCCAGGAAAGCCGGTAAATACTTCTGCTACAAAAAACGGTTGGGATAAAAAACGTTGAATCTTACGAGCACGTGATACTATCAGCTTATCGCTTTCAGATAATTCATCTATTCCAAGAATAGCAATAATATCTTTTAATTCCTGATAATGTTGCAAGATTGATCGCGTGTTACATGCTATATCATAGTGCTCTTGACCAACTACTAGTGGATCTAGCTGATGACTATTAGAGTTAAGAGGATCAATTGCTGGATAAATTCCTAGCGAAGCAATTTGACGACTTAAAACTACAGTAGCATCAAGATGGGAAAAAATAGTTGCCGGTGATGGATCAGTTAAATCATCTGCAGGAACATATACTGCTTGTACCGAAGTAATAGACCCAGTCTTTGTGGAGGTAATGCGTTCCTGCAATAATCCCATTTCTTCTGCTAATGTTGGTTGATATCCAACTGCAGATGGCATACGACCAAGCAAAGCTGAAACTTCAGTGCCAGCAAGAGAATAACGGTAAATATTATCAATGAAAAACAAAACATTACGGCCTTCTTCACGAAATTTCTCTGCTATAGTTAATCCAGTAAGCGCTACACGTAAACGATTTCCTGGTGGCTCATTCATTTGTCCATAGACTAAAGAAACCTTATTAATTACATTGGAACTCTGTATTTCATGATAAAAATCATTGCCTTCACGAATACGTTCGCCTACACCCGTAAATACAGAATATCCGGAGTGTTCAACGGCGATATTTCGAATTAACTCCATCATATTAACGGTTTTACCAACACCTGCTCCGCCAAAAAGACCAATTTTTCCACCTTCAGCGAAAGGACACATTAAATCAATAACCTTAATGCCAGTTTGCAATATCTTTTGAGAGGTTGTTAACTCTTGGTAACTGGGAGCCGAACGGTGAATAGACCAACGTTCTTTTTCTCTAATATCACCTCTCATATCTATTGGTTCCCCTAGTACATTCATAATACGTCCTAAAGTTGTCTCACCTACTGGCACTTCAATAGTTCGCCCAAGGTCAAGTACTTTTAAACCACGACGAAGACCGTTAGTGGATCCCATTGCGATACAACGAACTATGCCATCACCAAGCTGCTGCTCTACTTCTAGTATTAGCTTCTCATTATCATTGTTAACTTCAAGCGCGTTAAGAACTTTGGGTACAAAATTTTGTGGAAATTCAACATCAACCACAGTGCCAATAATTTGTACGATATTTCCAATAGTCATTTAACCCTCTACGTGATTTACCTTTAGTTTAAGACCGCTTCAGCTCCTGAAACAATTTCTGCTAACTCTTGGGTAATGCTAGACTGTCTAGCTCTGTTATAAATCAATTGAAGTTCTTGAATTAAATTACTGCTATTATCTGTTGCTAATTTCATTGCTACCATTCGTGCAGCCTGCTCGCTCACTAAATTTTCAATAATCCCTTGATAAATTTGCGATTTAACATAACGTTTTAATAAAAAATCAAGCAAAATCTTTGGATCTGGTTCATACAAATAATCCCAAGGTCTAATTCTTGAACTTCTTTGTTTTAACGATGAAATGGGTAAGATTTGCAAAATTTGTGGTTTTTGCGACATAGCGCCAATAAATGCATTATTGGCAATATAAATTCTATCTAATTTAACTTCCTCATAGGCTTTTAATATAATTTTTATCGGTCTAATTAATTTTGATAGTACAGGAACATCTCCTATGCCAATAGTCTGAATCATTGACTTGTATCCTATCGAATTAAAAAATGAGACTGCTTTAGATCCAATTAAGGCTAACTCACTCTTTGCGCCTTTTTGATCCCACTCCTTCATATGAATCAATACATTTTTAAATAAACTAATATTCAAACTACCAACCAAACCACGATCAGTTCCTATTACCAGATAACCAACATGTTTTACATTACGCTTCTCCAAATATAAATGCTTATAATTCAAATTCCTTGATATGAAATGCTCAGTTATTGTTTGAATTTTTTCTGCATAAGGACGAACAGCCTCCATTCGTTCTTGACTTTTACGCATTTTGGAAACGGCAACTTTTTCCATTGCTTTAGTAATTTTTTGCGTATGCAATAAGCCAATAGTTTTTTTGCGTATCTCTATTTTTGTTTCGATCATTTTTCTCTCTAAGTTGCAACTTGCACAACAAACATGGATCATATCTATACGTAATGATGCTGTTACCAACACTGAGTCTTTTTAAAAGTATTAAGAATATTTTTCATCCTATTTTCAATATACTCATTATAAATACCAATGTTGTTAATTTGTTGCATTAATTCGTTGTGTTCCCGGTCTGCATAAGATATCAACAAAGTTTCAAAGTCACCAACTTTTGTTAATTCAACATCTTCTAAATAACCATGCTCAGCTGCAAAAAGAATCAACGCCTGCTTAGCAATTGACATTGGTGCATATTGTTTTTGTTTCATCAGTTCAGCCATTTTTTTTCCATGACTTAATTGTTTACGCGTCGCTTCATCTAAATCAGAGGCGAATTGAGAAAATGCAGCTAATTCCCGATATTGTGCTAATGCGGTACGAATGCTACCAGATAATTCCTTCATTATTCTTGTTTGTGCAGCAGTACCAACACGAGACACTGAAATCCCAGGGTTTATAGCAGGACGCATGCCGCTATTAAAAAGACCTGATTCCAGATATATTTGACCATCAGTAATAGAAATTACATTAGTTGGGATAAATGAAGAAATATCACCAGCCTGAGTTTCAATAATCGGAAGCGCAGTTAAAGAGCCTGTTTTATTTTTTATTGTCCCATGTGTAAAGTTTTCAACATATTTACTATTAACACGAGCTGCTCGTTCTAATAAACGAGAATGTAAGTAAAATACATCTCCAGGGTAAGCCTCCCTTCCTGGAGGACGACGAAGAAGCAAAGAAATTTGACGATATGCTACAGCTTGTTTAGATAAATCATCATAAACTATTAACGCATCTTCGCCACGATTACGGAAGTATTCGCCCATAGTGCAACCAGAATATGGCGCTAAATATTGCAAGACAGCGGATTCAGACGCACTAGCGACGACAACAATAGTATTTTTTAATGCATCGTATTCCTCCAGCTTTTTTACTACACTGACTACAGCTGACGTTTTTTGTCCGATAGCCACGTAAATGCATCTAATTCCGCTATTTCGCTGATTGATAATAGTATCAATGGCTAATGTTGATTTGCCTGTTCGACGATCTCCGATAATGAGTTCTCGTTGGCCACGTCCAATAGGTATCATGGCATCAATAGATTTATAACCAGTTTGTACTGGTTCATTAATTGATTGACGTTCAATAACGTTTGGTGCGGTTGCTTCAACGGGTGAAAAATCATAATTTTCTAAAGGTCCTTTACCGTCAATAGGTGCACCTAAAGCATTTACAACACGACCAAGCAAACAGCGACCAGTAGGAACCTCCAAAATGCGACCTGTACATTTTACTTTCATACCTTCTGTAAGATCAGTACAAGGACCCATAACTACAGCACTTACACAGTCTCGTTCTAAATTGAGAGCGATAGCAAAACGATTATTACCAGGAAGAGCTATCATTTCTCCTTGCATAGCTTTAGTTATACCGTGTAGTCGTACAATCTGATCACTTATAGAAATAATAGTACCTTCGTTGTAAAACTCACTTGTTATATCAAATTTAGCTATGCGCTGCTTGATTAATTCACTGATTTCGGTAGAGTTTAATTGCATGTTTTAGTTCTCTTTAAGACTGCAAAAAATCTGATAGACAATTCAAATACCCACGTACACTACTATTTATTACCATATCGCCGGTTCGAATAATAACCCCCGCCACAATAGATGGATCAATTTTACAATTAAGTTTTACTTTACTCGAAAATCGATGCTGCATTATGGTCATAATTTTTACTAATTGCTCTTCTCTTAGAGAACTAGCAGAGATAATCTCTACTTCTATGATTTTCTCTTGCTCCATACGTAAAGAAATAAATTGTTTTAATACATTGGGTAGAACTATTAAACGTCTGTTTTTCGACATTATTTTTATTAAATTTTTTCCAGCAAAATCAAGGTTGTTTCCACAAATTGCGATAAAGATTTCTGCTTGTTTTTGATGTGAGAACGATCCCGATAACAATTTAGTTATTCGTTCATTGCGGCTTATCATAACACAAAAAGTTAATATTTCCTGCCAATATGATACAGATCGATGCTCAACAGCAAAATCAAAAACAGCCTTAGAATATGGACGGGCAATAGTCTCCATTTTAGAGGACCAACTCATAATATCTTCCATTTAATATTCAGCATATCTTTCTTATAATTTGGCGATGATCGCATCGATGATTTTTTTATCAGCGGCTCTGTCTATAGAATGATTAATGATCTTCTCAACGCCCGCTAAAATTAATGTAGTAACCTGATTGCGCAATTCTTCTCGTGCACGATTATATTCAGTTTCAATTTCTTTTTGAGATAATGCTAAAATTTTCTTACGTTCAACTTCCGCTTCGGATTTAGCTTCATATACTATTTTTGCTTTATGCTGGTAAGCCTGTTCAATGATTTTTTTGGCTTCCATTTTCATCTGTTCTAAAAAAGTAGCAGCTTCTTCTTTAGCGATCTCTAAATCTTTTTTAGTACGCTCGACAAACAATAAACTCTCAGAGATTTCTTTTTGACGTTTTTCGATAACAGCTATCAACGGTGGCCAAATATATTTCATACAAAACAAAACGAAAATAAAAAATGAAATGGCCTGGCCAAGAATTGTTGCATTAAGGCTCACTATAACTTCTCCTCAATAAAATTAAAATTAGCAATTCATTAAATCACTGTGCAAAATTTATGATCCTGCAGCAAACATTACATAAAGGCTCAGACCTACAGCAATCATTGGAATAGCGTCAACAAGACCCATAACAATAAAAAATTGCGTCCGCAACAAAGGAATCAAATCTGGTTGACGTGCAGCACCCTCCAAAAATTTTCCGCCCAAAATACCGATACCAATTGCAGCTCCTATTGCTGCTAAACCCACCATTATAGCAGAAGCCATATACAAAGAATCCATGCTCATATTTTCCATAAAAAACCTCCCAAAAAAATAAACATAAATTGACTAAAAATTCAAACAAATATCAGTGTTTTTCGAATGCTATCACAAGATAAATAATCGTTAGAATCATAAAAATAAAAGCTTGTAACACGGCAATAAAAATGTGAAAAATAGCCCAAGGAACGTTTAAAATCCACTGAAACCACCATGGTAATAAACCCGTAATTAAGATAAAGATTAATTCTCCTGCATACATATTGCCAAATAATCGTAAACCTAGTGAAATTGGTTTAGATAATAAGTTAACACTTTCTAACAGTAAATTAACTAAAATAAATATTGGATGTCCGCTAAATGGATGAAAAGTCAACTCTCTTAAAAAACCAAAAATTCCTTTTGAAGTCGTACTATAGTAAAGAATAAGAAAAAATACTCCTAACGACATTGACATGGTAACGTTTACATCGGTTGATGGAACTACACGCAATGCTGGTAAATTGAAAATATATTTAGCGAGACAAGGAAAAAAATCTATAGGGAATAAGTCCATCAAATTCATCAAAAATACCCATACGAAGATAGTTAGCGAAAGAGGCGCTATGAGTTTGCTTTTTCCACAAAAAACATCCCGCACGTTTTCGTCAACAAAAACAATTATCAATTCAACCAAAGCTTGAATTTTACCAGGTACACCAACGGTAGCTTTTTTAGCAAAAAACTTAAAAAATGTTAAAAAAACAATACCAAGCAGAAAAGAAAAAAGCATAGAGTCTATATTTAAAACCCAGAAAGATGAAGATGTATTAGAGTCGATTAACTTAAAAGTTCGAAGGTCAAGTTGAAGTTGATTTAAGTGGTGACGTATGTAATACTGCGCAGTACAAATTTCTTCAGACACGAACATAATTTTCCCTTTAACGATTCTACGAGATTACTTGATTATTCTCAAAAAATCGAAGCTATTTAGAAAACGAATTAATAATATAAATTTTAATGGAGCGAAACGATCTTTCTAATAAAGCTATTCAAATGTAAATAAATATAAGCTTAAGCATTATGAAATGGATCTTGAACTAGTTTATCCTAAAGATAATTAGGTCACAAAAACCTTTAATTAAAACAACATAATTTACGAGGTAACAGATCTATACAATTTTTACATATAAAAGAAAAAATTCGAAAAAAATCTTTTGCAGAAAAGAATAGTTCTTAAGAAAGAATCATGAATATTGTGTCTGAATAACATAACATTCTCGAAGAAATTTTAAAATCGTATTTGCAAAAGCAAACCCATAGAATAATCAATCCAATTTTAATCTAACACTGTCAATTTAGTTCAGTTAATTAATTAAAGTGCAGCAGAATGCACCCTATTTTTATAGATTAAAAATTAAAGTTATACAACTTTACGCAATTTTCTCATAGCTTTATTTCTTCTAAAGTTTCCTCACAAAAAAAGAATTTTAAAAAATTAAAAAATTTTTTGTCTTGTTCAAACAAGTTACATAAAGGAAATTTTTTTTAAAAAATTAAATGAAACTAGATGAGTAATTTAATAATCTAGTTTCATTTTCATACCAAAAAATTTGGCATTTTCCCCTAGAAAACATCTATGATATAGAACTAGAATATGGTGCTAACTGATAATAATTTCATACTTATCAATTCTATGGGTTAGCCTAACTAAAGCTAAATGTTATGATAGCATTCGATAATAAGACTATAATATTAGCTTGATACTACCATTAATGCAATTAAATATCGTGCATCTTTAGGGAAGAACTCTTTTAAGATAATTTCTTAACCTGGACATCAAGCGTTGTAGTACAATTTCTGAGTCTTTTTTTTAGCCAGATTAACAGTATAGAAATTGCAGCTGGCGTTATTCCAGAAATACGTGACGCCTGTCCAATAGAGTTCGGCTTATAATCATTAAGCTTAGCAATTGTTTCGTTTGACAAGCCTTTTACAATGCTGAAATCCATTTCAGCAGGAAAAGTAATATGTTCATTGCACATCTGTCGCGCTACTTCTTCTTGTTGACGAATAATATATCCTTGATACTTAATTTGAATTTCAACCTGCTCCGCCGTCTGACTATCAGAAAGTGCTGATTCTGGATCTATCAAACGGCACAAGCAATTATAATTTATTTCTGGTCGTTTAAGTAGTTCTTCAGCATTTATCTTATTTTTAAGAGGTTCTTGAAGCAATAAATTTAGTTGTTCAGCATACTTATTTTTAGGAAAAATCCAGATATTACGTAAACGTTGCCGTTCTTTCTCAATTTGCTCTCTTTTAATACAAAATTGTTTCCAACGGATATCATTAACCATTCCTAATTGTCTTCCAATTTCAGTTAATCTAAGATCAGCATTATCTCCCCGTAATAACAGGCGATACTCAGACCGAGATGTAAACATACGGTAAGGCTCTTTAGTCCCAAGTGTCATTAAATCATCTATCAATACACCAAGGTACGCTTGATCACGTCGTGGAAACCATCCATCTTTATCCATCGATAATCTAGCTGCATTAAGCCCAGCAAGCATACCTTGTGCAGCAGCTTCTTCATAACCAGTGGTTCCATTAATTTGTCCGGCAAGAAATAATCCTGCAATTAACTTGCTCTCCATAGTTAATTTAAGATCTCTTGGATCAAAAAAATCGTATTCAACCGCATATCCTGGTCGAACAATATGTGCGTTTTCTAACCCTTTTATAGAACGAACAATCTCTGTTTGTACCTCAAAAGGCATACTAGTTGAAATCCCATTTGGATAAATTTCATTACTGGTTAGTCCTTCTGGTTCTAGAAAGATTTGATGAGAAGTATGATTTGCGAAACGTACTACTTTATCTTCAATGCTTGGGCAATAACGTGGTCCGATACCTTTAATTATACCTGCATATATAGGACTTCGATCTAAGTTTTTTCGAACTATTCTATGAGTATTTTCATTGGTGTAAGTGATATGACAAGGAACTTGACGCGGGTGTTGATCTTTTGATCCCAAAAAAGAAAAAACTGGAATTGGATTATCGCTATGTTGTTCCGCTAACTGTGAAAAATCAACACTACGTATGTCAATACGAGGTGGAGTACCAGTTTTTAATCGATTTATTCGAAAAGGTAATTCTCGTAAACGACGAGACAGAGAAATCGAAGATGGGTCATCCGCCCTTCCACCATGATGATGATTCATTCCAATATGAATTATTCCATCAAGAAAAGTTCCAACAGTTAATATGACAGCACGAGCATAGAATTTAAATCCCATTTGAGTAACGACACCTTTTACTCTATTTCCTTTCATGATTAAATCTTCAACCGTTTGTTGAAAAATAAACAAATTAGGCTGGTTTTCCAATATACTACGTACCGCTTGCCGATATAGAATACGATCTGCTTGAGCGCGAATGGCTCTGACGGCAGGCCCCTTACTAATGTTTAATATTTTAAATTGAATGCCAGACCGATCTATAGCTTGCGCCATAAGCCCCCCCATCGCATCAATTTCTTTTACTAAATGTCCTTTTCCAATACCACCAATCGCTGGATTGCAAGACATTTTTCCTAATTCATTAACATTATGTGTTACGAGCATGGTTTGACATCCAATCTGAGACGATGCCATTGCCGCTTCTACACCAGCGTGTCCTCCTCCAACAATAATAACATCAAAATTATGATAAGACATGATCACTTTCCTTGAAAAAGATTGTACATAGCCTTTTCTAAAGGAAAAGCTACTGAAAAGTGGAAAAGAAAAAAATTAAAAAATCAGTTATATTATCAATATTCTTACGTTTTCAAACAAAAATTGTTGTAAATAAAAACGCAAAAAATGCGTATAACATAAATATTTATTGTCTAAATTAGAAAATTTATTTCAAGAAACACTATAAAGTTATAAGTAACTTGTTAATTGTAACCTTGAAATAATAAAAACTTTTAATTTTATCAAAATAACGTTCTATCAAAACTTCATAAAAAATTGTTGTTTTCGTTTAATAGGCTTTTTCTTATTGAAGAAGCTTTTTAAAAAAAACCACTTTTACAAGGTTATTTTGCACTCATCTACGTCTCTACGTAGAAAAAATAATGCATAGCGCCGGAGAATTTGGCAAGTAAAATGTATTGTTGTGTTTTTTTACTTGTTTTTTTAATTATCGAAAATTGGATTCAAACAAACAGACGATAGTAGTTGTATATTTTAAAAACTTCTTCTTTTAAAACTCAAAAGAAACTTAAACAACTAAGCAACAAGAGTTTTATGCATAGCTTCGTTATAAGTTTTTTGGAGACTAAGTTAAAATCTTTGATTTAAAATCATTTTAATTCAAAAAAATTATTTTTTCGATAAAAAATCTATCATTTTAAAAAATACAAGTTATGACTAAGATAATTTTCAAAATTTGGAAGATCTTTTAACATGAAATTTTTATATTAAAAATAAGGCAAAATTCTTCCAATTACATTATTTAATGTGCAAAAAATAGTTAATTTTAATCCAATTGAATAAACTAAGACGTTAGGTACTGGTACTACATAGCTATAACGAAATTTATTTAATTAATCTATTTAAAGAATTAAAAAATAAAAAAATAATTTTAAACTTCTTTAGAGAAGGAAAACTTTTTGATCAAACAGTCGCTTATCTTTTTGTAAGAAAAAATTTTTCATCAAAATTATTCTTCTTTTTAAGAAAAATTCACATAAATTGACCAAATCTTATATGTCAGGATCAAAATTTTACCTATTCATCATAAATATCAAAGAACCTTTTTACAATCAAAAGT